>CAZEPJ010000069.1:0-22842 GCA_964514105.1 uncultured Desulfarculaceae bacterium | reverse complement strand
ACAGCCGCGTCCAAACCACCCCCTCTGACAAGGCAGGCGGTGGATTGGGCTGGGACGGCATCTTGACTGCCGGGGCGTCCTCCGGTAATAATGTCAATCCAAGAGCGGCGGTCCCATCGTCTAGCGGCCTAGGATGTCGGCCTCTCACGCCGGAGACACGGGTTCGATTCCCGTTGGGACCACCAGGGCGACTCCCGAACCCGCCACACCTTGCCATGGTGCGGCGGGTTCTTGCGTTTGGGGCCATGGATGCCCAGGTCGCTTCACGGGGCAGGGCGCGGGGACACGGCTCTTAGAGCCGCGGGGTTGCCGACGTGGCGGTGGAACACGGGATGAGGGCGGACCAGGCGGGTCGGTCGCCGCAATGCGCGTGGGGCCGAAAGAAGAGCGTTCTGGCGGGCTTGTGGCAGACCACCTGGGCTGGCCTTGCCGTCATCGCTTTTGGTGCCACGGGTGGTGTTCCGGTGGGGCGGCAGGAGAATGAATCCCACACAAGGAGCCCCAGCGCGGCCGAGGGTGCACGCGCGTATACTGATAAGGGAGCCGTCCATCGACGATCAAGGGGGGAAAAGGCCATGGCGAGCCGATGCATGCCGCTCAGCGAATTCGGGCATGGCGGGGCGATGGTGACGCGGGTGGGACTCGGCGGCGAGGGGATCCTTCGCACCTGGGGCAGGGGACTCGAGGCCCAGGCGGTGATCCGCGAGGCCCTGGCCCAGGGCATCGGGTATTTCGACTGCGCCCGGGTGTACGCGGGCAGCGAGGGGTACTACGGTTCGGTCTGGTCCCGGGAGCCGGGTTTGAGGCGGGGGGTCTTTCAGGCGAGCAAGTCCGCGGCGCGGGACGGGGACGGGGCCATGGCCGATCTGGAAAAGACCCTCGCCACGTTGGCCGTCGACCATCTGGACCTCTGGCAAATCCACGACGTGCGCACCGAGGCGGACCTCAGAGCCATCGAGGGCCCGGGCGGCGCCCTCGAGGCCTTCCTGGCGGCCAAGGCCCGGGGCAGGACCCGCTATATCGGGGTGACAGGCCACCACGATCCCGCCGTCCTGTTGCGGGCCGTGCGGGAATGGCCCGTGGACTCTGTGATGATGCCCGTGAATCCCGTGGAGGGGGCGCTGGGAGGGTTTCTCGACGCGGTCCTCCCCCTGGCCCGGGAAAGGGGGATGGCGGTCATCGCCATGAAGACCCTGGGCGCTTCCCGCTATGTCCAGCCCCGGGCCGGGGTGACCGCCGAGAGACTCCTCAGATACGCCCTCTCCCAGGACGTCACGGCGGCCATCGTGGGGTGCGCCGACCCGCAGGAGGTTCGAACCCTGGCGCAGGTGGCGCGCGTCTTGGAGCCAATGCCGGCCCCGGAGCAAGCCGCGTTGGTGGGTCTCTTCGCCCCGTTGGCCATGTCCCTGGCCCATTACCGGGCCAAGCGCTGACCCCCGCACGGACCACAATTCCCTTGGGCGTCGGTGATCCCGGCCGAGGTCATGCAGCGGCCTCCACGCACGGCGCGGTGGTGCAGGGGCTGACCTGAGACGGCATCCCTCGGGAGTGGAGGACACGGCCCGTGAGGCGAAGCGCACGTCCCTCAATCCCCAATCTCGAAGGAAAAGACCCTGTGGGGCGGATCCTTTCCCCTCCCCTTGAGGGCGGATAGCGCAGATTCCCTCGTGCCAGGGGGGGGCATGGCCCTCTTGAGACCTGGATCTCCGTCCTTGTGCAAAAACAAACGCCATGGATCGGCCGGTTCTCGAGCACCCGGACAGCGTCCAGCTCCCCTCCGTTTTTCGCCGGCGGGACAACGCCCCCTTTGCCCAGGGCCCGGGCCGGGAAGCCGAGGGCCGCGCGCCTGGCGCGGCTGGAGAAGATCCCCTCATCGAACGCGCTTACGACCGGATTCGGCGGCCGACCGTGCCCCCCGTGGGTCGGAAGCGAGGCGGCTCTCTGGAGTCCCCCAGCCCGCTTTCGTCCATTCCTTCACCGGATCTTTGCATCTTTCACCAGCGTTGCCCCCAGCTCGAACGCCCGGAGGTTTTGGTCCCGCTTCTCCTTGGGCAGGAGCTCCGAGGCCACCTCCTCGAAGAGCCGATCGTCCAGGGGCAAACCCACCACGGCCGCCATAGCCCCCAGCATGACCGCCCCCCCCAGGACCGGATTGCCCAGTCTCAGGGCCGCCTGGGTGGCCGGCACGAACGTGACGTGGCGAGACAACTCCCCGGCCATCCTCGCCATCTCCTCCGGTGGGGGATATCTGTGATCCCCGGCGGTCACCGCCGACGGGAAGATGGGCCGGCTGTTGATCAGGGCCACGGTCTCGGGGTTCCCGTACACGGCCAGCATGCGAAGGCCCTCCACGGGCTCCAGGGCGATGATCGCATCCGCTCGGCCCTTGGGCATGATGGGGCTCCACGCGTTGCCCTGAGAGACCCGGATGTGGCTCATGACCGACCCGCCCCGCTGGGCCGCGCCGAAGCTCTCCCCGATGGTGACCCACAAGCCCCGGCGTACCAGCATGGTCCCGACGATCCGCGAGAGGATCACGTTGCCCTGGCCCCCCACCCCGGCGATGATCAGGTTGTAGGGATCCCGCGGCAGCAAGCCCATCTCCCGGCTCATGGCGTCGCCTCTCTCCGGATGGCCCCGGCCGGGCAGATCTCCGCACACACCCCGCATCCCGCGCAGATGACCTCGTCGATCCGGGAGACCCCATCATCGGGATCCCAGACCAGGCCCGGGCACCGAAAGACCCGCGTGCACAGGCGGTTGCACCCGCACGCAGCCCCCTGGCAGCGCCCCGCGTCCACGGCCATGGCGTACCTGCGGCCCGCCTTGCGCTCCGGGCTGAGGGCGCACGCCTGCCGCAAGATGAGGACCCGCGTGCCCCGCCCGTCCCGGAGCAGCTCGGTCAGCAGCGCCTGCGTACCCGCCAGGTCAAAGGGATCGCTCAATTCCACTCGCACGCCCAGGGCGCGGCACAGGGCGCCCGCGTCCAGCCCCGGGGCGCTTCGCCCCATGGCGCTGAGGGCCGTCCCGGGATGGGGTTGAAACCCGGTCATGGCCGTGCCGCCGTTGTCCATGAGAATGAACAGGACCGAGGCATCGTGGTGCACGGCGTTGATCAATCCGGTGATCCCGGTGTGAAAGAAGGTCGAATCGCCGCACACGGCCACCACCGGCTGGGTCATCCCGAGAGACCCCAGCTGTCCGAAGCCGCCGGCCACGCCGATGCCGGATCCCATGGCGTGGACGAGCTTGAGGGTGCAAAACCCGGTGGGGAGAATGCCCAGGGTGTAGCAGCCGATATCGCCGCAGACGAACCCCCCGCGACCGTCCATTCTCAGGGCCCGTTGGATGGACCAGAAGGATGCCCGGTGCGGGCAGCCCGGGCAGAAGGTCCACTCCCGGCCGGGCAAGGAGGAGAGGACCTGGCGGCTTGCGGCCTGCCGCACCCCGTCCCCCACCGGGCCGGTCACGCCCAGCACGGCCTCCAAGGCCCCGGCCACCCGGTCCGGATCCATCTCCCCCAGCGCCGGCAGATCCCCGCTGGCCTTTCCGTGAAAGCGCTTGAGCCCCATCTCCGGGGCCAGGTCAGTGGCCAAGGCCTTGAGGTTGTCCTCCAGGAAGGGGAGGACCTCTTCCACCACCATCACCCGCTGGCTGCGGGACAGATGGCGCTCCAGAAAGCGTCTGGGGAGGGGCCAGGCAGTGCCCAGCTTGAGGATCCCCACCCTCTGCTCCACCCCGAGCATGGACACGGCCTCCCGGCAATACAGGTTGCACACGCTGCTGGTGACGACGAGGAGTTCCGGCCGCTCGGGGCCGTCATAGGTATTGAAACGGCTCTCATCAAAGAGATCCACGGCCGCCCGGAGCTTGCCCTGCAGGCGCTCGTGAAAGAGGCCCACCGGGAAGGTCATGAGGGCCCCCTCGCCCTCGTCCAGGACGGGGCCGTGGCAGCGGAACCAGGGAGGGAACTCCGGGACGGCCGAAGGGAGCGGCCCCAAAGAGACGTTCCCGCTGCCGTGGGACAGCCGGGTGACGCTTCTGACCATGACCAGGCTGCGGAGGGTCTCGGAGAGATCGAAGGCCCACCGGACCATCTCCTTGAGTTCCTGGAAGTCTCCGGGCTCCAGCAGCGGGATCTCCAGCATCTTGGAGAACATGCGGGCGTCGGCCTCGTTGATGCTGGAAACGGCCCCCGGGTCCTCGCAGGGCACCAGGACCATCCCCCCCCGGGTCCCGGACAGGGCCAGGTGGAGCAGGAAGTCCGAGCCCACGTGGACGCCGTTCTGCTTCATGGCGCACAGCGACCGCAGCCCCGCGAAGGAACCGGCGGCCGCCACCTCCATGGCAGCCTTTTCATTGACCGACCATTCCACGTAAATCCCCCGCTCGACGGCCGCCCGGGCCAGGGCCTCCACCACCTCGGAGGCCGGAGTCCCCGGGTACCCGGCCGCCACCCGCACGCCGGCCTCCAGTGCCCCGCGGGCGATGATCTCGTTTCCCAGCAGGAGGTGCATGGCCCCCTCTGTAGGGTCCGTCAATCCTGACATGACCTCTCCCGATCCTCTGCCCTGCCCGACCAAAGGGGCCGAGGGGTCAACTCAGTGCCCATTCGATGCGGCGGGCCAGCTCCACCAAGGCCGGCCACTGCTCGGCGGCGCATGGGCACCGGTGATGATCACGGCCCCACCCGGACCCATGTCCATCTCGGAGTAGACGGGAGCCTCGGAGTCGCTCTGCACAAAGACGCCCTGGAGGGACTTGCCCAGGATCTGCCTGGCCCAGGCCGCATCCTTGGACGCGACGATGAATCGTCGGGCAAAGGCCAGATCGCCCTTGTCCACCTGGTTTGGCACAAGGGCCCCATCCAACCGATTCCGGAACCCCACGTCAACCTGGGCGCCCTTGGACTCGAACCGGTGGGACTCGACCAGACAGGCCAAACCCTGGCGTTCCTTGGATCCCCAGTCTCGGACGCGGTACCAGCACTCCAACCGGGCGATCCTTCGCCCGCCGGACTCCACCGTGATGGCGTTGACAAGCCCGAACTGCTTCTCCGGGCAAACCGCCTCCGACCGAGCCTAAAGCGCCCGGATCGCCCTCGGGGGTCCTGGGCGGAGCGGGGTAGACCCATCCCCCGCCCCCTGCGAAGGCCTGGGCCGCGGCGAGAAACACGGGGACGGCGATCCAGACCCCGTTTCGCTCCAGAAAAGACAGGACGCTCATGGGGCGCTCCCTGGGGGCTCCCTTGCGCTGTGGGGGCCACGGTCCGCGGGGGAGTGGGGTGCATATTACCATGATCCTTCCCCGGGGCAACCCCCGTTGCACGCCGGCCGCGCCCCCGGCAACGCGTGGAGGGAGGGGTTCGGCCGGTTGCCCCAAGGCCCGGAGGTGCAGGCCGCCGGAGGTCTTTCGGGGGGACACTTGTGGCCTGGGGCGGGCCGCTGTAGCATACCACCGTTTCCGAGCCCGAGGGGGCGAGACTTCTTTTCTGGGAGGGTGGACGGCGATGGACGTGAGAGACGCGGTGATGACAAGGAGAAGCATCCGGGCCTTTCGGCCCGATCCGGTCCCGAGGGAACTTCTGGACGAGATGGTGCGCAAGGCACTGTGGGCACCCTCCTGGGGGAACACGCAGACCTGGGGGCTGACCATCGTGTCCGGGGCGGCCCTCGAACGCATCAGGGAGGAGAATGGACGGCGGCTCCAGGAGGGTGCGGCCCCCAACCCCGATCTGATCATGCCCGCCGCATGGGAGGAGCCGGAAGGCGGGCGGTACCGGGATCTCGGCAAGTCGATCTTCGATCGCCTGGGGATCCAGCGCGAGGACAAGGAGACGCGGGCGGCCTACTATCTCCAAATGGCCAGGTCGTTCGAGGCCCCGCACATGCTCTACCTCCACCTGCGAAGGCAGTTCAATCCGTACGCCCTGATGGACGGCGGCATCCTCCTGCAGACCATCGCCCTTCTGGCCGTGGAGCGCGGGCTGGGGACCTGCTTCCTGGCGGTCTCCGTCCTCCATCCCGATGTGATCCGGGCCCATGCCGCCATTGCCCCGGATCGGGTCATCGCCATGGGGATGGCCATGGGGTACCCCCTTCCCCAGGAGCCGATCAATCTGTTCCAGCGCACGCGGGCGGAGGCCGAACAGCTGGTGAGCTGGGTGGACACGGCGTGAGTCGGAGCGGGCCGCCCCCCGAGGCCCATGTGCACCGGTCCTCAAGGCGCCTCCGGGGCGGTCACGACTCTCCCAGGTACGCCTGCCGCACCATCTCGTCCTCTCCGAGACGCTCAGCGGTATCGTGCAGCACGATGCGCCCGGTCTGCAGCACATAACCCCGACTCGCCACCTGGAGCGCCATGAGGGCGTTTTGCTCGACCAGGAGGATGGTGGTCCCCTGGGCATGGATGTCCTGGATGATCTCGAAGATGGTCTCCACGAGGACCGGAGAGAGCCCCATGCTCGGTTCGTCCAGAAGCAGGATGCGCGGACGCGACATGAGGGCACGCCCGATGGCCAGCATCTGCTGCTCCCCGCCGGAAAGGGTGCCGCCTTGCTGACTTCGGCGTTCCTGCAACCTCGGGAACAGGGCAAAGACGCGTTCCATGTCCTGCTGGATGCCGGCCTTGTCGGCGCGGTGAAAGGCGCCCATCTCCAAATTCTCCACGATCGTCAGCCGGGGGAAGATGCGGCGGCCCTCGGGCGCCTGGCAGATCCCCAACGCCACGATGTCGTGGGCCGGGGTGCGGTCGATCCGCCGCCCTTCCAGGGTGATGGCTCCCTCCTTGGGTCGCAGCACCCCGGAGATGGTCTTGAGCGTCGTGGTCTTGCCGGCCCCGTTGGAGCCGATGAGCGTGACGATCTCGCCCATCTCAACGGTGATGGAGACGCCCTTCAGCGCATGGATCTTGCCGTAGTATGTGTGGACGTCGTGGAGTTCAAACAGTGCCATGGTCCCCGCTCCCCGATCCCGTCACGGCCCTGCGCCTGACCCGTCCCATGCCCGCGCCGGCCCCTTTGCCCAGATAGGCTTCGATGACCCTGGGATTGGCGCGCACCTCCTCCGGCGTCCCCTCGGCGATCTTGGCGCCGTAATCGAGGACGGCAATCCGCTCCGAGATGCCCATCACCACCTTCATGTCGTGTTCGATCAGCAGGATCGTGACCCCCAGCTCGTCGCGAACGCGCTTGATCAGCGCCATGGCGTCCACGGTCTCCTGGGGGTTCATCCCGGCCGTCGGCTCGTCCAGGAGCATGATCTTGGGGCGGGTCGCCAGGGCGCGCGCGATCTCCAGCCGCCGCTGGAGCCCGTACGGAAGGTTCTTGGCGACGGTGTCGCCTCCGCCGCCCAATCCGACATACGCCAGGAGCTCCCGGGCGCGCTCCCGCGCCCCGGCCTCCTCCTGCCTCACGGACCTGGGGCGGAGCAGCGCCCCGCACCACGTGGACTTCAAGCGGCAGTTCATGCCCACCAGCACGTTCTCCATCGCGGTCATGTTGCTGAACAGGCGGATATTCTGGAAGGTGCGCCCCAACCCCCGGGCCGTGACACGATTGGGACGCAGGCCGCCGATCTCCTCGCCGTCCAGCAGGATCCGGCCCGAGGTCGGCTTGTAAATGCCCGAGACCATGTTGAAGAAGGTCGTCTTTCCCGCGCCGTTGGGGCCGATGAGGCTGGCGATGGTGCCCCTTTCCACATCCAGGTCCAGGTCGCTCAGGGCCGCCAGACCCCCGAACTGCTTATGAATCCGTCGAGCTTCCAACAAGGCCATGACGATCTCCTGGGCTATCCCCGTGCCGCCGTGCGGGGGGTGTCTTGGGCGGCTTCGTGCAGTTCGGCCCGCCGGGCTGCGCTGGGAAAGAGCCCTTCCGGTCTGAGCACCATGATCACCACCATGGCCAAACCGAAAAAAAACCACCTCCACAGCGAGAGGTCGATCGTTGTCAGGGGTGGGATTTGAAGCATGTGACCGACGTAGCGCGCAACCGAGGTGGTCTGGGTCAGGATCACCCGGTCGAATAGCTGAAGCAGCATGCCGCCGATCACCACGCCCTTGATGTTGCCCATGCCGCCGAGAATGACCATGCACAGGACCATGATGGACAGGTTGAACTTGAACAGCTCGGGGAAGATCGCCTGGAGCTTGGCCGCGTAGAACGCCCCCGCGAAACCCGAGAAAGATGCGCCGATGGCGAAGGCCAGGAGCTTGGTCCGGATGGGGTCAACGCCCATGCAGTCCGCGGCGGTCTCGTCCTCGCGAAGGGCCATCCAGGCTCGGCCCAGGCGCGAATCCTGGAGTCGCACGTTGGCGAAGATCACCAGGGCGGCGATCACCAGGATGAGATAGTACCAGGGCGTGGGGTCGAAGCCGAACTTGAACCCCCAGATCACGGGCCGCCCCACCGGATTCAAGCCCTGCACCCCGTTGGTCAGGTTGAAGTCCGTGAGCAACCGCCACGGCCCGATGCCGATATTGACGCTGCCCAGGTTGCGGAAGACGACGGGCACGATCTCGCCGAAGGCCAGCGTGACGATGGCCAGATAGTCGCCGCGGAGGCGCAGCGTGGGCGTGCCGATGATGATGCCGAAGATCGCAGCCACGATCACGGCGGCCCAGATCACGATCCAGAAATTCAACTCGAGCTGATGGGCCGGCCAAGTGAGGATCCCCGCGGTGTACGCCCCGATGGCGAAAAAGGCTGCGTAGCCCAGGTCCAGCAGGCCGGCGTAGCCGACCACGATGTTCAGGCCCAGGGCCAGGATGACCAGCACCAGCACGTCGGTGAAATCGTTTACGACTCCCCAGTGGAACGCCCTGTCCACCAGCGGGAAGATCAGGAGCGACAGGATCAGGCAGGTCCATCCCATGATCCGGCGCTGCCGCCAGGGGAGCGCCCGCCAGGGTTCCGTCCATGAAAGCCCGAGTCGAGCCATCGCTCCCTCCCTCAATCCCGCTCCGGTGTCCTTTCGCCCAGCAGCCCCGACGGCTTGAAGACCAGAACCAGGATCAGTGTGGTGAAGACCAGGGCGCGCGTCCATTCCGAGGAGAGATACTGGTCGCTGACGGCATTGAGAAAACCGATGACGTAGCTGCCCAACACCGCGCCGCCGATGTTGCCGATGCCCCCCAGGACTGCGGAGGTGAACGCCAGCAGGCCGGCGTCAAAACCCATGAGGTAGCGGCCCGTGTTGAGGTAGATGCCGACCACCATGCCGGCCGCACCCGCGAGGGCCCCGCCGATGAAGAACGTGTTGCGGATCACCTTCTCCACGTTGATGCCCATATACGCCGCCGCCTCGCGATCCTGGGCCGTGGCCCGCATGGCCTTGCCCATCTTGGTCTTGCGTATGAACAGGGTCAGGACCACCATCAGAGGCACGGTGACGCCCAGGAGGAACAGGTCCTTGGTCGTCAGCAGCACGGCCGACCTCATACCCAGCAGGTCGTTCAGGATGTCGAGGGTGGGAAAGATGTTCGGATAATTGATCTGGCTGGGCCCCTTCCAGATCATCCCGAGATTCTCCAGGATGAAGGACATGCCCACCGCCGTGATGAGGGCCGCCAGGCGAGGGGCGCGGCGCAGCGGTTTGTACCCGATGCGGTCGATGAGCACGTTGATGGTCCCGGTGCAGATCATGGTCACCAGCATGACCCCTGAGATGACGACCCAGAGCTGCCAGCCGCCCAGGGTGCTATTGACGCCGAGCAGGCCGAGCAGGGTCAGGGAGATCAGGAAGCCCCACATGTACACGTCGCCGTGGGCGAAATTGATGAGCTCGATGATGCCGTACACCATGGTGTAGCCCAGGGCGATCAGGGCCAGGTACGAGCCGAGTGTGACGCCGTTGATGACGAGTTGAATGAAGAGCTCCGTCTCGGTCATCGAACCCCATCCCCCTGTGAGGCAATCCGAGGTTTCGCCTGCGGCCTCGCCCATCGGGCGAGGATTCCAGACGGTTGCGCCCGGCCCGAAGGCGTCCTCTTTCCCCTTTGCCCGTCCGGGCCCCGGCCAACCCGCCTCCGGCGCGGCGCGGGCGAACCCCCATCGCGCTGGGGGAAGGCGGCCACCGCCTGCCCCTTCCAGCGAGCCGCCCGTCGACGGACCTAGCCCAAAGACAGGCGCAGGCAGCGGCCGTCCGCCGCAAGATCAAACCAAGCGCTCTGGGCAACGATGCGGATCGACCCGCCCCCCGGGCGCCCGCCCCGGCGATGAGGGATGTCATCGCCGGGGCCAGACAGGATGCCTGGAAGACTAGTTGCAGGTCATGTCGCCGCTGATGTTGCGCTGCCAGACGTACTTGCCGTCTTTGAAAAGGAATCCGGACATCAGGTAGGTCGTCGGATCGCCGTTCGCGTCAAATGTGATCTTCCCGGAGACACCGTCCAGATCCTTGGTGGCGCGCATGGCATCGAGGACCGCCGCGCGCCTGGCCTTCACGTCCTTGGCCTTGTCGAGGGCGGGCCCGGCCCGCTTGATCGAATCGAGGATCACCAGCATGGCGTTGTACGAGTAAATGGACCATCCGATGGGATCCGTGTTGTACTTGGCCTTGTAGTTCTTGTAGAAGTTCTTTCCCACGTCGGTTGGCAGTTGATCCAGTGCGGGGCTGGGGAAGGTCACGTACAGATTGCCGTTGAGGATGCTGGGGCTGACGGCCTTGGGCACGGCGTCGGAATACATGGCGTCGACGGACAGGAGCTTGATGCCCGCCTTGAACAATCCCAATGCGTCCATCTGCTGGGCAATCTGGGGGCCGCCGGAGTCTACCAATCCGCCGAAGTAGACGAGGTCAGCTCCCGATGCCTTGACCTTGGTGAGCAGGGCGCGAAAATCGATGTTTACCGACTCGATCCCCTCGTGGGCCGCCACGGCGAGCCCGACCTGCTTTGCGCTCTTTTCGAACACGTCGGCGATTCCCTTGCCGTACAGCTGCCGGTCATCCAGGATATAGACCTTCTTGAAACCCAGGCACTTGGCCCAGGCCGCCCCTGAGGCCCCCTGGAAGTCATCCGCGCCGAACGTGCGGAAGTAGTTGACCTTGCCAGTGGGGCGGTAGATGCCCGGTTCGCCGGGGGCGTATCCCGTCTTGGTCAGGCCGGGGTAGCTGTTGGCGGGGGTGATCTGCGCCATGCCGGCCTCGTTGGTCAGCGGCATGGAGATCTTGGCGGCCCCTGAATTGTAGGTGCCGAAATAGACCAGGGCCTGGTTGTCGGCGATGGCCTTCTGGGCATTGTTGGCCTCGATGGTCCCATCCCACGAGCCGGTGGTGGGCGAGGCGTCGTCCAGGAAGACCAGTTCGATCTTGTAACCCGCCATCTCCCCCTTCACCTCGTCCAGGGCCATCTTGGCCGCATTGAGCATGGCCGTTCCCTCGGGGATCATGGCCCCCTGCATAGGCCAGCTCGCGTAGATCTTGATGACTTTGCCCGCCGCCGTTTGAGCTGCAGCCGGAAAGGCCGCCGCCACCATGGCCAGGCCGACCAGGACGATGACCAAGACCGCGCGAAGCTTCTTCATGGCAAGACCCTCCTCCTGAGAGTTTGGTGGAGATCCAAGGGCGCCCGCTCTGCCGTCGGGGTCCTGCCCCTTCCATGGCCCGCGGCGCCTTTTCGCGCCTGCCAATCACGGTGGGGACACCCCACGGCCCAGCATCCTGCCCAGGCGCCCGGGCGCACCGCTGTCTCATCCCTTCCGCAGTGGGCGGGCCGATGACGAAGGATGGCAGTTCGCTTTGTCGGGACGTAGCGATAGCAAAAGCGTTCTTTCTTGTCAAGAAAAAACCGGCGCCTGTGGCACCGGTTCCATGACAGGTGCCAGCCTCTTGTCCCGGCGCCCGCCGCGGCGGGGAGAAGCCCCTTGGACGGCCGGATGTCTCGGGCGCGGCGGCGAAGATAAAGATGCCCCCTCCTGTGCCCCGCTTCCCGCTGCCGGAAACGGACAAGTCTTTGCGCGCTGTGTTTTGCGGTTGACAACACGGATCGTTTTCTGCTAGATTTGGTTAAGAGAAAACTTAAATAAAAACAATTAGTTAAGAATTGGCTGCCGGCCGGTTGCGGCCGCCGTGTCCCGCTCGGGATGCCGATGGGGTGAGCGGGTGTCTTCGGCCATGGACCGCAAGGGCGCCGTGGAAGGGTGCAGCGGACCCGGGCTCGAGTTGGGAACGGGCACCGCTACCATGAGTCAAAATCACTCAAGGAGGAAGGCGATGTTCAGGACCAGCAGGCGTTTGGGCGTGGGGGCGTTCGTGGGGGCCCTGGCCGCGGTGTTCTTGCTCTCGGGCATGGGCCTGTCTCCGGCCGCGGAGCGCAAGTCCATCCGGTGGGCCACCTCCAGCACGGGATCGTACGGGTACAAGGTGGCGGCCCAGATGACCAAGGTGCTCGAGGATGCCCTGGGCGGGGAGTACACGGTCACCGTCAACCCGTATCCTTCGACCACGGCCGCCATGAAGGCGACCATGGACGGGGACGGAGAGATTGGGTACACGGCCGACGTCGGGATGACCGACGTGTACGAGAACGACGGCGCCTTCAAGGACTACAAGCCCGGCAAGTCCAAGATGGTCCACACCTGGTACGCGTACCCCATGGAGTCGTTCATGGCCGTGTACGCCCCCAAGGCGGATCAGTTCAAGTCCTGGGGGGATTTCAGCGGGAAGCCGGTGTTCTTCACGCCGGCGGGATTCATGAACTGGCTCAACTTCCGGCGCATTTACAAGGCGCTGGGGTACCAGTTCAAGCATGTGCAGATCGGCGAGCCGGCCCAGGGTGATGCGCTTCAGGCCGGAACCATTGTCGGTGCTGTGTGCTACACCACGGCCGGCCGCTCGCTCCCCTCGTACTGGCGGGAGACCGAGCTGCGCCTAGACATCAAGGTCATCAACCCCAGTGCGGACGAGGTCAAGAAGCTCACCGCGGCCAACCTCACCCCCACGGAAATCGACGCATCCAAGGTGTTCAACAAGGACGTGGGCGTCAAGACGATCCTGGGCGTCCCGCTCCTCTTCGGGTACAACGTGCGCGAGGATATGCCCGAGGAGGTCGTGTACAAGATGCTGAACAAGTTTTACGCCGAGCGCGAGAATCTCGCCAAGGCCGATCCCGGCTTCGAGCCCATGGCCAAGGACTTCGTGGGCATGCAGGTCAAAGGGATCAACGCCGAGCCCAAGGCCCCGGTGCATGCCGGGCTGGCCAAGTTCCTGAAGGAGCACAAGGCCTGGAACGACAAGTGGAAGATCGCAGGCGGCAAGTGATCGTGCCGGGGGATGAGCGAGGATGAGGATGCGCGCCGCCGGGGCGCGTCTCCTCACCCGGCCCCGTGATCAGGGGGAGCCGGACGGCGGAGTGTGGGGTCTGGATCAGTTGTACGGGCCGCATGGACGCCAGGGCCCCGACCGTGGAGAGGCGATTGAGAGCCAAAGGGGGGAGAGCCGTGGGGAGTGAGCAACTCGGGCGGTACGTCAATCTCAAGAACCTGAGGTTCCTCATATCGCTTTTCATGTTCGCCTGGCTCTGTTGGTATTTCTATACCGGTTTCGGAGGGCCGAGCGAACTGGTCGCCTCCCTGGTGCCCATCGCCCTGATGCTCCAGATCCTGGGCATGTATCAGGATGGCGTGCTTTACAAACGGCTCCCCCCCGGCATCCGGCGTGTCCTCGTCGTGTTTTACGTCGCCATCTGCGTGTTCGCCTTTTACCATTTCACCACGCAGTTCGAGCAGATTGCCATTTGGCGGCAGGGCTCGTACACCAAGACGGACTTCGTCATGGGGCTCTTGGTCTTCCTCCTGGTGATGGAGCTGTCGCGGATCGCCCACACCGAGCTCTTCTGGGTCAATGTGGCCATGGTCTTTTACACGCTGTGGGGGTACCTGAGCCCTATCGACTTCTTCTGGCATCCGGGGACCACCTTCTATCGGCTGGTCACCTCGAGCACCGTGGAGCTGGCCACCGGGATTTACGGGCAGTACGCCCAGATCGCCATGACGACCATTGCCGCGTTCCTGCTCCTGGCCGCGGCGGCCCGCGGCTTCGACGCCCAGGGGGCCATGGTCCAGTTCATGCGGCGCATCGCCGGCAAGTCCAGGGCCACCATCCCGCAAACCGCCGTTCTGGCCTCTTCGGCGGTGGGCATGGTCAGCGGAAGCGGAGCGGCCAACGCCACGGTGGTCGGCTCCTTCACCATCCCGCTCATGAAGAAGTACGGCGTGCCGGGGGAGTTCGCAGCGGCCGTTGAGACCTCGGCGTCCATGGGCGGGCTGATCATGCCGCCGGTGATGGCGGTGGCCGGATTCGTCATGGCGGAATTCCTGGGCGTGCCGTACTGGAACGTGGTATTGCGCGGCTTCTCCCTCGCCTTCGTCTACTACTCCACCCTGGCCCTGGCCATCTATCTTCTGAGCACCCGGCTGATGCCCGCAGAACCCATCGAGAAGGCCACCATGCCGGTGTACGGCCAGCTCAAGACGGGGATCTTCTTCCTGGGGATCATCTTTCTCACGATCCTGATGGGCGTGCTGAACTACGGCGAGCAGCTCTCGGGGCTCTACACCGGGGCGTTCATGTTCCTGCTGCTCGTCCTGCTCTTTCTGTATTTCAAGTACGTCTTGCGGGACCCTGCCACGGAGACGGATGCGATCGTGGCCAACGTCCGCATCATGATCGAGACCCACGCGGAACTCAGTTCCTATCTGACGGTTCTGCTGTGCACCCTGGGCATCATGGTGGGCCTGTTCACGGTCACCGGCTTTATCAACCGCATGGGGGGGATGCTCCTGAGCGTGGGGGAGTTTCACATCATCGCCCTGGTCCTCATGGCATGGGTGTTCGGATGGCTCGTGGGCACCGGGCTTCCCCCCACGGCCACGTACATCATCCTGGCGGTCATCGTGGTGGACCCCATGCGCAAGATCGGGGTGGACCCATGGATCGCGCACTTCTTCTGCTTCCTCATCGCGGTCTGGGGGGAGTTGTCCCCGCCCACGTCCCTCGCCGCTGCGGTCTCGGCAAGGATCGCCAATGCCTCCTTTGTCAAGACCATGTGGGAGGCCTTGAGGCTGTGCCTGCCGGTCACCCTCATGACCTTCGCCATCTTCGTGCGCTCGGATATGGTGGTCAAGCCGGGCTGGGGGCAGATCCTGGACACGCTGATCGTGGCCATCGCCTGCTGGGGCGTCTCCTTCGCCATGTTCGGTCGGGTGCTGCGCGCCCGCGGCTCGGACATGGTGCTCCGCGTCCTGCTCGCCGCCCTGTCGCTGGTGGTCATGCTCCACCCCGACGGCAGCGTGGCCCTGGGGACGGCGCTGGTAGTGGTGGCGGCGACGGCCTACGCCACGTACTGCCACATCCGGATATGCCGCCCCAGGAAAGGTCCACAGCCGCAGTGACCCATCGGCGAGGACACAGCGGGACAGCCGATCCACGTCGTTCCCACCTCGCATGAAGGCGGGTGGGAAGATGAGATACGGGGTCGGGCTGGACAAGGCATGGACCCGGCCTGGGAGGTCTTTTTCCTCCCACCCCGGCCCGGGCTATTGTGCCCTGTGTCCCCCAAGGCGGCGGGGTCTGGGCCCGTGACATCCCCCACCCCCACTGGCCCTGCAAGGCGCACCCGATTCGACTGGTGGCTGGCGGGCATCTGCGGCTCCAGGATCTGCAACAGCCTGGTCTTCATGAGCTATGCGGCTGCCATCCCGGTCCTGCAGCGGGAATGGGGCATGTCCGGGGCCCAAGCCGGGGCCGTGGCCAGCGGCCTCCAGATCGGCTACGCCGCCTCCCTGGTGATCTGCTCGAGCCTGGCCGACCGGGTCAGCGCCCGGAGTGTGTACATCGGGTCGCTGTTTGCCACGGCGGTCTGCGCCATGGCCTTCGCCCTTTTGGCCCGGGGGTTTTTCTCCGCCCTCGTCCTCAACACCATCGTGGGCGTCTCCCTGGGGGGCGGGTATACCACGTGCGTCATGATCCTCGCGGACCAGTACGCCCCGTCCAGCCGGGGCATGGCCGTAGGATGGTTCGTGGCGGCCACCTCGTGCGGGTACGCCCTTTCCCTGGCCGTGAGCGGCGCGGCCCTCCCGGTGGGCGGGTACCAGCTTTCCTTTCTCCTCACCTGTCTGGGGCCCGTATTGGGGTGGGTCCTGGCGTGGGTCACCCTGAGACACACCCGGGTCGCCGTGGCCCCCAGGGGCCAGGGCCAGCGCTTCAGCCGGGAGGTGCTGGGCAATCGGAGGGCCATGCTCCTTATCTGGGGATACACGGCCCACAACTGGGAGCTCCAGGGCATGTGGTCGTGGACCCCCGCCTTCATGGCCGCCTGTCTCACCCTGGCGGGGAGCAGCGTCGCCGGCTCCGCGGGGTGGGCTGCCCACATGACGGCCCTCTTCCACGTCATGGGGCTCCTCGCCTGCTTCACCATGGGAGGCCTCTCGGACCGCATGGGCCGCGCCCGGGTTATCCTCTGCCTGGCGGCCATCTCCGGGGTCTGCTCCCTCGTCTTCGGGTGGACCGTGGGGTGGCCCCTGGCCGTCGTCATCGTCATCGGCACGATCTACGCCTTTTCCTCCCTTGGGGACTCGCCCGTCCTCTCCGCGGCCCTCACCGAGTCCGTGGAGTCGGCGTACCTGGGCGCGGCCCTGGGCCTGAGGTCCCTCCTGGGGTTCGGGGCGGCGGCCGTCTCGCCCCTCGTCTTCGGCGCCATCCTGGACTGGACCAACCCCTCCCGGGGCTTGGGTCAGGGGCAATACATGGTCTGGGGCTGGGCCTTCAGCGCCCTGGGGTTGGGGGGGCTGGGAGCGGTGTGGGCGGCCCACCGATACAACATCCTGGCCCGAGAGTCGAGAGACCAACGCAGCCGGGAGGGTGCGCCGTGAAGGGCAGGGAGCCCGAGGTGAGGCGGATGCCAGGCGTTGTGACCTTGGGGCGCAGGTGCGGAGCCCGCCCCTTCAGTGGGCGGCCTGGGGCCTTGCCTTCCCTGCCCCGGCCCCGGCGAGCCAGCGCCGCCGCACGGAGCGCCCGGCCCATCGGCGCATCCAGAAGGCGTGGATCCACAACGCTGCCGGCCGGTAAATGGCGTGGGAGAACTTGGTGAAGGGTAGCAGCAGGAGCAGCACCATGGCCATCACCATGTGGACCAGGAATACCAGATACCCGGAGATGGTCCCCCGGGGCAGGTACACCGCCACCTCCACCACGAAGCCCGTGGCCGTGGTCGCCCAGAGCATCCAGAGGAGCAGCCAGTCCGAAAGGAGGGACCGTTCCATGGCGGGTCCGCCCCTGCGGGCCTTGCGCAGCCACAAGGCGGCGCTTGTCCCGTACAGGAGGGCCAGCCCCGAGACCGTCCCCAGGAGCCTCATGGGGTAGTAAAGGGGCACATGGGAGCCCGGCTCCTTGAAAAGGAGGTCCAGGGTGGTGGCCCCCAGGAGACCCAGAAAACCCCACATGATGGCAAGGTGGATGACGCGGCGGGTGAGGTACCGGGGCTCGTCGGGCGCCGGGGCGTGGGCGTGGCAGTCCCGCAATCCCCTCTGCAGGGCCAGTTCGCCCACGGTGTCCCGGGCTGCCAGCCAGGCGTCGCGGACCTTTTCGGGCAAACTCGCCCGGGGTGGCTGCGGCATCCCGCGCATCACATGCCGCGCCATGTTGGCCCCGTTGAGGGCCAAGACGAGGCCCACCAGCGCCATCACCGCGATGCCAGCGTAGTGCAGCAGCTCCACGTCCACGAAGTCGAAGAGGGCGAGGCGCTGAGACCGCATGGGCCCGCCCGTCGCCACGAACAGGATCGCGAAGAAGAGGGCCACGGCCCCCAGGAAAACGGCCGTGAACCGGCGGGAGGTATAGAGCCGCCGGCTCAACCCGGTGACGTCCCAGTGGGTCACGAAGTACCGACGGGCCGCATCCATGAACTCCCCCGGCGTCTGCTTTCGGGGGCAGGCCTTGGAGCACTCCCCGCAGTAGTAGCACGACCAGACGGCCTTGGCAGCCCCCAGTTGTGCCCGAAGGCCCAGTTGGGCATAGCGGATGAGCTGGCGCGGAAAGCTCTCGCCGGCCTTGACCAGCGGGCAGGTGCCCGCGCAATGACCGCAGCTGTAACAGGCCGCCACGTCGAACTCACCGTACCGCTTGAGCTCCTCCATGAACCCCGCATCCACCCGGTTCGCCATGACGTGCCCCGCCCCCCATCCCATCGTTTGTTCAGCGCCTTCCATGGAAGGCTCTTGCCTATGATACCCCACCTCGCGCCGCTGGCGGAAGATGCGCGGCCGATCCGGGGGGTGCCGTGGCCCCGGCCGGGGGACTCCCGTGCGCCCGAGGGGCGCCTTGACCCCGGCTCCGGGCATTGTTTATGATGAAGCCCGCCGGGTTCCTCCACCGGGGCGGCCGTGCGGCGGCGGGCCGAATCTCCCGGAGGCAGCCCGCATGCCCTCCGCAGAAGGGATCGAGGACCGGGAACATGAACGAGCGGCCCGTACCGACGGCGACGGATTTCATCCGCGAGATCGTGGCCGAAGACGTCAGGAGCGGAAAGCACGGCGGGCGGGTGGCCACCCGCTTTCCGCCGGAGCCCAACGGTTATCTCCACATCGGGCACGCCAAGTCCATCTGCCTCAACTTCGGCATCGCCCGCCAATTCGGCGGGACCTGCAACCTGCGCTTCGACGACACCAACCCGGCCAAGGAGGACGTGGAGTACGTGGAGGCCATCCAGCAGGACGTGCGCTGGCTGGGGTTCGATTGGGAGGATCGCCTCTTGTATGCCTCGGATTACTTTCCCCGGCTGTATGACTATGCCGAGGAGCTCATCCGGACGGGCAAGGCGTACGTGGACAGCCTGAGCCCCGAGGAGATCCGCGATCACCGGGGAAGCCTCACCGAGCCAGGGCGGGAGAGCCCGTACCGGGATCGATCCGTGGAGGAGAACCTGGATCTCTTTCGCCGCATGCGGGCGGGGGAGTTCGAGGACGGGGCCCACGTCCTGCGGGCCCGCATCGACATGGCCTCGCCCAACATCGTGCTGCGCGACCCGGTCCTCTACCGCATCCGCAAGGTGCCCCATCATCGCACGGGGGATCAGTGGTGCATCTACCCCATGTATGACTTCACCCACTGCCTCTCGGACGCCCAGGAGGGGATCACCCATTCCATCTGCACCCTGGAGTTCGAACCCAATCGGGCCCTGTACGATTGGGTCCTGGACAACGTGAGCGCCCCGTGCCACCCTCAGCAGATCGAGTTCGCCAGGCTCAGCCTCAGCTATACGGTCCTGAGCAAGCGCAAGCTCATCCAGCTGGTGGAGGAGGGCCACGTCCGCGGCTGGGACGATCCGCGAATGCCCACCATCGCGGGCCTCCGGCGGCGCGGCTACACCCCGGAGGCCATCCGGGATTTCTGCGACCGCATCGGGGTGGCCAAGAAGGAGAGCGTCGTCGACATGCCCCTGCTGGAGCACTGCGTGCGGGAGGACCTCAACCGCCGCGCGAGGCGGGTCATGGCGGTGCTGCGGCCCCTGCGCCTGGTCATCGAAAACTACCCGGAGGGTCGAACGGAGGATCTGGAGGGTCCCTACCACCCGGACGATCCGGCCATGGGCGCCCGCAGGATCCCATTTTCCCGAGTCCTGTACATCGAGCAGGATGACTTCCGCGAGGATCCACCCGGGAAGTTCTTCCGCCTCGCGCCGGGCCGCGAGGTGCGGCTGCGCTACGGGTATTTCGTCCTGTGCACAGGCGTGGTCAGGGACCCGAGCACGGGCGGCGTCATCGAGGTCCGCTGCACGTACGACCCCCGGACCCGCAGCGGATTTGCCCCCGACGGCCGCAAGGTCAAGGGGACCATCCACTGGGTCTCCGCGCAGCACGCCCTCACCGCCGAGGTGCGCCTCTACGACCGGCTCTTCCTGGCCGAGAATCCCAACGAGGGAACGGACTTCAAGGCCCATCTCAATCCCGATTCCCTGGAGGTCGTCCGGGCCGCCCAGGTGGAGCCCAGCCTGGGGCAGGCCCTGCCGGGGGATCATTTCCAGTTCGAGAGGATCGGGTACTTCAACGCGGACCCCATGGATCACCGCGACGCCCGACTCGTGTTCAATCGAACCGTCACCCTCCGGGACTCCTGGGCCAAGCTCCAGAGGGATGCCGGATAGACCATGCCATGGCAAGGCGGGCTTTTTCCCTGAACTCCTGTGCGCCTTTCGGTTAGAAGCGAGCAGGGTTCCTCACGGGCTGGGGTCTCCGATGCGCAAGGCCTTGGGGTCTGGCTTGCCTGAATGTCCCATGCGGATCGCCGAACGTGCCCCGAGCGCGGTCCTCTGGGCGCTTTGTTTGTTCGTCCTCGTCTTTCCTGGCGCGGCCCTCTGTGCCCCTGATACGCGGGCCGTTTCCCTGAGCCTCCCCGACGCCCTGGCCATCGCCCTTCGGGAAAACCGCACGATCCGGTACCACCAACTGGGCATCGACATCGCGGACAGACGAGTGATGTTCGAGAGATCCATCTACGACCCCCTGCTCAACCTCAGGGGGGGGGGAGGCAAGTCCAGATGGGGCTCCCCCACCCTCGACAACCTCCGGGGGGAGGATCTGGGCGATGCCCTGGTCTCCCTCTCCCGCCGGACCCCGCTGGGCGGCGCGGCCTCCCTCAACTACCTCACGGAGTCCGAGCGCCTGTCCTACCAGATCCCCCGGTTCACCGTTCACGAATATACCTCGAGCGTCTTCCTCAAGTACGAACAACCCATCCTCCGGGGATTCGGACCGCAGATCACCAATCTCAACATCGACAAGGCCGCCATCTTGAGGGATCTGGAGCTGCAGCGGTATGACGACACCAAGGCCCTGGTCCTGTTCAACACCTTTCGCGACTACTTCCTTCTGTTTCGGGCCATCGAGGAGCTGCGCCTGGTTCGGGCCGTCCGGCAGAACACGCAGGAGATCCACGACGTCGTCCGGGAGAAGGTGAACCTCCGGCGCCTCCCGGTGACGGATCTCAACCGCATGGAGGCGGCCCTCCTGGCCGCGGATCGAGAGATCCTGGAGGTGGACAACCGCTGCAGGCAGCGCCAGCTTCAGCTCATGCTCTCCATGTACAACGACCCCAGGACCCAGGAGATCTCCCATGTTCAGCCTGTGGATTCCCCTGACCGACTGGCCCCCAGGATCCCCCTGCCTCCACTGGAGGAGACCCTCGTGAGGAAGGCTGATCTGGACATCGAGATGACCCGGCTGCGGAGCGAGGCGCGCCTCGTGGACAAGGACCTTCGCAAGGCCCTGGATGACCGACGGCCCGACCTCACCCTGTCGGTGGAGTTGGGCATGGAGGGATACGGCTTCGACTCCTGGATTCGATCCATCAATGACCTGTCCACGGACAACTACCGGGTGCTCCTTCGGGGGACCTTTTCCTTTCCCCTGGGCAACACGGCGGCCCGGAGCAAGGTGGGTGAGTTCCAGGCCCGCATCCAGCAGCTCCAGATCCTCATCCAGAACCGGTTGGGGGAGATCGACCAGATCGTCCACGACCTGTATCGGGATATGGACACGGTCCGGCGCAAGTGGCGGGTGGACGAGGGGATCGTGGCGTTGTCGCGGGAGAACCTAAACAACGAGATGGAGAAGCTGATCCGGGACAAGAGCACGGTCCTGGACACCCTGGACTACCAGCGCGCGCTCATCGCTGCCGAACTGGGCCTGATCAACACCAAGGTGGATTACATGCTCTTGCTGGGCACCGTCTCCCTGTTTCGGCGGGAGATGGAGGCCCTGATGCGCGCGGGGGATTGAGTCGGCGACCGACGAGGCCCTGGATCTCCATGGATGACAAGGCCCTGCAGGCGTTCCTGAGGACGCTCCCGCTCTTCGCCATCTACACCGACGAGGAGCTGGGGGAGCTGGCCAGCCTGGCGAAGCTGCAGCCCGTCAAGGCCGGCGAGGTCGTCTTTCAACAGGGCGCCGCCGGGGATCGCTTCTATATCGTTTGCGCAGGCAAGGTCCGGATCCTCCGGGCCGACGGCCACAAGGACATCAACCTCGGGGTCAGGACCTCCGGCGATTTCTTCGGGGAAGCGGCCCTTATCACGGACCAGCCCAGAAGCGCCACGGCCCGGGCCGCAGAGGACGGCCTCCTTTTTTCCCTGGACCGACCCGCCTTCGACCGATATCTCTTCTCCAGGCCCCAGCTCAGGGAGCAGTTCGACAAGTTCCTCCGTCACACGTCCATTCACACCTTTCTCAAGGGCTGTACGGACCTCTCGGCCATCCCCCCCCGGGAGCTCCAGGACCTCGTCCAGCGCCTGGCGCCCGAGTTCTTCAAGGAGGGTGAGGTCGTATTCCGGCAGGGCGCGGCTCCGGACAAGTTCTATCTGGTGGAGCAGGGCAAGCTCAAGGTGGTGCGATGGGAGGGCTCCCGCCAAGAGATCATCAACTTCCTGAGAGAAGGAGACTTTTTCGGCGAGAAGGCCCTGCTGGAAGACGCGGGGCGCCACGCGGATGTGATCTGCCTCACGGACTGCCATCTTTTCTCCTTGAACAAGTCGGACTTCCGGGAACTGGTCCGTGGATCCCCCAAGCTCGAGAGGGTCCTGAGGGACCGCATCGAGTCCTACCTCTCGGACAGGCCCCCTATCCCGTACCGAGAGATGATCAAGCAGGAGCTGGAGGCCCTCAAGGAGGCCAAGATGCTCCAGGCTGCCCCGCGGGAGGAACCGCCACCCCCGGGAGAGAGGCGGAACCTCTTCAGGAGGGTCTCCGGGCTCTACCGCCGGCGCGTCAGCTTTCCCTTCATCTCCCAGCGCGACCAGACCACATGCGGCACCACCTGCATCATGATGATCGCCAGGTACTACGGCAAGGAGATC
>CAZEPJ010000068.1:0-22888 GCA_964514105.1 uncultured Desulfarculaceae bacterium | reverse complement strand
GTTGGCCGGTTTGGCCGTGCTATTGGGAGCGGTGGCAGGCTGCACCCCGCAGATGGATCCCTCGTCCACCCCAGCCGTGCCTCCGCCCCTCGGCCCCCCGCCTCCCGCCCTGCTCGCCGAAACAGGCGCGGATGGCGCAGCCCGCTCGTCCCCCCCGGAGGATGCCTCCGCGCCCCCGCCGCAGCGGGAACCGGACAAGCCCCCGCCGCCCGTCCGGTCGTGCTACCTCCTGCGGCCTGGAGGCCACCCCAAGGACGGCCGCCCCACAGCCCGCTGCGAGCCCCAGAGCCTGCCCTATGCACGTTGCCGCAGCGGCATCATGAGCTGCCGATTCAGCAGCGAGACCGGCCCCCTTACGTGGTTCGCCTGCGAGCGACGGCGGGGAAACACGACGGATGAGCCCGCTGCGGGCCGGGTCCTGATCCTGGAGGCCAATCATCGCCACCGCATGCCCACGGGCCACGTCATCTATGTGGAAGACGCCGCCCCCCGGGGCCCCGGGTGGTACGGGCTGCGCATCAGCCACACCAACTACGACCGGGCATGCAGCCTGGAGACGAATGTGGAGGCGATCTTCCGCGGCGACGCCATGACCCTGGACATCCTCACCGGGGCGTGGAGGCAGTGGGCCCGGGGGCTTCGGGTGGCAGGTTTCATCCTCGGCCCGTGAGATCCAGGCACGGGCCGCCGGAAGGCCGCGAGGGCGGGGACCCCCATGAGCAACCTCCAAGAGGCCATCATCCTTGCGTTCATCCGGCGGGCCGCCCGGAACCGGCTCTCCCTGCGGGTGAAGATGGCGGACGTGGAAGACAACCTGGATCCCGCTCCACTGTGCAGTCCGACCCCGGAGGACCGCGGGCGCATGGCCAGGTACCACAGGGCGTTGAGCTACCTCAGAGGGGTCGAGGCGCGGGGGCGGACCCAGGGCTCCGATCCCGAGTGAGGCCCTCGGCAGGGTCCAAGGAACCCCATGGATTACCAGATCATTGCCACGCTGGGCCCGGCCTGTCGGTCCGAGGCCGTGCTGTTGGAGATGCTCCGCGTGGGGGTGACGGGATTTCGCCTGAATACATCCCACGCCCTCGCCGAGGAGATCGGTTTGTGGCGGGAGATCTTGCACAAGGCCCTGGGCCGCCCCCTTCCAGTACCCCTGATCCTGGACCTCCAGGGGAGCAAGTGGCGCCTGGGGCGCTTCCCCCCCTTCCTCCTTCGGGAGGGCGAGCAGGTGGAGGTCGTCCAGGCCCCTGAGACACGCGCCCAAGGCGTCTTGCCCGTTCCCCATCCGGATTTCTTCCAGGCAGCAAAGAGATCCGAGGGGGAAATCGTCCTCAACGACGGCCGGAGCGCTCTCCTCATGGAGTCCGCGGGGCCCGGGGGCATTCGCGCCCGTGTGGCCAGAGGGGGCGAGATCTCTCCCCGCAAGGGGATCACCTTTGCCCGGTCCGATTTCCGCAGGGAGACCCTCGATGAGAAGGACCTGCAAGTCGTTCGACATGCGCGCGGTTGGCCCGAGGTCCGCTACGCCCTTTCCTACGTCAAGGACGCCCGCGAGATGGCCAGCTTCGGCAGGATCCTGGGGCCTGTTGCCTACACCATCGCCAAGCTGGAGCGCCCCTCGGCCCTGCAGGATGCCCGGGGCATATCCCGGTCGGCCCGGGAGCTGTGGCTGTGCCGGGGGGATCTGGAGGCGGAGATCGGTCCTGTGGCCATGGCCCGTTCGGTCCGCGCCTTCTCCCGGAGGGTCCGGACCCTGCAGGTCCCGGTCCTTTTGGCCGGGCAGCTCCTGGAGCACATGACCGAGAGAGCGAGCCCCACCCGCTCGGAGATCTGCTGCCTTCACGACGCCCTGGAGGACGGCTTCGCCGGGGTGGTCCTCTCGGATGAGACAGCCGTCGGCAGGCACCCTTTGGAGTCGTGCCGGACGGCGGCCCTGTTTCGAGGCTAGGGCGTGTCGGGCCCACCGGGGGCCCGCAGGCTTGCAAGAGCCGGGGCCGGCTCTATAATGGGCTGGAGGCCCCAGGAGGACAGGCCATGGAGTGCCGGGTCGGGTGCGGCGCCTGCTGTGTCGCCCTGTCCATCTCCTCTCCCATCCCGGGCATGCCGCAGGGGAAACGGGCCGGGGTTCGCTGCATCCAGCTGACGCTGGACAACCGGTGCCGGCTGTACGGGGACCCCAGCCGACCGGCGGTCTGCGTCCGGCTGCGGCCCGACGAGGAGATGTGCGGCCGAAGCGCCGAGGAGGCGTTGGCGCGGCTCACGGCCCTGGAGGGGGCCACCCGGCCGACGGGGCGCGACGGAGGAGGACCCAGATGCCTCTCTCAGCGGTGAGGATGCCCGTGGGGAAGTCCCGAGAGGAAGTCGCCCTCCTCGGTGCCACGGCCAATCGCCACGGGCTGATCGCCGGCTCCGCCGGGACCGGCAAGACCGTGACGTTGCGGGTGTTGGCCGAGCAGTGCAGCCAGCTGGGCGTCCCGGCCTTCCTGGCGGGTATCAAAGGCGACCTGCCCGGGATCTCCCTCCCGGGTGGCGATGACGCCAAGGTGGCGGAACGGATCAAGCGGCTCGGGCTCGGCGATTTCGAGTTCCGGGGATATCCCGTCGTATTCTGGGACGTGTTCGGGGAGCGGGGCCATCCTGTTCGGACCACCATCACCGAGATGGGGCCTTTGCTCCTGAGCCGGATCCTGAACCTCAACGACGTGCAGGGCCGTGTCCTCTCCCTGGCCTTCAAGGTGGCCGACGACCAGGGCCTCCTTTTGCTCGACCTCAAGGACCTTCAGGCCATGGCGCGGTTCGTGGCAGACAACGCCGCGCAGTTCAGGGCCCAGTGCGGGAGCATCTCCACGGCGAGCGTCGGCGCCATCCAACTTCGGGGGTGGGCGGCAAGGATAGGGCGGCCCCTCTGTGTGAGGCGGCCCGGCATGGCGGTTGCAAGGAGCATGGAATGCACAGGGTGTTCATCGACGGCCAGGAAGGGACGACAGGGCTTCGAATCCACGAGAGGCTGGCGGGCCGGACGGATCTCGAGCTGTTGACCATCGACCCCGAAAGGCGCAAGGACCCTGCGGAGCGTCGGCGCCTTCTCAACGCCGCGGATCTGGTCATCCTCTGCCTCCCCGACCCGGCCGCCCGGGAGTCCGTCTTTCTGGTGACCAACCCCCGGACGCGGATCATCGACGCCAGCACGGCCCACCGGACGGACCCGGGATGGGTGTACGGCCTGCCCGAGCTGTCTCCCTCGCAGCGGGAATCCATTCGCCGGGCCTCTCGGGTGAGCGTGCCCGGCTGCCACGCCACGGGCCTGATCCTGTGCCTCTTCCCCCTCGTGTCGGCCGGCATGGTCCCAGAGGACTACCCCGTGACCTGCACCTCCATCACCGGATACAGCGGCGGCGGCAAGGGGCTCATCGCCGTATATGAATCATCGCCCAAGGCCAACCTGGCCGCCCGCCCCTACGCCCTGGAGCTCAGGCACAAGCATCTCCCGGAGATGCAGCGCATGGCCGGGTTGTCCAGGACGCCGCTCTTCGTCCCGATTGTCGGGGACTTCTTCAACGGGATGATCGTCTCGATCCCCCTGCACGCCGCGCTGCTGTGCGGCCGGGTGGACCGAGCCGCGGTTCACCGGGCCCTGGTCGGGCATTACGGGGGAGAGCGGTTCGTTCGGGTCGTCCCCATGGACCGGCCCGATGAGTTGGACCAGGGGCGGCTCTCCCCCACGGCATGCAACGACACCAACCGGGTGGACCTTTTCGTGTTCGGGAACGACGAGCTCATCCTCGTGGCGGCCAGGTTCGACAACCTGGGCAAGGGCGCCTCGGGCGCCGCGGTCCAGAACCTCAACCTCATGCTCGGCATGGAGGAATCCGCCGGGCTCACCGGCTGATGGGGGCCGGGGGGGGGGTGACGGAGCGACAAGGAGGGAGACCATGGCGTACACGTTTCAGGAACTGCGCAAGAAGACCGTGGCCGAACTTCGGGCGATCGCCAAGGGCATGGAGCACGAGGCCGTCCAGGGCCACACGCAGATGAACAAGGAGCGACTCATCGGCGCCCTGTGCACCGCTCTGGGGATCGAGATGCGGGAGCGCCACGAGGTCAAGGGTCTGGACAAGGCATCCATCAAGGCCCGGATCCGTGAGCTCAAGAAGGCGAGGGACGAGGCCCTGACGGCCCGCGACCACGCCAAGCTCAAGGCGGTTCGAAGGCGGATCCACCATTTCAAGCGGATGCTCCGCGACGCCACGGTCTGAGGGTGGAGCCGGGGGCCTGCCCCCGGAGACGTCATGGGAAGCGTCGTCATCGTCAAGACGGGGAGCGCCCTGCCCGACCTGTCCCCCTTGAGGGGGGACTTCGAGGACTGGATCCTCTCGGGCATGGGAGTCCCGAGAGAGCGGGCCCGGGTGGTGGACGTCACCCGGGGGGAGTTCCTTCCCGGGGAGGATGCCGCGGGCTGCGTCGTCATAACGGGATCCCCGGCCATGGTGACCGACGCCCATGACTGGAGCGAGCGCACGGCCAGGTGGCTCCCGGCCGTGGTCCGGGCGGGTGTCCCGGTCCTGGGGATCTGCTACGGCCACCAGCTTCTGGCCTGCGCCCTGGGGGGGGAGGTGGGGGACAACCCCCGGGGGCGGGAGGTGGGGACCGTGGAGGTTCGGCTGGCGGATGGGGCTCGAGGGGACCCCCTTCTGGGGGATTTCCCGGCGTCCATGAGGCTTCACGTGAGCCACCTCCAGTCCGTCCTGCGCCCCCCCCCGGGCGCCAGGCTCCTGGCCGTCAGCGACCTGGATCCCGTTCAGGCCTTTGCCGTGGGCGAGCGGGCGTGGGGGGTGCAGTTCCATCCCGAGTTCGATGCCGAGATCGTCCGGGCGTACATCCGGATGCGCCGGGCCGAACTCGCGGAAGAAGGCCGGGATCCGGAGGTGCTCCTGGCATCGTGTGCGGACACGCCCTGGGGAGGGCACCTCCTGCGGCGCTTCGCGCAGATCGCCCGTGCGGCGGGCGGCCTGCGCTGAGTCCCGCGCGGCACTCCGGGATCCGATCCATCCAGGGCCAGGGGGTCCGGCGCCCACGAGCCCCCCGGCTCGCCAACCCAAGCGAGGGACCGGGCCCAGGCCCGCGCGTCCCGGGATCAGGAGGTCAAGATGCCCAAGGCGAAGATCACGGTGGTCAAGAAGCTCAGTTGCACGGAGCTGTACGGCGAGACCCCGCCGGCGCCCATCGACCAAACCAAGGTCACGCCCGAGTGCCCGCGATTCGAGCTGGGCCAGGAGTTCGTGGTCGATTCCCACCAGTGCCCGCCGGGCTTCTGCAACTGGGCCTACGCCGACATCCAGCGGGATCTGGCCCACATCCTGTATGGCGGGTACTATCCCTGGATGGCACAGAAAGGGGTGGCCGTGTCGTGCTGCACCGACGGCCTCCGGCCGGTGGTCTTCAAGATCGAACGCCTGGAGGATTGAGGGGGCGGTTGCGGCCAGGCTTTGGGCCATCGTCCATCCCCCGCAGGAGGACCCTCACCCGCCCCCGATGGCGCACGCACACCGTCGGGTCCCCGCCCAGAAGGGATGTGACGTCCTCCCCGTCGGCCTGGATACAGCCCGCGGCGGGCAGGCGCAGTTCCAAGTCCTTGGCCCGGGCCCGCCACCAGCGCCCCTGCACCCCCAACCGGGCCAGGGCCGGGACGCGCATGGCCATGAGCTCCACGTATTCCCTCAGGTTGGCGAAGAGGGTCACCTCCAGGGCCCCGTCTCCCACCGATGCCCCAGGGGCGGTCAGGGCCCCGGCCGCGTAGTACGGCGTGTTGGTCACGGAGAGGACCCTGGGCCTGGCCAGGGACACGGAGCGCCGCTGTCCATCGGTCCCGGTCCACGCCATTTGCCCGCCGGCGGGAAGACGCTCCCGGACGTGCCTGAGCCACACCAGGATGTACACGGCGAAGTAAACCCCCCGTTTCCCCCAGGGCGGGTGGTCCTCAATCCATTGCCGCACCCGATTGAAGCCGTGGACCACCACCGCGTCCATCCCCAGGCTCATGTAGTTGTTGAAGGTCAGGCGATCGTTGATGGACCAGAGGTCCACCACGGCGGTTTGGGCGCTCGTCGCGAAGGCCAGGATCTCCTCCACGCCCCGAGGGCGCCTGGCACACATGCCCAGGCTCCGTGCCAGGTCGTTTCCCGTGCCCAGGGGGACGATCCCCACGGGGGCGGCAAGCCCCAGCCCGTGAACGGCTTCCAGCACCTCCCGGACCGTCCCGTCTCCACCCACGACCACGACCCGGTCCGTGTCATGCCCCCGGGCGGCAATCTGCTCGCGGATCTCTCCATGCCGGGTGGCCTCCACGGCGGCGCTGAGGCCCGGACCTGGGCGGCGGGCCAGTGCCTCCAGGGCCGGGAGCCACCGGGCCCCCTCGTGGTTCCCCGCTGCGGGGTTGACCAGAATGAGGGTGCGCATGGTCCCGTGTCCCTCCTGAGGGATGTCCTCCAACCCCGCCGTCAATGCCTCCCCTCACCCAGGATCCTGCGCCTGCGCTGCTGGGCGATGCGCTGGAGGTCATCGGTCAGGTCCGACTCGTCCACGATCTCCTGGCCCAGGATCTCCTCAAACACGTCCTCGAGGGTTACGACCCCTGCCACCCCGCCGTATTCCTCCACCACCACGAAGAGATGCTCCCGCCGTTCCACGAAGGCCTGGAGGAGTCGATCCGCGCTGAGGGAGTCCGGGACCATATGGACGGGCCGCATGAGGTCCATCAGCCGCTGGTCCGGCCGGTCGTCGGCCAAGGCGGCCAGGACCTCCCGGCGCTGCACCACCCCCACCACATGGTCCACGTCGCCATCATGCACCGGCACCCGGCTGTGGGGCCAGGGCCAAAGGGCGGATCGGGCGCGGGCCTCGCCAAGGGTCAACTCCTTGGGGAGGCTGAAGACCACGGTGCGCGGGGTCATGATGTCCCGGGCTCGGACGTCTCTCAGGGCCAGGATGTTGCGGATGACGGCCTCCTCCATCCTCTGGATGACCCCTCCGCGCCGGCCCAGGTGGGCCAGCACCGCGATCTCCTCGGGAGAGACCCCCTGGGGCGCCTTGGAGGACCCGAGCCACCGGGTGATCCAGGATGTGGCCCATGTGATGGGCCGCAGGACCCACTGCGTGACATACAGGGGCCACGCCACCGTCTGGGCCAGCGTCTTGCAGTAGCGCACCCCCAGGCTCTTGGGCAGGATCTCCGAAAGCAGCAGCACCCCCAGCGTGAATACGGCCGAGAAGACCCCCAGGGACTCGGATCCATACACGGCCGTGACGGCCGCGCCGGCCACCGAGGCCCCCGCCGTGTGCGCCACCGTGTTGAGGGTCAAGATGGCGGATATGGGCCTGTCGATCTTCTCCCTCATCCCCTGGAAGAGCGCCGCAGACCGGCTTCCTCTCCGGGCCAGCGCCTCCACGTGGGAGAGGGGCACCGAATAGAGCACTGCCTCGAAGAGCGAGCAGATGAAAGAGACCCCGATGGCGACCCCTACCGCAGCAACAAGCACCTCCATGTTTCCCATGCTCCTTGGGCCAAACGCGTGAACGAGGGGGCGTCAGGCCCCCTCCTCTCTGTATCAGTTTGCATCGGAAATGCAAGGAAAAAACGCCACGGCAGACGGCGGCGCGGCTCCGGCCCGGGGGGCCGAGCCGGGCCTGCCCAGTCCCATCGCTTCACGGCCTGCGGTCCCTCACCGGGCCAGTTCGCCCAGAAGCGCCGCGGCAGAGCGGATCCCCCTGCGGCAGTCCTCCAGATGGAACCGTTCGTTGGGCGAGTGGGCGCCGTCGTCGGGCCTGCCCCACCCCATGAGCAGGATGCAGCTCGCATCCAGGATCTCCCGGAAGAGGTTTACCACGGGGATGGACCCGCCCTCCCGGATGAACACAGGGGCCTTTCCAAAGCCCGTCTGGATGGCGCGGGCCGCCGAGGTCATGAGGGGGTGGCCTCGGTCCAGGAGCACCGGCGCAGCGCCGTGCAGATCGGTGACCGTCACGTCCACCCCCTCGGGACAGGCGGCGCGGATGAAATCGCTCACCAGGGCGTTGATGCGCCGTTCGTCCTGGTTGGGCACCAGTCGCATGCTGACCTTGGCTCCCGCCCTCGCCGGGATGATGGTCTTGGTCCCCGCACCGGCGAATCCCCCCCAAATGCCGTTGACATCCAGCGTGGGGCGGGCGGTCTTGCGGACCATGGCAAGGAGGCCCTTCTCCCCCCCGGTAAGCCCCTTGACGCCCAGGTAGGCCTTGAGATCCTCCTGGTCCAGCGGGAGGCGCGCCATCTCCTCCTGCTCCGTGGCGTCCAGGGGCAGCACGTCGTCGTAGAACCCGGGGACGGCCACGGTCCCGTCCGATCCCTTGAGGCGGGCCAGGATCTCGCACAGGGCCTGGGCCGGATTCGCCACCAGACCGCCGAAGGCACCGGAGTGCAGATCGAAACGGGGGCCCTGCACGTCCACCTGCACATAGGACAGGCCCCTGAGGCCGTAAGTGATGGCCGGGGTTCCGGCGGCCAGTTGGGAGCCGTCCGATATGGCCACCGCGTCGGCCGTCAACGACCCCGCGTGCCGGCGGAGAAACGGGCCGAGACTGGGGCTTCCGATCTCCTCCTCCCCCTCCAGCAGGAACTTGAGGTTCACGGGAAGCCCGCCCCCCGCGCGCATGCACGCCTCCGCCGCCTTGATGTGGGTGAACAGCTGCCCTTTGTCGTCGCTGGCCCCCCGGGCGTACACCGCACCCTCACGCAGCTCCGGGCAAAAGGGGGGGGTGACCCATTCGTCCAGGGGATCCGGCGGCTGCACGTCGTAGTGGCCGTACACCAGGAGGGTCGGCCCCCGGCCCAGGGGGGTGTATTCGGCCAGGACCACGGGGTGCCCCTCGGTGTCCACGCGCCGCGCCCCGAACCCCATGGCCCGGAACTTGCGGACCAGCCAATCCGCGGCCCGGACCATGTCGGCTGCGTGCCCGGGGTCTGTGCTCACACTGGGGATCCTCAGAAACTCGCACAGCTCCTCGAGCCATGCCTGCCCGGTTTCGTCGATCCATTGAAAGGCCTCATCCAGACGCATGGCCGCCCTCCGGTGCCTTGGACTCCGGTATGCCATAGGGTATTTCAGCCGCCCGGGGATTGCAATGCGCCCGCCGCAGCCTTCTCCGCGCGGGGGGCATCTGATAGAATCGTTTCATGCGCCTGGCGGTGATCTCGGACATCCATGGAAACCTGGAGGCCTTGCAGGAAGTCCTGGCCGATGTGGATCGATGCAGGGCGGACGCCGTTGTGTGCCTGGGAGACAGCGTGGGATACGGTCCTGCGCCGGAAGAGGTGGTCTCGCTCATTCGCGGGCGGGAGATCCCCTGCGTCGTGGGCAACCACGAGCTTGGCCTCCTGGACTGCGCCTTCCTGGATTGGTTCAATCCCCCCACCCGGCGTTCCCTCGTCCTGACGCGGCGCCTGATCTCCGGGGAGACCTTGGAGTACATGCGCCGCTTGCCCCCGGCCCTCTCCCTGGAGGGGGCGCTGTGCGTGCACGGTTGCCCGCCCGATTCGGCGACCCGCTATCTGTTCGAGGTCTCGGAACGCCGGCTGGGAGATCTCCTGTCCACCATGGGGGAGGAGATCTGCTTCGTGGGGCATACCCACCAGTTGGAGATCGTTGCGTGGGACGGCCGGCGCGTGACCCGCAAGCGCCCTGCGGAGGGGCTGCACGCCCTGTGGCCGGCGAGGCGCGTCATCGTCAACGTGGGGAGCGTGGGGCAGCCCCGGGACGGAAGCAATCGGGCCAAGTACGTGATCTGGGATCGGCAGGAGCGCAGTCTGGACGTGCGGTTCGTGCCGTACGACATCGCCGTCACCGCCGGGAAGATCCTGGAGATGGGGTTTCCCGAGTTCAACGCCAGCCGGCTCTGGTAAGCCGCGCCGGCAGGGGACGCAAAGGGAGGTCTCGCATGAAGGGGGGAAAGATGCAGGTCGTGTGCCCCGGCTGCAAGGCCCAGTACAGCTTCTCGCAGTTGGGGCTGGTCAAACTGCTGCGGCGGCCCAACTGCGAGCGCTGCGGGGCCAACCTCCTGGAACAGGTCAAGGGGCAGATGCTCCCTGTTGAGACCCAGGCATCCGGACGGGCCGTGTGCCCCCGGTGCGGCCAGGAGCAGGATGCTGCGCAGTACTGCAAGTGGTGCGGCAACACCCTGGCCCGGCCCTCGAGCTGGCGGGAGAGGCTGGGGGGGATTCCCGGCGTGCCCGGGCCCGCCCCGGACCAGAAGCCGGCGGGCGGGGCGGTGCTCAGGCGGCTCGTGGGCTTCCTGCCGCTCATCCTGTTCGCGGTGGCCTCTGTGGCCTTCTCCGAGCTGCCCAGGCAGGTGTTCGAGGCGTACAAGATCTCCGAGCCCGTGGTCCGCCAGAGCGCGCGGCTCACGGCGGCGGTGGGTGGGCGCCTGGAGATCGGTCCCGTGCCGTTCTTCTATCGGCAGAGCACCGACGTCGGCCGTCGCCAGGTGGACGCCACGGTGCACTTCTGGGTCAAGGGGCCCAAGGGCTCCGCGGTGGCGCGCGTCAGCCTCTGGCGCCCCGTGCAGGAAAGGATCGAATGGCGCATCGGAGAGGGGAGCGTATTCGAAGGGCCTGACGGCACCGAGGTCCCTCTCATGGAGAACCGGAGGCCGGGCCCCGGCCCCGCCAAGGGCCGCAACTGACGGCACGCCAGTCAGCAGATGCGGGGAAGCTGTTCGCCCAGAAGGGTGTCCACCACACGGGTCCCGCCGACCTCGGTCCTCAGGAGCACCTTGCCCGCCGGTCCCTCTGTGAGCTCCCCGATCTCCCGGGCCATGGCACCGAGGGGATGGGCCCGGAGGATCTCCAGGGCCTCCTGGCTGCGCTCCCGGCTCACCACGACCACGCACTTTCCTTCGTTGGCCACATAGAGCGGGTCGAGCCCCAGCAGCTCGCAGACGCCCCGCACCTCTGGGCGCACCGGGATCTCCTGCTCCCGGAGGGTCACGGCGAGCCCGGCGATTTGGGCCAGCTCGTTGAGGGTCGAGGCCAGACCCCCGCGCGTGGGGTCCCGCATGAAGTGGAGTTCCTGCCCGAGGGCCCAGAGCCCCCGGAGCATGCCGTTGAGGGGCGCCATGTCGCTGAGCACCGGGACGTCCACCTCGAGTCCCTCCCGCCGGGTCATGACCGCCACGCCGTGGTCCCCCAGGGTGCCGCTTACCAGGACCCGGTCGCCCGGCCGGGCCGCCCGCCCCGAGGTCTCCATCCCCGGGTGCACCAGCCCGATGCCCGAGGTGTTGATGAACAGGCGATCCGCGCTGCCCCGGTTTACTACCTTGGTGTCTCCGGTCACCACCTGCACCCCCGCCTCGTCGGCCGCAGCGCGGATGGAGCGATGGATCTGCTCCAACTCCGGAAGGGGAAATCCCTCCTCGATGATGAGCCCCAGGCTGAGGTAGAGGGGCCGGGCCCCGCTCACGGCCAGATCGTTGACCGTGCCGCAGACCGCCAGCCGCCCGATGTCGCCGCCCGGGACGACCAGGGGGGAGATGACGTACGAGTCCGTGGTGAAGGCCACTGGGAGGCCATCGACCTCCACGATGGCCGCGTCGCCCAGACGCTCCAGGACGGGGTTTCCCAGGATGGGAAGCAACCGCTCCCGGATGAGGCGATCCATGAGCTTGCCCCCGCTGCCATGGCCCAACAGGATGCGCTGTTCCACTGGATGAACACCTCCCGGTCCGAGGGCCTGCCTGTGAGATGGAAATGCCCGGCCCTTTGGGATGAACCCGTGGCCCCTCATCGGCTGCCCGCTGCGGCGGACCGTCGGCCGGGGGCCGATCTCAGGCGTCTCCGGGGCCCGTCGTGCATCGTCGCGGCCTCGTCCATACGCCCTGCACCGCCGAGCGCAGCCGGTTGTGCGTCTGACATGGACCGGGCGGTCTCGGTCATGGGTCGCGACTTGCGCGGCCCTCCTTACCTGCCATGACCGCACCGCCGTACCGGTAATAGGCCGCGCAGGCCCCTTCGCCCGAGACCATGCAGGCCCCCACCGGGTGCTCCGGGGTGCACGCCTTGGCGAAGAGGGCGCAGCCGGGCGGGGCGAGGATCCCCCGCAGCACGTCTCCGCAACGGCAGCCCGGCTCCTCCCGCACGGGCTCCACCTCCACGGGCAGCCGCCGCGCCGCATCCAGGTCGGCATGGGCAGGGCGGATGGCCAGGCCGCTGGCCGGGATCACTCCCATGCCCCGCCACGCGCTGTCTACGGGTTCGAAATACTCGGCCATGAGGGCGAGGGCCGCGGGGTTCCCCCCGGGGGACACCACCCGGCGATACTGGATCTCCACCCGACACGCCCGGTCTTTGACCTGTCGGAGCAGCATCCACACCCCCTGCAGGATGTCCAGGGGCTCGAACCCCGTGACCACGCAGGGGATCCCTGGGTCCCTCGCCAGAGGCTCGTACGCCGATGTGCCGATGACGGCGCTGACGTGGGGCGGGCAGATAAAGCCGTCGAGCCTCAGCGACGGGCCTCGGGCCACGACCGCCATGGCCGGAGGCACCAGCTTGTGGGCGCTCAGCACGGTGAAGTTGCCGAGCCCTCTCCTGCTGGCCTCCGCCATGGAAGCCGCCACGGTGGGGGCCGTGGTCTCGAAACCCACTCCCAGAAAGACCACACAGCGGTTGGGGTTGGAGGCGGCCACGTCCAGGGCGTCCAGGGGGGAGTACACGACCCGTATGTCCCGTCCGGAGGCCTTCTCCCTCTCCAGGCTGGAACGGGAACCCGGCACCCGCATCATGTCCCCGAAGGTCACCAGGATGACCCCCGGGAGCCGCCCCATGGCCACGACCCGGTCCAGGTAGCCGTTGGGAGTCACGCAGACCGGGCAGCCCGGACCCGAGAGGAGGCGGACATTGGGGGGGAGGAGATGGCGAATGCCATGGCGGAATATGCTCACGGTGTGGGTGCCGCACACCTCCATGAGGGTCACCCGGCCGAGGCCCTCCGCCTCCCGGCGAATCTCCCTGACCAAGGCCCGGGCCGTGCCGGGGTCGCGGAACTCGTCCATGAACTTCACGGCAACCCTCCCAGCAGGCGGCAGCCCGCCACCACGGCCTGGCCCAAGGAGAGCCCCCCGTCATTGGGCGGCACGTGGCGATGAATGAACGGTTGGAATCCTGCGGCCTCCAAGGCCTCCAGGGTGAGATGGAGGAGCAGTCCGTTCTGAAAGACCCCGCCGCTGAGACAGACTCGGTCCAGCCCCTCCCGGTCCCTGAGGCGGCGGCAAGCCTCGACGGTCATGGCCGCCACGGTCCGGTGGAACCGGCCCCCCAGCTCGCCCGTGGACAGACCGGCCAGGCGCCCTTCCCAGAGGGCGGCCACCATGGGCGAGGGGTCCATGACCACGGGATTTTCCCCCGCGACGCGAAAGGGCAATACCCCTCGGGCCCGTGGATCCGAGCGCATCTCCAGGTCCATGGCGGCCTCCCCCTCGAAGCTGATCCGGTACCGGATCCCCAGGATGGCGGACGCCGCGTCGAACAACCGCCCCATGCTGGAGGTGGGGGGAGATAGCCGCGGCGACGACAGGAGGCGAACCACGTTGCGCGCGGCGGACTCCCCCGCCCAAGCCGCCCAGGTCGACAGATCCAGAGCCTCCCCCAGGGCCCCCGCCAGGTGGCTCAGGGCCATGCGCCACGGCTCCCGGATGGCCCCCTCCCCGCCGGGAAGAGGCACGTACCGGAGATGAGCCGCCCGGACATACGAGCTGCGGTCCGCCAGCAGGATCTCTCCCCCCCACACCGTCCCATCGTCCCCGTACCCCGTGCCGTCGAAGGCCACCCCAATGACCCGGCCCCAGAGACGATTCTCAGCCATGCAGCTCACCACATGGGCATGGTGGTGCTGGACCCCGATGCGGGGGAGGTCCCCGACCCCCTCGGCCCACTGGGTGCTGAGGTAGCGCGGGTGGAGGTCGTGGGCCAAAGCCGCCGGGGTCACCCGGTACAGGCGCCGGAGGTTCTCCAGGGTCTCCTGGAAGAAGGCCATGGACTCCAGGTTTTCCAGGTCCCCGATGTGCTGGCTCAGGATGGCGAAGCGGTCCTTGAGCAGGCAGAAGGTGTGTTTGAGCTCCCCCCCGCAGGCCAGGAGCTCGGGGAAGGGGCGCCCCAGGTCGATGGGCGTGGGCACGAAGCCCCGGGCCCGCCGCAGGACCCGCTCCTCCCCCCGGATCTCCCGGACCACGGAGTCGTCCACGCGCATGAAGATGGGGCGGTCGTGGAGGACAAAGGCGTCCACCAGGGGACGGAGGCGAGCCAGGGCCTCATCATTGTCAGCGATGATGGGCTCCTCGCTCCAGTTGCCGCTGGTCATGACCAGGGCATCCAGACCCTCCCGGAAGAGCAGTTCGTGGAGGGGGGTGTAGGGGAGCATGACCCCCAGATACCGGTTGCCGGGGGCCACCAGGGCGGAGAGACCCGGGGCGTCTTGCCGAAGGGGAATGAGGCAGATGGGCTTCCGGACGCTCTGCACGATGGCCTCTTCCACGGGGGAGGGCGCCGTGTAGCGTCGCACGGCCTCCATGTCCCGGAACATGACGGCAAAGGGCTTGTTGCTTCGCCGCTTGGCCTCCCGGAGGCGCCCCACGGCGCTGTCGCACGCCGCCCGGCACGCGATGTGGAATCCCCCCAGGCCGCGCACAGCCAGGATCTTCCCTTCCCACAGCAGCCGCCGGGCGGTCGCCAGTACCAGGGCATCTCCGCGCACCGGTTCCATGGCCTGGGACCCTGGGGAGGCCGGGACCAGGGACAGGGAGGGACCGCAGCTCGGGCATGCCACGGGCTGGGCATGGAATCGGCGATTCCCGGGATCGTGGTACTCCCGGGCGCACTCCCCGCACATGGGGAAGGCGGCCATGGTGGTCCTGGGGCGGTCGTACGGGATGTCCCGGATGATGGTGTATCGGGGCCCGCAGTTGGTGCAGTTGGTGAAGGGGTACTCGAAGCGCCGGTCCGCCGGATCCCACATCTCCCGGAGACAGTCGGGGCATGCGGCGATATCCGGGGAGACAAGCACGTACTGGCCGGGTTGGTCCACGCTCTCTCGGATATGGAAGTCGTCGAGGCCCGGGGGGGGAACGGAGGAGACCTCCAGGGACTCGATGCGGGCCAGGGGGGGAATCTCCCGGGGGAGGCGTCTGACGAACAGTTCCAGCCGCTCGGGGTCGCGGGACTCCACCTGGATGACCACTCCCTGGGAGGAATTGAGCACATAGCCCGTGAGGCCCAGCGACGAGGCCAGGTTGTGGACAAAGGGACGGAACCCCACGCCCTGCACCACGCCCCGGATGAGGACTTGCACCGCCTTGGCCGCGGATGTCACCATCCCAGCCCCTGAAGCGCCGTGGCGCACGCTGGACACCTGCCGGCCCTGAGGAGGTTCTCCAGCACCCGAAAGCCGAACCGCCGAATCACGGGAGCCCCGCACCCCGCGCAGAGGGTGTTTTCTCCCTCGTCCCCCGGCACATTGCCGCTGTACACGTGGCGCAGCCCCTCTTCCAGGCCGATCTCCCTGGCGCGCCGCAGGCTCTGCAGCGGGGTGCGCGGGCGATCCGCGAGGCGGTACGTGGGATGAAAGGCGCTGACGTGCCAGGGGATCTCGTTTCCCACCGACGCGAGAAAGCGGGCGATCTCCCTGAGCCCGCCGGGGTCGTCGTTGAGGCCCGGGATGAGCAGGGTCGTCACCTCCACCCAGATGTCCAGGGCCCGCATCCTGCGGATGGCGGCCTTGACCGGCTCCAGGCGGGCCCCGCAGATCTTCCTGTAGAAATCGTCCGTGGCCGCCTTCAGGTCCACGTTGGCCGCATGGAGGTGGGGATGGAAGGCCTCCAGCGCCTCCTCGGTCATGTATCCGTTGGTGACGAAGAGGTTGAGGAGCCCCTCCCGCGCCGCCACGCGGGCCACGTCCAGGGCGTACTCCAGGTAGATGGTGGGCTCGGTGTAGGTGAAGGAGATGCTCCGGCAACCCGAGGCCCTCGCCCGTCGCACCACCTCCTCGGCCCCCACTTCCCGCCCGACGATGCGTCCTGCATCGCGGGGCATCTGGGAGATCTCGTGGTTCTGACAGTGCAGGCATCGGAAGTTGCACCCGCAGGTGGCGATGGAGTACGACAGGCTCCCCGGCAGCACGTGGAACAGGGGCTTTTTCTCCACGGGATCCACGTTTTCGGCCACGACCTTGCCGTATACCAAGGTGTAGAGGGTTCCACCCCGGTTGACCCGCACATGGCAGATCCCGCCCTTCCCCTCGCCGATGAGGCAACGGTGACTGCACAGGCCGCACTGCACGACCTCCCCCGGCCGCCTCTCGTACAGCATGGCCTCTCTCATGGAGCCGACCTCCGCAGGTCCGAGAGCCGTCCCATGGCCGCGCCCGGAGACGCCTCGGGCCGGGCCCGCATCCACGATGTGGTCAGGGGATTCAGGGCGCCCTGATGGGTGTACAGGATCTCCACGCGCACGGCCAGAAACGCCCCGAAAGGGTTTCGCCGCCGCGGCATCCATCCATGAACCATCCGATCCCACCGGTGGAATCGCAACGGAAGCCACAGGACGCTGCCCCATTCCATCCGGCTGACGCCCAGGACCCGCCGAATCATGTAGCGCAGCTCCAGGATGGAGAAAAAGCGCGCGTGACGATACAGGGTCGGTCTGAGCAGGCCCTCGATCTTCCGCTGGACTCCATTGGCCGACAGGCGATTGAGCACGGCGACGACCACATGGCTGCGCCCCACGCGAAAGGCCTCGGCCAGCGCCCGAAATGGATGGGGGGAGAACTCCAGGCAGCTGATGAGGGTGACCATGTCGAAGCTGTTGTCGTCGAAGGGCAACTCCTCCGCCGAGCCCACCCGAAGATCGACGGCCGGACCCAGCTTGTCCCGGGCCACCGCCAGCATGGCCTCGGAGGGGTCCAGACCGGATACATCCAGCCCCATCTGGCGAAGAAGCAGGAGATGGTTGCCGGTGCCGCACCCGACGTCCAGAACGGACTGCCCGGCCCTGGGCCGCAGCAGCTGGAGGAGCAACGCGTTCTCGACCTCCTCCACATACCGGCCGGCCGGCGAGAGAAACCACCCGTCGTATCGCCTGGCCACCCCTTCATGGAAAAGGGTTTCCACGACACATCCTTCCCGGAGCCGCCCAGCGGGCATCGATGGGATGAGGGCCCATCCCGGAGATCTCCCCCCCCCCATGTCATTCTAGCCTGTTTTCCCGAGTCAGAGGAAGCCGCGGCGCGCCCCTCCCACACGACCGACCCCACAGCCCCTCGGGATCCGCCGCCCGAACCGCGTGCGGCATGCGCCGGTACGCGGTCCCCCGGGGCACGCTCTGTCCTGAATCCCCGAGTCTTCTCGGGCTTCCCCGAGCCAATCACCCGAGCAAGTCCGTTCAGACTCCGGTTCGGTACGGGACGGCTGTCGCAAGGGATGGCGGCAACAGGCTCAGCTCTCGTCCAACTGCTCGACGAAGGCCTCGATGTTGGTGATGGCCTGCTCCTCGGAATAGCAGCGCAGGTCGTTCAAGTCCCCGTGGAGGACCAGACAGGGGACGCCCAGGCGCTTGTGGAGCCGCTGAGGCATGCCGTACCGGCTGTTGGAGTTGTTCGGGCATGTCTTGGCGTCGTGGAAGACGATGCCGTCGATGCGGAACTCCCGGACCATCCCCTCGATATACGCCTCCTTCCATCCCTCCCCGTGGCAGATGAAGATGTTGGTGTAGGCGCGCGCCATGCTGAGGAAGGGATCCCTGGGGTCGAAGTCCTTGAAGATCCAGCTGTTGCAGTACGTGGAGGCCACGATGGCGGCGCCAAGCCGGCAAAACAGGTTGGAGAGATCCCGGAGCTTGCCCCAGATGGGCATCCCCTCCCAGTACAGCCGGTGCCGCTCTGCGGCAACGGCCGAGCCGCCGTACTTCACGCGCCCCCGCAGCTCTTCCAAGAGCAATTCGTAGTAGTCCACGGCGGTCTGGGTGCCCCGGGCCACCACGGCCGGGCCCATGTGGATGGTGTGGTCGAAGAAGGTCCAGGGCGAGGGGATCGCGGCGGCCGTGGCCAGGACCTCCTTCCAGAGGTCGGAGCACTTCCGGGAGAGCCCCACCACGTGGCGGAGTCGATCCATGTCCAGCCTCCGGCCCGAGACCTGCTCCAGCACGGGGACCATGGCCTCCATCTGGCGCGCCACGTCCTCCACGTGGGCAGAGGCCACATCCTCCACGGCCCGGGGGGAGGTGATCCCCACCACCGGGGCCCCGAACTCCCGGCCGTAGTAGTGGAACCAGTCCTGGACGTCGCGGCACTGGTTGGTGTTGTACGCCAGCAGGTCGGGCCTGGGCACGCCCCGGATTCCGTACGCCTGGGCCAGAGGGGTCTGGCCCATGAGATAGGCCCCCACGTCGCTGGTGAGGTACGAACAGATGTCCGGGGAGTAACCCAGTGCGTTGGCCGCGGGGATGAACTCCATGGCCTTGCGGCTGGCCCCGAGCACCGCGCCGTGGTTCTCGGGGAAGTAAACCAGGAATCCCATGGCCCGAAGCAGCTCCGCCGGCCCCACGCTGGTGCACCAGGCGATCTTGGGCTCCCGGCGCTGGGCGGCGCGGTCCAGCTCTCGAAAATGCTCGGCCATCACCTCCTTCAGGCGGGGCGTGGCCTGAAACTCCCTGCGCTCAGGCGCTGTCCGGGACGTCATGTCCTTCCTCCTCCGGCCTTCTCGAGCCCGCGGGCGCCCCCTCCATGGCGTACAGGGCCGCTCCCAGCGCTCCCATGAGCTGGGGGTGGGGAGGGACCCAGACCGGGCGCCCCAGACGGTCCGTCAGGATCTCCGCAATGATCCCGTTGTGCTCCACCACGCCTCCCGTGAGAACGACGTCGCCCGCCAGAGGGTCCATCTCCAGGATCCGCTGCACCACCGACTCGAAGACCCCCCGGGCGATATCCTCCACGCGCTCCCCCTTGCGGATCAGGGTGAGGATCTCGCTGGAGCTGAACACCGTGCAGTAGGACCCGATCCTGACCTCCTTGACGGACCGGCGGGCCAGGGGGTCCAGGTCCCCCACGTTGAGCGCGAGCCGCAGGGCGATCTCTTCCAGAAAGGCCCCCGTCCCTGCGGCGCACTTGCGGTTCATCTTGAACCCCACGCGGCGGCCCCGGCCGTCCACGTGGATCACCTTGCAGTCCTGGCCCCCGATGTCCACGATGGTGGCCGCGCGGGGGCGGTGATGGTAACACCCCCTCATGTGGCAGCCGATCTCGGTCCTGGTCTCCCGGGCGAAGGGCACGTTGTGGCGCCCGTACCCCGTTGCCACGATGCCGGCCACGGCGCCCTCCGGGATCCCTCCTCCCTGATCCAGGGCCCGCCGGAAGCATTCCCGGGATCCCGCGGCGTAGTCCACGCCCGAGCGCTGGACATGGGCCCCGCGGAGCTCCGCGCGCTCGTCGATGACCACCGCCTTGGTGGTGGCGGCGCCCACGTCGATCCCGGCCCAGAGCCTTTTCGTTGGTCTCAAGGTCCCTCGGGTAACTGGCGCTGGATGTCCCCCGCGGCCACTTTGCCCACATGCCGGGAGGCCCGGCAGGCCGAATTAGAGCAGGGAGGGGCCGACCTGCGATCCATGGCCTCCGGGTCCTAACTGCCGTAGCGCTCCCGGAGGATGCGATGCAGGATCTTGCCCGTGGCCGTTCGCGGCATCTCGTCGTCCCGGATGAACAGGACGGATTTGGGCCGCTTGTATCCGGCGATCTTGTCCCGGCACCAACCGATGATCTCGTCGGAGGTGGCGTCCTGTCCATCGTGGAGGATGACCACGGCGTGGACCGCCTCCCCCCATTTGTCGTGGGGCACGCCGATGACGGCCACGTCCTTGACCTTGGGATGGGATCCGATTACATTTTCCACCTCCGAGGGATAGACGTTCTCGCCGCCCGTGATGATCATGTTGCTCTTGCGATCCACCAGGTAGTAGTATCCGTCCTCGTCCCGGCGGGCCATGTCCCCGGCCGAGCAGTACGGCCCCCGAAGGGCCTCGGCGGTCTTCTCGGGCATCTTCCAGTACCCCTGAAAGGCATACGGGGTCCTGGAGAAGAGCTCACCCACCTGCCCCTCGGGCACCTCGCTGCCGGCCTCGTCCAGGAGGCGGATGCGCCCCGACCCCGTGACCTCGCGGCCGATGGAGCCCAGCTTGGTGAACTGCTCCTCGGGGGTCAGCAGGGTCACCAGACCGGCCTCGGTGGATCCGTACGCCTCGAAGAGCTGAGAGTTCTTGAAGTGGTCCATGATGGCCAGCTTGGTGTCCTTGCGGGCGGGCGCCGAGGAGATGAGCAGCTTGGTGACGCTCCCGACGTCGTACTTGTCCTTGGTCGCCGGGGGCAGGCTCAGCATCATGATGTAGTGGGTGGGGACCAGGGAGGTGAAGGTGATCTTCTCCTCCGAGAGGGTCTTGAGCAGGTGCTCGGGGTCGAAGCTCTTCATGTTGTACACGCAGACGCTTCCGCCGCAGTACGTGAACACGAACGAGTAAAAGATGGAGTTGACGTGGCACATGGGCATGACCAGGAGGCCCGTGTCCCGGCGGCTGAACCCCTTGTCCACCTCCACGACCAGATAGAACAGGCAGTAACTCTCGTGGGAGCGGATGGCCCCCTTGGGCTTGCCCGTGGTCCCGGACGTGTACATGAACGTCCAGACGTCCGCGGGCGTGACGGCCACCTGGGGCTCCTGGCTGGAGGCGTCGGCCATGAGCCCTTCGTAGCTCCGCAGGCCCGCCGGGGTCCTCGCCCCGCCAAAATGGATGTACCGTTCATCCAGGATATCCAGGCTTCCCCGAACCTCCTCCACGCGGTCCATGAGGTCGTCCTGAACGATGAGGGCCTTGGCCTCCGAGTTCTCCATGATGTATCGGATCTCGGGGGCCATGAGCCGGAAGTTGATGGGCACGGCGATGAGGCCCGCCTTGGCCGTGGCCGCGTAGATCTCCATCCACTCCAGGCAGTTGTAGGCCAGGACCCCCACCCGGTCCCCCTTTTGGAGTCCCAGGCCCAGAAGCCCGTTGCCCAGGCGGCACGAACGTTCGTTCCACTGCCGGAAGGTCATGGCCCGGAAAAGGTCCCGCGCCCCGACCTTGTGGGGGAAAAGGGTGGCATTCATGGTGAGCACTTCACCGCAATGGAGCAGATGGCTCATGTGGGCGACCTCCCTAAGGAGGGGCTGCGAGCAACGAATGAATCCCGGGGCTGTGGGGTGCCCACGATCCCTCGTCGGTCGCGCCCCTGCGGCGTCCCGGGGGAAGGGGGAACGAGCCCCCCCATCCTCCCACGGACCCACGCGACGCGTCACAGCGCCTTGGCCAGAACTTCCGCGATGTCCATCACCTGGATCTTGACCTTTTCCTCGCGCTTGAGGCGACCGGCTGCGGCCTGGAGGCTCCGCTTGCAGGAGGGGCATGCGGACACGATGACCTCGGCCCCCAGGTCCCGGGCCTGCTGGACCCGCTTGTACGCGATGTCATCGCTCATCCCGAAATCGAACGCCTTGAGCCCGCCGCCCCCGCCGCAGCACTTGGCCAGAAGCCGATTCATGGGGAACTCCAGGAGTTCCACCCCCGGCACGGCCTGCAGCACCCTTCGCGGTGGCTCGAACACGTTCATGTGGCGCCCCAGATCGCATGGGTCGTGATAAACCACCTTGCCGGGGAATTGGCCCTTGAACTGGACCTTTCCCTCCTGGATGAGACGATCCACGTACTCCACCAGATGCAGGACCTGGGGGAGGGGACGCACATTGTGAGCGATATGCTTGGGGTACAGCTCCTTGAAGGTCTTGAAACACCCTGCGCACGTGGTCACCAGGTATTCCGGGCTCGCCTTCTCCCAAAGGGACAGGTTCGCTTCCATGGATTTGTGGAACTCGCCCATGCTCCCCACCAGGTACGCCAGGTACCCGCAGCAGTGCTCCCGGCTCCCCATGGTGCCGTATCGGACCCCCACGCGATCCATGATCTTCATCACCGAGGGCACGATGCGCACGTCCTGGTACGAGGGCACGCATCCCAAGAAGAGCATTACGTCCAGCGGTCCCTCAGGCTGGACGAAGGAGGACGGGTAGATCTCTGTGCGCTTCTCCTGCGGCTCTCCGAACGGGTTGCCTTTCTCCTGGATGGACGCCAGCATGGGGGCGAAATTCTCCGGCAGGAACCCTGCGTCCACCAAGCGACGGCGGGCGGCCTCCACGATCTCGGCCACCTGGATCCCGGCGGGGCAAGTGGAGCGGCAGTTCAGGCACGTGGTGCATGCATAGAAACGCTCGGCCACCTCCCGGGAGGGCGGGAGCCTGCCCGTCATGAGGTTGTAGGCCAGAAGCACCCGCCCCCGGGCATTGACCGACTCGAGCTGGCGCTCGGCGTACGTGGGGCACCCCAGCCTGCAAAAGCCGCACATGATGCATGCCAGGATCTCGTTGTCCACGGTCTGGCCGTACCCCTGGCGCGCGGCGTCTGCGGCCAGGAGGGGCTCGAAGGCAAACTGGTCGAAGATGTCGGCAATGCCGCCCGGTAAGCCCAGTTTCCCCGGGTTCAGGATGTCGTCGGGGTCCAGCGCGCGCTTGATGCGCTCCATGATCTCCCGGCCCAGTCCCAGCTCCTCGGCGATGTACGGGGACTTGGCCATGCCCACCCCGTGCTCGGCCGTGAGGGTCCCCTGAAATCGCCTGGTCAGGTCGATGAAATCCCGGGCGATATGCCTGACCGTCTCCCACTCCCTGGCGTCCCGCGGGTCCATGATGATCACGGCGTGGAGGTTGCCGTCTCCCACGTGCCCGAAGATGCACATGGGGA
>CAZEPJ010000067.1:9416-24065 GCA_964514105.1 uncultured Desulfarculaceae bacterium | reverse complement strand
AACAGTAGCCAGACCTCGGTCGCCCGTCAACGGTGGAGTCCTTGCCGCACCCCCAGTTCCCCCTCCAGGAGGCGAGGGCCAAGCAAGGATTCCAAGCACATGTGCCGTGAACCATCAACTGATTTCGAAGGCCTTGCCCACCTCTTTTATTTCCGCGTTCCTTCGGACCCGCCCCCAGCCCAGCTCTCGGGCCATGAGGTCGCAGGCCCGCTTGAGGGCGGAGCTGCAGGGGGGCCTGACCGCCCCCAGCCCGGTCCTGCGAAACACCACGTCCGAGAGGTGCAGCGCCATCTCGCGCCGCACCGCGTGGATCACCTGGGCGCCGATCTCGGGGAGATCCGGATCCAGGGGACGGCCCAGGTGGGCCTCCGCCTTGACCAGTTGGATGAGCTCCCCGCAGCGGGTGCCGTACGTGCGCACCAGGTTCTCCAGCAGGGGGGCGGCGAGGGTCCCTCCCTCGGTGGCCAGGACCCGCTGCAGGAATGCAGCGTAGGCCCCCACGTTGCCTCCCAGGAGCGGCAACGTCTCGGTCCTGCACGGGGGGCTCTCCTGTCCCAGCGCCCCGAAGACCCGGTCAACGACCTTGCGGGCCAGGCTCCGCGAGGTCGTATACTTTCCCCCGACCACGGTGAGGAGTCCCGCCCGTCCCTCCTCCCCGTGGTCGTGGATCTCGTAGCGGCGGGAGGCATGATAGGTGTCCCCGCCCCCCTCCTGATCCACCAGGGGGCGGAGGCCGACGTAGAAGACGAGGACGTCCTCCAGCGCCAGGCGGGCCGAAGGGTAAGCGCTGTTGACCTCTCCCAGGAGCTCCGAGATCTCCTGCGCGGTGACCGAGAGGTCGTCGGGATGTCCGCTGTACGGGGTGTCCGTGGTCCCGATGAGGGTGTGTTCCCGCCAGGGAATGAGAAACACGTGGCGGCCTTCCCGGGTGATGAGGACCAGGGCATTGCCACGGGTGACAGGCCGCGTCACCACATGGATTCCTTTGGACCGGATCACCCGCCGGGCTCTCTCGGGGCCTGCCCGCCCCAGGGTGCGGACCAGGAGGTCGGCCCACGGGCCCGCGGCATTGACCACCACGGGGGCCCGGATCTCCACGATTCCACCGGAGAGCTGGTCCTTCACCCGGGCCCCGCAGACCCGCCCTCCCTCCACAAGGAAGTCCTGGACCTCGGCTCTGTTGGCCGTCTGAGCCCCCCGATGGGCGGCGGACAGCACGAACTCCAGGGTCAGGCGCTCCGGGCTGTGCACCTGGCAGTCATAATAGAGCACGCCGCCCGTGAGGTCATCCGGGCGGACGCCCGGCTCCATGCGCAGCACCTCCTGGTGGGTGAGGGTGCGGTGGGGGGGCGTGGGCTTGTCCCCCAGGTCCGCCTGGCCCCTGTCGTAGGCCAGCAGCTCATACACGATCATGCCCAGGGTCAGCGGGACGCGCCCCTGCCGGCCCCGGTACGTGGGGATCAGAAACGGTATGGGATAGACCTGGTGAGGGGCGATGCGTTCCAGCACCCTCCGTTCGTGCAGAGATTCCCGCACCAGAGCGAACTCCCCCTGGCGGAGATAGCGCAGCCCCCCGTGGATGAGCTTGGAGGTGGCCGCGGACGTGGCCCCGCCGAAGTCCCTGCGCTCCACCAGGGCCACCCGGAGCCCCCGGAGGGCCGCATCCCATGCGATGCAGGCCCCGGTGATCCCGCCGCCGACGATCAGCAGGTCGTGGTGGGTATCGGCCATGGTCCGCAGGTCGCGGGGCATGAAGGGGGTGGGCGGGGGGGGGCTTCGCCGCCAGATCATGGGGCGGGGTCCGTCGAAAATCCGGGGCCTACGGCGATGCGCAGGGCCCGGGGAAGGAGTGTGAAGGTCGCGGGCAGGGTGCCCAACGGCTCCCCGTCGATATCCAGCCAGACCTCCTCATGGGATACGACGGACAGGCCCCTGGCCTGGATCTCCCGCACCCGGGGATGCCCCAGATGCGTCCCTCGGTACAGCTTGCACAGAGGGGCGATGAGCTTGAGGAGGCCCATCTCCAGGGCCAGGACCACGCTGAAGCGGCCGTCGCCCATGGTTGCCGTGGGGGCCACCCACATGCCGCCGCCGAAGTACTGGCCGTTGGCCACCGCGATGAGGATGATCCCTTCCTCCTGCCAGGGGCCGCCATCGACGGAGAAGCGGACCTGTTTGGGCCGGTACGACAGGAGGGTGGCGAGGGTCGCCCAGAGGAACGAGGCGAACCCGCCCAGGGCCTTGCTGGTGCGGTTCACCCGGAGGTCCACCTCTCCGCCGATGCCCAGGCTGGCCACGTTGAGAAAGACGCGCTCCTTTTCCTCTCCCTGGGGATCCCTGAACCGGATCCAACCCGCATCGATGGAGGCCACGCGATCCAGGTCCAGGGCCTGGAGGGCCTTCTCCGGGTCCCTGGGAAAACCGAGGGTCCGGGCCAGATCTCCGCCCGTGCCCCTGGAGATGGGGGCCAGCACGGCCTGGGACCCCAGGCCTCCCTGGGGGGCCAGAAAGGCGTTGGCGATCTCGCTGTGGGTGCCGTCTCCGCCCACGCTCAGGATGTGGGAGGCGCCTTGGTCCAGGGCCTGTCGGCAAAGGACGGTGGCGTGGCCGGGGGATTCCGTGTATTCCCACGACAGATCGCCCAGCCGTGTGGTAAGGAGCCCGAGGAGACGCGGCCATTCCCTGCGCAGTCGGCCGTTGGCCGCGGCCGGGTTGACGATGGCATGGAATCGCGGTTGCTGCCTCATGGGGGCCTTCTGCCTGGCCAGGGTCTTCACCGGCTGTATAGCGCTTCCCGCATGGGAAGTCAATGCACGGTGGGTATTGACAGGACTTTTGTAAGATTGTATGACAATACTATTATCTGAACAGGAACCCCCATGGCTCTGATCCAGAAGCGAAAACTGGGCGATGAAGTCCTGGACGAGATCCGGCGCATGATCCAGAGTGGCGAGCTCAAGGAGGGGGACAAGCTTCCCAATCAGAATGCGTTCGCCGCCAAATTGGGTGTGAGCCGAACGTCTCTTCGGGAGGCCCTCCATACCCTGAATTTGGCGGGGGCCATCGAGCAGCGGCCCGGATTCGGCACCGTGATTCGCGCGGGGGGGGCCTCCCTGCTGTTGGAGCGCGCGGCCTTCCCATGGAGCGCCGAGCCCGGCGCCATCATTGACCTGTTCGAGGCCAGGCGCCTCATCGAGGTGGGGGCCGTGGGGCTGGCCGTGCGCAATGCGAGCGAGGAGGAGATCTCGGCCTTGGAGGGCCTGGTGAACCAGATGCGGGACGCCCTGTACGGGGGGCGCGTGAAGGAGTACACGGAAAGGGACGTGGCGTTTCATCAAGGCATCGCCCAGGCCTCCCACAACCAGTTCATCCTCCATTTCTTCTTGACCATTCGGGGCTTCATGGAGCGGTTCATCGGCGAGTCGTTCGCGGTCTTCCCGGAGATCCTCAAGCGGTCCTTCAAGTTTCACGTGGAGATCCTGGATGCCCTCCGGCGGCGGGACCGCAATGCAGCCACATCCAGGATGAGACGGCACATCGAGGAGATCAGGCGGGGTTTGGAGGACTACTACCGCGTCACGGGCGCCAGGGGCAAGCCCTTCGAGTTGAAGGGGGAGCCGTGATCGCGCCCACCGGCGAGGAGGCGTTGTGCGCTCTTGAAGCGGGGTTTCGCTTGGCGGAGGCGGTCCGGTTCGAGGGGCACAGGCACAGGCGGGCGCCCGTGGCGGGGGCGCCTTTGCTGACTCCCGCCCAGAGGGAAAGGCAAGAGGGGGCCCTCGTGCCTCAAGCCATGGCCTTAAGCGGGAATCCAACCCATCCAGGAGGGAGCCGATGAGCGACAAGCTGGTCATCACCGCGGCGTTGGCCGGAGCAGCCACGCAGAAGAGCCAGAACCCGGCGGTTCCTTACACGCCCGAGGAGTTCGCCGAGGAGGCCCGAAAGTGCATGGACGAGGGCGCGGCCGTGGTCCATGTCCATGCCCGGGATCCGCACACGGGGATGCAGACGCCGGATCCGGACAAGATCCGTGCTACCTACGACGCCATCCGGGATCGATGCCCCGGGGTTCTCATCAACATGAGCACGGGCGCTCCGCCCAATTTCACCCGGGACCAGAGGGCCGTCCCCATCCCTCTGAAGCCCGAGCTGGCGTCCCTCAATACCAGCACCATGAACTTCGCCCTGGCCGACTGGCGAAACGGCCAGATCATGTTCGAGTTCGTGTACGTGAACACCTTCGCGGACATGGTCTGGTTCGCCAAGCTCATGAGGGACAACGGGGTCAAACCCGAGTGCGAGATCTTCGACTTCGGGGGATTCAACAGCATCCTGCTCTTGCGCAAGCAGGGGATCTTCGAGGAGCCCCTGCACTTCCAGTTCGTCTTCGGGGTGGCGGGCGGAATGCCCTACGACCCCTACGTGCTCCTTCGAATGAGGGACACCCTGCCGTCGGAGGCCACCTGGTCCGTGTGCGGCGTGGGGCCGGCCCAGTTCCGATCCAATATCCTCGCGGCCATCAGCGGGGGCCACATGCGCGTGGGGCTGGAGGACAACACCCGCATGCCGGATGGCCAACTGGCCAAAGGGAGCTACGAGCAGGTGCAGTGGGCCGCGCAGGTGGCCCGGCTCGCCGGGCGGGAGATCGCCGCCCCCGATGACGCCCGCAAGATCTGGAACCTGCCCCCCCGGGGTTGAGTGGTGTTGGCGGCCCGTGCGGCGATGCGGCATCAGCAAGAGCCGCGAGGTGGAAAGGGGGAATTGCCCCCAATGGGTTGTGCCGGGAAGGTGGCATGGCCGTTCAGTCACCGGCGGCAGATGTGTGGTGGCGGCCCCCTGTCCCTGGGCGCCCCGCGCCCGGGCGGTCGCCCCGAAGCGCCTCGCAGCAGCGCCGACGGAGGGGTTGTCCTCCCGCGGCACGCAGGGTCGCTCTCGCCCATGGGTGTGGCCTCGCTTTGCGCGGGACTGCCTGCTCGCCCGCCGTAAGTGCCCGATGGCGCTGCGCATGGCGCAGGACTGTGGGACAAAGGGCTGCCGCCTGCGTCCCACGGGGGCGAGGCCGCGAAGATTTCCCTTGACAACGACAGGGGCCTGGGGTTAGATCTGACCATCGGTCAGAATTCTATAATATGAGTCAGTTGATGGCGGTCCCGGCCAAGGCCCAAAGGCGTCGCAAGAGGCGCTCTTTCATCGAAGAAGCGCGCCGGAGGCAGATCCTCCAGATCGCCATGGATGAGATCGACCGCAACGGGTACCGGAACACGTCCGTGGACGCCATCGCCGCTCGGGCGGGGATCAGCAAGGGGGCGGTGTACTACCATTTCGCGGGCAAGCGCGAGCTGGCAGAAGAGCTGGCCGCCGCCATCGTGGACGAGCTGTTCGAGTACAGGAAGCGGCGCGTGGAGGCCCAATCATGCGCCCGGGACAAGCTCCGGGCCTATGTGGATGCGTATTTCGATTTCGTGTGCAGGAACGTCCGGAAGTTTGCGGCCATCGTCGAGGCCGGGATCGATACCTCTTCTCAGGACAGGGGAAACCCCTGGGGTGCCGTGGCCAATGAGCGGGCCTTCCGTTACATCGAGGAGATCCTCACCGAGGGGCAGCGCGGGGGAGAGTTCCGTACGTTCGATGCCGCTGCCCTGGCCCCGGTGATCCAGGGCGCCTTGGACGGTCTGGTGGTCTCGTGGTTCTCCTACCCGGACGGCGTCGGGCTGGAGGCCTGCAAGGGGGAGCTTCACCGCATGATCGAGGCCTGCACGGACCTTCACGCCGCCGAAAGCGGCGGCCACAAAGCGCGTCCCAGGGGGAGGACAGGCGTCCGGCCGTGAACGGACATGCCCGGCAGTGGACCGGGCACCCGTCCTCATCTGTTTCTGCCGGGCGGCGCGCGCAGCCGGAGGATGCCATGCCCAGGTTTTCGGCCAATCTGACCTTCCTGTTCAACGAACTTCCGTTTCTCGACCGGTTCCCCGCTGCCAAGGAATCCGGCTTCCGGTTTGTCGAGTACGCCTTCCCGTACGAGTTCCCATCGGACACCCTCCAAGGACTTCTGCAGCAACACGGCCTCAAGCAGGTTCTTTTCAACCTGCCTCCCGGTGACTGGGCAGCGGGGGATCGGGGAGTGGCCGCGGATCCCCGGCGTGTGGAAGAGTTCCGGGGGGGCGTGGACCGGGCGCTGAAGTATGCCCGGGCCCTGGACGTGCGGTGCATCAATTGCCTGGTGGGAAACCGCCTCTCGGACGTATCGTACGAGGACCAGTGGGCGGCCATGGTGAGCAACCTGGGCTACGCGGCCGGGAGGTTGGGGGCGGAGGGGAGGATCCTCGTGGTGGAACCCCTCAACACCTCGGACATGAAGGGGTTCTTCCTGAGCACCAGTCGGGATGGGTTCAGGCTGCTGGATGAGGTCGGGGCGCCCAATGTCCGTCTCCAGTACGACGTGTACCACATGCAGCGCATGGAGGGGGAGCTCACGACCACCATCCGGGCCAACCTGACGCGCATCGGCCACATCCAGATCGCCGACAACCCGGGGCGGCATCAGCCAGGGACCGGGGAGATCAACTACCGTTTTCTCCTGGCCGAGCTGGACGCCATGGGATACGACGGCTTCGTGGGGCTGGAGTACGTGCCGGTGCCGGACACCCGTGCCTCCCTGGAATGGGTGCGGGCGTGGGGCTTGACGCTGTAGCCCTGTGCAACGGGCCGAGGAGGCCGCATGGAAGAGACGCTGCGAGCCATCATGGAGGGGGTGATCCAGGGAAAGCACCTCCTGGTCAGGCAGTGGGTTCAAACCTGCCTGGAGAAGGAGGTCCCACCCAAGCGCATCCTGGATGAGGCGCTGATCCCGGGCATGATGGCCATGGGGAGCCGCTTCAAGCGCGATGAGGTCTTCCTCCCGGAGGTCATGGTGGCGGCCAGGGCCATGCATGCGGGTCTGGATCTGCTGGACCCGTTGCTGAGTCGAAGCGGCGTGGCGCCCCGGGGGCTGCTCCTGTTGGGCACGGTCCGGGGGGACCTCCACGACGTGGGCAAGAACATCGTATCGATGATGTTCCGGGGCGCGGGATTCCGCGTGCTGGACCTGGGCGTGGACGTGTCCGAGGAGCGCTTTGCCGAGGCCGTGGTGGCGCACCGACCAGATGTCCTGGGACTGTCGGCCCTTCTGACCATGACCCTCCCCATGATGAGGCGCACCATGGAGGTCCTGTGGGCGAAGGGCCTTCGGGGGGAGGTCATCGTCATGGTGGGCGGCGCGCCGGTGACCGAGCGTTTGGCCCATGAGATGGGGGCCGACGGATACGCCCCGGACGCAGCCTCGGCAGTGGACCGCGCCAGGGAGTTGATGGCGCGACGGGGCCGTCCCGCCCCAGATTGAATCCGCTCTCGCGGGAGGGATGCCATGCCGGAGATGACCTCGAAGGAGAGGGTCCTGACCGCCATCGGCCACCAGGAGCCGGACCGCGTCCCCCTGTTCAGTTTCTCGGTGGACCCCAAGTTCATCAAGATCCTGGGCGGCGGGGATCCCTTCCGGGCCTTCGAGGCCCTCCATCTGGACACCTTCCCCATCCGGGCCCAGTGCTGGTGTGAGGGGGTGCCTCTGGCCAGCGCCCTGGTTCGGGAGGTGGCAGAGGACGATCAAACTGCCGGTGGTGTCTTCGGCGGGTGGAACGGGGTGGATGAGTTTGGCCGCATCTGGAAGCGGGGATCATACGTCGGGGGGGCGCTCAAAGGCCCCGGGGACGTGGATCGCTTCATCCCGCCCCTCCGGCTGGAGGAACGAACCCCGTCGGAGGCGGTGCGCACGCTGCGGGATCGGTTCCCGCACAAGGCCTGGAGCCTCAACATCCACTGCGGTCCTTTCGGGCTCACCATGGAGAGCATGGGGTTCGAGGGATTCTTCTACGCCCTTTACGACGATCGGGATCTGGTCAAGGAGGTCATTCACCGGAGGACCGACTGGTTCATCGAGGTGAGCCGCCATGCGGAGCGGCTCGGGGCGGATTTCGTGGTCATGGGGGACGATGTGGCGTACAAGGGCAAGACGTTCGTGTCCCCGGCGGATTTCGAGGAACTGGCCATCCCTCACTACCGGCGCATCGTGGAGGCCCTTTCCATTCCCCTGCTCTGGCACTCGGACGGCTTCATCGAGCCCCTCATCGACCTGGCCGTGGCCGCCGGCATCCGGGGGCTCCACGCCCTGGAGCCTCCGGCCGGCAATGACCTGGGCCGGATCAAGGCCCGCTATGGGGATCGACTGGTGCTCCTGGGCAACGTGGACTGCGTGGAAGTGCTCACCGGCACCGACCTGGACAGGGTCCGCAGCGAAGTGGACCGATGCATGGCCCAGGCCAAGGCCGGTGGCGGGTTCATGCTGGCCGAGAGCAACTCGCTCCACGGGGCCTGCACCGTGGAGGCGGTGAAGGAGATGTACGACTACGGGATGTGGGCCGGCGGTTACTCCAAGCGACCGTGATGGGAGGTGCGCCATGTCCAAGGCAAATACCCACGTGATGGGAGTATTCCTCAAGCGGGAGCACGCCTGCATCGTGCGGGCGGAGGGGATTTACCTGTATGACGACAAGGGAAAGCGGTACATCGACTCAGCCGGCGGCCCCATCCTGTGCAACCTGGGGCACGGCGTGGTCGAGATGGCCGAGACCCTCGCCGAACAGGCCCGCAAGGCCGCCTTCGTGTACCGTATGGACTTCACCAACCAGCCGCTGGAGGAAGCCGCCAGGAAAGTCTGCGAGGCCACGGGCGGGGTCATGGACAAGGTCTTCATGGTCTCCGGGGGCTCCGAGGCCAACGAGATCGCCGTCAAGATCGCCCGGACGTTCCACATCGACAACAGGGAGCCCTCCCGCTTCAAGGTGATCTCCCGGTGGTTGAGCTACCACGGCATGACCAACGGAGCCCTGGCCTGGAGCGGCATGACCGCCCGGCGGGCCCGGTACGTGCCCATGCTCAAGGACGACAGCCACATTGCCCCGGCGTACTGCTACCGGTGCTGGTTCAGGCAGTCTCCGGGGAGCTGCGACCTGGCCTGCGCCGAGGCGCTGGAGAACGAGATCCTGTGCCAGGGACCCGAGACCGTGGCGGCCTTCATCGCCGAGCCCCTCTCGGGCATGTCCCTTTGCGCGGCGCATCCCAGGGCCGAATACTTCCAGCGCGTGCGTCAGATCTGCGATCGATACGGCGTGCTTCTCATCCTCGACGAGGTCATGACCGGCTTCGGCCGCACCGGCAAGTGGTTCGCCTTCGAGCACTTCGGCATCACCCCGGACATCGTCACCCTGGGCAAGGGGCTCGGTGGAGGCTACTTCCCCGTGGGGGCCGCGGCGGTCACGGCCCGCATCTTCGACGCCATTGCCGGCGGCTCCGGGATCTTCGGCGCCGGCTTCTCCTGGGCCGGCAACCCCATGGCCGCCGCCGTGGTGTCCAAGACCATCGACATCCTCAGGGAGCGGAGGCTGGTGGAGCGCTCGGCCCAGATGGGGGAATACCTGGCCGGAAAGCTGGAGGGGCTGCGGGCCCACCCCACGGTGGGGGACATACGCGGCAAGGGGCTCATGCGGGGGATCGAGTTCGTCAAGGACAAGGGGACCAAGGAGCCGCTGGATCCCCAGTTCATGTTCTACCTGAAGCTGGCCCACGCGGCCCTGGAGCGGGGGCTGTTCATCGAGTCGTCCGGGGGGTGCGACCGCGGGCGGGCCGGGGACATGATGATGTTCGGACCTCCCTTCATCATCACCGAGGCACAGATCGACGACATGGTCGGGGTGTTCGACGAAACCTTGACGGCCGTGGAGAAGTCGGCGGGTTTCTGAGCGCCGAGGCCCCGCCGGGCGGGAGGAAGTACCGTGCTCGGCCCGACCGTGGACCGAAACAAGGACATGATGGTCAGCGGCGGGTTCAACGTGTTTCCCCGGGAGATCGAGGACGTGCTTCACGATCACGCGGCCGCGGTCATGGAGGCCGTCATGGGGGTCCCGGATGAGAAACGGGGCGAGGCGGTCAGGGCGGTCGTGGTGCGCAAGGCCGGCGCCGCGGTCACCGGGGGGAGGAACTGATGGTCTTGCGCAGGGGAAGCCTCATGACGCCCGAGGGCGTGGGTTTGGCAACGTCCAGTCCCCTGACCCCCCTGGGAAAGCCGGACAACAAGCGCCTGCGTGAGCCCTGTTGGGGGGGGCCGGGGACGGCGGGTGGGGTGAAAGAGGCGTGCGGCGCGGCGCCGGACGCCCCCGATCTGCCCGGAGTTGGGGAGATGGCGGGCGCCCGAGGGGAGGGAGGTGAGAGGCCGGGGAAAGGGGGGATCCGCGTGGAGGATCTTGTCGAGTTCACGCATCCAGAAACCAAGGCGGAGGTGAGAAGATGAAGAACAGGCTGATGCTGGCGGCCGCTGCGGCCCTGGGCCTCGCGGCGCTCCTTGCCGTTTCTCCTCAGGACGCAGCCGCGCAGAAGCGCAAGGACCTGAGATTCGTCATCGTGGGCATGCAGGAGGGCGGGCAGGAGGTCTCGGCCGAGGCCATGGCGCTCAACATGTACATCGGCGCCCTGGATTATCGGATTCGCACCTATCATGCCCTCAAGGGGAAGTACAACTTCAAGTACATCCACACCATGTTCTCCGACGCCAACGAGTGCCTCATGGGCGTTTCCACAGGGGCCGCCGAGATGACCTTCAGCGGGCCCCACTACCTGGAGCAGCTCGATCCCGGCTGGCGGCTGGGGGAGGCCCCGGGCATGTTCGACAGCTGGGCGCACTTCATGAAGACCCTGGAGACCCCGGCGTGGAAGGCCCTTCACGAGAAGACGGCCAAGGAAAAGGGCGTCACCATCGTCAAATGGATGGCCAACATCGGCGACTGGTATCTGTACACCAACAAGGGCCCCATCAAGACGCTCGATGACGTCAAGGGCCAGAAGATCCGGTTCGCGGGGGGGGAGGGGTTCGCCAAGGCACTGGGGGCCATGGGGGCCACGGCCATCTCCCTGCCGTACACCGAGGTGGTGACCGCCCTCCAGACCAACATGATCGACGGGCTCCTGACGGATATGGCCGGGGCGTTCCTATTCTACGACCTGCCGCGCTACACCAAGTACGCCGTGCCCGTGACCTTCGCCATCCAGCCCATCTGCATGGTGGTGAACACCAAGTGGTGGCAGGGGCTGCCCGAGCCGGAGCGCAAGGCCATCCAGGAGGTCTTCGACCGAGTGGACGTGTCTCTCTTCTTCGACCGCACCATCGGGGGCCTGACCCAGATGTGGGGCCAGAACCCCAAGCTGGAGCTGGTCAAGCTGAGCGACGAGGAGGTCAAGCGGTGGAAGGCGACCATTCGATCGGGGGCCAAGGACGTGATGAGCGGGGTGGACCCGGCCCTGGTGGAGGCCATTGACAAGAGCCGTTGAGGCCGCGGGCCGATCGGCACGCCAGTCCCATGCCGTGGCCGCCGGCGCGGACGCTCGGGCGGGGCGCCCGGGTGGTTGGACGCCCGGACGTTGGACCCCGGGGCGGGGGCACTGCCCTGGGCGGGCGAGATGAGGAAGCCTGGACATGGACCCGAATCGTCCCAAGGGTGGTTGGGCGGCGTTCAAGACGAGGTTCCAGCAGTTCTGTGGCCTGCTGTTCTTCGTGGCGGTGATCATCAGTGTGACGGAGATCGTGGCCCGGGTGTTCTTCCGGTTCTCCCTGGACCTCTTCTTCGATTTCTCGGTCTGGATCACGGTGTGGGCCTTTCTCCTCATCGCAGGCCCCATCCTCCCCGACGGAGACCACGTCTCCATCGATTTTTTGCGCCAGAAGCTCGATGGGGCGCCGCGCCGGGTGGTGGAAGTCGTGTTGGCCGTGATCACCCTGGGCTACGGCGTCTTTATCACGGTGGGAGGGATCTGGTTCATCCAGCAGCTCCACGCCAAGAAGGCCTTGTTCCCCAGATACGTCCCCATCCCCATGTGGATCGTGGAGCTGTGCGTTCCCATCGGGATGGGGATATTCTCCCTTTTCGCGGTGGTATGCCTCTTCCGCGCGTTGCGGCAGCGGTTCTGAGGGCAGGCGGGCCGTCGCGAGTCGGGTCGGCGTCGGCCTCGTGAGGGACATGCATGGACGCCATGACTTATCTGGGCCTCGGGGTTCTGGTCGTCCTCTTCATGATGGGCTCGCCGCTGGCGGTCGCCTTCAGCGTGGGGTCCATCATCGTCCTGCTGTTCTCCATGGGCTTTCCGGTCCCCAACATCGCCCAGGTCTTCTTCTCCACCATCAACTCCTATCCCCTCCTGGCCATGCCGTTCTTCATCCTGGCGGGGAACCTGATCCTTCGGAGCGGCGGCATGGAGCCGCTCCGGGACTTCATGAACGCCATGGTGGGGCACTGGCCCGGGGGAATGGCCGTGGCGGCCATCGTCTTCGCCGCGTTCCTGGGATCCATTTCCGGGTCGGCGGCGGCCTGCCTCGCCATCATCGGCACCATCGTGGTGCCCATCCTGGTGCAGTCGGGGTACGAGAGGCCGTTTGCCGCAGGCCTCGCGGTCACCGCAGCGGAGTTGGGCCTCTTGATCCCCCCCAGCCTCTTCTTCATCATCTTCGGGGCGGCGAACCAGGTCTCCATCGCGGACCTCTTCCTGGCGGGGTTCGGCCCCGGGCTGATGAGCGCCCTGCTCATGTCGGTGGTGGCGGTGATCGTCTGCCGGCGGAGGCGCTACCCGGTGGCGCCTCGAGCCTCGTGGGGAATGCGGCGCAGGACCTTCGTGCGGGTCTTGCCGGTGTTCTTCATGCCCTTGGTGGTCCTGGGCGGCATCTACACCGGCCTGTTCAGCCCCACCCAGGCCGCGTCCGTCTCGGTGATCTACGCCATCGCCATCGGGGTGTTCATCTACGGCGGATTGACGTGGAAAGGCTTCGTCGACTCCCTGGTGGAGACGAGCAAGCTGTCCAGCGTCATCTACATCCTGTTCGTGGGCGGAGATCTGTTCGGGCGCACCCTGGGTTACGTGGGCCTTCCCCAGCTCATCACCGAGTGGGTCGTGGAGCTGGAGCTGGGCCCCATGGCCTTCCTCCTGGTGGTGGAGGTCTTCCTGCTGGCGATGGGGTTCCTGTTCAGCAGCATCCCCATGGTGGTCATCGTCCTGCCCCTGTTCATGCCCAGCGTCACCACCTTGGGCATCGACCCCGTGCTGTACGGCTGTCTGGCCGTCTTCTGCTCGCTCATCGGCGAGATCACCCCCCCCATGGGGCCCCAGCTATGGATCGCGGCCCCCATCTGCCGGGTGAAGATGGGCCTCATCATGCGGGAGGCCTGGGCGTTTCTCGGCGCCCAGAGCGCGGCCCTTTTCCTGTCCACCTTGTTTCCCCAGATCCCCATGGGTCTGGTAGATCTTTTCCGATGAGTCCGGCGGGCGGCCAGTGCGGCCGGGCCCGAGGGCCGGCCGCGGGGAGGAGATCATGAGGATTCGTCTGCCGCAGCTTCTCTGGGACGAGGCCAGCGATCTGGAGATCGATCTGCCCGAGGACTGGGAGGTGGAGCTCTGCCCCATGCGGGGGGCCCGGCGGCCGCCTCTGAGCGTGGCGCAGATGGCCGAGGCCATCGGGGAGCCCATCGGGTCGCCCTCCTTGAAGGATCTGGCCAGGGGGAAGCGCTCCGCAGTGATCGTGTTTGACGACATCACCCGGCCCACCAGGACGTGGGAGATCGCCCCCATCGTGCTCGGGGAACTCACGGCCGGGGGCATGGACGAGCAGGACATCACCTTCGTATGCGCCCTGGGGAGTCACGGAGCACACACGGCTCAGCAGTTTCGCGCCAAGCTGGGGGCCGAGATCGTGGGGCGGTTCCGGGTCTTCAATCACAATCCGTACGAGAACTGCGTGGATGTGGGAACGACCCGTCGGGGGACCCGGCTGCTCATCAACCGGGAGGTGGCCGAGGCAGACCTCCGAATCGGGATCGGCTGCGTCACGGCCCACGCCCAGGTCGGCTTCTCGGGCGGTGGGAAGATCATCCTGCCGGGCGTGGCCCACATGGACTCCATCGACCACTACCACAAGGACCCCGAGGCCAAGCACCCCATGGCGGTGGTTTCCGGGGACACCGAGGACAACGTTCTGCGGGCCAATATCGACGAGGCCGCCCGCCTGGCCGGCCTCCATTTCAAGGTGGACGTGCTCATCAACGACCGGGGGGAGACCACCGCGGTCTTTGCCGGAGACGTGCTGGAGGCCCATGGCCAGGCCGCCAAGTTGGCCAGGGACGTGTACGCTGCGGACCCGCGACCCCGGGGCAGGGACCTGGTCATCGCCAACGCCTTCACCAAGGCCAACGAGATGCCCATCGCCGCCCTGGTGGGGGCCCTGGCCCTGGAGAGTTTCACCGGGTCGGTCGTGGTCATGGCCAATGCCCCCCATGGACAGATCCCCCACTATCTGGACGGCCGATTCGGTCGAAGGTACGGCGGTCGGGGATGGCCCGTGGGGGGGCTGCCGCCGTCGGTCCGGCTGGTCATCGTCGGCCCGCAGCTGGAGCGCACCTGCTGCGACTGGATCGCCGAGCCCGAGGTTGTGGTCCGGGCGGCGCACTGGGGGGAGGCACTGGGCCTGCTCAGGCCGCATCACGGCCCAGGGACGCGGGTGGCCGTCCTCCCCGACGCCACCATGCA
>CAZEPJ010000067.1:0-9316 GCA_964514105.1 uncultured Desulfarculaceae bacterium | reverse complement strand
CCACGACGAGGCGGCCAAGCAGTATCTGCCCGGTGGGGACACCCGGACGGCCACGTACTTCCAGCCCCACCCCGCCTACATGGAGCGGGGGGAGGGGTGCTGGCTGTTTGACTGCGACGGGAACCGGTACCTGGACTTCCTCAACAACTACACCTCCCTCATCCACGGCCACGCCCACCCCAGGGTCGTGGAGGTCGCCCAGGCCCAGATGGCCAAGGGGACGGTGCTGGGGGCGCCGGGCGAGATCCAGTACCGCCACGCCGCCCATCTGTGCCGGCGGGTCCCTTCGCTGGAGATGGTGCGCTACTGCAACTCGGGCACCGAGGCCACCCTCTTCGCCATGCGGGCCGCCCGGGCCTTCACGGGCAAGGACGTGTTCATCAAGATGGACGGCGGGTATCACGGCTCCCACGACTTCGTGGACGTCAACGTCATCCCCGACTACATGGCCCCGGGCCGGCCCACGGCGCGGGTGGAGCACGGCGTGCCCGCCAGCGTGCTCACGGACGTCCGGATCGCCCCCTTCAACGACCTGGAGGCCGTGGAGGACCTCCTCAAGGAGCACCGGGGGCAGGTGGCGGCCGTCATGGTGGAGCCGCTCCTGGGGGCCGGCGGCGGCATCCGCCCCCAGCCGGGCTACCTCCGGGGGCTGCGCGACCTGGCGGACCGATACGATGTGCTCCTCATCTTCGACGAGATCATCACCTTCCGGTTGAGCACCGGGGGGATGCAGCTCACGGAGGGGGTGACACCGGACATCACCTCTCTGGGCAAGATCATCGGCGGAGGATTCCCCATCGGGGCCTTCGGGGGCCGAAAGGAGATCATGGCCCGTTTCGACCCCGCCCACCCCCAGAGCCTCATGCACTCGGGCACCTTCAACGGCAACAACATCACCCTGGCGGCCGGGCTGGCCACACTGGAGATGTACGACCAGGCCGAGGCGGACCGGATCAATGCCCTGGGTGAGCGGCTGGCGAGGGGCTTCGACGAGGCGTTCCAACAAGTCGGCCTCCAGGCTCGCGCCGGGGGGCTGGGCTCCGTGGTGCTCGTCCACTGGGGCGAGAGGACGCCCCGGAACTCCAAGGAGGCCGCCGTCAACATGGGCCGGGCCGGGTGGCTCCCCCGGCTCCTTCACCTGGAGCTCATGAACCGGGGGGTCTACTCGGCGTCCCGGGGGATGTTCGCGATCTCCACGCCCATGACGGAGAAGGAGGTCGACGAGGCGGTGGCGGGCCTCCGGGGCGCCCTGGAACTCCTGAGGCCCTTTGCCGAGGAGGCCGTCCCGAGCCTGGTCGCGCATTGAGCGAGGCGGACCGCTTTGCTGGCCGCTCTCAGCCTGATGGTCCAGGTGGGTCCGTCCTCGGACACCGGCCATGCCTGGGCGAGCTTGGGGATCCGTTTGCCGTCGGGGGTGACCGGCGCCAGGGCGTCGTGGATCGGCGTGGGGATGTTGGCAGGCCGGGGCCGTCGTGTGATCGAGCGGGTTGAGGGTCTCCGCATCCATCCCGATCCCGATGCGAAGCTCCCTGATCTCCTTGGCCCAGCGCAGCGCTTGACCCGCCGCCACGCAGGCGACCAGGGCCATGCCCACGGCTCAGCCCCCCTTGCCCCATCCCATGCGAGGTTTGGTCGGATGCCTCCACGCCATGGATGGGCCCAGCCTTTCCCCGCCCCTCCCGGCGGGCCGTGGCCACGGCCCGTGGTCTAGGCCGCGAGATAGTATGCCAACTCCTTGGTCACCGTGACCAGAGCCGCCACGTTGACGAACTCATCCATCGCGTGGGCCCCAATGTCTGAAGCCCTTGCCACGCCGAAGTGGGCGACCTCGGCCTTCTCGGGCCTCAGCGCCTCCACGATGAACCCCAGGTCCGTGGACCCGCCCAGACCGCCGTGGGTCATCCGTTGGTGTCCCATTACGGCCGGGATGGCATCCTGCATCCTTTTGCGGCGGATCAGCTCCTCGGGCACCCGGACCCCCATGCGTCCCCAAGCCGAATCTCTGAAACCCGGGCTCCACCGCACGGATCAGCCTGCCGTAGCTATCCCCCGGGGGCGCCGCACTGTCCGCGGCCATGATCCGGCGCAGGATGCCAACGATGCAGTCGGCCTCGCCCGCCATGCGACGAAACAGCTCGTCGGGCGTTGACCATGCAGTACTTCCCAGCATCTCCGAATTGCTTCCCCAGGGCGGTGGGGGCCGTCGCCGCTCCCGGGCTGCCTCCGCACCGGGCCGTCATGCCCAGGCGTCCTGGGGGTTCTGGACGCAGAACTTGCCGCCGGAGACCTCCACGCAGGTGCCCGTGATGAACGAGGCCTTGTCCGATGCCAGAAACAAAAGGACATTGGCCACTTCCTCAGCCGTGCCCACCCGCTGGAGCGCGGCTTGGCCGGCGAGCACGTCCCCCTTGGCGCGGATCCAGGACTCGGTCATGGGGGTCTCGATGATCCCCGGGATGTATCCCACCACGCGGATGTTGAACGGCGCCAGCTCGGCGGCCAGGGACCGGGTCATGCTCACGACGGCCGCCTTGGAGGCCGCGTACACGCCGCTGCCCACGGCCGGCATGACCGAGGCGAAGGAAGCGGCGTTGATGAGGACCCCGCCCCCCCGGCGCTTCAGCTTGTCGGCGGCGATGTGCCCCCCGTAGAACACGGATTTCAAGTTGATGTCCAGCACGCTTTGCCAGAGATCCTCCGAGGTATCGATGATCTTCTTCTGGACGAAGATGCCGGCATTGCTCACCCACACGTCGATGCCCCCGAAGCGCTTCTCGACCCGGTCCGCAAATGCCTCCAGGGCGGATCGGTGCGAGACGTCCAGGGCTTCCCCGTAGACCCTCAGCCCCCGCTCCTCGAGATACCGCACGGTCTGCTCCACACTGGCGGCCTTTCTGCTGCAGATGGCCACCTCGGCCCCTTCCCGGGCAAAGAGCTCGGCGGCGGCCAGGCCGATGCCCGCGGTGGCGCCCGTGATGACCGCGACCCTGTCCTTGAGGTTGATGTCCATGTCCTTCCCCCTGAGGTCCCTCATGTCATGGCCCGTTGCTGGCATGGGGCAGGGCTCCACTGTAGGGAACCGGCGGACCCCTGTCAATCCTCGGGCCCTCCTGTGGCGCCCGGGATCTGCCCCACGGCCCGACACGCCGGGCCGCAGGCGCGCGGGGCGCCCATTCTGCTATCCCTTGGCGATGGCCCGTCGCCCCAGGTCCACCGCCTGAAGATTGAGCTCCACCTTGTCCGGGGGGAAGCTGTTCCCGATCTCGGTGCGGACGTCCTCCAGGTCCACTGGAATGGCCATGCTGGCGGCCAGGGCGCCCAGCATGATGATGTTGGCCACGATGGGGGCCTTGAGCTCCATGGCCAACTGCGTGGCGTTGAGGGACCAGGACCGTCGGGACAGCTTCCCGATGGCCGCCTTGAGGTCCTCGACGGCCGGATAGTCGAACCGTCTGGCCAGGACGCCCACGGGGTACACGGGTTGCGTGTTGAAAAGGGACACCACATCGGGATTGCCGAACAGGGCCATCATCCGGAGGGCCTCGAGGGGCTCCAGGCTCATGATGACGTGCGCCTTGCCCTCGGGGATCAGCGGCCCGTGGTCTTTCTCCGGCGAAATCCGCAGCGTGCTGAACACGGAACCGCCCCGCTGGGCGGCGCCGAAGGTCTCGCCGATGCCGACGCGGTACCCTTTCCGAATGAGGATCCTTCCGATCATCCTGGACAGGAGGATGTTCCCCTGTCCGCCCACGCCGCAAATGACCATGTTCATCGGATCGGGTCGATCTGTCATGACGCGTTGGCCTCCCGGACGATGGCGTGGAACGGGCAGATATCCGCACAGACGCCGCAGCCGCAGCAGGCGTCCTCCCTGATGCGGGCCATTCCCGTGGCGGGGTCTTCCGAGATCGCCGGGCATCGAAACCGGCTGGAGCAGATCCCGCACCCTGCGCCCTTGCACCGGCCCACATCGACGTGCACGGCGAACGGCCTTCCCTGGTCCCGCTTCATCCTGGCGATCTCGCACCGTCGCCTCAGCACCAGGACCTTGACGCCTTTCTCCTTGAGAAGGCGACGGAGCGCCTTCACCGTCCCCTGGATGTCGAAGGGATCGCCAATGGTCACGTTGCAGCCCAGTGCCCGGCACAGCCTCTCCACGTCGATCCTTTCCGCAGGCTCGCCAACGGCATTGAATCCGGTTCCCGGGTGGGATTGAAAGCCCGTCATGGCCGTTGCCGCGTTGTCGAGGATCACCACCGTCATGTCCGATCGATTGTGGACCGCACTGATGAGGGCCGGGATCGCTGCATGGAAGAACGTCGAGTCCCCGCAGACATTGATGACCGGCTGGGTGTACCCGAAGCGGCCCAGCTGCCCGAAGCCCGCGGCCAGCCCGGTCCCGGATCCCATGGCGTGAAGGATCTTCATCTGCGCCTTGCCCTCGGGGAACACGTCCAGGGTGTAACACCCGATGTCGCCGGTGACGTAGGCGTCTCGGCCGTCCGCCTTGATGGCCTTGTCCAGCGCCCAGAAGCTGGCCCGATGCGGGCAGCCGGGACACCAGGTGAGTCCCCGGCTGATCATGAGGGGGCCGGCCGAGGCCGAGAGCGCCTCCTCATAGCCGCGCCCCCGGGGGGCGTATTCCAGGCCGAAGATCCGGCACAGGGCGGCGATGACCCGGTCCGGGGTGATCTCGCCGGACGCCGGAATGTGGCCGGATCCCTTGCCGAAGGTGCGCAGGCCCGGGATCGGGTCGTCGGCCAGCATCAACTTGACATGGTGCTCCAGGAAGGGATCGACCTCCTCCGCGAAAAGGACGGCGCTCGTGCCGCCCAGATGGCCTCTGACGAACCGCCTGGGCAGCGGCCAGAGGGTCCCCAGCTTGAGCAGGCCCACCCGGTGGTGCAGGCCCAGGGCGTCCACTGCCTCGACGGAGCATGGCCTCCCGCTCCCCCCGCAGACGATGATCAGCTCCGGTCTGTCCGGCCCCTCGTACCGATTGAAGGGGCTGCTCTCGAAGCGCTCGCGCACGCGCTCCAGCTTCTCCAGGACGGCCTCGTGATGGGGAAGCCCCAGGTAGGGATTGATGGCGACGGCGGTGTCCGATCTGGCCGTTCGGTGCAAGTCCGGCAGCTCGGCCATGGCCACCGTGCCGCTGGCATGGCACAGCCGCGTATAGCCCCGGAGGAGGACGAAGCACCTGAACTCCTGGGAGACGTCAAAGGCCCACCGGGTGAGATCTTTGGCCTCCTGGACGCTGCTCGCCTCCACCAGGGGCGCCGAGGCGAAGGGGGCGAGCCACCGGGAGTCGGTCTCATCGCCGCTGGAGTGGGCGCTGGGGTCGTCGCACACCACGGCGAGCATGGCCCCACCGCCCTCTCCCAGGCCGGTGTAGCTGAGATGGGTCAGGAAGTCCAGGGCCACGCTGAGCCCCGCGTTCTTCATGGCCACGAGGGATCTCAGCCCGGCGAAGGCCGCGGCCGCAGCGGCTTCGGCCCCGACCTTCTCGTTCGTGGACCATTCCGCGTGGAGGTTGAGGGTCTTGGCGGCCTCGCTGAGCGTCTGCACGATCTCGGACGAGGGCGTCCCGGGGTACCCGGCGGCAAACTGGACGCCCGCCTCCAGGGCCCCCCGGGCGATGGCCTGGTTCCCCATGACGAATTGGGCGGTGTCCTTGGGTGTCCTGTCAAACAGCGTCATCCGATCCTCCTGGATTCATCCCCCCGCGAGGTCCGGGGCAGGCTCTTTATGGCTGCGGCCGGGGCTCCCGGGAGGGCACGGTGTCGTCGATCCAGACCGTTCCCCGGCCGTTGACCCCCAGCTTGAGCGTGATCTTCTCGGGCTTCTGTCCCTTCTGAAACAGAAACGGGGTCCGGATCGTCTTCCATTCGGACCTTGCTTCGACCACGTCGTTCATCCCCCCGGGAGAAGAACTGTCCGCCTCCGACGTGCGTCCACATCTCCAGGAACGCTGTCCCGTCCAGCTCCGATCCCACCCTGGCCGCGTTCACCAGCTTGGCGCTCTCGATCCCCGGCCCCACCGCCTTTCCCAGACATACGGTGGTGGGCCACAGGGTCGCGATCTTCGGGGAGCCGGTCCCCCCGGCCTTGACCTTGGCATCCGGCTCGATCCCGGGGCGCACAAGAGCCCCATCGTCGAGGCTCAACCGCTTCAGCTCCTGCCCCTGCGTCCGGGCCTGCGCTGCCTCCAGGGGCACTCCCAGTGCGGCTTTCATCCTGTGCATCCCTTGTCCTTCAGCGAGTCCTGCATCCGTTCGAGGGGCCATGGTTCGGTGGTCCTGCAGGCCACGACCATGATCTCGATCTCGTCCAGATCCAGAGGCCTCCGGCCCCAACTCCCGGCAGTGCCTCCCCACAGGTGAAGCACGGCCATTCCCGCCGCGCGGAAGAGCAGCACGAGCTCCGTCGGCATGAAGGCCCGCTCCCGCAGGGCCACCGCCGGCATCCCCTCCCGAGGTGCGAGCTCCGAGGACCGGACCATGGTGATGGGGTCGAAGCGGCCCTCGGTCACGTCCCGGTTCTCATGCCTCCGAACCATGGCCGAACCGTTGAGAACGGTGAAAAGGGCCTTCGCCCGGGGCTTGAGGCTTCTGGAGACATTGACCAGTATGGACAGGGGCTGATCAACGGGATCATCATCCCGGCCCAGAAGGCCGAACGCACCCTCGCACAGGCAGATGGCCGCGTCGTACCTCTCCGGGAAGGAGAACCGGGCGGCGTCGCAGCGGACCCATTCCACGCCAACGCCCGCAGCCGCGGCGGCGGCCCTGGCCCTGGCGAGCATCTCCGAGGAGAGATCCAGGCCCGTCACCGCGTAGCCCCGCCTTGCCAATTCGATGGCATGGCGACCCGTGCCGCAGCCCACGTCGAGAATCGAGGCGCCGGGCGAGAGCCCCAGTTCCTCGAGAAGGAAGTCCACCTCGCAAACCGTGTTCTTGGTGAACACGTTTTCCTCATAGATGGGTGCGTGGTCGTCGAAGAACCGCTCCCATGCGCTCTGGTTGGACATTCGCATACCGCCTTTCATGTCACCGTCCCTGCCCTTCGCGACGTCGAAAGGGCGCCAAGCTGCCAGCAAGGCGCCTCCCGACCCCAAAGAGAGACCCGCCCATGGCAGGGGCGAGGACCGTCATCCAGACATCTCCGTCGCTTTCCGCTCGGATCTCATCATGCAGGCACCGTTCATCCAACCGGGGACTCGGCGCCCGCGCCCTGCCGGGGGGGCGATGACCGCTCGGCGGCTCCGTCCCGCCCGAGGCTGCCCTGGGCCATCCCGGCCCGTGCCGGTCTTGGCGCTCGATCTGCGGCCGGGTCGCACAAGGAGGCCTGAGCCCACGGACGGCCGCGCGGTCCCGCCCCGGTCGGGTGGATCGCGCGGTCAGGCCTCTTCATAGCTGGACACTTCAATGAGATTCATGTCCGGGTCGCGGAAATACACCGAGACGATCGGGCCCCTTGCGCCGGTCCTCCTGACCGGTCCCTCCAGCACGGCAACACCGCAGGCTGCCAGGTGGGCGGTGACGTCGGCAATGGGAACGGACGCAACAAAGCATAGATCCGCAGAGCCTGGCGTCGGCCTCTTGGCTTTGGGTTCGAACTCCTGTCCGTGCGGATGAAGGTTGATCTTCTGGGCGCCGAAGGACAGGGCTTTTCGTCCGTGTCCGAAAGCGATGATGTCCATGCCCAGGACCCTTGCATAGAAGGACGCAGTGGTCTCGACGTCCTGGACGGTCAGAACCAGGTGATCGAGGCTCTCTATTCTCACGGGTTGTGACCCTTCCATGGCCCAGCCACGGCCCCGAGGCCTTGAACCTGGGGGTTCCGAGGGCTGAACCAGCCATTGGAGCGAGAAAGACGCCGCCGCCCGCAAGGGCTCCCGGGACGCCCGCAGGTGGGCCGCCCTTGCCAGCATGGGCCGGGTCGGCACGCTTGGCTTGGGAGCTGATCGCCCCACTCCGAAAGGCATCCGTTCATAGATGTCCCATGTATCCTACAGCCGCATTACCATGCACACAGCGGTTGCGGGGCACAAGGATGTGAACTCAGCCGTATGCAGCACTCCCGACGGGACCACCTCCCGCGAACATGCGGAGAACCCCATGCGCTCGAAGAAGCCCGCGGCGGAAGTGGTCAGAAGGAACAGCCGTGTGAGACCGGCGTTCTTGGAGTACGCGACCACCTGACGGCACAGGTTGCGCCCGAGGCCGCGGTTTCTGTGCCCCGCGCTCACGCATACCGAGCGCAGAAGGCCGTCGCGTCCGCACAACTGCACGCCGGCGGTCCCAATCAGATACCCGTGGTCCCGGGCCAAAACAAAGTGGCGGATGTGTTCGGCGATATCCTGATGCGGCAGGCCTTCTGCCGCGAGAAGTCGTGCAACTGCATCCAGATCGCCGGCGCTGCCCATTGTGAATGCCGTCACGTCAACCCCCGGCACTTGTCCGTTCATCTTTGCCCTCCGATCTCCCGGAGCAAGCGGCCCCACGCCGTACTATCCGGAGGCGGTGGAGCGCAGCGACCTTTGGTCGGGCGCAGGGCCGCGTTCAACTGAACCGCCGGCCCGGCAATTCCCCTCCCGTTGCTGAAAGCCATGGGAACATGGCGCGCCTCCGTCCAGCGCCCGGCCGGGCACAATTTAACGAATAATCCGGGCTAGGTTCAAAGATCAAGAGCAAGGAGAATGGCACTTCGTATCTATTCCAACTTGGCTGGGGCCAGTCTGGTGATCAAAGCGCCAATTCTACCGTGTGATACCGTCTGCATGTGGTCGAAATTGACCGCGCAATCCTTTGGCATGCCGTCGTCTGTCGTCAGAACTACCTCGCTCGGAATATCTCGAATGCTCGACGTGATCGGCGCTACAGCGACTTATCAGAGGTATTCAAGTATCGAATCTCGGGTCAAAGCTAGAACCGGACGCTTCTTGTCACGTGATCTGAACGTGTACTACCGAACGTCACCCCGTTTCATTCTGCCTCCCAATCCTGCTCTTTCTCCCAAGCGGCGAACTCGTTTTTCTGTACGGGGCGCAACGGGTAGCCTGTTCTATGTTTCTGCTCAAGCTGAGTCATGCCCCGCCGTTCGAGGACCTCACGCAGGGCATCCCGCGTGAAGGAAGAGCGGGTCGTCCTGAGATCCTAGAAGATCCTGTCCACAGATTCGACGAGATCGTCATCCAGGGCCATCTGTACCGTCCGCATGAAAATCATCCTTCAAACGTTGGTAATGATAGCTATGATAACCAGCATTGGATGCCCTGCCAAGAGATGAACTCCGGGATCTTCAGGCGGAGATA
>CAZEPJ010000066.1:0-24129 GCA_964514105.1 uncultured Desulfarculaceae bacterium | reverse complement strand
GCCCCTCGCACGCCCACCCAACCCATCCTTTCCCCCGACGAGGGGCCCGAGTCGCTCCCGGATCCTCGCGGATTCGACCCCCCCCAAGGAAAAAGAGCGCCTGGGCTCAATCGTACCGGAGCCGCGGGGGAGCCTGGGATCCTTGATTCTCCGCCCCCGGGGATTGCCCCATCTGCCCCGGGATTCGCCGCCTTGGAATCATCTCATCGCGGATCTTGCGACGCTTGATGGCCAGGAGCCCCCGGCGGTCCCCCATCCTCCTGAGGGTGACCTCGGCCTTCTTTCGAAGAAAGCGGTTCCCGAGGGCCCGAATGAGCGGATCCACAGCCGCAGCCAGTCGGGTCCCCTCGAGGCTCGCCTCCCCGATGGCCTCGATGACCACCTGCCGCAAGGAGATGTCTCCGTACCCGATGACCTCCACCAGGCGGCGGGCCACGCGCTCCACGTCCAGGAACTTCCTCAGGGCCTGGGCGGCGGCCATGCGCACCTCCAGGTCCTCATCATCCAGGACCCTGAGCAGCGGGTCCACAAATTCTGGGGACCGCAGCTTTTCCATCTCCCGCGCGGCGAACTTCTTGACCGACGGCCATCTTGTCCGTATGGCCTGCAGGAGGAAGCCCAGATCCTGGAGCACGTCGTGCTCCCGCAGGAGCTCCAGACACCGCCTGCCCACCCTGCCCCCGCACTCCTCCACGGCCCGCATCAGGGGCAGCATCCCCCGGGGATCCCGGGCCTCCCCCAGCTCCAGGGCCACCCGCCGCAGGATGTCCTTGTCCACCGTGTCCTGGAGCTCGGCCAGCGCCTCCCGTCGCAGGGCCTCTGGGAGCGCCTGCAGGGCCTCCATGGCGGTGCGGCGGATCCGGACGCTCAAGGATCGGCCCGCCTTGACCAGGGCCTCACGCGCCTCCGGGCCGCCCGCCCGCCCCATGAGTCGCAGCACGGCACACAGTCCATCGGCCTCCTGCACCGAAAGCCTGGGCCGTTCGACCTCGCTGCGCACTACCGCCACGAAGCGTCCGGCCAGGGCCGGCTCCCAGATCTGGCGCGCCGCCAGCGCGTACAGGGCGGCACGGGCAACGCCCTCGTCGGGATCCCCGCCGGCCACCGTCAGGGCCGCAGATGCGGCAGGTTCCTCCCGCCGGGCCAGGAAACCCACCGCTTCCCTGCGTACCGCCGCCAGCCCATCCGTTACCAGGGCGGCCACCGCCGAGGTGGTCTCCGGCCCCAGTGCGTCCAGCGCGGCCAGGGCCCTCAGGGCCGCGAGTCTGACGCCCCCCTCGGGATCTCCCAACAGAATCTTCAAGGCCTCTGCGGCTTCTTGCGGGGCGTGCCGGGCAAGGAGGGCGGCCGTACGCTGACGGACCATGGGGTCCGGGGCGCTGAGCAGGCAGGCCAGATCCCTCCCGGCGAGGGTCTCCCGGGACTCGAGGGCGTCCAGGGCCGCGCGCCGGAACAGCTCACTCCCCCTGAGGCAACAGTCCACGAGCAGGGCCGTCACGTCCTCACCCTTCCTTCCTCCCAGCCAACGGATCGCGGCCAGCCTGAGCGCATCGGGCGCCCCCCTCCCCAGGAAGCGCCGGACTTGGGAAGGGTGGAGCAGTGGCAGGATCGCGTCGATGACCTGGCCGTCCAGGGAGCCCAGACGCTCACCGTCCTGGCCCAGCGTCCTCACCAGGCTGCGGGCGGCGGCGGCGATCCGCCCGTCGGGATCCCGCGTGGCCTCCCACACCCAGCGCAGCGCCTCGACCTCTGGCCTGGCGCCGAGCAGCTGCAGAACAAATCGCCTGAAGGCCGGATCCCAGGACTGCAGACCCATGGCCATGGCCCCCACCGCCTCCTTCCCTCTCCGTCCGCTCAGGAGGCGCAGCGCGGTTTCGGCCATTTCCCGGTCTCGACCGGCGACGACCTTACCCACCAGGGTCAGCGCCTCAGCCCTGCCCATCTCAGTGAGGTATCTCAGCGCCCTCTTGCGGACCGGAGGGGCGATTCCTTCCTCCAGAAGCGGCTCAAGTTTCCCCACATCGCCCTGCTCCCGGTAGCGCTCCATCCGCGCGGACAGGCTCTCTCGGGCGTCCAGGAGCTTGGCTACGGCCTCCTCCACTTCCGCCCTGGTGGCCTTGTCCAACGCCTCCATGCGGCGCCGGTCCAAGGCCACCAGTTCGAGGAACCCGGCGGCGGCCCGTCTCACACGAGCCTCGGGGTCGCGCGTCGCATCCAGGACCAGCACCACGGCTTCGGGCTCCGGCCTCTGGGCGAGGTTCTTGAGGACCCAGAGGCGCCAAGATGGATCCCCGGCCGAGAGCCCGCGGGAGAGCGCCACCACGGCCTCACCGACGGGGATGCGCATGAGAGCTCGGATCGCCAGCTCCCCCAGTTCCGAAGGGCCGGCCTCCACAACCTCCCCGATTCCTTCCAGGGCATCCGGGGTCCCCACCGCCGCCAGGGCCCTCAGGGCCTCTTGCTGGACCCGCAATTGGACGGACCCCCGGATGAGGGTAAGCAGTCCCTTGACGTCCCGGGATTCCCGGTAGCGATGGAGGAGGGACGACGGCTTTGCGGCGATCTGCTCGGGCATCTCTCCGTCCGGCCCGGCGCCATGGCGCCCGGGCGCAGGCCCACTATAGCACAAAAGCAAGGGGCCGACCCTGCGTGCATGCCCCAGACCTCCTTGACAGAAGGGCCCGGGATTCCGTACCCTGCCTGGGTCTCGCTTGACCGGTCGGGGCGGCCATGGAGGAACTGGTGCAGGGATTGGAAGAGGCCGCGGCGTATCTGGGCCCGCGCATGGCCCAGCGCCCCCGGGTTGGAGTGATCCTGGGCTCGGGTTTGGGCGCCGTGGAGAAGGCACTGGAGGGGGCCGAGGAGATTCCGTACGCCCAGATTCCGGGTTTTCCCCGATCCACGGCCCCCGGACACGACGGCAACCTGCTGCTGGGGCGTATGGGCGGATGCCCGGTGACCGTTCTCCAGGGTCGGTTTCACTACTACGAGGGCTATTCCACCCGGGAGATCACCTTCCCCATTCGGGTCCTGCATGCCCTGGGGGTCCGCATCCTCGTGGTCACCAACGCGGCGGGGGGGTTGAATCCGTTTTTCTCCCCGGGGGACATTATGGTCATCGCCGATCAGATCCACCTCATCCCCGAGAACCCGCTGCGGGGCATGCAGGATGACCGCCTGGGCAACCGCTTTCCCGACCTCTCCCGGGCATACGACCCGACCCTCCTGGCCCTGGCGGAGGCCGTGGCCCTGGGACAAGGCCTTTCGTTGAAGAAGGGCGTGTACGTGGGGGTGCCGGGGCCGAGCCTGGAGACCCCTGCCGAGACGCGCCTCCTGCGGGCCGCCGGGGCAGACGCCGTGGGCATGTCCACCACCTCGGAGGTCATCGTGGCCCGATCCGTGGACATGCGGGTCCTGGGGCTTTCGGTCATCTCCAACGTCAATCGCCCGGATGCCATGGCCCCCATCCTGGTAGACGAGATCCTCGCGGCGTCCCGGGCGGCGGGCCCCAGGCTCATGGCCCTCCTGGCTGGGGTCCTGGAGCGGATCGCCGCGGGCACCTTCCCGCCCTGATTTCCCGAGGCACGAGGAGACGGCATGGAGGCGATCGACCTGCTCGTCCGCAAGGGACTCGTGGTCACCATGAACCCCGGCCTGGAGGTCATCCCGGAGGGATCGGTGGCCGTGGCGGGGGACTCCATCGTGGCCGTGGGGACCTGGAAGGAGTTTGACGCCCGCTTCGCCCCGTGCAGGACCGTGGAGGCCGAGGGGTGCGCGGTGACGCCGGGGTTTGTCAACGGCCACACCCACGCAGCCATGACCCTCTTCCGCGGACTGGCCGACGATCTCCCCCTCATGGCCTGGCTGGAGGGGTACATCTTCCCCGTGGAGGCCCACCTCCGGGCCGAGTGGGTGCGCTGGGGGGCGCGGCTGGCCTGCGCCGAGATGCTCCTGGGCGGGACGACCACCTTCTGCGACATGTACCTCTTCGAGGAGGAGGTGGCCAGGGCCGCCAAGGAGGCCGGAATCAGGGCGATGGTGGGGGAGGTCCTGTACGACTTCCCCTCTCCCAACTACGGCCCCTGGGAGGCGGGCCTGCGTTACACGGAGGATCTCATTGATCGCTGGCGGGGGGATCCCCTGGTGCAAATCGCCGTGGAACCCCACGCGGTCTTCACCTGCTCGCCGCAGCTGCTCCGGCGGGCTCGGGAGACGGCGGACCGATGGGGTGTCCCTTTGGCCATCCACCTGTCCGAGACCCGGGACGAGGTGGAGCGTGTGCAGGCCCAGTACGGCGTCACGCCCGTCCGCCATCTCGAGCGCTTGGGCGTACTGGACGGCCCGACCATCGCCCATCACGTGGTCTGGGTGGACGAACAGGACATGGCGATCCTCCGGCAGCGGCGAGTCGGCGTGATCCATAACCCGGAGAGCAACATGAAGCTCGCCTCGGGGGTGGCCCCGGTCCCGCGCATGCTCCAGCTGGGCATGGCCGTGGGATTGGGCACCGACGGCTGCGCCTCCAACAACAACCTGGATCTGCTCAGAGAGATGGACACGGCGGCCAAGCTCCAGAAAGTCTTTGGAGGGGATCCGACGGTCATGGATGCCGCCACGGTTCTGCGCATGGCCACATCCCTGGGAGCCGAGGCCCTGGGTCTGGGAGGACTGGTGGGCTCGCTGGAGCCGGGGAAGAAAGCGGACATGGTCCTCGTGGACTTGCGCCGCCCCCACCTGACCCCCCTGTACAACATCTTTTCCCACATGGTGTACGCGGCGCGTGCAGCGGACGTCCGCACCGTGTTGGTGGGCGGAGAGGTGGTGGTGGAAGACGGCGTCCTGCGGAGCCTTTCCCTGCCGCGCGCCGTCGAGGCGGTCCGGGGTATCTCCCGGGAGATCCGAGGCCTTGTGGCCGGGACCCCGGTCACGGGGGAGTCGTGATGCCGCGCTGCACGCTGATCTCGGACGCCGTCCTGGTCAACCCCACCCTCCCTCCCCGGGTCCTCGATCCCGGCTGGCTGGTGGTGGAGGGAAACCGGATCCGGGAGCTGGGTTCGGGAGCGCCCCCGTCCCGATGGATATCCCGGGCGGACCAGCGGGTGGAGGCCCGGGGGGGCATCCTCCTGCCGGGGCTGGTCAATGTCCACAGCCACGCGGCCATGGCCCTGCTGCGGGGGTTGGCCGATGACCTCCCCCTCAGGGAATGGCTGGAGGGACACATCTTCCCCATCGAGGCCCGCGTGGTGGACGAGGCCTTCGTGTACTGGGGGACGTTGCTGGCCTGCGCCGAGATGATCCGCAGCGGCACCACCGCCCTGGCCAACGCCTATTTCTTCGAGGACTCGGCCCTGGATGCCGTCAAGTCATCGGGCATGCGGGCGGTGCTGGCCCAGGGGGTGGTAGACTTCCCGGTGCCCGGCTGTCCGGACCCCGCCTTCAACGTGGAGCAGGCCATCGCCTTCGTCAACCGTGCCTGGGGAGAGGAGCCGGTCCGGCCGGGGGTCTTCTGCCACTCCCCCTACACGTGCTCCCCCGGGACCCTGATCCGGGCCAAGGAGGCATGCCGGGTCCACGGCGTCCCCTTTTTCACCCACGTGGCCGAGACGCGCTGGGAGGTGGAAGAGATCCGCACCCGCCACGGGGCGACGCCCGTCGGGCATCTCGATGCATTGGGGATCCTGGATCCGGCCACGGTCCTGGTTCATGGGGTCTGGCTCACGGACCCCGAAATGGAGATCGTGGCCCGGCGTGGGGCTGGATTGGCGGTATGCACCGAGAGCAACATGAAGTTGGCCTCGGGCATCGCCCCGCTCCCCCGCATGCTCGAGCTGGGCGTGACCGTGGGATTGGGCACCGACGGGCCGGCCTCCAACAACGACCTGGATCTCTTCGGTGAGATGGACCTGACGGCCAAACTCCACAAGGTGCATCGGGGCGACCCCACGGCCCTGGACGCGGCAACCGTCCTGCACCTGGCCACGCGGGGCGGGGCCCGGCTCCTGGGCTGGGACGACGTGGGGCTCCTGGAGCCCGGGTTTCAGGCGGACTTGATCCTCCTGGACGCGGATTCCCCCGCGCTCCAGCCCCTGTACCACCCCGTTTCCCAGTTGGTCTACGCCGCCTCCGGAGGGGATGTTCACTCGGTATGGGTCGGGGGCACCCCGCTCATGGCGGACCGCAGGCTCCTCACCCTGGACGAGGAAGAGATCCTGACCAACGCCCGGCGCATCTCCCGAGGTGTGACTGCCGGGGACAGGTAGACGCCGGCCGGCGGCAAGCAGCCGCTGGGAGGCGGACCCCAGGCCCCATGTGCGTTCCCCCATCCGGATCCCGCATGCTGCGCTCTGGATTCTGACCTCTCCGGGTGCCCCCCCTGACTCCCTCTCACCCCGCGCCGTGCTCTCCTTTGAGCTTTTCCCGGTCCACGGAACCATCCTGGGTCCGGGGAAGCTCCGACACAAAGGTCACTACCTTGGGCTTCTTGTACCTGGCGATGCGGGAGGCCACGAAATCAATGAGGGCCCTGGGCTCCAGGGTGCTTCCCTGCCGGCGGACGCAGACGGCTTTGATGGCCTCGCCCCATTCCTTGTCCGGTATGCCGAACACGCAGGCCTCGGCCACCTCGGGGTGCTCCAGCAGGGCCTTCTCCACCTCAGCCGGGTACACGTTCTCCCCCCCCGGCTTGATAAGCTCCTTCTCCGCCTTGCGCTTGACGTACCAGAGATACCCGCCGTCGTCCATCCGACCGATATCCCCCGTATGATGCCATCCGTCCCGGAAGGTATATGCGGTCTCCTTCTCCAGGTTCCAGTATCCATGGAAGACCAGCGGCCCCCGCACGGTGATCTCCCCGGGCTGCCCCACCGGCACCTCCCGGTCGTACTCGTCGACCAGGCGCACCCGGACCAACGGCCCCTCCTTGCCGGCGGACCCCGGCCGCTCGTCCAGGGGACAGATGGTGCAAAACCCCGAGGTCTCGGTCTGCCCGAACCCGATCCAGAACCGGGCCCCGGTCATTTCCTGGCAACGCCGCATGGTGTCCGGATGGTCCAGTCCGCCCACGATGCGCAGGCTCGAGAGGCGCTTGCCGGCGGCCTGGGCCTGATCCAGCAGCATGGAGAGCATGGGGGGAAACGTGCCGATGGCCGTGACCCCTTCCTTCTCGATCCAGCCCACCGCCTCCTGGGCATCATATCGCCGCATGATGACGTTCTTTCCCCCGGCCTGCATCACCTGCATGGCCATGCCCAGTCCCGCGATATGAAACAGGGGCAGGAGGTTCAGATGCACGGAGTCCTCCCCCATACCCATCACCGCCATGGCCTGGATATTCGCGGCGACCAGGTTTCCATGGGTGAGCACGGCGCCCCGCGGTCTTCCCTCCACCGCGGCCGTGTGGATGATGAGGAAGGGGTCTCCCGCCCTGACGTCCGCCTCGCCGGGCAGACCCGCCGGAGCCATGACCGCCCTGAGGGGTTGAAACCCCGCCTGTGACCCCTCCTCCCCGATCAGGAGCCGATGCAGGACAGAGCCGCACCCATCGCAAAGCGCCCCCACCATCTGGGCGTGGTCGGGGCTGGCCACTGCCAACTTGGGGGTGCAGTCCTCCAGGATCACCTGGATCTCCTCGGGCTTCAGCCGCCAGTTGATGGGCAGCATGATGGCCCCCAGACGCGCCACGGCGCCGTAAAGCAGGAGAAAATCATGGCAGTTGTACGCCACGACGGCGATGCGGTCCCCCTTGCCCACCCCCAATGCCGCCAGCCCCGCGGCCAGGCGATCGGCCTCCTGGGCGAACTGCCGGAAGGTCACCCGCACCTCCCCGCAGACCACGGCCACCCTATCTCCCCGGGCCACGGCGTTCTTCCGCACCACATCCTGGATTGTGATGTCATAGAGCCCCATGGCGCCTCCTCCTGGGTGTACTGTCCATGTTTTCGAAGTCGGATCTGGATCTGCAAATCGGACACGCGGACGGCTACTGGGAGAGCATATATTCCATCCCCCCTCGGGATGTCAAGGGCCCCCAGGCCCGCCCGGCACAGGTCCGAAACCTTCCGGGGGATCTGCCCCGGGTGGACAAAACTGGCATGGCCGGAGACCTTTTGGGATCATCCCCGGCCGTGGGGACGCACCACACAGGCCGCCACATGCGGGCCGCACGGGCCTGAGGCGCCCAACCCCGCCCCGAACGGGTTCCCGGCGGAAACCCTGGCACGGTATTGGCTTGAGCGCAGTTCAAATCATGCGCGGCCGCGGGACAGACCCCGGCCGCGGGGAGGCGAACATGGCCCGGAAGGTCAGCATCGAGAGGACTCAAGGAGGCGAACACCCCCACGTGGCCTTGGGAAGCGCCAGAGAGGGATGGGAGCTCGTTGCGCCCACCGTGGGGGAGCGGTACTGCCTCTTCATGGAAAGCGGCAGCATCTTTCGATCATCCAGGGTGGTGCGGGTCCAGTCCGATGGGTTTGAAACCGCCAACTCCCGCTATGTCCTCAGGGTCCTGGAGCAACTCGAGGATGTTCCCCCTTCGGCGGGGCGCCCCTCCAACTGGTCCCTTCGCCCCGTCCGGCCGGCGGGAAGCCCCACCCAAACCCAGGAGTGGGTCAGGGAGTGAGCTCCAGCACCATGCCGTCTTGGGCCACCTCCAGTTCCAGCCGGTCGATCCGCTCCAACATCTCCGGACCGGGGTGAATCAGGAGGATTCGTTTGGCGCCGATCTCCCCTCGATGGGCCATGAGATCCACGTACCGGATGTGGGCGTGATGGTCGCCGTTGAAGAAAAAGCATTCGCAAAGCAGCAGATCGCACCCACGAGCGAGTTCCGCGACGCTCGGGTTCCACTGGGTGTCTCCGGTGTAACCGATGGTCGCACCCCCCCAATGGATCCGGAAACCCAAAGCGTGGGGCAGTGAGCCATGCGCCATGGGAAATGACTCCACGCTCAGGTCCCCCATGGTCAGCGAGGAGCGTGGGGGCATCTCCCGGTACCGGACCGAGAAGCGCCACGTCTGCCGCTCCAGAAGGTCAGGGTACGTCGCCCGAAGCAGTTCCTCGCAACGAGCCCGGACACCCGGTGGCCCCACGATGCACAGGGGGTCGTTGCGGAGGGAGAGGAATTGGTATTCCAGGAAGAAGAAGGGCAGGCCGCCCACATGGTCTCCGTGGAGGTGGCTGGCGAGTATGGTCCCCAGCCCGGAGCTGTCCATGCCCGCGGCCTTCAGGGCCGGCAGGGCCGAGGGACCGCAGTCCAGCAGAATGCTCCTGGCCCCGTTCAGCAGGGCATAGGCCGGGAAGTTTCGCCCACCGCTTCCAAAGGCGTCGCCGCTGCCCAACACCAAAAGTTTCAAGCCATCTCCATCCAAAGGCGCCCTCCAGCGCCTCTCTCTTACAGCATCCCACAGCGGCCGTCAAGGGCGAGGCCGGCCGCCGTCACGGACTCCTGCCCCCCCCGGCACCATGGGAACGAAGCGCACGGGCAAGAGCGACTCGCGGCTCACACCCTCCTCGGTCCTGGTGATGCGCACCAGTTCCTGCTCTCCCTTGCCCACGGGCACCACCATCCGACCCCCCACCTTCAACTGGTCCACCAGGGCCTGGGGCACCTGGGGGGGGGCCGCGGTGACGATGATGGCGTCGAAGGGGGCCTTGTCCGGCCAACCCAGATAACCGTCCCCGCACAGCACCGTCACGTTGTCGTAGCCCAGCCGCGTCAACCGCTCGCTGGCCTCCTCGGCCAAGGGCCGGAGGATCTCCATGCTGTAGACCTCCCGGACCAGCACCGACAGGACCGCTGCCTGATACCCGGAGCCCGTGCCGATCTCCAGCACCCGCTCGTCACCCCGAAGACCCAGTGCTTCGGTCATGTAGGCCACGATGTACGGCTGAGAAATGGTCTGATCGTGCCCGATGGGCAGGGGGTGATCCGCATACGCCTCCTTGGCGTGACGCTGGGGCACGAAGCGATGACGGGGGACCGTCCGCATGGCCTCCAGCACCCGAGCATCCCTGACCCCCCGCCCGGCGATCTGGGTGCGGACCATCTCCTCTCGCTCCCTCTCCCGTTCCCCGCACGAGGCGGGACGCCCCCCCCAGAACAGAACGGCCGCCAAACCCGCAAACCCAACCAACGCAGCCAACAGGATCCCCCCGCGATCCATGGCCTCCCCCTTTCTCCAACGCCCGGCCCGGCCATGGGAGCCCTTGCCCAATCTTCATGGGCCGGGCCCATGCCCCGGCGGGCCCCCACTTAACATGAAACCCCCATGAGAGCCATTTTACCCCCGAAGCCCGGAGCTGTCCCCTGTCCCATCCTTTCCGTCCCCGGCCGCGCCGCACCCGCCCGGCTGCGGATCCCCCTCGTGGGATCTGCCACAGGCTGATCGCTCAGTCGCCAAGCCCGGGGGCACGGGGCCGTCGTTTTGTTCTTGACGGCCACGTCGCCCCCCTGATATTTTGTATGCGAACTACTTAAGGACGGACCATGGCCCTCCACGATGACTGCATCATCTATCTCCTGGCCAAGGCGTATCAGTGGGCGTATGGCGACTTCAAGAAACGCCTCCAGCCATACGGTGTGACCCCGGTCCAGCACCTCATCCTGGAGGTCCTGTGGGAGGAGGACGGCCTTTCGGCCGGCGACATCGGCCGCCGCCTCATCCTGGACAACGCCACGGTCTCCGGGGTGCTGGATCGAATGTCCGAGGCGGGATGGATCCGCAAGGAGCCGGACCCCGAGGACAAACGCATCGTGCGCGTTCGCCTGGCGCCGAAGGCCATGGACGTCAAGGCTTCCCTTCAGGTTCAGCGGGAGGCGGCCAATGAGGAGATTCTGGCCCCATTGCGGATTGAAGAGAGAATGCTCCTCAAACGGATGCTGCGCGACCTTCAACCCCGGGGGAGCGGTCAATAGTTTGTATACATATTTTCGTTGAAATCCTTGGCAGGAGAACGACCCGCCCATGGAAGCCGCGTACGACCGATTCATAGCCCATCTGCGCAGCTGGATCATCGGGCTCCCGGAATCAGAGGCGTTGAGGCCCCTGTTGGAGGCCCGCTGCACGCCCCAGGAGGCCGAGTTCATGGCCCAGATCCCGTTTCTTCCCCACCCCATAGAGCGCCTTGCCGAGAAGCTGGGCCGACCGGTGGAGGGGCTGTCGAAGCAACTGGATGCCCTCTCGGCCAAGGGGCTCGTGTTTCAGCACCCCTCCAAGGGCACAATCCTGTACGCCCTCAATGATTCCATGTTCGACTTCTACCGGAGCCCCTTCTGGGCCGGCAAGCGGGACGAGGCCACCGCCCGGCTGGGCTCTCTGGCCAACCGCTACTTCTACGACGCATTCGGAAGGGAATTCGGCGCCCATCCCACCATGGGGCTCCGGGCCATACCGGTGCACAAGACCGTCAGGGATACCCGACGGGTCCTTCCCCACGAGGACCTCCTTCAGGTCCTGGACCGGGAGGAATACTTCTGCACCTCCCACTGTCCCTGTCGACACCGCAAGAACGTGGACCCCGACGCGCCTTCCTGCAAGCATGAGACGTTCAACTGCCTGCATTTCGGACGCCTGGCCCGGTACATGGTCAGAAACGGGATGGGCGAACAGATCAGTCGCCAGCAAACCCTGGAGGTCCTCGAGGCAGCGGCAGAGGCCGGGCTCGTACACGGCATTTCCAACACCCGCCACGGCATGGACACCATCTGCAACTGCTGCTCCTGCTGTTGCCTTTTTCTGGAATCGGCCAACAAGCTGGGTCTACGCGGCCACCAGCCTTCCAACTACATCGTGGAGGTCAACCCACGAACCTGCAAGGCCTGCGGGCTGTGTGGGGAGCGCTGTCCCATGAAGGCCCTGCGCCTTGAACCCCATGGCGAGGCCACCAACAAGAAGGGCATGGCCATCGCCCTGGACCCTGGACGCTGCATCGGCTGCGGCGTTTGCGCCCACAAGTGCCCCACCCAGTCCCTGGGCCTGGTCCGCCGTCCGCAGGAGCAGGATTTCCCCATGGATTTCCGGGAACAGGCCTTTCGCATGGGCAAGGAGCGGGGGCGCTTCCCCCTGGGCCCATCCCCCCGTTGAGTGAATGATTGGGAGATCATGCGGCACTTTGGTGCAACCTGACCCGGAGGAACCGGGCGACTTGTGAGGCGAGGAGGAATGATCCATGAGCGAGGACGTGTACAGGAGGCTTTGTACGGCCATGACCCAGCGGGGCGGTCGCTATCCGGGCATGGACATCCCGGAGTTCTACGACCTGGCGCGGGAACTCTTCACCCCCGAGGAGGCCGATGTGGCTGCGGCCATGCCCCGCAAGCCCTCCGCGGCATCCGCCGTCGCACAGGCCATGGGAAGGCCCGAGGCCCAGGTCTCCCCGGTCCTGGAGGCCATGGCCGACAAGGGTCTCTGCAGCACCCTCGGCGCGGGCGACCAGCGACTCTACGTCGCAATCCCCTTTGTCCCCGGGATCTTCGAGTTTCAGTTCATGAAGGGGACGAGCACGGATCGCGACCGGCGCCTGGCCCGGCTGATCCATTCATACAAGGAAGCCGTTGATCGGACCACGGGGCCTCAGCCCATCGCCTTCCCCACGTTCCGGAGCATCCCCGTGGAGAAGACGATTCGCGCCGACTCCCGGGTCAACACCTACGATCAGGTCTCGGCATACATCGAGAAGTACGATCCCATCGCGGTGAGCACCTGCTTCTGCCGCCACGAGGGAGAACTGGTGGAGCCGTCCGAGGCCTGCGGCAAACCCAACGATGTATGCATGCAGTTCGGCCCCGCGGCCCAGTACACCATCGAGCGCGGTTTCGGCCGCCGGGTGACCAAGGCCGAGGCCCGAGAGACCGTGAGGCGCGCGGCCGAGGCAGGTCTGGTTCACGCCAGTGTGAACATGCAGGAGATCGACTTCCTGTGCAACTGCTGCCCCTGCCACTGCGTCATCCTCCGGACTGCGCTGGGGCAGCCCAAGCCAGGTCGCGTGCTCTATTCCGGGTTTCGGCCCGAGTTCGATGTCGATCGTTGCGTGGCCTGCGGGACCTGCGTGGAGCGCTGCCCGGCCCGGGCCCTCACCCTGTCCGGCGATCTTCCCTCGGTCGACCCGGACCGCTGCTTCGGCTGCGGGGTGTGCGCCACGGGGTGCCCGTCGGAGGCCATCCAGATGGCCGAGACCCCGGAGTTCCCCAAGCCCCCCGCGGACCGAAAGGCTCTCCGGGAGGCCCTCTCGGCGGCCCGGGCATCCTAGGGTCGAGTCGGGGAACCCCAAATCGGGCCCAGAGGATTCGCCCCAGGCCGCGCGAGGCTGCATGGGGCGGGCGCGTTGACAGGAGGCGACGGCAGGAGACGCCGCGGGGAGGGAGAGACACGACCACGCCGCGGACACGGGCGCGGGAATCAGCAAGCTCCGCTCCATGGAATGAATCGTGAGTAAACAAGATGACAGACTCGATGGTTTCGCAAGAAGTCGTCACCGTGGATTCCGTCTTCCTTGGAAATGGAAACGTTGATCCGCTCCGCAGGAGGTAGAGGACCTCTCAATCCCGGCTTTCGCGGGGATGACAGCGGGGGCAGCGGTGTGCCCATTTCATCCTCTTGCGGGGGGCCGTGCCCCAAGGCGCGGCATGATGATTTGGACGGAATGACGAAAGACGGCATTTCCTGACTTAATACGCGATCATCCAACTCGGGAGAACTTGGAGGTGTTCATGTCCATCTTGTTCGAGACCACGCAGCTCAATGGGATGACCGTCGCCAACCGGTTTGTCCGTTCGGCCACCTGGGAGGCCATGGCCGACGAACGCGGCGCCTGCACGCCGCGCCTGGTCGAACTCGTTGCCCAGCTTGCGGCGGGGGGCGTGGGGCTGATTATTTCGAGCCACGCCTTTGTGAGTCCGGAGGGTCAGGCGGGCCCCCGACAGCTGGGCATCTATGACGATGCCCTGGTGCCCGGCCTGGCCGAGATGACCCGTTCCGTGCACGCCCAAGGGGGGAAGATCGTGGCCCAACTGGCCCATGCCGGAATCTTTGCCAACCCCAAGCTCACGGGGCGGCCCAATCGAGCCGTCTCTGCCACGGAGGGACTCCCGACCTCTCCCGGTGACGAGCTATCCGTGGAGGAGATCGCTGGCCTCGTTGAGGCCTTCGGCCGGGGCGCCCAGCGGGCCAGGGAGGCCGGGTTCGATGGTGTTCAACTCCATTCGGCCCATGGATACCTCCTCAACCAGTTTCTCTCGCCCAGGTTCAACCGCAGGACGGACGCCTATGGCGGCCACATCCAGAACCGCGCTCGTGTGCACCGGGAGATCGTGGGCCGTGTTCGCGACGCGGTCGGAGCGGATTTCCCCGTCCTCGTCAAGCTCAACTCCCAGGACTTCCTGGAAGGGGGACTGAGCCTTGAGGACTCCCTGCAGGCCGGAGAGATGATGGCCGAGGCGGGCCTGGATGCCATCGAACTGAGCGGTGGAACCTTTCTGTCTGGAGAACTGATCCCGTCCAGGGCCGCCATCCGGCGCCAGGACCAGGAGGCCTACTTCCGGGAGGAGGCGCGGGCCTTCAAGGCCAGGCTTGGCATCCCCATCATTCTCGTGGGGGGGATCCGATCCTTTGAACTGGCCGAACAACTCGTCCGGGGCGGCGTGGCCGACTATCTCTCCATGAGCCGCCCCTTCATCCGGGAGCCGGCCCTCGTCAACCGATGGCGGCAGGGCGATCTGCGCCCGGCCGCGTGCCTGTCGGACAATCTGTGCTTTGGGCCGGCCCGGGCTGGAGAGGGGATCTTCTGCGTGGTGGCGCGAAGAGGCGAGGGGGGGGCCTCCTAGGAATCGGAAAGGGTCGGGCCACGCCCTCGCGCCGCATGGGACCAATCGAACGGAATCGGCGATGACCGGATCCGCGAGCTTGAGGTCCGAGGGATGTTGGCGCATAATAGCGCATCGCACAACCGGGCCCCGCTCGGCCTCGGAAGGAAACGTCCCGTCACCGGTCCCCCCCGGGGGGACGAGGACTCTCCCGGGCGACTGCCAGCGGACGAAGGCGAGCAAAGCGGGGCAGGCGTTGTACCACCATCAACCCGACGGACGTGAGACTTCATGGCGTCCCCCAGCCCGAGTCCCCCTCCCCGGAACAACGTCTGGGTCAGGCTGCTCCTTCTGAGCCTCATCGTGACCGGCATCTCTGTGCTCCTGTACGAGACCGGCATGGTCCACTATTTCCTGAGCAAGAAGAGGCTTCTGGGCCTGCTGGAGTCACTGGACGCCATGGGACGACCCGTGGCCATCCTGGGCCTTATCCTGTTTCAGGCGGCCCAGGTCGTCTTCGCACCCATCCCCGGGGAGGTGACGGGGCTGGCAGGCGGCTTCTTTCTCGGGCCCCTGGGCGGCGTCATCTGCTCCACCATCGGCCTGACCATCGGTTCGTACATGGCCTTTGTCCTGGGCAGGGCCTTCGGGCGTCCCCTTGTGGAGCGCTTTGTCCCCAAGTCCATCATGGACCGCTTCGACTATCTTCTCCACCACAAAGGGGCGTACATCGTCTTTCTGCTCTTCCTCATCCCCGGGTTCCCCAAAGACACGCTCTGCTACTTCCTGGGCCTGGGTCATCTGACCGCCGTGGAGTTCCTGGTCATCGGCGGCACAGGCCGGCTCTTCGGGACCATCCTCCTGACCCTGGGGGGGGATTTCATCCGCCATCACGAGTACGTCAAGTTCTCGATCCTGGCGGGGGCGGCCCTTGTGCTGGTGCTGGTGGCCATGGCGTTTCGCGACAAGCTCGAACGGCTGTTTCGCCTGTGGCACATCCGGGACTACAGGCGCAAGCGGTCGCAACGGCCCTCCAGTCGGACCGGACAGGGAGATCAGCGGAGCTCGGCACCCAGCAGCTCGCCATAGGGATTCAGGGGCCTCATCCGCCCGTCCTCGAAGGCCAGACACATGAGGTGGAGGTGGGTCGGTGAGCGTTTCTTCGCGGCGTTTTTCCCCGTGCGGCCCATGTGGCCGATGACAGTGCCGGCGTCCACAACATCGCCCGGTCTCACAAATACCCGCTCCAGATGGGCATAGTAGCAATACCGCTGCAACCGGGGAGTGAGGATCCAGATGTACTTCCCCCCCCTCAGTTCGCTCTCCGGGTCCCAATGGACATGCACGCCCACCACCACTCCCGGATGGAAAGAGAGAATGTCAACCGGTTGTCCGGTTCGATCGTCCAGCCCGTCCTGGTTCCGGTCGGGCACGAAGATGTCGTGGGCGGGATGTCCCCGGTGTCTGTTGCCGTTGTAGAACTCGTATCCCCCGTCGATGTACCCGTTGCCGTTCTTCCCGCCGATGTAGGTGGGGGAGGCCCCCCGGACCGGGAACACCGCCCCGCTTGGCGGGACCCGCTCCCCGTAGTGCACCAGGAGCTCCGCGTGCAACATGGCAATCTGCTCCCGGCCGGTGGCCTCGTCGATGAGATCGTCTCGGATCTGCTTCTGGAGCACATCCCAATCCTCGCAGACCCGGCGAGCGCGTTCCAGCGGCCCCTCCGAGGGGCGCTCGGCTCTGGAAAAAGGCGCGAACGAGTCCTCCGCATGCGGGTCGTGGATCGCATCTGCCCATGATGCCGGGCCGGCGCCCCACAGCACCATCGTCGCGCCGGCCAGGACCAGCACCAGACCCTGCCAGCGCGCCTCAGGCCGCCGCCCAAGTAACGTCTCCTGGGCCCTCAGGTCTCGTCTCTTCATCATCGCAGCCTCCCCCGGCTCGCGGACGCCAACACACCCCCGACGCAGAAAAGGCCGAATACCCAGAAGGCCGTTCGCGCGCTCGTGAGGAAGAGCCCGTAGGCCTCGGGACGAATCTGGACTTTGCCCATGAAGAGCGCAAAGAGGAACATGGCCACGCCCATGCTCAGGAGGTTGCCCATGAGCCGCATGGTCCCCAGGGCAGCCGACGCCACGCCGTACAGGCGCCTGTCCACCGAGCCCATGATGGCATTGGAGTTGGGCGACGAGAACAGGGCGAAGCCAACCCCCAGCAGGAGGAGACAGGCCACGACGAACCCCAGGGAGGTCTCCGGTCCCAGCGAGGTCAGCAGGAAGAGCCCGGCGGCCGTGAGCCCCATCCCGCTGGAGGCCACGATGCGGGGCTCCACCTGATCCGACAGCCTCCCGGCAAAGGGCGAGAAGAAAGCCTGCACCAGGGGTTGGGACACCAGGATGAAGCCGGCCTCCTGGGGGGTGAACCCCTTGATGTACTGAAGATATAGACTCAGGAGAAAGGAAACGGCAAAGGTCGCCCCATAGTGGGTCAACGCCGCGAGATTGGACAGTGCGAAGACGCGATTGGCCCGAAAGAGCTCCAAGTCCAAGAGGGGATGAGCCGCCCGCGTCTCCCAGTAGACGAAACCGGCGCCACCGGCCAGACCGACACCCATCCAGAGGGCGCCTGCGGCATGCGGCAGGATGGACAACCCATACATGAGGGCCACCAGGGACAGGCCGTAGATCGCACACCCCGCCTTGTCCAGGGACTCCCCCCTGGCCTCGGCCCATTCCGCCTTCACCTTCCACTGGATGGCGGCCAGGACCCCGAGCCCCAATGGGACGACGGCCACGAAGATGCTCCGCCAACCGAACTGCTCGGTGAGTATCCCGCCCACAAAGGGCCCGGCGGACAATCCCAAGTAGACTGCTGCCACGGTGATGCCGATCACCCTTCCGCGATGGGCCGGGGAATAGACGGACGTGAGGATGGCCAGTCCGGTGCTGAAGATCATGGCGCTCCCCAGTCCGTGGACCACCCGCATGGCGATGAGGAAGGTCGACGACGGAGCCAGGGCGCACATGCCGGAGGCCGCTGTGAACACCCCGATGCCCCAAAGGAAGACCCTCCGCCGGCCGTAGATATCCGATGCCTTTCCGAACGGTAGGAGGAACACCGCCGCCGCCAGCAGGAAGGCAGTCGGCACCCATCCCATCCCCACCGCGTCCATGGTCAGATCCACCGCCATGGCCGGCAGGGCGACGGTCACGGCAGAGCCCATGAAAGGCGTCAGGAACGAACTGGAGACGGCGGCCATCAGGGTGTACCGGCGAAGGACCGCAGCCCCGGAGGGATCACCTGAGCACGGACCTGGCAGATCTCCCCGCGTCATGAGGCGCCTGTCTAACTCGCGGCCAGGGCGTCGTCGATCTCGCCGGCCACCACCCCGGTCTCCTTCCCCCGATGCCTCTCCAGGGCCGCCCTGGCCCCAGGGCCCCGGAGCCTGCCCAGGGCCCATGCGCTCATGGCACGCACGTTCTCGAACGGGCTTCGCTCCAGAGACCCGGCCAACGCCGGCACAGCATCCTGTCGGCCGAGGTTGCCCAGCGCCCGCGCGGCGTTCATCTGCCAGCGATCGATCCTGTTTCGAGAGATGTAAAAGAACTGGGGCCAGACCTTCTCCTCGTAGTGGGCCTGGGACATGGCCAGCAGGCGCTCCAGGTCGAAGTCGCCCGCACGACCCTCCAGATCCTCGTTGGGAGGCAGCGGCTGGCGCATCCAGGGCCGATTCCTGGGGCAGACCTCCTGACACCGATCGCACCCGTACACCCAGGTCCCCATGGGACCCCTCATCTCCGCGGGGGTCAGGGCAGGGCCGTAGTAGGTCTGGTAGGCGATGCAGCGAAGGGGATTCATGCGCAAAGGGGCGTACAGGGCGCCCGTCGGGCAGGCCTTGATGCACGCATCCTTGCACGTCTCCGGGCAGGCCACCTCCAGGGATGGGGGATCCGGCTCCAGATCGGCGTCCAGGACCAAGGGGATGCTCTCGAGCCAGGAGGCGCCCTTCATGGCCCTTCGGGCGAAGGCAAAGCAGTTCTTCCCATAGGTGGCCACCCCGGAGCGGGCTGCTGCCATGCGGGCGGGGATCTCACCATCGAACCACGCCCGGATCCCCTCGGCCTGGAGGAACGCCAAGAAGGCCTGGAAACGGCCGTGCTCCTCTCCCCTTCGTTTGCGCTCATCCACCTGATAGCAGCGCCCGAACCGGTTGAGCAGGGTCGCGGGAAAGGCCCTTCGATGGTAGTTCCGGATGAGCACCGCCATGGAGCGCGCCCACGGATGGTTCCGGCCTGGATCGGCCCCCCGCAGCGGACTGAACGCCTCGGTGTTGATCCAGCTGTACATATCCATCCTGGATCGGACCTCATCCATGTAAGGGGTCAGCGGTTCCAACCCGGTGAACCCCACATCCTCGAAGCCCAGTTCCAGGGCTTTGTGCCGGATCCTGTCCTTGTCGACCTGCATGCCACCCCCCCCCAAGAGGCTTGTCCGAGATCCATCCCGAGATATCCCAATCTACCTGTCCTCGGAGACCCTTTCAACCCCGGACACCCCCCCCCTCGCCCTCCCCTCCTCTGGAGCCCTTGACGCGCCCGCCCCGGGGCCGAACAATAAAGAAAGAGGAACTCTGGCCACAGCTCGTGACGCCGTCGGAGGCTGCGCCCCAGGGGAGAGGGGGCGGTATCCCCTGCTCGCAGGCGTCCATGACCATTGCCCATGAGTGCTCCCCAGTGCGGGAGCGGAGGAGCGATGCAGGAGATCGTCGTATTTCAGCAGCGAGACAGCGGGCGGGAGAAGATCCGCGGCATCCTGACCCGCGGAACGGGTCTTCGCATCACCCAGGTGGTTTCCATCGACTGCCCCCTGCCCCCCGTCATAGACGAGCCAGAGGCCTACCTCCCCACGGCCCTTCGCGCGGACCTCGTCTTGGACTTCCTCCGCCATCCCGACCTCTCCCACGGCCTCGCGCTCCTTTGCCGGTCCCTGGGGATCCCCGTGGTGGCCTCGGGAAAACGCCTGCAGATGCGGGAGGTCTTCACCCCCCCCACGTGATGCGGCCTGACCAGGCAGGTCTGCCTGGGGCCGTACGGCGAGCAGTTCGGGACGCCTGAGTTCTCCGTGGAAATCACCGGCGGGAGGATCTCCCGCATCGAGGTCCTGCGCGGCGCCTCCTGCGGAGCCACCTGGGAGGCGGCGGTGAGGATGGTGGGCATGACCCCGGCAGAGGCCTCCGAGCGCATCGGCCTGGAGGTTCAGTTTCACTGCAAGGCCGACCCGTCGGGATGGGACCCATTCTACGGAAAGAGCCCCGTCCATTTCGCCGCCGAGGTGCACCGCGCAGGCCTTCTCCGGGCCCTGGAGAAGCATCCCATGGGCGAATGACCCCCTCTCTATCTGCGGAAGTTGCCCGTGCGGATGCGATCGAGGATGCCGTTTTCGAACCTCAGATAGTAGATCAGCCGGTGAGGCCCCTGGTCATAGACCCACTCCTCGATGAGCACGCGCTCCACAGTGTACCCTCCAAAGCCCCACGCGTCCTTCTCGGAAGGGCGGCGGTACACGTTTCGGCCCCGCTCCTCCTCCCGTTGCTCCACAAACGTGGGCGGGCCGCACTTGGACAAGACCTCGTAGCGGGTAGCCCCTTCGGAGATCAACTGGTTGTCGCATCGAAACGCCCAGGCGTACCCCGCCGCCGCCAGCGCGATCAGGGTCGCGGCGCCCATGATCCAACCTGCCCACCGACCCCTCATGCCGTCCCCCCGTCTAGCCCACCGGCAGCCATGCGCCTCGGCGCGCTCCTGGGCCTGCTGGGACCCAACGTCCTTGAACCCTCGCCCCCCCGCCCTCCCGGGCCAGGGTTTCATTATACGCCACACCGGGGGCAGGGACACGCCCTCCGTGCCCCGCCTCCTTGGGTCCATGGTTTTCCCCGAAAAAACAAGAGGCGGGGCACTCCCCCGCCTCCGGCAATTCCCGAGCATACCCTCTCTTGCCGGCCCTCAGGCCGCCTTGACCTCGATCTTCCGCGCTCCGTCGGTCTCCACCTTGGGCAGGTTCACCGTGAGGATGCCCTTGCTGTACTCGGCCTTGGCATTCTCCACGTCCACATCCATCGGGATGTGGAAGGAGCGCTCGAATGAACCACGGCGGCGCTCCACCCGGCGCATCTCCCCCCTTCTCTCCTCGGTCTCCTCTTTCCTCTCCCCGCGGATGGTGAGAATCCCCTTGCGGAAGGAGACATCGATGTCCCCTTGCTCCATGCCCGGGACCTCGGCCTTGAGGACGATCTCCCGGTCCGTCTCGGTCACATCCACGGCGGGGACCCATGCCCCGTCACCCTTGCCGAGCCCCCGCGGACTCCCCTGGAAAAAGCTGTCCAACATCCCATCCAACTCATCCCTCAGATCCATGAACTCCCGGCTCCTTTGCCACGGTATCAGACCGAACATCTCTTGCCTCCTTTGGATTGCATCCTTTTGTTATCAATCGATTTGCTGCTGCAATCCGAAGATAAGTCGCGTTCCTCCCAAGTCAAGGGGGAAAGGCCTCGCCATGCCCCTGGTCGCTGGAAGTCCCTTCTCGGGGATCGACCCCGTGGACGTTGATCGCTCACCATGCGAGCCCACTGCCCCAACACAACCCAAGGAGTTGAGCGCATGGGCGGATTCTTCGGCGTGGCATCCAAGGAACACGCCATCCTAGAGCTCCTCTACGGTACCGACTACCATTCCCCCCTGGGCACCCGAAGGGGGGGCTGGCGGCGGGCTCCGGGTTCCGTGCGCCGTGGCCTCGGGCGCATCCGCCAGGAAGGAGCCGTGGGTGGCGAGACGGAGTCTGGCGCCGCCTGTGCGCGGTGAAGCTCGAGTCCTGCCCCGAAGAGAAGCTGCGCCTGGCGGCCTCCGCCCGCGGGCGCCGACCCGGTCCACTGGGTCCAGACCGGAAGGCACGGTCAGCCGACGACCACGGTCCGCCGGGCCATGGCCATGGATCTCGCCCCGGCGACGTCGTCCGCCCGGTTACTCGCCGTCCCCGGTCCGTGCCTCGGGGCGTCTTCCGCGCAGCTTCTCCTCGTACCCCGTGTCCGGCGGCAGCCCCTGGCCTCGGGCCGCCCGGCGGGCCAGCTCATCGCAGCGCTCGTTCTCCGCGTTGCCGGCGTGTCCCTGCGTCCATCGAAAGACCACCCGGTGCTTCCGGCACAGCTCCATCAGTTGGGACCAGAGATCGGAGTTGAGGACGGGTTCCTTGTTGCGCTTTCGCCAGCCGTTGCGGCTCCAGGCTTCGATCCAGCCCTTGGTCATGCTGTTGATCAGCAGCTGGGAGTCGGTCACCAGGGTGACACGGCACCGCGATTTCAAGGCCCCCAGGGCCGAGATGGCCGCCAGGATCTCCATGCGGTTGTTGGTGGTGAGGCGAAAACCGGCGGAGAGTTCCTTTCGGTGCCCTCCGTACAGGAGAACTGCGCCGTAGCCCCCGGGGCCCGGGTTCCCCAGGCAGGCCCCGTCGGTGTACACCGTGACCTCCTTCATGGGACCGCTCATGGCCTCGGCTTCAGCCTCCGCAGGGACGGGCGTCTTGGCCAAGACCGTAGCACAGGCGCGGCTTCCAGTAAACGGGCCCCCGCCATCTCGCCCGGATCCACCATCGAGGCCCCATCCCTGAGGTGCGCGCTGCGACACGCGCCGGCACTGGCAGCGGCGGGGCGAGGGGTCGGCGGCCAGGGGTCTTTGCCGGCTCCAGGCCCCCATGCCCTTCGGTGCAGGATACATGGCCCTGAGGCCACAGGGACGGCCGGACCTCATGTCGGTGGCGGCGTGGCCCAAGACCGCACCGGATGACTGGTGCGGGGAAGGCCACTGGGGCTCGGACGCATGAAGTCCGGGGAGGGGCATGGCGGCCCCCGATGTCGGCGAAGGCGCCCTTTGGCATGGGATTCCCCTCCATGTGAACAGCCTGGAAGGCCCCTCCCACGCCAGGGCCTTGCCCCGGCTTCAAGGCGGCGCTATCATATACGGCATGCCATCGGGGAGCAATCGATGCCCCGGCGGCGGCAAGGGATGGTGGGGTAAGACGGATCCTCGGACTACGTGGCGTCCGGTTCGGCGAAACCAGAGCCCCCTTCACGGGGGTTTTTTGTTGCCTCGGGGGGTGGATGTGCGCTGCCCGCCCGCGCCCGAGGGGTGAGATCGTCGGAGGAGCTGGCCGTGAAACTGGGCATCGTGGGCTTCCCGCAGGTGGGGAAGAGGACTCTTCTGAAGGCCCTGACCGGACGAAGCGAGGGCGGCGACGGCCAGGGCGCGGCGGGCCCCAGCCTGGCCAGGGTTCGAGATGCGCGCTTCGACTTTCTGGTGAGCCTCTACAGGCCCCGCAGGCAAACCCCGCAGCAGCTGGAGTTCCACCTGCTGCCCGATCTGGACGTGGATCCCTCGCGCAACGCTCAGGCCCTTCGGGCCCTGGAACGGGTGGACCTGGTCTGCTTGGTGCTCCGCGCCTTCGACGACGGGCGGGTCTTTCATGTCCGGGGATCCGTTGATCCCGCTCGGGACGCGGCCCTGTTTCACGACGAGCTCTTGCTCAACGACCTCCTGTTTATCGAAAGGCGCCAGGAGCGGCTGGCCCGGGAGGGACGGCGCACCCACGACGCCAGGCGATCGGCCCTGGAGCTGGAGCTGCTCGCCCGCATGAAGGAATGCCTGGAGGGCGGCCTCCGCCTTGACACCCTGGATCTGGGAGGGCAAGAGCGGGGAATCTGCGCCGGATACCCCCTGCTCACCCGAATCCCCCTCGTGGCTGTGCGCAACGTGAGTGAGGACCCCCAGGACGCAGGCGGCCCCTCCTTTCCCTGGGCTGGCCAGGCCGTGCGCTCCCTGGCCATCTCGGCCAAGATCGAGCAGGAGATCTCGGCGCTGGAGCCGCGGGAGCGGGGCGCCTTCATGGCCGCCCTGGGCATGGAAGCCCCCGCCCTTGACCGCTTCACCAAGTTGTGCTTCGAGACCCTCGGGCTCATCTCGTTCTTCACTGTGGGTTCGGACGAGGTGCGGGCCTGGGCCGTGCGACGGGGGGCCCTGGCCCCGCGCGCGGCGCGGGTCGTCCATTCCGATATGGAGCGGGGGTTCATCCGGGCTGAAGTGATCAAGTACGAGGAGCTGGCCGCGGCAGGCAGCGAGCAGCGGCTCAAGGCTGCCGGGCGGGTTCAGCGCAAGGGGCGGGATTACCCGGTGGAGGACGGCGACATCATCAGTTTCCTCTTCAACGTGTAAGCCGGGTTGGCTGCGCATCGGAGCCATTTGCGCTGTTGTAAGTGAAGAGCTGCCATGAGTTTGGGGTGAGGG
>CAZEPJ010000065.1:0-25004 GCA_964514105.1 uncultured Desulfarculaceae bacterium | reverse complement strand
TGCACCAACGTGGGCGGCAGCGACGCAAATGTGATCGTGGAGTTCTCGACCTCCGCGGCCGTCAGCGAGCAGCTTGCAGGCGTTGTGCTTTCGCAGAATACGAGAACTTTTGGCACCAATACCACAGCTGCGTTTACGGAGAGCTACAGGATAGCAGTGCCTTTTGGTATTGCCCAGGGCTCCGCCCGGGTGTTAGTAAACCCCAAGGCGGTCAAGAAGTCTGTCTTTTGCTCTGGCGTGGTCGTCGACAGCGTAAACACTCCGCCGATCTTCGCGTATCCGCTGGGCATGAAGGCGGCGGGCAAGTAGCGGGACGACAGAGGCGATGGCGAGCGGGCGGCCGGGGGGTGCCCGCACCGGGGACGACGCGCGGTGAGGTCCGGCGCATGGCCGGGTCGCGTTCACCCTTGACGGCGGCGGGCCCGGTCGTTTATAACACTACCCAGGTGCTGAGGTAGCTCAGTCGGTAGAGCAGTGGACTGAAAATCCGCGTGTCGACGGTTCAATTCCGCCCCTCAGCACCAGCGAGATCAGAGGGTCGGCCGGCAACGGCCGACCCTTTCGCTTTTCTCTCCCGTCGCCCGGGCCGCGGCTAAACCTCCCCCGCCTCTGCGTCGTCCAATGGCTCAGATGACGAGGAGGTGATCCCATGAAGGGCATGATGATCGCGTTGGTGACGATGATCCTGACGGCGTCGGGTCTGGGTGTATCTCAGGCGTGGGCGTGGGACAGCTGGGCGGTGCGGCCCGCAGTGGCGCACGTGAATCCCGCAAGCGAAGATGTGCTGGGCTCGGCCAACGTGCACAAGGCCCACTACTACGGCCACCCGAGGCGCTACTACAGGCATTACTACCGGCCCTACTACCGGCCCTATTACGGCTACTACGGGTATTACCCGAGGCCGTACTACTACGGATATCCGTACCCCTACTATGGCTCTCCGTTGGGGTTTTCGCTTTCCCTGCCGTTTCTCCACTTCCATCTGGGGCTGTGAGGGTTCGGGCCCGAAGATGGCCTCAGGGGCGCCGATGGGACGCCCCTGGGCCGAATCGCCTTTGCATCCGCCGACCGATTCCCTCGAAGAGGTCTTCCGCACAGGGGACCTCCCGAGAGCAACCCCGCACGCAGACGTAGCTCTCGCTGCTGAGGGCCTCGGTCCTCAGGGGCTCGGGCATGCGCGAGATGAGACTGCCGGGACCGATCTGGCTCCGGTGGCTGTGAATGGCCCGGAGCTTGGTGTCCAGATAGGGGCCCACGTCGATGCGGGTGGTGATCTCGTCGTCAGGCGTGCTCCTGGATTCGATGTCGAAACCGATGGATTCCCCCCGGGCCGCCATCATCTCTCGAAACCGCAACAGCCGCGATCGGGGGATGGCCGTGTAGAAGAGCCGCTGCGGGCGCCACGGGGGATGGGGCGTCTCGGGAAAGCGGGCCGGGTCCCCGCTGGCCTCCCAGGCCGACAGGGTGATGCGGTTCACCGCGATGTGGTCCGGGTGGCCGTACAGCCCCCATTCATTGTACGTCAAGACCACCTGCGGTCTCACCTCGCGGACGATGCGCACCAGCTTGGCCGTTGCCTCCTCGAGATCGGCGTTGCGCAATGCCAGGGGATGGGCGTTGGCCGGCCGGCCCTCCATCCCGGAGTCCCGATACCCCAGCAGGAAACGCCTCCCGATCCCCAGGATATGGCAGGCGGCATCCAGTTCCCGCAGCCTCAATGCGGCCATTCCCGAGGCGGCCTCGCAAGGGTCCACATCGGGATTCTGGATCTCCCCTTCCTCTCCCCCGGTTGCGCACACCAGGACCGTCTCGACCCCCTGGGCCGCATACCGGGCCAGGGTCCCCCCCGTGCCCAACGATTCGTCATCGGGATGGGCGTGCACCGCCAGAAGAACCAGATGAGCACCCATGGCCATATCTCGCCAGCAGGTCCGCGCGCCGAGTCGCGATAAAGGGCGACGTCCGGGGCGGACGGGGCCCTGTTCAAGCCCCCTCCCGGAGGAGCGCTTCTTGCACGTCCCTCAGGCGGGCCTCCACATCGCGCGCCCGGTCGATGTCGCCGCCCGCCAGCGCCTCCTCCAGTTCTGCCAGGGCCGCCGAGAGATCGCCCACAACATCCAGCAGGCCCTCCGGCGGGTCGTCGCCTCGCTCCAGCGCCTCCTGGATCGCCCTGACCCGCCTGTTGCAATCCCGGGCCTGATCCCCCCATCGGCGGATCTCCTCGGGAGACGGCGATTCCGCCTTGCCCGCTTCCTCGGTCACGCCCAGGGCGCGATCGGAGAGGGCCAGCAGATCCTTCCTGAACTGCGCCACGGGGCCGGCGTCCTGCGGCGGGCCCGGGGCCGGCGAATCCACCGCCGCGCTGCGGTCCTCAGGAGCCTCGTCCTTGCCGCGGGCGGGAGGGGAGACCCGCTCCACGTCCTTGGGAGGTTCCCTCCGTTCGGTCTTCTCGATTCGGTCCACGTCGGCCATGGAGATGGCCACGGTCCCCTCGGGGCGGGTCACATGGACCTTGCCGTCGGAAACGCGGTAGGTCCATCCGATATCCATGGTCACCCCGCTCTTGAGGTGAAGCAGATCCCCCCGTGCCGGCGGGCTCCATGCCAGCAGCGCGACCGCGGCCGTCCCCAAGATCCAACCCGCGGGAAACGGCCCTTCACTCCAGCTCCCCAGGTGGCTTCGCGGCTTCATCGCTCCCTTTCCTCCTCACCGAAGAACGGGAAGACTGTGATAAGATGGGCACAACGTAGCACAGCCATGGTCGGTGGGCAAGGGAGCGGGGCATGGGCGGGAGAGACGGCGGGGCCGGGGAGGGGACGTGCGTGGTGCACGTGCCGGAGAGCCGATTCGAGGCCGACATTCTCTGCGATGCTCTGCAGCGGGAAGGCATCGTGGCAGCGTGCCGGAGGCACGAGGAGACCGCGTACGACGGGATCTTCGTGCCCCAGAGGGGCTGGGGGGCCATACTGGTGCCCCTCCTGCAGAGGGAGCGGGCAGAGGAGATCGTGCGAGAGGTCCTGGAAACCTACGGGAAAGGGCCTCCCGATCCATCGAACGCCATGTCGCCTCCCTGAAGTCGCAAGAGCATGGCGGGCCACACCTCGTCTACGGATGGAAATCGTCGGCACACGGGGTGGTGACATTGAGGGGATCCGGCCCCGTGACACGGTTGGCAGGGCTGGGGGCCCCACAGGGTCGTCACCCGCGGGCCCCATGGGGCCCATTGGACCGGATCGCTGGGTCCGAAGATGGCCACGGTCGGCGTGCCCAGGACCCCCGCCAGATGCGTGACCCCGGAGTCGTTTCCCACGACCAGGGCGGCGCCTCCGAGGAAGCGGGCCAGGTCGGCCAGTTCGGGGATTCGGACGATCTCGGGGGCCAGGCCCGGAGGCAGGCGGCAGGAGACGGCTTGCGCGGCCTCCCGGTCCCAGGGGCCTTCCACGATGCAGAGCCGGCTCTGGGGGAGAAGTTGGGCTAGTCGGGCCATGACGGACGCAAATGCGTCGGGCGGCCAGTTCTTCCGCGGGCTGCCGCTTCCCACGTGAAAGACCGCATAGCGGTGCGATTCTCCGGCCGTCCAGGTCCATGGAAGGGGGGGAGCCCCGGACACGGCGCCTGAAGCCCGACCGACGGAGCCCCCCTCTGGACCAAGCAGGTCGGCGAAGAAGCGCCAGGCCGGGATCTGGGCGCCTGCCGGAGGTCGGGCCGGGATCCCGTGCACACCGGGGACCAGGCGGCCCACGCTCTCCAAAAGGGGCGAGCGGGCGGGATCCGCCACGAACAGATAGACCGCATCGTAGAGGGCGGGGTCGGGGACAAGGGGCGCGGCAGACCCGTTCGCGGTCCCGCCGTACAGTCGGTGCCACCCGGACCCCGATTCCGGGAACCAGCGGGAGACCAGGCCGGCCGCCTGCAGGAGGCGGCCGTGGGCGGCTTGGCCCAGCAGGTGGATCTCGTGTCCCGGGAGCCTCGCCCCGAGGGCCTGGAAAAAGGGAAGGGAGAGGATCAGGTCTCCCAGGGCGCAGGTTCTTCGCACCAGGACGCGCGGGGCGCCAATCCCGTTTCCCTCTTGCCGGGGCGCTCGTGCCACGGCCTCAGATGTACTGCCCGCCCGAGACCTGGATGCACTCGCCGGTGATATGCCGGGCCTTCTCGGAGCACAGGAAGGTCACGACCCAGGCCACCTCCTCGGGCTTCCCGGCCCGGCCCAGGACGATCTCGGCCAGTGCCGTCTGCTTCACCTCCTCGGGCATCACCTCGTACATCTCCGTCAGGATGAAGCCCGGGGCCACGGCGTTGACGTTGACGTTGGAGCGTCCCAGCTCCCGGGCCAGGGCCTTGGTGAGCCCGATGACCCCCGCCTTGGCCGCCGAGTAGTTGGTCTGGCCGAATTTCCCCCGCAGGCCGTTGATGGAGGTGATGTTGACGATCTTGCCGTATTTCTGCTCGCGGAACAGGGGGGCCACGGCCCGGCAGTAGTTGAACGTCCCTTTGAGGTCCACGTTCAGGACCCCGTCCCACTGCTCCTCGGTCATCTTCCAGATGACGGCGTCCAGGTTCAGCCCGGCGTTGTTGACCAGGATCTCCACCGAGCCGAAGGCGTCCACGACCCCCTTGACCATGGCCTGGGCGTCGCCGAAGTTGGACACGTCGGCCTGCACGGCCAGGGCCCTGCGTCCCATCTCCTGGATCCGCTTGACGACCTGCTCGGCCTCCGAGGCGGATTTTCGGTAGTTCAAAGCCACGTTGGCGCCGTTGGCGGCCAGATCCAGACAGATCTCGGTTCCGATGCCCCGACTTCCGCCGGTGACGATGGCGTTCTTTCCCTCGAGCAGCATGGTGTGCCTCCTTCAAAGGGCCCCAAGGCCTTGGTGGCGGATCCAATGCGGCGCCTATTCTAGTCAGGGGCGTTGCGTGTGTCAAACGAGCCCCGTGCCCTCCGATCCCCTATGATCATTGCCGTGAAGGCCGGCCGCGGACGTGATGAATGGGAATCGCGGCACCCCGGGGCCGGAAGGTGCGTTGAGCCGGAGCGGGGCCCCCAGGGCCGGACCTTCCAAGGGAGACCGCCTCCGTTGAGCCCATCGGCCCCAAAGCCCCGGAGCCCTGGAAGATGGACCTGGCCATTGGGGCCGTGTACGTGATCTGAGGCTCGATGTATCCGGCCATCCGGCATCGAGACCCTGCCGCCCTTTCTGATGGCGGGCTCCCGATGCATCCTGGCCGGAGCCGTTCTGCACGGCCGGGGGCGGATCCCAGGGGCGCCGAGGCCGGATGGGATCCAGTGGCGATGCGCCTCGGTGGTGGGGTCGTTGCTCTTCCTAGGTGGAAACGGCGCTGTGGTCTGGGCCGAGCGGACCGTTCCATCGGGGTCGGTCGCATGGCTGGCGGCCGCGGTTCCGGTCTGGATGGTGTCCATCGGATCCGGTGGCCTGTGTCATGATCACGGGGGTCGCGTAGCGGTTGATTTCGAGCAAAGGGTTGTGCCATCCTTACGGGAAGTTGGAGCGGCCGGGAGGCCCCGCCCATTGAAGGGGCCGGGGGGGGATGCGGCGCCGGATGCGGGCAGCGCTCCGGCCTGGCAGACGGCCGCGGACGGGATGGCAATGGCCGAGGAACAGATCAAGGTGGACGCCATCGTGGTGGGTGGAGGGCCCGCCGGGCTCCTGGCCGCCCACGACATGGCGCGAGAGGGTCTCGAAGTCATCGTGCTCGAGCGGGGTCAGTATGCCGGGGCCAAGAACGTCAGCGGGCTTCTGTACGCCAGCGTCCTCGGCGAGGCCGTCCCGGATTTCGCCGCCAGGGCGCCCCTGGAGCGGCCTGTTACCCGCCGGGCCGTGGGCTTTCTGGGAGAGGGCCTGCACGGGATCCTGGAGTTCGGCGCCGACGCCTGGGCCGAGCCGCCTCACAACCAAAGCTGGGTGGTGTACCGGGCCCAGTTCGATCGGTGGCTGGCCCGGGAGGTCGAGGAGGCCGGGGCCAGCATCCTGGACGGGATGGTGGTGGACGACCTGCTGTACGAGGGGGAGGGCCCCCAAGGGCGGGTAACGGGGGTGCAGATCCGGGGGGACGAGCGCTTCAACGCCGACGTGGTGGTCCTGGCCGAAGGGGCCCTGGGCATCGTGACCCAGAGGGCCATGGCACGCCTGGGCATGCGGGCCGGCCTGCGAGCCCAGACGTTCGGGATCGGGGTGAAGGAGATCTGGGGACTGCCCGCGGGGGTCATCGAGGATCGGTTCCACCTGGCCCCGGGCATGGGGGCCGCCCTGGAGTTCATGGGGCGTCCGTTCCGGGACCTGGTGGGCGGAGGGTTCGTGTACACGGCCCGGGAAAGCGTGGCCCTGGGGTTCATCGTCAAGGTCGAATCCCTCGCCAGATCCGGGGCCTCGCCCCACGACCTCATGGAGCGGTTTCGGCAATATCCCGAGGTGGGGCGTTATGTCCAGGGAGGGGAGCTTCTGGAATACTCGGCCCACATCCTTCCCGAAGGGGGATACGATGCGGTTCCCCAGCTCTCCCACCACGGGCTGTTGATCGCCGGGGATGCGGCCGGACTGGTCAACGCCTCCGTATACCACGAGGGCGCCAATCTGGCCATGCGCTCGGGCAGGATTGCGGCCGAGGCCGCAATCCAGGCCAAGCTCCTGGGGGATTTCTCCCGCAAGACCCTTTCCTTGTATGATTCAATGCTTGAGGAAAGCTTTGTCATGCAAGATCTCAAGAAATACCGCGGGATTCCCCGGGCTCACGCGGTCTTTCCCCGGGTGATGGCCGACCTGCCTCAGCGGGTGTGCGGGCTGCTGGTGGAGGTCTTTCGCCAGGCCCAGGAGCCCAAAGGGGAGATTCAGCGGCGCGCCGTGAAGCGGTTCTTCGAGGGGCTCCCCGGGCTCAGGACGGCCAGGGACCTGTGGCGCCTCAAGGGGATGGTGGGATGAGCGGGCCCTTGTCCTTGGAGGAGAAGCTCTACCGGGTCAAGTACGACGTGGACGCGGACCACCCGCACATCCGCGTGGACGAGGCCGTCTGCGGACGGTGCCGGCAGAGGGTCTGCACCTTCATCTGTCCGGCGCGGGTCTATGTGCCCCACCCCGAGGACCCCGAGCGCATCCAGATCCACCACGAGAACTGTCTGGAGTGCGGGACGTGCCGCGTGGCGTGCCCCAACGAGGGGATCCACTGGGAGTACCCCAACGGGGGCAAGGGCGTAAAGTACCGGTACGGATGACCCTGGGCAGGGGGGGAGCCAAAGGCGTGGAGCGAACGGACATGCATCTGGTGGTTTGGGTTCGGGAGGTCCCGGATACCAGGGACCTGGTGGGGGATGTCCTGGATGCCTCCGGGACCCCCAGGTGGGGGGATTGGGACTCCAGGGTCGATGCCGAGGATCTCAACGCCCTGGAGATGGCCCTGCAGGTCAGGGACGCCGGCGGCGCCTGCCGGGTGACGGCGGTGTCCGTTGGCGCCCCCCGGAGGCTGGACGTGCTCCGGGAGTGCCTGTACCGGGGGGTGGACGATGTGACGCGCATCCGGTGGGGCGGGGGGGTCCCGGGCATCCTCGGCGAGGCGCGGCTGGTGGCCGGAGCGCTCAGGCGCATGGGTGCCGTGGACGCCCTGTTCACCGGGGTGCAGATGAACGAAGGGGAGGCCGCCCACAAGGGGACCCTGGCAGCCCGGATCCTGTCCTGGCCCGCGGTATCGTACGTGGAGGCGTGGGAGGGATGGGACGCCTCGGGCATGCGGCTTCGCCGGGCCATCGAAGGGGGCATCCAGGTGGTCCTGGCGCCCTTTCCCGCAGTGGTCTCGGTGGGCGTGGCCTTGCTCAAGGATGACCCCCGGGCGCCGAGGAGCGCCAAGGCCAAGCTGAAGCTCCAGCACAAGAAGACCCCGATTGCGGAATGGGATCCGGAGGTCGGGGAGGGTGAAGCAGCGGGGCAGGGTCCCTGGGTGCGGGCCTCGGGGTATCGGGCCCTGCCGCAGCGCGCGTTTCCCTCCCAGCGGGTGGACGGCAACGACGCCACCCAGCTGCTCAGGATGATCGAGGCGCTTCGGGCCCAGGGCCTGGTCCGCTGAGGGCGGTCCGGGGCCAGGACGCAGGGATGAGACGGGACGGTAAGAGGAGCCGGGATGGGAGAGCGGGTGTGGGTGTATCTGGAGAGGGAAGGGGCCGGGGTGAGCGACGGCAGCCTGCAGGCTGCGTCCCTGGCGCTGGCCCTGGCCCGGGAGGCGGGCGCGTCCCTGGAGGGCGTTGTCGTGGGGGGGGGGATCCCGGAGCTCGTGCCCCAGGGCCTGAGTCGGGTCCACCAGGTCACGGGGCCGGGGCTGGAACAATACACGACCCAAGCGTTCGGACGGGCCCTGGAGGGCCTTGCGGGGCCGGGGGCGCCTGCGGCCCTGGTGTTCCCTCCGGGCAGCCAGGGTGAGGATCTGGCCTCGTGGATGGGGGCCGCCATGGGGGGTGGTGCCCTCTTGGGCGTCCGGGAGGTCCGACGGGAAGGCGGCCGCCTCGTGGCCATCCGTCGGGAGTTCGAGGGTAAAGTCGCCGTGGAGTACGAGATGGCGGGGGTCCCGGCGGTCTTCAGCGTGGAGGATGGCGCGGCGCCCCCGGCACCGGTCGTCCCGACCCAGGGAATGGAAGCTTCAGCCTTGGCAGCGGAGCCGTCCGCGGCGGATGCCGGGGTCCGGGTGCTTAGGGCCGAGGTGGCCCAGCGGGCTGTGGACCTGCGGCAGGCCCGGGTGGTGGTGGGCGTGGGCGCCGGTGTGGGGGGCAAGGAGGGGTTCGAGCAGGCCCGGGCCCTGGCCCGGCTCCTGGGCGGGGAGCTGGGGGCCACCCGGGCCGCGGTGGATGCTGGTTGGGTGGCCCACGAGAGGCAGATCGGACAGACGGGCGTGAAGATCAAACCGGATCTGTACGTGGCGTGCGGGATCAGCGGCGCGGCCCAGCACCGGGTGGGCATGCTCGATTCGGGCACCATCGTGTCCATCAACATCGATCCGCAGGCCCCCATGTTCCGGTTCTCCCACTTTTGCGTGGTGGGCGATGCCCGCACGGTCGTGCCCAAGCTCGTCGAGCTGTTGGGGGGGTGAGGGAATTCCATGGCCTTGGAGAATTTCTATCTGGACAATGAGGACCTGCGCTTTCAGGTGGAGCGCCGGATCGACTGGAAAGGCATCCTGGAGACCCGGGGCGAAGTGGGCGGGGGGGGATGTGCGTACGAGAGCGTGGATGAGGCCGTGGAGACGTTCCGCGATCTGTTGAGCGATCCCATCGGCACCCTGGCCGCCCGGCGCATCGCGCCCCGAGCCGCTGAGATCGACGCCCAGGGATGCCGGCTCGAGAACGGGCAGGTCCTTCTCCCGCCTGCCATGGAGCAGAACCTGCGGGATCTGGCCGATGCGGACCTCATGGGGATGACGCTCCCGGCGGAGTTCGGAGGCCTGGGTTTCCCCAACACCCTTTACACGGTGGCCACGGAGATCATCTCCCGGGCCGACGTCTCGCTCATGAACCTCTTCGGGCTCCAGGGGATCGCGGACACCATCGTCCACTTCGGCGACCAGGCCCTCAAGGTCCGGTATGTGCCGCCCTTTGCCAGGGGAAAGGCCACGGGGGCCATGGTCCTGACCGAGCCCGACGCGGGCAGCGACCTCATGGCCGTCCAGGCCAGGGCCACGGAGGAGGCGCAGGGCGGTGGGTGGCGCGTGCGCGGCACCAAACGCTTCATCACCAACGGATGCGGGGACATCCTGCTGGTCCTGGCCCGCTCCGAGGACCCGGAGAAGTACGCCGGGGCCCGGGGCCTGAGCCTGTTCGTGGTGGAGAAAGGGGAGCGCGTTCAGGTCCGTCGTCTGGAGGAGAAGATGGGGATTCACGGCTCGCCCACCTGCGAGCTGTACTTCGACGATGCCCCGGCCCATCTGGTGGGACGGCGGGGCAGAGGGCTCACCCAGTACGTGAACTGGCTCATGAACGCGGCACGGTTGGGTGTGGCGGCCCAGTGCCTCGGCCTGAGCGAGGCCGCCTTCCGAGAGGCCCTTCGGTACGCCCGGGAGCGGGAGCAGTTCGGGAAGCCCATCATCGCCTTCCCGCCCGTGGCCGAGATGCTGGTGGAGATCAAGGTGACCCTGGAGGCCATGCGCACGCTGGTCTACCGGACCAGCGAGGCCGTTGATCTGGAGGAGGCGGCGGCTGCGCGGCTGGAGGGGATGGACCGGAAGGACCCCGCCTTCGGGCCACTCAAGGCGCTCCAGGAGGCCAGCGGCCAGACGGCCGAGCTCCTGACCCCCATCGCCAAGTACTACGCATCCGAGGCATGCATCCGGGTGGCTGGCCTGGCCCTCCAGGTCCACGGCGGGAACGGGTACATGCGGGACTACCCCGTGGAGCGCCTGTACCGCGACGCGCGGATCACCAACATCTACGAGGGCACCTCCCAGATGCAGGTGGACCGGGCCATGACCAAGATCATCAAGGGGGCCATGAGCGACCTGCTGGCACAGAAGGCGTCCATGGCGCATCCCAGGCCCGAGTTGGCCGCCCTGGCGGATCGACTCAAAGAGGTGTGCGAGCGCTTCGCCCGGTGCCTGGAACACGTCAGGGCCCGGCGTGCCCCGGAGCCCCAAAGCGGGAAGGAGGAGGCCGACGCGGGTTTTCGGTCGCTCATGGCCCGGAGGCTCGTGGACATGGGGGCTGAGGCGTACATGGGGTTTCTGCTGCTGGAAGAGGCCGCGCTGTGGGGGCACAAGCTCCCCGTGGCCGAGCAGTTCATCAGCGAGGCCGTGGCCCGCTCCCGGATGCACGAGTGTGCCATCCGAGAGGGCGCGGCGGTGGCCCTCAAGGACCTGGGCCCTCTGATGGTATAGCCGGCCGTGGGCTTGGGGGCCACAAGGGGGCGGTCGGGGGGTGAGGCCCGAGGGCGCCGGGTGGGACGGCCTCCGGGTGCCGGGAGGATTCGCTGACTTGCCATGGGCAGGATCTACGCCATCGGGGATATCCACGGCTATTTCAACAAGCTTGAGGGGTTGCTGCGCCAGATCCACCCGGACCCGGGCGAGGATCAGATCGTCTTTTTGGGGGATTACATCGACCGGGGCCCCCAGTCCCGAGAGGTGGTGGAAAGGGTGCTTCAGGTGAGGCGCATGTTCCCCAGGACCGTCTGCCTCATGGGCAATCACGAGTTCACCCTGCTGGACTACCTCACCTATCGCAAGGATCCGTGGACGTTCTTCCTCAACGGCGGCGTGGAGACCATCCACTCGTACGACCTGACCGGCGACGACATCGAATCCAAGATGCCGTCCGACCATCTGGCCTTCTTCAACGCCCTGCGGCCTTATTACGAGACCGAGGATTACATCTTCGTCCACGCCGGGCTTCGAGATGGCGTCCCGTTGAGCGAGCAGACCCTGGACGATCTGGTCTGGATCCGGCGCGAGTTCATTGAATGCCGAGCCGATTTCGGAAAGACCGTGGTCTTCGGCCACACGCCCTTTCCCCGCCCCCTCATCCACCCCAACAAGATCGGCATCGACACGGGGGCTGGCTACGGGGGGAGCCTCACCTGTCTGGTGCTGCCCGAGCGGACCTTCTTCTCCTCCCACGGGAGGGAGGAATGAACGTGGGAAGGCCCCTGGAGGTCCCGTGCCCCATCTGCAGGAAGCGGGCGCCCTGGGATGGGAATCCCTTTCGCCCCTTCTGCTCGGAACGGTGCAAGCTCATCGACCTGGGGGAGTGGGTCTCGGAAGGCTACAGGGTCACCGCTCCCCTGGAAGACGAATCCTCCATGGAACCCGATCAGGAAAGGGGTGAGTGAGTCCACCCCGGGATTCCATCGCGAGGGAAGGAGCAGACACGATGGCCCATTGCGCCGGGCGCCTTCTTGTCCTCAGAGACCTCACCTTGATCGATGGAACGGGGTCGCTTCCCCGCAGGGCCGCAGTGCTCGTGGAGGGCCCGCGCATCCTGGAGGTGCGGGGCCCCGTCGGCTCGTTGCCCAAGGGGGCCGAGGTCATCGACTGCCGCGGACAGACCCTGCTGCCCGGCCTCATCGACGCCCACGTGCACGTGGGGGCGGTGGAGGCCAACATCATGGAGCAGCAGCGTCGACTCTTTCCCTCGGTGCTCGTCATCCGATCCCTGGGAATCCTCAAAGAGACCCTGGAGCAGGGGTTCACCACGGTGCGGGACGCGGGGGGGGCCGACCCGGGTTTCCGGGAGGCCGTTCGCCAGGGCCTGGCAGTGGGGCCCAGGTTGTCCGTCTCGGGACAGGCCCTGTCCCAGACCGGAGGGCACGGGGACCCGCGTCTTCCCACCGAGGCACATCCTTCCGTCCCCAAGCCCGGGGGGCTGGCCTCGGTGGTCTGCGACGGGGTGGACGCGGTGCGGGCCGCCGCCCGTGAGCAGCTTCGCCAGGGTGTGGACCACATCAAGATCATGGCCGCAGGCGGTTGCATGTCGCCCTCCGACGAGCTGGACACTTCCCAGTACTGCCCCGAGGAGCTCCGGGCCGCGGTCTGGGAGGCCGAGTCGGCCGGCAAGTACGTCATGGCCCACTGCTACTCGGACCGGAGCATCCTCAACGCCGTGGAAGCGGGCGTCCGGACCATCGAGCACGGCAACCTCCTGACCGAGAAGGGGGCCCGGGCCATGAAAGAGGCGGGGGCCTACCTGGTCCCGACCGTGGTGACTTACGTGAAGATCTCGGACATGGGCAGAGAGCTGGGCATACCCGGGGAGAACGTGCGCAAGATCGACGCGGCCCGGGAGATGGCCCTGGAGGCCTTGGGCATCGCGTTCAAGGCCGGGGTCAAGATCGGTTCCGGCTCCGACCTCCTGGGCCCCATGCAGATCTTCAAGGGGGCGGAACTGGCCCTCCAGGCCCGGGTGCTGGGCCCCATGGGGGCTATCGTGGCCGCCACGCGGACCAACGCAGAGATCCTGCGCCTGGAGCACGATCTGGGAACGGTGGAGCCGGGCAAGCTGGCCGATCTCATCCTGCTGGACGGGGATCCCCTGGAGGACATGACCCTGTTCGAGCGCTACCGGGACAAGATCACCCTGATCATCCAGGGGGGAAACATATACAAGAACCTCCTGGCCTGAGGCGAGACGGATGGGGCCGGTGTATGCGAGTGTTCACCGGGCCATTGGCAAGCAGACGGACAGCGGCCGTTGGCCGCCGGCACAGCGCATCGCGTTGGAGCGTCAGAACGCCCATCGCTGCGGGTTCAGCATGGGCAAGGTGCGGAAGCCGAGACCGGCTTTTTTCCGCTCGCAGGGCAGGCGGAGGGTTGCCGCGATCGTCCCCGATTTGGGCGGAACCGCGACACAGCTCAACGGGGAGGACAACGGAGTCGCGGGGCAGATCCCCTGATGGGCCTGGATCACGCGCCCACGGCGTGGAAGTACTCCCGGATGCGGCCCAGGACGATCTTGGGGATGTCCTCCTTCTTGTCCACGGCGTAGATCCCCACGTTCTTGCGGGGGGCCATGGACTGCTTGAAGGTCCGCACGTGCTCGTTGTCGCCCACGTGGACGGCCGTCACGCGGTTCTTCCGGCTGTTGAAGTACTGGATGAGGATCTCCAGGTTGGTGATCTGCATGTCGGTGATGAGGAAGATGTCGGGTCCCCTGGGGGTTTGAAGCTGATCGATCTCCTCCACCAGTAGCTTGGTGCCCCCGCCAAAGTAGTGGCAAAGGATCTTGTACAGGGCGTTTCTCTGCCGGGTGAAGGGGAGGGTCCGGCTGCCCCCGGCCTTGGCGTCGCTGAAGTTGTACACGGCCACCTGGGCGTCGTTTCTCAGGTACGCGTCGCAGGCGCAGGCCGCTCCCAGCACGGCGTATGACAGCTGCTGCCTGGGATTGGCCATGCTCCCCGAGGAGTCGATGAGGATCATGCAGTCGGGCGTCCCCTCCTCGCGCCCGAAGACCTCTCCCTCGCGCCGCTCCCAGATCTGAGTGATGCCGGGCATGACCTTGCCGAAGCTGGTCCACGGGTCGATGAGCTGAAAGGGCTTGCCGACCTCCCACGGGGCGTGGTGGTGGGGGTACAGGGCCCCGCTCTTCTCCATGGGGGTCTTGCGGATGGGCAGGGCGTAGTTCTCGGCCAACTTCATGTAGTACAGGATGTCCGCGTCCAGGGCTCGTCCGGGGCCGAGCCCCATTCCCCTCTCGTTGGGCTCGGTGGCCTCCAGGATCTCCTCCTCCAGGTCCTGGACGATCTCCTTGAACTGGGACGGGGTCTTGGCGTCCTGGGCGAACTCCTTGAGCCCCTGCTCGATCTCCTGGCTGCTGTATTGCTGGAGCCCGTGGTCCCCCATGGGATTGGGCTGCTTGTGCCCGTCTCCCACCCGCTCCTCCAGCTCCAGGAGGGGCTGGATGATCTTGGAGAAACGCCGCACGCTGTCCCGCCAGCGCTTTCGGTCCAGGTACGGGAGCCGCGAGAGCTTGCGGGAGTACTCCTCGTACCCGGTCACGCCCAGGTCCGCCCCCCAGATCTTCTGGTACAGGGCATGCACCACCTCGTCCATGATGCCGCCCTTGAGGTGTCTGTACAGCTTGGGGATATGGCTGTCGGTTCGGCTCACGCACGCGGTGTCGGCGACCACGTCCATGAAGTAATCCGCGGCCTTCTGGGCCATGGGCTTGTCCTTGAGGACGTGCTTGGCCTCGGCGTATAGCCTCAGATGGGTGGCGAAGTCCCAGGGGCAGTGAAGGTAGTGGGATACCGCGTGGTCCAGGAACGCCTCGACGGCCTCGTCGGGGTCCACGGCCTCGGACAGCTCGCCCATGAACCGCCGGGAAAGGGAGATGCGCTTGTCCTTCATCTCCAGGGCCACCCGCTCTTCTCCCTCGGTCCACCGCGGTGCGGGCAGTTCGGGGAAGAGGTGGCGTCTTCGCACCCCGGCCCAGATCCCGTTGAGTCTGTCGTCCTGATCGCTCATGGCGCCTCGACGGAGCTCCCTCGGGGGGCCCCCCGGCGGTCAGAACTCGCCGGACAGGTCCTGGGGGACCAAGAGCTTGCCCCGCTGGTAGATCTTGCCGCCGAAGAGGGTCTTGCCAACGCTGCGGATGCGCCCGTCCACGTGGATCTCTCCCCCGCGCATCCATTCCCCCGTGTTCTGGCCTGTGTTCTCGGTGATCTGGATCTCGCCCTTCATCATGCCGGCCCCGCACCAGTTGCCCGTGGATCCCTCCACCACCAGGCGCCCGCCCGAGAGCCCCGCGCCGATGAAATCGCCCACGTCGCCCTGCAGGATGAGGCTCTTGCCCTCGGGGAGCCGGTACCCCAGGAAATGGAACGTCCGCTGGTAGTCCCGCAGGCGCAGTGTGATGCGGCCCTCCTCCGAATGGTTCACCAGGGCCGAGAGGTAAATCCCGGCAGGGCCCGAGATCATGTACGGGATCTTGTTGGAGTTGTCCAGCTCGATGCAAAACTCCTCGATGTCGTCCGGATCGAAGCGCAGGTCCCGGATGCTCTTGACGGCGGCGCTGTACGCCTTGACCACCCGGCTGTGCTCCACGAGCCAGACGAGGTCCTTGACCTCGTCCTCCACCAGGCGCAGGTACCCCTGGACGATCTGCTCCATGACGTCCTCTTTGGCCCGCACGATGCGATCCAGGGGGATCTCTTTCTTCTGGTACGCCACGGAGCTGAAATCGAGAAATGGGTTCTTCATGCGTCGAGGCCCCCCCGGCCCAGGTCCCTGCGGATCTCCCAGAAGATCGGATGGTCTCCCTCGGGCAGATCCAGCCGCTCTCCCTCGGCCACCCGGCAGGCCGCAGCCAGAGCGTTTTTGACCTGGGGGCCCTGCTCCATGTAGCGCCGGTGCATGTCTCTGACGGCCTCCTTGGCCATGTGGATGGGGAGGGGATCGTTGCGGGCCTCCTTCTCCCGCCGAGCCACCGCCTCCTCCTTCCACTGGATGCGATGGGCCAGGGTGAAGGGGAGGATGACCTTCAGATGCTCCAGCCCCACCTCTCGGTCCCCCAGGAACCATGCCAGGGCCTGGGACATGTTTCGCACCGAGATGGGAAACCGGTTGGAGATGCAGTTGCGCACCGAGTTGCACTGGTACCCCGTGAAATGGCAGCCTTCCTCGCACCCCTCGTTGCTCCGCTTCTGGCCGAATCGGTGGCAGAAGGAAAGCTCGGAGATGACCATGCGCAAAAAGGCGTTGGCATCCAGGTCCAGCGGGATCTCGTCCATCTCCGCACGGACGCCCTCGCGGTCCTGGCGAGAGAGGCTCCGCACGTCGAATTCCCGGGCAAGTCTTTCGCCGAACCGCTCGCACAGTTCGTCCATCCGCCTCATGCGGTTGTCGTACGACGTGCGCTCGCCCAGCACCCGGTGAAACTCGGCTTCCAGCTCCCGGTTCCTGAGGGCCGCGTTGGCAGCCCCGCGGGTCCCGATGACGTAGGCCAGATTGGCTCCCGGGTGGCGGGACTCCACCATGAGGTCGAACCGATCGATGAGGGGCGCGATGATGGTGTTGGTCCCCCGATCCTGGTAATTGGCCGTGGCGAACAGGCAGTATTCCTCGTTGACGATGGCGTCATTGAGATACTCCCAGTTGCCCCGGTCCACCCCGTCCAGGATCATGCTTTGCTTGGTCTCGGGGAGCCGGTTGATCTCGTCGACGATCTTGATGGGCAGCAGGGCGAAGTGGGACCACACCACCACCTCCTCGCCCAGGTTGAGCTTTCCCAGATCCGGCCGGCCGATGATCTTCTCTTCGGTCTGCTCCGGGTGCCCGGCCACCTCGCTGGCCCAGATCGTCCCCAGGGGAAACCGATACAGCAGCGAGCAGACGTACTCCGCCGAGGTGGTCTTGCCGAGACCGGGCTCCCCGATGATGATCTCCTTGCCCCGGCGAAGGCCGGTCATGAGACTCAGGAGCAGGGTCGAGTTGAATTCGTGTCCGTTCAGCTCCAGGTCGGGTCGGTTGAGATAGAGGTTCTCCCGGATGTAGCCATAGATCCCGTGTACCGCTTCCCTGAGAACTCCGTTGTGCTTCTCCCCCATGATAACTCCGTTCTCGAACAGGTGGCCGCCGATCCCGCCCGTGCTGGGGAATCTCCTCCGGCCGTTGGCGCGAATCGTCCCTGCACCGAAGGCCCCAAAACCGCATTCCCAATCGATTCAGCCTACCATATGGGGCAATGGAAGACAACTTGGCCGCGCCCCCCAATGGCGCCGCAAGGGCGCCTGCATCCCCTCCATATCGTGGGGGAAGGACCGTGCCGTCTCCCTCCCCTCGACTTTGAGCCGTCGTGCCCGCGCCATGGCCCTCTTGCGGAGGCGGGTCTCAGGGGCAAAGGCCGGTCCCTCCCCCCCAGACGTGAGCCTCATGCCTGCAACAAGTTCGGGCTTCAAAGCCAACCGCATTCGCGATAAGATGGGGGAATAAAGGCAACGGATGGGATATGGATGAATCCCGGGCCCCGGTGGGGGTTTGACATCGACAGCGTGGTGGGGGATCTTTCGGGGCTCCTGGAGCGCGTGGCATGGGAGGAATTCGGGGTGGCCCTGTCCAGGAGCCAATTCACCCGATTTCAGCTGGAGGAATGCCTCCCGTACCCGCGGGAGACCATCATGACCTGGATCGCCCGGGCCCTGGATCCCGACTGGACCATGCGCATGGAGCCCTATCCCGGCGCCGTGGAGCTGCTGACGGAATTGGCCGGCGCCCAGCCGCTCCTTTTCGTCACCGCCCGTTCGGAAGCAAAGCCCATCTCCGACTGGCTTGCCGCTCGGCTGGCGCGCGTCCCGGGCGAGCGCATCCGCGTGGCGGCTGTGGGACACGAAGGTCTCAAGCATCCCGTTCTCCTGGGATGGGGGGTCTCCCATTTCGTCGACGATCGATGGGAGATCTGCGAGGAGATATCCCGGCACGGGATCGTCCCCGTTCTCTTTCGACAACCGTGGAATACCGACCGGAGAGGATTTGCCGCGGTGGATGACTGGGGCCAGATCCGGGCGCTCATGGCCGCAAACGGAAACGGAGGTCACTGATGCCCAAGGGCAAGAATCGACCTGGGGAGTCGCGGGCCCCGGCAAGGGCACCCCGGAGTGTCCTGAAGGCTCATGGAAGGAAAGCTCCCCCCACCGAGCCTCTGGATGAGGAACCCAAGCGCAGCGCCTCCCCGGGAATGGACCCGCGCTCCAGGACCATCGTGGTGAGCCTCATGGGGGCGCTCCTGTTCGTGTTCATCCTCATCGCATTTCTGGCCCCGGATGCCGCCCAACCGGATGGCAAGGCCCAAGGCGAGACCACGGTGTGGCGCCTGATCTTCTTGCTGGTGCCCTTGGGGGTCATGTACGGCCTGCTCTGGGGCGAGAAGCTGCTCAAGGCATTCAAGAGGTAGGATCGTTGCCCTGATCCCTTCGGGAAGCCCCCCCCATGGCCTTTTCCTCCCTTTGTCCGCCGCCCCCGGTCATGCAGGTGCTGTGCCGCCTCCGGGAGCGGGGAAGGCCTGCATTCCTGGTTGGGGGGGCGCTTCGGGACCACGCCCTGAACCGGGTGATCCGAGATTGGGACATTGCAACGGGGGTTTCCGCCGGCGAAGTCCTGGACATGTTCCCCCGGGTTGTCCCCACGGGCCTTCGGCACGGCACGGTGACCGTTCACCATGGGGGCCTGGCCATCGAGGTGTCCACCTTCCGGGGCGCCTCCATTCTCGACGACCTGAGCCACCGGGACTTCACCGTGGACGCCATGGCGTTCGATCCCGTAGGCGGGGCCCTGCTGGATCCCCACGGCGGTCTCCAGGATCTTCGCCGGGGCGTGGTGAAGGCGGTCCTGGATCCCACGGACCGCTTGAGGGAGGATCCCGTGCGCGCCCTGCGGGCCCTGCGCATGGCGGCCGAGCTCGGTTTCGGCCTCGATGCGGCCACCCGCCGGGCCATCCCCAAGACCGCCAACGCCCTCAAGACGGTCGCTCCCGAGCGCATCCGGGAAGAGATGACCCGGCTGCTGCTCGCACCTTGCCCCTCGGGCCCCCTGCGCCGCATGCGCGCGAACGGCCTCCTGGAAGCGCTCCTCCCGGAGCTGATGGAGGGGCACCGCCTCCGGCAGCGCAGGCCTGCGCACGGCCTGAGCGTATTGGAGCACGCCCTGCACACCGTGGACCGCGCCCCGCCAACCCCCCGACTGCGCTGGGCCGGGCTCCTCCACGATGTGGGCAAGCCCAGGTGCCGCCGGCCCAGGAAGACGGCGCCGTCCTTCCCGGGCCACGAGGAGGTCAGCGCGTCCCTGGCGGCGGATGTGCTGACACGCCTTCGTTTCAGCATCCGGGAGAGGCGGGAGATCGTCCTGCTCATCCGCCACCACGACCTGCCGGACCGGGCGCCGCCCACGGACGCCGAGCTGAGGAGGTTTCTGCTTCTCGTGGGCCCGGAGCGCATCTCGGACCTTCTTGCCCTTCGGCGGGCGGATCGTCTGGGCTGCGGGCTTCCGGATCCATGCCTGGCGGGGTTGGACGACCTGGAGTGTCGCATCCGGGGCGTGCTTCGGGAAACCCGCGGGCTTCGGACCCTGAGGCCTGTGCTGGACGGAGAAGACGTCAAAGCGATCCTGGGGGTGGGAACCGGACCGGAGCTGGGGGACATCTTGCGGAGGATCCAGGACCGGATCATCGAGGAGCCGTTCGTGAACACCCGGCAGCGCCTCACGGCCTGGCTCCGGGGGCTTCGAAGGAACTGACCCCGGAGCCCCATGACCCTAGGCCGCGGGCCTCTGGCCAGCGCAGGTGGTGGGGGGGCCTGGGAAAATGATAAAGTAAAGAAGAAAGAATGATCAATAACCGCTTTGATCTTTATGGCTTTTCTGCTCTGAATCCTTGTGGGGAAATACCGGGACCAGGTAGTCGGCCCAGGACAGATCTAACCCGTCGAGTTCCCCGGCCTCCACAGGCATGACCACCCGGTACTCCAGGCTCATGCGATCCTGCAGTGCCCTGGGAATCCCGGTGCCGCGGCCCACGTGCCCCCTGCCTGCCAGCACCAACACCTGGAGCCTCCGGGGCCCCTGGTGGGCGGCCATGGCCTGAGCCAGCGTCTGGGCCATGAAGCCGTCCCAGAGGAGCTGGGCCTCCACGAACCGCTCCGGCGATCGAAGCGGGGCGTGGGGATGGGCCTCGAACTGCCGCCGGAGGAACGCGCCGTACGCCTCGGATGGGATGGGCCACGGAGCGGGCAGGGCGGCCTTCTCCTCATCGCTCAGGCCCTCGCGGCCGTCCCGGGCCACCCTGCGTACCAGTTCGGGCGGCGCGTTGAGGGCCAGGACCGGGATCCCGTGGTCGCGGGCATACCGGAGGATCGGGGCGTACATCTCCAAGTCGTATCCCCAGCTCCGGGGCCAATCGACGGCCTTGGCCAGCGCCGCCTCGTCCATGGCCCCGCTCAGGTAGTCGTCCAAGGCCTTCTGGCGCCGCGCCTGGAACATCTCCATGGCCACCATGAGCCGACGGTCCGGAAGGTTGAGCAGACGCAGGATGCGCAGCTGGATCCGGTGGTCCTCCTCCCGGTTGTGGGTCTCCCCCACGAACACCACGGGCACCGGGTCCAGGGCCGTGACCATCCGGTGAAACGGGATCACCCTTTTGGAGCTCGTCTCCCATGCGCCTCCGGGTCTCAGGACCTCCCGCGGGGCGCCGGGAACCCGCAATCCCTCCTCCCCACGGCCCGCCAGGGACCAGGGCGCGCAGCCGCACACGGCCCAGGCCGCCAGCAGCGCCGGGATCCAGGCCGTCAAGGGCCGGCCTCCCCCGGGCTCGCCTCCAGGAGGCGGCCCTGCCAGGTGTCCCGATCCTCCAGGGCCCGGCGGATGCCGTGGATGGTCTCGGCCTTGCGCAGGGCCCAGGAGGGGGCCATCAGGCCTCCGAGGGGCGGGTCCGAAGTGAGCCGCTGGACGACCCAATGGGAGGGGATGCGCTCCAGGACATCGCAAGCGGCCTGCACGTACGCCTCCTGGGACCAGGGTCTGTACAGGCCGCGCTCCACAAGCCGCTCCATTCCGGTTCCCACACACACGTACAGGCCGTGGAGCTTGACCCCGTGGAGGGGGAGCGGGGCGATGCACCGGGCGGTGCGGCGCACCTCGTGCGGCCCCTCGCCCGGAAGCCCCAGGATGAGATGAACGCAGGTGAGCAGGTTCCTCTCCGAAGCCGCCAGTGCAGCCCGGACGAACTGGGAGAAATCGTGGCCGCGGTTGATCAGTGCCAGAGTGGCGTCGTGGGCGCTTTGAAGCCCCAACTCCAGCCAGACCATGCGCCCGTTTCCGGCATAAGAGGCCAAGAGGTCGAGGACGGCCTCGTCCACGCAATCCGGCCGCGTGCCCACGCAGAGCCCCACCACACCGGGATGGCCAAGGGCCTCGTCGTACAGCTCTCGGAGTCGGCGAAGAGGGCCGTACGTGTTGGTGAAGGCCTGGAAATAGGCCAGGTATCCCGTGTTCCCACGGCCTCCGGCCGTGGCGTGTCGGATCTGGGCGGAGACGTCCAAGCCTCGGGCCCATGCCCCGGTACCGGACCCGGACATGTCGCAGTACAGGCACCCCTTCCGGGAGATGGTCCCGTCGCGGTTGGGGCACGTGAAGCCGGCATCAATGGGGATCTTTCGGATCCGCTGGCCGAAATGGGCGCGCAGGAACCCGCCGAAGTCGCGATAACGCCCTGGCGGATGAGGGGCGGCGTCTCTCCCCGGCGTTGGTGAGAAGTCAGCAGGGGGGATGTGACGTTCGGACCTGGGGGTTTGCGCCTTCCCGACTCCCACGCGCGCCGGGGGCGGTCCTTCCAGCCCATACATGCCCCGCCCCCGCCCATCGCCCATTGCCGTTCCCTGTGCCGGGTTGCCCGTTTCCTAGATAAACTCGTTTCTCAACAGGTTGAAGGCAGAATCCAGATCCGGACCGTGTTCGGCCACAAGCCGGTCGAGGGCCGCTTCCACCCGCCTCTTGAGGGCGGAGTCCGCCAGGTCCTTGACGCTGCGGTACGCATGCCCGCGACGTCCCAGGTCGTACACGAGGCGGTCTCGTTGGGGCAGGGCCAGGTACTCGTCGATAACGGCGAGCATCCGATCCTTGTCCTCGGGGAGCTTCCCCTCGACTTCCTCCAGGAGGTTGAGGATATGGTCGCTCACCACATGGGTTGTGATCCCCTCAAGTTGCTCGATGAACAGACGCTCCTCCGTCACGATCTCGATCTCGGATTGAAGGACGAACTCCCCGGTCCGGATCCTCTCGTTGAGGGGCATGCCCTGCCGCACCGTGAGGGTTCGCATGCGCACGAAATGGGGGTTGATCAGGTTGATCACCCGGGCGCTCTCCACGGCGTGCTCCCGCCACCACTGGCGTCCCCCCAGACCCAGGAGCAGATACTCGGAAAGGGAAATCCCGGCCTCCACCACCTTGCGGCCCGCGTCCACGTGCTGGGCGGCGGTGACGCCCTTCTTCATGAACTTGAGGAGGGGATCGTACCCCGTCTCCATGCCCACGTGGATTCGGTTGAGTCCCGCCTCCGCGATGGCCTTGAGCTCCTCGACACTCTTGCGGCTCAGGGTGTTGGACCGGGCATAGGAGGTGATCCGGACGATGGACGGGAACGTGGCCCTCAGAAACGTGAGGATCTCCACCAGATCCCCAGCGTCCAACAGGAGGCTGTTGGCGTCCTGGAGAAAGGCCCGGTCAGCTCCGTAGTACATCCAGGCGGCCACCGAGCGATACGCCTCGTTGTATCGCGCCGGGTTCCTCCATATGGCTTGGATCACGGCGTCGTTGACGGTGCCGGGATTGCCCATGCGCCAGGACAGGGCCCGGATGTCGTCGTACATGCGCTTGACCGCCCGGATGTCCTCCTTGACCTCCTCGACGCCGCGGCGCTCGAAGCGCCTTCCCTTGTAGATGCTGCAGAACTCGCATCGGTTCCAGGGACAGTTGCGGGTCACCCGGATCAAGAGGCTCTGAGCCTCGCTGGGAGGCCGGATGGGTCCTTGCTCGAAGGATTGGGCCATGAACCGTCTCCTTTGGCCGGTCTTCCGCCCCTTCCCTCCCCCCGGGAGGAGGGTACATGGCCTCGGCGGGACGGGGCCGGACCCTTGGATGATTCAGCGTATCACCGCGGGTCCCGGCTTTCAACGCGCGGGGGGCGGGGTCGGCCGAGCCCCTGCCTCACCACGGGGAGCATGGCCGCCGCAACCCGGGCGTTTCCTTCCCCTGTGAGGTGCACCACGTCTATGTAAACGGGCCCCGGCCGTCCGTCCAGCGCGCCGGACAGGTCGAACACCCCGGCAAGGGCTCGCCCTTTCAGCTCTCGCCGGGCCGCCTGGAGCAGGGCGGCCAAACCCGGGTCATGGATGCGCGGGTCCGCCGCCCGTTCCTCCGGGTGGAGCGTCTGCTCGGTGGGCGCCGTGGGCTGCCAGAAGCAGGCATAGTCGAAGCCGTGGGATCGGGCGAGCGCGTCCAGCAGCGAGAGGGAGCGGGCGTACTCCTCCACCACATCCCGGGCCAGTTGCGAGAGCTGGGCCTCCGAGAAGGCATGTCCCTGTTCCGGGAACGCACGGCCGGTGGAGAGGGCCGCTGCCAAGGCCCCCGCCGCCTTGACGGTGAGGCACCGGTTCCTGAAGATGTCCGAGAGCCATAGCCAGAGGAGCTCGCTTCCCGAGGCGCTCACCTTCTCCCGCATCTGGGAGAGGTTTTGAATGGACCCGGCGCGGCCCGATTGATAGGCGGCGTACACGTCGTTGAACCCGTCGCAGAAGATCACGAAGCGGGGTCGTTCGCCGGCCCGAAGCAGGAGGGTCAGGCGGACCACGGCCTGGGTGAAGGTATAGGCCATCTCCCCGAAGTTCTCCACGGAGAGATCGAAACCCTCCGCGTGCAACAGCTTGGAGAGGGCCGAGGGGAGGGTCTCCTCGTCTCGGGCGCCGGTGCCCCAGACCGTGGACCCTCCCAGGATGAATAAGGCGTCGTTGTCGGGGATGCGCTCTGGGCCGGGGTTCCAGGTGCGCCTTCGTCCCGAGGCGTCCACGTTGATGTGGACGCCGTGGAACTCCTGGGTCACCCAGAGCACGTGGGGTTCGAACCGCTTGGGGGTTTCCTTGAGGCGCCGGTATTCCCGCCAGTATGCCTCGGCCCATGGTTTGCCCTCATACTGGGGCAGGCGATGGCGGGGATCCGCATCCAGGCGCACCCAGGGCAAGAGGCGCTGACCCGCGTGCAGTCCCAGTTCCAGCGCCATGAGCATGAGCACCACAGTGAGGGCGCCGAACGCGCTTTGCCGAAGCACCCCCGAGCTCCGCCTGCGGCCCCAGATGATCGTCGCCGCGCCCAGACAGAGGAACTCGAAGAGCCAGATGACGCCCTTTGCCTCCACGGGCAGGGTCCGGCCCGAAGGGACCAGCGCGAGGGTCACGGTCCACGGATTGATGAGAAGGCCCAGCGCCGCCAAGGCGCCGGCCCACAGCAGGTTTCTGCGCATGACGCTTCCACTCATCGACTGTTCAGTTTAGCACAATGCGGCACTTCATCTGCATCGACACCCCTGGGAAGGGGATGATCGCCTGCGAATCCCTCCAGGAGGCCCACTCCCCCGATTTCGTGGACGCCTCGGCGGGGCGCGACCATCTGGCCTGGCTCTTCTACACGTCGGGGACCGCGGGCCAGCCCAAAGGCGCCATGCTCTCCCACCAGAACCTCCTGAGCATGACCATGAACTTCTTCGCGGACATGGCGCCCCTCGGGGGCCGACGACGAAGTCCTCCATGCCTCGCCCTTGGAAAGGCGTGGTGCGCGACGTGTCCATGCAAGACATCGTCAACGGAGGCCTCTGGTTTTTCCTTCTGGAAGCCGTGTCTTCGGGGCTGCCGTTCGCCTCTTTCGTCCTCGCCACCCGGCCGCGGGGGACCCTGTCCGGCTCGCAGATCCGGCGCCCTGCATACAATTCCATGGGACGGCATGAGCCATTTGCGCTGTTGTAAGTGAAGAGCTGCCATGAGTTTGGGGTGAGGGTG
>CAZEPJ010000064.1:0-25222 GCA_964514105.1 uncultured Desulfarculaceae bacterium | reverse complement strand
CCCTGGCGTCCAACGTTGACAGTCCCATCGGCCGGTGCTAGCGTGCCGGACATACAGGCCTGCCGTCGAACGTGGGGAAGGACCATCATCGGGCAAAAGACGCGTGATGAGCCGAGAGATCGTCCAGGAGCTGCGAGCGCTGTTCGAGCCGGAATCCATCGCCGTCATCGGCGCGTCCGGCTCGCCGTACAAGTGGGGCAACTGGATGGTATCCAGGCCCATCGTGGCGGGCTACCGCGGCCGGATCTTCCCGGTCAACCCCAGGGAAAAGGCCATCCTGGGCCTCCGGGCGTACCCCTCCCTGGAGGCCATCCCCGAACCCGTTGAGCTGGCCATCATCACCGTGCCCGCATCCCAGGTGCCGGCCGCCATGCGGGACTGCGCGGCCAAGGGGGTCAAGGCGGCCATCATCATCTCCGCCGGTTTCGCCGAGACGGGCGAGGCGGGGCGGGCTCTCCAGGACGAGGTCGTCGGGACGGCGCGGGCAGCGGGCATCCGGTTCATGGGGCCCAACGTCATGGGCATGTGGAGCTCGGCGTCGCGCTTCAACACGGCCTTCCGGTTCACCCCGCCCTCGGGCGGCATCTCCTTCGTGTCCCAGAGCGGCACCATGGGCTCCTATCTCCTGGAGGTGGCGTGCGCCAAGGGGTACGGCTTCAGCAAGTTCATCAGCGTGGGCAACCAGGCCGACCTCAACGTGGCGGACTACCTGGCCTACCTGGGGGAAGATCCGGACACGCGGGTCGTGGTCGCGTACCTGGAGGGGATCAAGGATGGAGAGCGGTTCCTGCGGATCACGCGGGAGGTGACCCGCAGAAAGCCCGTCATCATGTACAAGGCGGGCGTTACCGAGCACGGCGCCCGGGCCACCCTCTCCCACACGGCCTCCATGGCCGGGTCCGACGAGGTCTTCACCGCGGTGTGCAGGGAGGTGGGGATCATCCGGACCTACGACGTGATCCACGCCTTCGACCTGGCCGAGGCCTTGGTCAAGCAGCCCTTGCCCGCCGGCAACCGCATCGGCATCATCGCCATGGGCGGGGGGCACTGCGTGGTGACCACCGACGCCTGCGGCGTGCTGGGGCTCGAGGTCCCCGAGTTCCCCGGGGAGACCGTGGCGCAGATCCAGGGACTCCTCCTCCCCCACGCCCCGCCGCCCAGAAATCCCATCGACCTGGCGGCCGACCCCAGGCCGCTGGCCATCGCCCGGGTGGCCGAGATCGTGGCGCAGCAGCAGTGCGTGGACGGCCTCATCACCATGGCCCCCATCTCCTTCCCGGGCCAGCCCCCCGACCGCATCCGGGACCTGATCAGCGCCGCGGAGATCCTATCGGGCATCCCCGTGAAGTACCGGAAGCCTCTTCTGGCCACGAGCATGAGGACCACCATGCAGGGGGTGGCCTTCGAGATCATGAGGGAGCGGGACATCCCCTTCTACGAGTTCCCCGAGGAGTGTGCCCGGGCCATGTACGGCCTGGTGGCGTACAGCCGGATCACCCGCAGGGCGCCCTGAGGGGGGGCTCCCGGCCGGGCTTCCGGAGACGCTGGATTGAAACCAGGCGCCACCCGAGAGGCCATGTGCCGTGCCTTGGGGGAGGGGCGACGGTGCGGACGAGCGCCTTGGACATCATCGGGCGGCGGTACTCCTGCCGCACATACGTGAACCGGCCCATCGAGGCCCAAGCGCGGGAAGATCTCTCGGGGTTTTTGGCCTCCAACGGATGGGGCCCCCTGGGCAGCCGGGCCCGTTTCGCACTGGTGGCGGCCACCGAGCAGGATCGGGCCTCCCTCAAGGGCCTGGGCACGTACGGCTTCATCAAGGGGGCGGCGGGGTTCCTGGTGGGCGCCGTGGTGGAGGCCCCCAAAGACCTGGAGGACTACGGCTACCTCATGGAGCGCGCCGTGCTCGCCGCCACGGCGATGGGGCTGGGGACGTGCTGGCTCGGGGGCACCTTCACCAAGAGCGGCTTCGCCAGGAAAATCGGCCTGAAGCCCGGGGAGCGGATCCCGGCGGTTGCGGCCGCGGGGTACCCCGCCCGGGACGGGCGCCTGAGGGAGCAGATCCGGCTGGGGATGGGGGCCAGGGATCGCCTGGCCGCCGAGGAGATCTTCTTTGACGGTGGATTCGCAGCCCCCTGCGGCCAGGATGCGGCCGGCCCGTTTTGGGACGTGATCCAGGCGGTGCGCTGGGCGCCGTCGGCCTCCAACAAGCAGCCTTGGCGCATCGTGCGCCAGGGCGAGCAGTTCCATTTCTACCTGCAGCGGACCAAGGGCTACGGCAAAGGGAGCCTGGCCTTCCGCCTCCTGGGCCTGTGCGACCTGCAGCGGGTGGACATGGGCATCGCCATGTGCCACTTCGACCTGGCGGCCCGGGAATCCAAACTGACGGGACACTGGGTGGTGGATGACCCCGAGATCCCCAGGCCCGGCGACACCGTGGAGTACACGGCGAGCTGGAGGGCGGCACCATAGGCGTGCGTGCCTGGATCTCCTGCCGGCTCCTGGCATGGGCGGGGCTCCGGGGCGCCCGCGGGGGAGGAGCGATTCTCCATTGGAAAGAGGCAAGGCGGAGACCCTGGGGCCGGGTGACGATCTCACGACCAGAGGGTTTCCACGACGAGACCAACCTTCGTGCCCACAGAGGCTCTCCGGACCTGGGCCCGTGGATCGACGCCTCGATGGAGGCGCAGCCGAGAACTTCCCCAGGAAGGTGCTCGAGGAGCGTCCCCTTCCCAAAGGGGCACGGCCCGCCAAAGACAACGGCGGGGATTCCCGAGCCGCCCTCCCGAGGACCGGCTCCGGGGACCTGGGCATGTGCTTGCGAGCCGCAGCGGTGTTCCTGGCCGCCCTCGCGCATTTGACGTACAGGTTGACGGGAAGAGCGGCAGGCTTTGATTCCGTGTGTCAAGCGGCAGAGCAAGAGCCCACTCCTCCTCCGCCTGTGGTATAATCCCGCATAGTTCCATGTCGCTTGTAGCGTGCTGATTTCAGGAACGGCGAGGGGGTGTGTGCCGGCTCGCCTCCGTGGTGCAGCGCTTGCCCCGTTGGGCGAAAGGGTGCCCCCGGCGCACCGGCTTCGGGGAATCGGAGGAAGCGGCCTTGCGCAGGCAGAGAATACGGATCGCAGCTTTGTGCGCCTTTTCCCTGCTCCTCGTTGAGAGTGCCGCCCTTCCCTGCCCGTCCGACGCCCAGAGGCAGCCACAAAGCGACTTGCGCGAAAAGGGCGTCCTGGTCCTGCACGCCTTTGAATCCAACGTGCCCATCTTCGAGTTGACCGACCGCGGATTGAGGGCCGCTCTCCATGCGGGCGGGGTAGGCAGCCGAAACCAGTTCTTCGAGTACCTGGATCTGGCGCGGAATCCCGGTCCCGAGCACAAAGAGCGGATGGCCGATTTGATGCGTCTTCGCTACGGCCACCCCAAGATCGATGCGATCATCACGGTGTTCGCCGAGGCCTTCCGTTTCCTGCTCGAAGAAGGGCGAACGATCTTTCCCGACGTTCCCATCGTGGCCCTGTGGATGCCGGTGGGTTTCGAGCCCCCCAAAGTCGGCCGCCGGGTGATCCTCCATGCCCCGAAAGCGGATATGGCCGGCACCCTTGGCAGCGCGCTGAGGCTGCTTCCTGGAGCCAAGCGGGTCTATATCGTGGGCGGGGTTCACGAAACGGACAGGGCGGCGGAAGATCAGGCGAGGCGGGAATTCAAGAAATGGGAGGACCTCCTCGATTCTCGTTACCTGAACCGCATGCCCTTGGACGAGATTCTGACCACGGTGTCCACCGCGCCGACCGGGACCATTGTCCTCATGATTCCTCTTGCCATGGACGTGACGGGCAGAGTTTTCACAATCGAGAAGGTGAGCCGGCGAGTGAGTCAGGTCTCGTCCGCACTGGTCCTTGGTTTGTTCCAGCTCTTGTGGGGAGATGGCATCGTCGTCGGCTCTCTTTTTGACCACGAACTCGTTGGTACCCGGGCGGGGAAACTGGCACTGGATATCCTCCGAGGCGCCAAGGCCTCGGGTGACCTCCCGGCCTTTCTGGAGGTGCCTTCCTGGCCCATGTTCGATTGGAGGCTGCTCCGACGCTGGGATCTCAGTGAGAAGGCATTGCCCGCGGGCAGCACCGTCATCAACAGGGAATTCACCCTTTGGGATCTCCGGTATTACGCCCTCGGTATCCTGGTCTTCCTGGCGGCGCAGTCGGTGTTGGTCGCTACGCTCCTGGTTCAGAAGCGCCGCCGGAAGTCGGCGGAGGAGTCGCTGTTGCGAAAGACGGAGGAACTGGAGCGATGCATGGACTTTAACCACCCCCACGACGTGAACAGGACCCGCGAGGCCGTGCTCAGCCTGGAGACCCAGCAGACGGTGCAGGCGTTCGAAAACCGCCACCGCTGCAAAGGCGGGAGCTATCGATGGCTGCAATGCAACGCAACCCCCGTCGAAGACCTCATCTGCACCGTTGACCGGGATGTGACCGAGGACCAAGCGCGGCAGGAGGCGCTGGGGCGGCAACAAGAACAGTTGGAGGAATCGGTCCGACGGCGAACGGAGGAACTGGAGACGGCCCGAGACGAGGCCCAGATCGCCAGTCAGGCCAAGACCGCGTTTCTCGCCAACATGAGCCACGAACTTCGCACGCCGCTCAACAGCATCCTCGGAGTGACCCAGCTGTTGGAGAGCGACGCCGCGTTCCAGGGGAGCCACACCGAGTTGCTGCGAATACTCGACCGCAGCGGGAGACATCTGCTCGAACTGATCGATGATGTGCTGGAGATGTCCAAGATCGAGGCTGGGCAGATCCGAGCCGTGAACACCGGCTTTGACCTTCCTTGGTTCCTGGAAGACCTGCACAGGATGATGGAGGTGCGGGCCCGGGCCAAGGGCCTGCAATTGGCATTCCACAGACATCCGGGTGTGCCCCGGCATGTCTGGGCCGATGAGAGGAAGCTGCGCCAGATCCTGATCAACCTCATCGGAAACGCGATCAAGTTTACCGAGGAAGGGCGCGTCCTGGTCAGGACGAGTTTCACCGGGGGCGCCGAGCCAGAGTCCTGGGGGAACCCTCCTCCTTGCGCGCACCCCGAAAAACCCGGGGAGGCCGGCACTGGTGAACCCCCCCAAGGGCGAAAGGGGCGTCTGGCGTTCGAGGTCGAGGATACTGGAGTCGGCATTGCCCCGCAGGACTTGGAGAGGATTTTCGAGCCCTTCGTGCAGGTGCGGACGCCCCGAGGCCCCAGCGAGGGAACGGGGCTGGGATTGGCCCTCAGTCGTTCCCTGGTGGCCCTCCTCGGGGGTGGGCTGACTGCCAGGAGCCAGCTCGGCAAGGGGAGCGTCTTCGGGTTCCACATCCAGGTCTCGCTCCCAGAGGACGGGGCTCTGCTGCCCGGGCGGTCGGCCAAAAAGGCCTTGCGCCTCGCGCCCGGCCAGCCGCTGTATGAGGTCCTGCTTGTGGACGACGATGCGGACAGTCGGTCCGTGTTCGGGCGTTTCCTGGAGCAGGCGGGATTCCAAGTGCGGGAAGCGGGAAACGGGCAGGAGGCCCTGGAGATGCACGCGACTCGCCGGGCGGATTTGATCCTCATGGACCTTCGGATGCCGGTGATGGACGGGCATGAGGCGGCCTGGAGAATCCGAGCTGCGGAGCGAGAAGGGAGGGATGAAGACGGGAAAGGGGTGCACACGCCCATCATTGCGGTCACCGCCCACGTCATTGAGAAGAACGGCTCGCTCCCCCTGCTTCCGGACTTCGATGGCCTCCTGCGAAAGCCCGTGGATGCCAACGAGCTCCTTCAGGAAATCGGGAAATGCCTGGACGTCAAATACGTTGATCTGGGGTCGGATGCCTCGGGATCCCTCCGCGAGGGCTCGGGGCAAGCGTTGCCGTTGACGGCCGCTCAATTATCCGTCTTGCCCCGGGCTTGGCTGGAGGATCTTCGCCAGGCGTCGAGAACCGGCCTATCCGGGCGGCTTCACGAACTGATCGGGGGGGTCGAGCCGGCCCATGCGGATCTGGCCGGGGTCTTGACCCAGTGGACGCGCAGCTACCGATTCGATTGGCTGGCGGAGGTGACGGAGGAAGCGCTCAAGGAGAGATCCGATGGCTGATATGCCGACGGACGGGAGCAAGGGGACCCTCCTCGTCGTGGATGACGATCTGTCCACCCTCCGGACCATGGAGGCCCTGCTCGGCCGCCAGGGATACGACGTTCGGTGCGCGCCGAGCGGCCAGATGGCCCTGGCCTTCGCCCAGGAGGATCCGCCGGAGCTGATTCTGCTCGACGTTCGGTTGCCTGACATGGATGGCTTCAACGTGTGCCGATGTCTCCGGGAGAATCAGAAGACGAACGAGGTCCCGGTGATATTCATCAGCGCCATCGATGACAAGACGGACAAGCTCAGGGGGTTTGCCGCCGGGGGGGTGGACTATGTGGTCAAACCGGTTCAGAGCGAGGAGGTCTTGGCGAGGGTGGAAACCCACCTGAGCCTGGCGCGCCTTCGAGCCAAAGTCGAGGCCCAGAATGACGCCCTGCGAAATGCGCGCGAGGAACTCGAAGAACGCGTGAACCAACGCACGGCAGAGCTGGCTTTGGCCAACGAAAGACTCACTGCATCCGAGAATGAGCTGCAGAAGCGGCTGAGTTTCGAAAGACTCACGGCCGAGGTTTCGGCGCGCTTTGTGAATCTACCCACCGACCAGATAAGCGGTGAGATCGAGGACGCCCAGCGCCGTATCTGCGAACTGCTCGACGTGGATCGTTCCACACTCTGGCAGGTCTCTGACCAAGAGCCTGGGACCGCGATGATGACGCACGTGCATCGACATCGGGAAGGCCCGCCAATTCCCGAGCGGCCGAGCGCAAAGGAGTACTTCCCCTGGATAACCCAAAAGATCATGGCGGGGGAGACCGTGGTTCTGAGAAGCGTGTCAGACCTTCCGCCGGAAGCAGGCAGCGACCGGGGGAGTTGCGATCGGTTCGGTATCAAGGCTGTCGTGGTGGTTCCGTTTTCCGTCGGAAGAGGGCCGGTCTTCGGTATGCTGACATTCTCCCTCGCGCGGGAGGAGCGGGACTGGCCGGAGACGGAGGTGAGGGGATTCCAGCTTGTCGCCCAGGTCTTTGCCAACGCGCTCGCCCGCAAGGCGATGGAGAAGGCGAATCAGGATCGTCTCCAGGAGATCGAGCAACTCAAGCAGCGGCTGGAGGCCGAGAACGTATACCTGCGTCGGGAGATCAGGCTTCAGCATGCCCACGAGGATATCGTCCGTCGAAGCCACGCCATGAAGAACGTCCTGGCCCAGGTGGAACAGGTGGCCCCTACGGATTCGACCGTCCTCATCCTGGGCGAGACAGGGACGGGCAAGGAGCTGCTGGCACAGGCCATCCATCAGTTGAGTGTGCGAAAGGATCGGATGCTGGTGACCGTCAACTGTGCGTCCCTCCCTCCCACGCTCATCGAGAGCGAATTGTTTGGCCGCGAGAAGGGGGCCTACACCGGGGCCTTGACCAGGATGATCGGACGCTTCGAGACGGCCCACGAGTCCACCCTGTTTCTGGACGAGATCGGGGAGCTGCCCCTGGACCTGCAATCCAAGCTCCTGCAGGTCTTGGAAACGGGCAGGTTCCAGCGCCTGGGCTCCTCGGAGACCACCCAGGTCAATGTCCGCATCGTCGCGGCCACCAACCGGGACCTGGCCCGCGAGGTCAAAGAGGGCAGATTCAGGAGCGACCTGTACTACCGGCTGAACGTGTTTCCCATCACGATTTCGCCTCTCCGGGATCGGCGCGAGGACATCCCCCTATTGGTTTGGAACTTCGTCAGACAGTTCGAAAAGAGAATGGGGAAACGAATCGACACCATTTCCCAGAAGACCATGGAGACCTTGATGCAGTATTCATGGCCGGGCAACGCCAGGGAGCTGAGAAACGTCATCGAACGCGCCATGATTCTGAGCAGCGGAAAGACCCTAGAAGTGAAGATACCTGAAGTGGAGTCGCAGGAGGAAGCCGAGCCCTCGCGCCTCGATGACCTGGAAAGAAGGCATATCCTGAATGTCCTGGCCCGGGTGGGATGGCGCGTCGCGGGCAAGGGCGGGGCTGCGGAGGTGCTGGGCCTCAAGAGAGGGACCCTCGAATCCAAATTGAGGAAACTGGGAATCAATCGCCCCCGAGGTCAGGTGTCGAAATAAGGACAGGTTGTCGGAATCCCGGCAGGACGCCGCGCCCCTTTCCCCTTCTTCCCCAGGAAGTCCTTTCCCAAGAACCCTTTGCCCATAGTGACTTAGCCGCATAGCGCCGTCCTCGATCTATCCTAGCACGCCTTTCGCTTGACATGAGGATACGGCGCAAGGCCTGGTCAGGAGACCAGAAACTTCCCGAGCCGGATTTCTGTGTCCCAAGAGACCTCGTGTCGATCCTTCGGCAAGACGGCAGAGGGGTGATCCCGATGATCCGCGCGACCCTGAAGATGGTGCTTCCCCTGGAGAAACGCCAGGGGGCAATGGAGGTGCTGGGCAACGTGGCTGAACGAAGCCGGAGCGAACCCGGGTGTCTCAGCTGCGGCTTCTATCTGGATCCAAGGCACGAGGGCGCGTTGGTCTTGGATCAGATTTGGAGCACCGAAGAGGACCTCCATCGGCATCTCCGTTCCGAAGACTACCGCAACGTGCTCCTCGTGGTCGAGATGGCCTCTGAACCCCCGGAGATCCGGTTCGACGTCATCTGCGCCACGACGGGGATCGAGACCATAGAACAGGCGAGGAACGGCCTCCCGGATGAGGACAGAAGATCTTGAATCACCATGCGGCCAGGACGCCATCGGTCCGGCAATGGAGGACGGAGGCGGAAGGCGAAAAGGAGAGGAGGGCCAAGGGATGAGCAAGAGGAGGGAGGCGCCAACCCCCATGCCGAAGGAATCCGATGATGTGTCGGGACTGCTGGAGCAATACGGATGCGGCCCGGTCCAATTCTCGGAGAAGGACGGGTTCTACGAGCGCCACATCATCTTTGACAACGTCCTGAGTCCAGCTGCCACGGGCCCATACGAACGGTTCGAGGCCTTTGCCCGGTCCGTGCGGGATGTCCTGTCCCAGAGATGGGTGCTGACCAATGAGACGTACGATCGCGAGAATCCCAAGCGCGCCTATTACATCTCCATGGAGTTCCTCATCGGCCGATCGCTGGCCAACAATGTGACGAACCTCCTGCTCGCTCCCCTTGCCCACCGCGCCGTCAAACAAAGGGACCTGGACTGGCTCGCCCTGCTCGAACAGGAACCCGACGCGGGCCTGGGCAACGGGGGGCTGGGGCGCCTGGCGGCCTGCTTTCTCGATTCCATGGCGACCATGGGGCTGCCCGCCATGGGCTACGGGCTGCGATACGAATACGGCATCTTCAGGCAGTCCATCGAGGACGGATGGCAGCGCGAGGAAGCGGACAACTGGCTGCGACGGCCGGATCCGTGGGAGGTGGCGCGCCCGAACGAGAAGGTGGAGGTCCGGTTCAACTGCTCCTTCGAGCTGCAGGGAGGCTCTCTTCGCGCGGTGGAAGGGCGGCCGTCCAGTCTCATCGGCGTCCCGTACGACCGCCCCGTGGTGGGGTACGGGGGGAAGACCATCAACACCCTGCGGCTCTGGGCCGCAGCGGCGCCCGATTACTTCGACTTCCAGGAGTTCAGCAGCGGCGACTTCGTCGGCGCCCTGGCGGAGACGCTGGCCGCCGAATCCCTCACCCGGGTCCTCTATCCCGACGACTCCACCAGCATGGGCCAGGGCCTGCGCTTTCTCCAGGAATACTTCCTCGTGGCCTGCTCCCTGGCCGATCTCGTCAGGCGCTTCCGGCGGAGCAACTCCCATTGGGAGGCGCTCCCCGAGCGGGTCGCCATCCAGCTCAATGACACCCACCCCGCCATGGCGGTCCCGGAGTTGATGCGGATTCTTCTGGACGAAGCCCGACTCGGGTGGGACCAGGCCTGGGATCTCACCCGGGGCGCACTGGCCTATACCAATCATACGCTCCTGCCCGAAGCCCTGGAGAAGTGGCCTCTGGAGTGGTTCGAGAGGATGCTGCCGCGCCACGCGGAGATCATCCACGAGATCGACCGCCGCCTTCTGCATGATGTGCGAGACCGATTCCCCGGCGACCAGGGGCGCATGGAACGGGTGAGCCTCTTGGAGGACGGGGGGCAGCGGAAGGTCCGCATGGCCAACCTGGCCATCGTCGGCTCTCACAGCACCAACGGCGTGGCCGCGATCCACTCGGGGCTTCTTCGCACCATGACGGTCAGGGAGCTGGCCGAGATGTTCCCGGAGCGGTTCAACAACAAGACCAACGGCGTCACCCCGCGGCGCTGGCTGCTGCTGGCCAACCCCGCCCTGGCCCGGGCCATCACCGGGGCCATCGGCGACGGCTGGATTACGGACCTGGGCCAGCTTCGAAGGCTCGCGCCTCTGGCCGACGACAGGGGATTCGGAGAGGAGGTCCGGCGGGCCAAGCGCGAGGCCAAGACCCGGTTTGCCGGCTGGCTCAAAGCGACCTCGGGCCTCACGGTGGATCCGGACACCATCTTCGACTGCCAGATCAAGCGCATCCACGAGTACAAGCGTCAGCTGCTCAACGTCCTGCGCATCATCGTTCTGTACAATCGTCTGCGCCAGAGACCGGACATGGAGATGGCGCCCCGGACATTCTTCTTCGCCGGCAAGGCGGCGCCCGCGTACCACCTGGCCAAGCTCATCATCAAGCTCATCAACAACCTGGCCGGCACCCTGGCCGGCGACCCGGCCGTGCGCGGTCGGCTCAACGTCCTCTTTCTGCCCGACTATTGCGTCTCCTTGGCCGAGCGGCTCATCCCCGCCAGCGACGTCTCCAACCAGATCTCCACAGCGGGCTACGAGGCCAGCGGCACGAGCAACATGAAGTTCATGATGAACGGCGCCCTGACCATCGGGACGCGCGACGGCGCCACCATCGAGATGGCCGAGGAGGCCGGTGAAGAGAACTTCTTCCTCTTCGGCCTCACGGCGGATCAGGTGGCGGGGAGCCGCGGGTGGTACAGCCCCCACTGGCACTACCAGAACGAGCCCGAGACCCGGGCCGCCTTGGACCTGATCTTCTCGGATTACTTCAGCCGAAACGAGCCGGGCGTATTCGCCCCGATTCACGACTTGCTCCTGGCCCACGGGGACTTCTACATGCACCTGGCGGACCTCACGTCCTACCTGGAGGCCGACCAACGGCTGGTGGGGCTCTATGGAGACGCGGACGCCTGGGCCCGCAAGGCCGTTCTGAACGTGGCGGGCTCCGGGAAGTTCTCCAGCGACCGCACCATCGCCGAATACGCCGCCGATATCTGGGACGTGAAGCCCTGCCCGATACCGTGAGGCGTTTCTCCACAAACACGGAAAGGACGTGTGAACATGGCCAAGGGGAAATCAGGGGACACAGAACGAGTCGACCTCCTGGGAACGGTTCGGCTGCTGGTGGAGGCAGCCAAGGTGGACACCGCCTTCCGCGATCTTTACCTTCCAAGGGCATCTGAGCTCTTGGCCCAATCCCTGACGAGGGAGGAGTACGATCGGCTCAAGAGACAGCCCGCGGAGATCGACGATCTGTTGAGGCAGACCCAGGAGGCCGTGGGGCGCCAGGACTGGGTGCGGGTCCTGGAGCTTTCCCGCAGGGTGGCTGGGCTCAGAGGCACGGCTCAGGCAAGGCAATCCGAGCTGCAGCTGGCAGACGAGGTCTACGGGGCGGTTGATGTGCTGCTCGATCCTTTCTCGCCCGGCTTCGGCGCTCTTCTCGGACATACCAGTGAGGCCAAGGCCGCCCTGCGCAACAGGACGGTGGCGGCCTTGACCGCCCTTGAGAAATCGGATCCCGCCTGGGGGTCCTTGTACTCGCACAGACGCAGCCATCTCGAGGGCCTGTCCCTGTCTGCGACGGCCGGAGCCGCTGGGAAAGGCCCGGCCCGGGATCAGACGGCGGAGCTTCAGGAACAGGCGTTGCGGGCCGCGGAGCGCGGGGATGTGAACGAACTCCAGAAGCTGGCCCAAGCCATGCTCAAGGCCTCATCCACGGGCAAGGCGGCTGCTCCCTCCGGGGCGGGAGAGCCCGGCGCAGGGGCACAGTCGGCTCAGACCGGGCGACGGTCCTTGCCCCGCACGCTGGGCGAGCCCTTCCCCCCTCCGGCCATTGAACGGGCCGGGTCCCTCGGCTTGGCCCACGTGCAGGCCACGATCCCGTCGCCGGAGCTGGCCGATATGGCGGCCCAGACCTTCGATCGGTACGGCTGGCGACCTTCTTTCCCGACCTCCGAACTGGCCAAAGAGGGGGAAATGCACCTCCGGGCCGGCTTGGAAGGGGCCCAGATCCCGCGGGATGTCGTCGAGCCGCTCCTCGAGGTCACATCGTTTTTCGCCATGTACCCCTTCGTCAACGGGAGCGGCGTTCGCTACTGTCCGCTTTTCCCCGAGAGCGAATTCGTTCTCGTCGAGGACTTCCCGGAAGACGCCGTGCCCGCCAAGGCCTCAGAGTTGCTCGCGGCCCTGGGCCTCACGCGGCGCAACGGTCTGTCGAGGGCGGAAATCGAGGTGGCGCTTCGTGAGCGCGGCGCGGGATTGCTGAAAGAACGGCTGGGACTGGACCCCGTGGCGTTCCGCCTGGTCTGCATCCCGTACGATCTCTACGTTCGGATCGGGCAGGGCCGCGGTTGGGGCCAACAGTCCATGTGGACCCACGTGGACGGCTATCAGATGTTGAAGGGGGGCAGCCGGCTTCGGGCGCTGGTGGCCGGAAACGTCCGCTTCGGAGGCCTCTTCGACCTTTGCAGCATCAGCAGCACCGACGCGAGAGAGGGGGTCGTCGCGCGCCTCGCGGTCGTCCATCGGGAGCGGCTCCTGGCGCGGTGAGGGGCCGTTTCGGGCAGATGGGTTCTGACCGAGGGGCCATGCTGAAGACCGAACCGAAGAATGTCGAGGGGGGAAAAGAGGGCTCCTGGGGCAGTTGACTTCGTGATTCGATACTCCTTATTCGACATTCGATATTCGGGTGGCTCTCTTGAGCTGAATAACGAATCTGGAACACCCAACCGCGGAGGAGAGACCATGGCCGAGCAGGAGATCCTCGACGTGTTGGAGCAGAAGCGGTTGAATGACGCGCGCGAGGCCGGGATCCCGTGGAAGAAATGGGGGCCGTATCTGAGCGAGCGGCAGTGGGGCACGGTCCGGGAGGACTACAGCGAGGACGGGAACGCCTGGGATCACTTCACCCATGAGCAGTCGCGATCGCGGGCATACCGGTGGGGGGAGGACGGGCTGGGGGGGATCTGCGACGACAGGCAGCTGCTGTGCTTCGCCCTCGCCTTGTGGAACGAACGGGACCCCATTCTCAAGGAGCGCGCCTTCGGCCTGACCAACGGCGAGGGGAACCATGGGGAGGATGTGAAGGAGTACTACTTCTACGTCGACAGCACGCCCACGCACTCGTACATGAAATACCTGTACAAGTATCCGCAGGGCGAGTTTCCGTACCGCGACCTGGTGGAGACGAACCGGGGACGCTCGCGGGAGGAGTTCGAGTACGAGTTGCTGGATACGGGCGTGTTCGACCACGACCGGTACTTCGACGTGTTCGTGGAGTACGCCAAGGAAGGCCCGGAAGACGTGCTGATCCGGATCACCGCCCACAATCGAGGGCCGGAGGCGGCGCGGCTCCGGCTGCTGCCGACGCTCTGGTTCCGCAACACCTGGTCGTGGGGCGAGGACGCTCGCAAGCCGTCCCTCCGCGAGGCGGGGTTGGGCGTCATCGCCGCGTCGCATCATGAGCTGGGCGATTACCGGCTCCATTGCGACGGGGGCCCGGAGCTGCTGTTCACGGAGAACGAGACGAATGCGCAGCGTCTCTGGGGTCAGCCGAACGCTTCCCCCTATGTCAAGGACGCCTTTCACGCCTATGTCATCTCGGGGCGGGGCGAGGCGGTGAATCCCGCCAGGGCGGGGACGAAGGCCGCGGCCCATTACGCGCTGGAGGTGCCCGCCGGAGCCAGCCGGACGGTCCGCCTGAGGCTCGCGGCCGCCGAGACGAGGGATGCTTTCGGCGACTTCGAGAAGGTGTTCGAGAGACGGATCGGAGAGGCGGACGAATTCTATGATCGGATCGCGCCCGAATCGCTGAACGAGGACGAGCGGAGGGTTCACCGCCAGGCCCTGGCGGGGATGCTCTGGGGCAAGCAGTTCTATTACTTCGACCTGGAGCGGTGGCTGTTGGAGCACAGGAGCCACCCGCTCCTCGACCCGGACCCGCGCAGCGTGCGGAACACCGAATGGTTCCACATGGTGAACGCCGACATCATCTCCATGCCGGACAAGTGGGAGTATCCGTGGTATGCGGCCTGGGACCTGGCCTTCCACACGGTGGCTCTGTCGCTGGTGGATTTCGACTTCGCCAAGGAGCAGCTCCTGCTGATGCTGCGCAATCTCTATTTCCACCCGAACGGACAGATTCCCGCGTACGAGTGGAACTTCAGCGACGTGAACCCCCCGGTGCACGCCTTTGCCACCCTCTGGCTGTACAAGTACGAGCGGCAGCTGGGCCGGGCGGACCTTCGTTTCCTGGAGAGATCGTTTCAGGGATTGATGCTGAACTTCAACTGGTGGGTGAACCGCAAGGACCCCGCCGGGCGCAACGTGTTCGCCGGGGGCTTCCTGGGGCTGGACAACATCGGGGTCTTCGACCGCAGCGCGCAGCTTCCCACGGGAGGGTCGCTGGAGCAGGCGGACGGGACGGCGTGGATGGGGTTTTACTGCCAGTGCATGCTGGAGATGGCCCTGATCCTGACCGAATACGACCCGATCTACGAGGAGTTCGCCTTCAAGTTCCTCCAGCATTTCCTGTGGATTTCCTACGCCATGGACCGCATCGGGGAGCATCACGACGAGATGTGGGACGAGGGGGACGGGTTCTTCTACGATCTGCTGCGGCTGCCGGACGGCCAGGCCATGCGTTTGAAAGTGCGGTCGCTGGTGGGGCTGCTGCCGCTGTGCGCGACGTCGGTGTTCGAGGAAGCCACGGTCGCTCGCAATCCGAAACTGATGGAGATGATCGCGTTTTTCCGGAAACGACATCCCGAGCTGGTCTCCCACCTGGCTCCCACCGACGAGGGCTTCATCGGCCACAAGGGACGGCGTCTCCTGTCGATCCTCAACAAGAAGAAGCTGGAGCGGGTGCTGGGGTACATGCTCGACGAGAGGGAGTTTCTGGGGCCGCACGGAATTCGTTCCCTCTCCCGGGTTCACCTGGACCATCCGTTCACGTTCCGGGTGGGCGATCAGGAGTACAAGGTGCAGTACCTGCCCGCCGAATCGAACACGGGCATGTTCGGCGGGAACTCCAACTGGCGGGGTCCGGTGTGGATGCCGGTCAACGCCCTGATCATCCGCGCGCTGATGAACCTGTACCAGTTCTACGGCGATGAGTTCAAGGTGCAGTGTCCGACCGGCTCCGGCCCGCACATGACCCTGTTCGAGGTGGGGCAGGAGATCGTTCGCCGTCTGAGCGCCATTTTCCTGCGAGGCGCCGATGGGCGCCGGCCGGTATACGGAGGTACGGCCAAGTTCCAGGAGGATCCGCACTGGCGCGACCTGATCCTGTTCTACGAGTACTTCCACGGCGACAACGGGGCGGGGCTGGGGGCCAGCCACCAGACGGGGTGGACGGGGCTGGTCGCCCCGCTGCTGGACGTTTTCAGGCGCGTGGGGGCCAAGAGACTGCTGGAGACCGATCGCGACCGCGTGCTGGCCCGGATCGTGAGGGAACAGGTGGGCGGAGAGCAGCCCCGAGGGACATGAGGGGTGAAGCGGATCGGGAACGTTCCGAGGGGAGGAGATTCTCATGGCAGGGCCGAACTACCCTTCGCTGTACCAGATCAACACGCGGGTGTGGCTGGCGGAGCTGTCGAGAGGCCTGGGACGGCCGGCCAGCCTGGACGACGTCCCGGACCCCGAGCTGGATCGCCTCGCGGAGCTGGGTTTTGACTGGGTCTGGTTCCTGAGCGTCTGGCAGACCGGCGTTGCCGCGCAGCGGGTCTCGCGCGGGAACCCGGAGTGGCGTCGCGAATTCCAGGAAACGCTCCCGGACCTGACCGAAGAGGACATCCCGGGCTCCGGGTTCGCGATCACCGGGTACACGGTGCACCCGGGGCTTGGAGGCGACGGCGCCCTTGCGCGGCTGCGGGAAAGGCTCCGCAGCCGGGGCCTGCGGCTCATGCTCGACTTTGTCCCGAATCACATGGCCCTGGATCACCCCTGGATCCACGAACATCCGGACCGCTTCGTCCATGGCAGCGAGACCGATCTGGCCCGCTTTCCGCGGAACTACTGCCGCGTGCCGACGAAAGACGGGCCGCTGGTGCTCGCGCACGGGCGGGACCCGTACTTCGATGGCTGGCCCGACACGCTGCAGCTCGACTACGGCAATCCGGCCCTGCAGGAGGCGATGATCGGGGAGCTGGAGCGCATCGCCGGGCAATGCGACGGCGTGCGCTGCGACATGGCCATGCTGGTGGTGCCGGAGGTCTTCGAGCGGACCTGGGGAATCCCGTCTCAACCCTTCTGGCCCGAGGCGACCCGGCGGGTTCGCGAGAAATCTCCGGGCTTCCGCTTCATGGCCGAGGTCTACTGGGACATGGAATGGACCCTCCAGCAGCAGGGGTTCGATTACACGTACGACAAGCGGCTGTACGACCGGCTGCGGGAGGGTCACGCCCGGCCGGTGCGCGAGCATCTCTCGGCGGGTCTGGATTACCAGAACAAGATGGCCCGCTTCCTGGAGAACCACGACGAGCCGCGGGCCGCGGCCGCGTTTCCCCGGGACGTGCACGAGGCGGCGGCCGTCATCACGTTTCTGTCCCCGGGGCTGCGCTTCTTCCACCAGGGGCAGTTCGAAGGGCGAAGAAGGCGCGTCTCGCCCCATCTGGGCCGGGCCCCGGAGGAACCCGTGGATGGACAGATGCAGCGGTTCTACGGGAAACTGCTTGCGGTGCTGCGCCGGCGCGAGGTTCGCGAGGGGAAATGGGAATTGCTGGAGTGCGCCCCCGCATGGGAAGGGAACTGGACCCGGGACTGCTTCCTGGCCTTCGCCTGGCAGGGGCCTGGTGGCGAGCGGCGGCTCGTGGTCGTGAACTACGCACCCAACCAGAGCCAGTGCTACGTCCATCTGCCCTTCGCGGAGCTGGCCGGCCGCCCGGTGCGGCTCCAGGATCTGACGGGTCCGGCCGGATACGATCGCGACGGGTCCGACCTGGCGTCCAGGGGGCTCTACGTGGACCTCCCTTCCTGGGGCTACCACGTCTTCGAGGTGACCGCATCATGACGAAGATCTCCAAGTCTCGGACCGGTCTCCCGACCTCCTGGGTCGCTCTGCTGTTGATCACCGCCCACCTCCCCGGCTGCATGAGCCACGGGGCCATGACCCTCGACCGGGACCGCATCGACTACACGCGGGCCGTGGCCAACTCCTGGAAGGAACAGACCCTTCTCAACATCGTCAAGCTGCGCTATGCCGACACCCCGATCTTCGTGGATGTGGGGCAGATCGTGAGCAGCTACCAGCTCCAGGGCACGTTCTCGGCCGCGGGGAGCATCTTCAATTTCAGCGGAATCGTCCCGGGTGTTCCCAACAGCAGCGTGGGTCTGGGCGCCCAGGGGCAGTACACCGACCGGCCCACGGTCACGTACGTGCCCCTGACCGGGTCGAACTTCATCCGGACCCTGATGACCCCCATCCCGCCGATCCGCTTGATGGAGCTGATCGAATCGGGCTACCGCGCGGACCTCCTGTTTCAGGTGGCGGTGCAGACCGTGAACGGGATCTCCAACGGGAGGGCCGGGGGGCGCGGAAGGCCTCCAGACGCCGATTTCGTTCGGCTGGTCAAGGCGCTATGGCGGGTGCAGGAGTCCGGGGCCGTGGGGTTTCGCGTGGAGGTGGACAAGCAGACGAAACGCGAGGGGGTCGTCATGTCGTTCCCCAGGAAGGACATCCCTCCGGATATTCAAGCCGAGCGGGAGACATTGAGGAAACTCCTGGGGCTGAACCCGGAGAAGGCGGAAGTCCGGATCACCTTCGGAACGGGGACGGACCGGGACGACGTGGTGGCCATGCAGACCCGATCGGGGATGCAGATCCTCGTGGAGCTTTCGGCGTGCGTGGCCGTCCCCGAGGATCACGTGCGGGAGGGCCGGGCATTCCCTCCCCCCCCGCGGCCTCCGGACGGCCAGGAGACCCTGCCCCCTCTCGTCCGGGTGGCGAGCGGCCCGTTTCGGCCCGACGCTCCCTTTGCCTGCGTCCGTTACAATGACCTTTGGTACTGGATCGACGACCGCGATCTTCCATCCAAGGGGGTCTTCACGTTCCTCCTGATCCTCATGACGCTGGCGGAACCGGGCGAGCGGGGCGCGGCCCCCCAGCTCACGATCCAGGCCAATTGAGGCGGGAGCCTCGGCACCCCGACTGGACGTTTCCCACCCCGGGGGGGATGGGCTCTGCGGGTTTTCGCATGACGTCTTGAAGCAAGGGGGAAACGCGCCCATGAATCCACTCATCCAGGAGATCCGTCGCAATCCGCTGCTCTGGCTGCTGGCCTTCGTGCCCGTGGTGTTTGTGGCGCGGAACCTCGAGCCCGAGGCGCACAACCTGCTCTTTGTGCTGTCGGTCCTGGCCATCGTGCCGTTGGCCGCCCTGTTGAGCCACGCCACCGAATCCGTGGCGGCCAAGACGGGCGATGCGGTGGGCGGTCTGCTCAACGCCACCCTGGGTAACCTGACCGAGCTGGTCATCGCCCTCACCGCCCTGAGCGCCGGGCAATACATGCTCGTGAAGGCGTCCATTGCCGGCGCGATCGTCACCAACACGCTGTTCATGTTGGGGGCGTGCTTTCTCCTGGGCGGACTCAAGCACCACGTGCAGGAATACAACCGGGTCAGCGCCCGCCTGCAAGGGGGCCTGCTCCTGCTGGCCACGATCGCGCTGCTGATTCCCTCGGCGATCTCGCAAGCCGACTCCGCGCCAGGGACGGCCTTTACCCAGACGTTGAGTCTGGGCCTTTCTGCGCTGCTCATCGTGGCCTACGCACTGGGCATGGTCTTCTCCCTCAAGACGCACCGCGAGCTCTTTGCCAGCGCGGCGCATGGGGAGGCACACGAGGCGCCGTGGCCCGTCGGTCCGGCCCTGGCCACCTTGGCCGGGGTCACCCTGGTGGTGGCGCTGGTGAGCGAGATCTTCGTCGAGTCCGTGCAGAAGGCGGCGGAGGCGCTCGGGATGACCCCCGCTTTCGTGGGGTTCATCGTCGTGGCCCTGGTGGGGGGAGCGGCGGAGATGGCCTCGGCGTTCTCCGGCGCGCGCAAGGACCGACTGGACCTGAGCGTGGGCATCGCATTGGGGAGCGCCTCGCAAATCGCGCTTTTCGTGGCGCCGGTGCTGGTCCTGTGCAGTCATGTCATCGGCCCGGCGCCCATGGACCTGCAATTCTGGCCGGGGGCGGTGGTGATGATGCTCATCGCCACCCTCACCGCGACCCTCGTCACGAACAGCGGGCGCGCGGCGTGGTTCGTCGGGGTTCTGGCGCTCATGGTCTATCTGATCTTCGCCATGACGCTTTACCTGTTGCCGCCGCGGGTGACGTGAGACAGCCGGGCATCGAAGCTCAATTCCCGGAGGAGCCATGAACCCTGTTGAGAAAAGCGGTAGAAGCTCTCCTCTCGGCGCCACGATCGTGGAGGGCGGGGTGAATTTCAGCATCTTCTCCCGGCATGGCTCGGGCGTGGAACTGCTCTTCTTCGACCGGGAAGACGACGGCCGGCCCGCTCGGGCGATTCGCCTGGATCCCACGGCCAACCGCACATACCACTACTGGCACGTGTTCGTCCCTGGCGTGCGGGCGGGGCAGATCTACGGATATCGAGTCGAAGGGCCGTCGGACCCTGCAAGGGGGATGCGCTTTGACCCCTCCAAGGTCCTCCTGGACCCCTATGGCCGCGGTGTGGTCGTCCCGGGGGATTACGGCCGGGAAGCCGCCCGCCGGGAAGGGGACAATGCCGCGACGGCCATGAAGAGCGTGGTGGCGGATCCGACCGCCTATGATTGGGAAGGCGACGCACCGCTCAAACGACCCGCCTCGCGGACCATCGTATACGAGTTGCACGTGCGCGGCTTCACCCGCCATCCCAGTTCAGGGATTCCCGAGGAGGCGCGGGGCACGTACGCGGGCCTCATCGAGAAAATACCTTATCTCCAGGAACTGGGCATCACGGCGGTGGAACTGCTGCCGGTCTTCCAGTTCGACGCCCAGGACTGCCCGCATGGAAGGGTCAACTACTGGGGCTACTCGCCGGTCTCCTTCTTCGCGCCCCACCGCGCTTACAGCTCGCGTCAGGACCCCCTCGGCCCGATGGACGAGTTTCGCGACATGGTCAAGGCCCTTCACCGGGCGGGCATCGAGGTCATTCTGGACGTGGTGTTCAACCACACAGCGGAAGGGGGCGACGGCGGCCCGACCCTCGGCTTCCGGGGGCTGGACAACGCCGTCTACTACATCCTTCAACCGGACCGCTCGTGCTACGCCGACTTCACCGGGTGCGGGAACACGCTCAACGCCAACCATCCGGTCGTGCGACGCATGATCGTGGACAGCCTCCGATACTGGGTGGAGGGGATGCACGTGGACGGGTTCCGCTTCGATCTCGCCTCGATCCTGGCTCGAGACGAGACCGGCCAGCCCATGCCCAACCCGCCGGTCCTGTGGGACATCGAGTCGGACCCCGCGCTTGCGGGCACGAAGCTCATCGCCGAGGCGTGGGACGCCGCGGGACTGTACCAGGTGGGGAGCTTCATCGGGGATAGCTGGAAGGAGTGGAACGGACGATTCCGGGACGATGTCCGGGGCTTCTTCCGCGGCGAAGAGGGCCTGGTGGCGCGTCTGGCCGACCGGCTGATGGGCAGCCCGGACATGTACGGTCATGAGGAGAGGGAGCCGGAACAGAGCGTCAACTTCGTGACCTGCCATGACGGGTTCACCCTCAACGACCTGGTTTCCTACAACGGGAAGCACAACGAGGCAAACGGGGAAGACAACCGGGACGGCGCCGACGACAACCGGAGCTGGAACTGCGGGGTCGAAGGCCCCACCGAGGAACCGGCCTTGGAGCGGCTCAGGAACCGCCAGGTGAAGAACTTCCTGACCGTCACCATGCTCTCGCTGGGTATGCCCATGATCCTCATGGGCGACGAGGTGCGCCGGACCCAAGGCGGCAATAACAACGCGTACTGCCAGGACAACGAGATCAGTTGGTTCGACTGGACCCTGGCAAAGAGACATGCGGATGTGCATCGATTCGTGAGGCTGCTGGCGGCTCGGCGGCTCCTGCGGGACGTGGAGCACGAGCGGACCCGCATGAGCCTGAACCATTTGCTTCGGCAAGCGAGATTCGGTTGGCATGGGGTGAAGCTGAACCAGCCGGACTGGAGCGATCACTCGCACAGCCTGGCTTTCTCCGCCGAGATCGTCCGGGAGAGCCTGTTGCTCCACGTGATCCTCAACGCGTATTGGGAGCCTCTCGAATTCGAGCTGCCACCGATCGGGAACGAGGGCAAGGAGGCGTGGCGGCGATGGATCGACACGGCCCTGGATTCGCCGAACGACATCGTCCAATGGCAGGAATCGCCTGCGGTGCCAGGCCGCACTTACCGAGCCGAGGCCCGGTCGGTGATCGTGCTCTTCGCCCAGTGTCCGAACCCCCCAGGAGGAATCGCATGAAGCTTCCATCGCACAAGACCAAGATCGTCTGCACCATCGGCCCTGCCTCCGAGTCGCAGGAGGTCATGGCGCAGATGATCCTGGCCGGGATGAACGTGGCGAGACTCAACTTCTCCCACGGAGACTTCACGACCCACAGGCGAGTGATCGACAACCTTCGGGCCGCCGCGTCCGCCGTGGGCCGAAGGGTCGCGATCATGGCCGATCTGTCGGGCCCCAAGATGCGCATCGGCAAGATCGTCCCGGAGCCGGTCGAACTGCGGTCGGGGGACCCCTTCATCCTGACCACCGACGACATCGTGGGCAACCAAGGTCGCGTCTCCGTATCATTCGCCCGGCTCCCCGAGGCCGTGAAGGGGGGCGATACCCTGTTTCTGAACGACGGGTACATCCAACTGGAGGTCGTGGAGGTCCGGGGAAACGACGTAGTGTGCACGGTGCGCATGGGCGGGGAGCTCCGCTCCCGCAAGGGCCTCAACCTGCCGGCCATCGACCTAGGCATCAGTGCCTTCACCCAGCAGGACCACGAATGCCTCAAGTTCTCGTTCGAGCACGGTGTGGACGCCGTGAGCCAGTCCTTCGTGGAGAGTGCGGCGGACATCGAGGCCGTGAGGAAGGCGGCGGCGGATTTGGGGTACCACCCCTTTATCATCGCCAAGATCGAGCGCTCCCGGGCCCTGGACCGAAAGGACGAGATCATCCAGGCGGCAGACGGCATCATGATCGCCCGAGGCGACCTGGGCGTGGAAATCCCCATCGAAGGGATCGCCGTGGTGCAGAAGGAGCTCATGCGCCTGGCGCGGATGCGGGCCAAACCCGTGATCACGGCGACCCAGATGCTCGAGTCCATGACCGACAATCGCCGCCCCACCCGGGCCGAGACGACGGATGTGTCCAACGCCATCCTGGACGGCACCGACTGCGTCATGCTCTCCGGCGAGTCCGCCATGGGGAAGTACCCGGTGGATGCGGTCTCCATGCTCGCCAAGATCGCATCCGCCGTGGAGCCGAGCCGGGCCCCGACTTCGGTGAAGGAGATGTTCCTCGGCGTAGACCTCCGAGGGAGGGTCAGTCCCGCGAATCTGGTGGCCTTGGGCGTCGAGACGAGCCTTGCCTACGTGACGCCGGCGGCCATATTCGTGCCGACGCGCAGCGGGGCCACAGCGAGAAGGATCGCCGGCTTTCGACTGCACACCTGGACCATCGCGGTGAGCTCTCAGGAGGCCACCTGTCAACAGCTGCAGTTTTCATCGGGGGTCCATCCGGTCCATGAGCCGGACGATCCAGACGATTGGAACGCCTATGTGGAGGAATGGGTCGGTGCCCATGGTCTTGAGGGGGACCTCGTCCTTCTGACCAAGGGACCTTCACCCAAGAATCCCCAGGGTAACCATCGAATGGAGGTCATCGAACTGCGCGGGCAAGGGAAGGGTTCGTGACGGGACAGCCGGCGGTCCGACGGCGATTCCCGGACCCCGGGCGGAAACTCGTCCGGGGGCGAGGCGCCAGGAAGTGTCGAAAGGAGGCAAAGATGCGTGGAGAAGCATCTTGTGAGGGAGTTGGCATGGCGGTCTGCAGGAGGAAGGGCCAAGCCATCGGGACGGCAAAGCATGGCGGACGGGTGATGGTGTGGGCTCTCCTGGCCCTCTTTCTCGGGGTGTCCATCGCCGGGTGCGTGACGACGGACCAGGGCGCCAGTCCATCTTCCGGCAGAAGGGGAACGGGCTGCGCGGATCCCTTTGCCTATGAATGCAGCCCCGGGGGGGGATGGAAGGGTGGCATGGGGCCGTAGGGCGGGGGACGCCGGTGTGGAGGGACAGAGCAATCCAGGCGATGCCGATGAAGTCAAGAGATGATGATCTCGTAAGAAGTCAGAAGATGCCTTTTTTCGCCATCTCGTCGAAAGACGGCATCCAGTGGTTTCAGTTCGTTGAATGAATCCTGGACCCCGGTTTTCACCGGGGTGCCGGATCCTTGCGAAACCATCCAGAGATGATGGTTTCGGAAAGAGCCCGGATCGGGGAGGAGACGGTGCTCAGGAAACGGGTGAGGAGAGACCATGGGTGCGTTTGGGATCGGACGGAGGGGGGGGCGGTTCATGATGGCCGCGTGCATCGCCATGGGCGTCGGGGTTCTGGATGTGGCCATCGGCCGGGCTGGCCCCACGTTGGACAAGGTTCGCTCCATGGGCGTGGTCACGTGCGGAGTGTACGAAGGGCTGGCCGGCTTCTCCTCCACGGACCCGCTAGGCCGCTTCCAGGGCTTGGCCCCGGATTTCTGTCGGGCCGTTGCCGCCGCGGCACTTGGCGACAGCCAGAAGGTGAAGTTCGTCCCGTTGAGTTCGTCGAGCCGCTTGCCGGTTCTGCTCTCCGGCAAGATCGATCTGCTCGCCCACAGCACGACGGTGACTTTCGGACGCGAGGCGGGTATCGGCGTTCGATTCACGGGGGTCTATTTCCACGATGGGGGGACCTTTCTGGTGCCGCGTGCGAGCAACATTCGAAAGATCGAGGATCTGGATCGAAAGACCATTTGCGTGGAGAAGGGAACGACCCATGAGACCAACCTGGGGAACGTCTTTCAAGCCAGAGGTCTCAGCCATGAACCGCTGGTGATCGAGTCTCTGGCCGGGTTGGCCAAGGCACTGTCGGCCGGGGAATGCCAGGCGTTTGTCGGCGATCGGTCCCAATTGGCCGCCATGAGATCATTGGCACCCGGCGGAGCCGAGCAATGGGATATCCTGGATGCAATTATCTCCAAGGAGCCTCTGGGCCCGGTTGTGCGTCGTGGTGATGACGACTGGTTCACGCTGGTTCGATGGGTCCTGTTCGCCCTCATCGAGGCGGAGGAGCGCGGCGTGGCCCGAGAAAACGTCCGGAACATGCAGAAGACCAGCACGGACCCGGGGCTCCTCTGGTTTCTGAACGAATGCGGCCAGGTGGGGAAACCGCTTGGGTTAAAACCCGACTGGGTTGCCGAAGTCGTCGCCCAGGTGGGCAATTACGGGGAGATCTACGATCGGCATTTCGGGAGTCAATCTCCATTGAAGATCGAGCGGGGGCCGAATCGTCTCTGGACTCAAGGGGGGTTACTCATCTCGCCGCCGTTTCAATGAAGGCCCCGTGGCGGTGATTGGCGCCTATCAAGAGTTGATGATTTGGGAAAACGCCGTCACCTCGTCGAACCCCGGATCACGTCCTGGGCAGGCCCGATCCGGGGTCCGGGGCACATACCGGGGTACAGGAATCACTTGAGTGGTTGAAACCACTGGACTCCATTGCCTGCCTCGGACTCCGATCCGGGATTCGACGAAATGACGGAGAATGACATTTGGTGACTTCTTGCGAGATCATCAAGACCTGAGGACTCGTTGTTCGTCATTCCGGCGGAAGCCGGAATCCAGAAGGACACGAGTGGACATGCAGTA
>CAZEPJ010000063.1:0-25377 GCA_964514105.1 uncultured Desulfarculaceae bacterium | reverse complement strand
TCCATTCCGTCGCGGGTGGCAGCTGGGCGCGACCCGGCCTATAATCATCTGGTCGGTCGGACCCATGACCCGCGCGGAGGCGCCCCTTTGACCGCTTTGTCCACTCACGGCCAACTTCCCGCTCCGCGGATGCTCCTGGCCGACGACCAAGGCCGCATTTACGACCACCCCCGGCTCCTCATGGTCGGGCGATCGGGGGACCGGGAGGTGGCGCCCCCGGCGGGGCAGTGCATTGCGCTGCCTTCCATGAGCCGTCTGTTCTTCATCCCCCACTGCCCGCCCCGTGGACTGGACCCCCGCACAGGCCGGATCGTGACCCTGCGGGCCATGCGAGTGGGGAACAAGACCATCCCCTGCACTGCCGTGGCCGCATTTCTGGAGCCGGGATTCGTTCGCACGCTCCTGCCCGCGGCGGACACCTCCCGCAAGGATTACACCTTACCCCTGTGGGGCTATACCGCCGTGGGGTTTCACGAGGACCGATATGTGGCCGCCGCCTTCCCGGTGGAGCACAATCCCCATTGGGACCCTCGCAATTTCGACGATCGGGAGATGCTCCCCCGGCTCAGGTCCCGCCTGCGGCAAGATCGGGCCAATCCCCTTGTGCGCCATCTGGCCCACTGCGCCACCCACAACCATTGCTTCGCAGCCAAGAATCTCTTCCTGGGGCGCTGGGAGGCCCCCCTTCCCGTAAGCAGGCGCTGCAATGCCCGCTGTCTGGGCTGCCTCTCCCTGCAGCCCAGGGGCTCCTGCCCGGCCGCTCACCGGCGCATTGCCTTTCGCCCAACGGTGGAGCAGATCTGCCGAGTGGCCGTCCCCCACCTGCAAGGCGCCCGGGATCCCATCGTCAGCTTCGGGCAGGGATGCGAGGGCGAACCCCTGACCGAGGCGCCCCTCATCGCGCGAGCCATCCGCGAGATCCGCCAGGCCACGCCGCGGGGGACCATCAACCTCAACACCAATGGCAGCCTGCCCGACGCCTTGAAGGAGGTCATCGATTCGGGACTGGACTCGATCCGGGTCAGCCTCAACAGCGCCCGCCCGGCCCTCTTTCACGCATATGCCCGGCCCAGGGGATTCGGTTTCCAGGATGTGGAGCGATCGCTCATCCTGTGCCGGGAAGCAGGTCTGTTCACCATGATCAATTACCTGATCTTCCCCGGGGTGTCCGACCAGGAGGCCGAATGGGACCATCTCCAGGGCCTCATCGAACGCACCGGCGTTGCCTTCATCCATTTCAAGAACCTCTGTATCGATCCGGACCGATACCTGGCGGCCATGCCCCGGGGGGACTCGCCGGCCATGGGAGTCGAGACCCTGGCCCGTCGGATCCGAGAGGGCTGCGGCAACGTCTCCATCGGCTACTTCAATCCACCCGCTTGGCCGCCCAGGGCGGACGACCGCGGAGCGGATCCGGCCCACGGTTGACAGGAGCCACCCACGAGCCTCGGGCGGGTCCGGGCACAAGGCCAAAGGGCGCATTGACACGCCCGGGGCTTTTGGATTAAATGGGGGCGTCTCTGGGACCGGACAGGAAACTCCCCACAGGACTTCGCCCATGGAGATGCCGTACATCAAGTTCGCCATCCAGAGCCCGGACGACACCCTGTCCAGCACGGCGGACGCGCCCATCCGTCAGATCACCCCGGGGTGGGTGCGGTTCACGGCACCGGAGAGCCTCCTGGAGCATATTGGCATCGGCCTGACCGACACCCTCTCCGAAGAGAACCGCGTGGCCATGCTCGTGTACCTGGACCCCGCACTGCCGCCCATCCGGGCCATCGGACGGGTGGCATGGTGCGAGAGGTCTCCCAAGACCCACGAGGAGGCGTTGGGCGTCGTCGTCCAATTCGTGGAGATCTCCGTGGAGGATCAGGACGTCATCCAGAAGCACATCCAGACGCGGTCCCCGGGCGTGGTCGCCCAGGAGGCGCGGAGCGGGCAACCCCGACGGCAAAGCGACCTCTTTTTCCAGGAGATCGCGCGCATGGTAGAGACCCTGGCCAACATGGCCGAGGGAAGACAGGTGTCTGCGGGCGAGCAGTTCGCCCGGCTGCTGGGCGTCAAGAATGCCCTGGGCAGGCGCCTCGAGGACAAGCAGCTGGGCGACGCGGTCTGTTACCAGATCGAGCGCCTGGCGTCCAATGTGGCCCGCCTGCTGGGGACGGGGTCCGGGCTGCGCAAGGTGCGGATCCGCAAAGTGACGGGCAAGGAGCAGGCCTCGGTGGCCAAGGACAAGGTCTTCGTGGGCTGGGAGGAGGCCCCCCCCACGGTTGGAGGGACTTACTGCCTCTATATCGAGGGGGGGGGGATCTTCCGCTCCACCACTGTCACCCAGGTCCTCAAGGACCACTTCCGAACCCGCAACTCCCTGTACGAGATCCAGGAAGCCTAACGCCCCTGACGCACCAGATCGGATACCGCCACCGTGAGGTCCATGGCCCGCAGGGCCTGGTCCGGCGACAAGGTCCCCAGACCGCAGCTCGGGGTGATGAACGTGCGCTCCAGGATCTTCTCGGCGGCCGGCCTCCCTCCGCCCAGCGCTTCTGCCTGCTCCCACCACAGGGCGGCCAGTCCCGGTGGATCGACGGACGGCAGGATCTGGGCCGACGTGGGGACGATCCCCCATGCCAGCATGCCGCCGCGTTGAAGAAACCCCTCGATCCCCCGCCGGAAGAGGGCCACCCGATCGAAGTACGAAAACGCGTCAAAGCTGAGCACCCGAAGTTCCTCCAGGAGCAAGGCCCCCCAATCCGCATTGGCGCATACGTGAACCCCGGGCCACCCCCCCGCCGAGGCGATGCCCCTCAGGATCTCGCTCAGATCCGAGAGGGCCTCCCCGGGAGAGACGCCGATGAACACCGAACTCCCCACGCTTCCCAGAGCCGGCTCGTCCACGAAAACCATGGCACGGCTTCCTCCGGCACCGAGCAGTTGTGTCTGAAAGCGGGCCTTGAGGCTCAGGAGCTTCACCACGGCCTCCCGGAGCCTTTCGTCGTAGTAGGCGCACCGCTCCGAGGCGTCCTTGATGCCCAGGAGCACCGTCAGCGGCCCGCTCAGCTGTCCTTTGACCACCAGGGGCGTGCGCCCGCCCAGCGACTCCGTCAGGAGAAACAGGCCCGGGGCCGCCCGGCGGCTCACGGCGAAGCGGCTTTCGGCCAGGGGCCGCCGCTCCTCGCTCACGGCGAGAAACTCCTCGTAGAAGCTCAGCAGCTCCGCCTCGAACCCGGCAGACAGGGTCTCGAAGCGCGGGTGCGGCTCAACCCGCAGTCCCGGGGCGCCTTCGCAGAACTGCACCAGGAAGCCCTCCTCCGGACGGCAGGGCAGCTGGACCCAGTGCGGGGTCTCCGGCGTGCGGGCCAGGACCTCCTCCAGGGCCCGCCGATGATCTCCAAAAGGGAGGCTCCCGATGAAAAGCGGCCTCCCGCCGGGAAAGGCGTCTGTGTCCATGGTCCCGTCGTTCCTCCATGTGGGTCCCGGGACTGCCGAACCTGCGATGATCCACCAAACCCATTGCCCCAAGCACCCGGGGTTGCCGGGCTGTCTCCTACCTTAGTGCAATTGCCTTGCCTCCTCAATGGAAATCTGTCACCATTCGCTCTGTTCGGCCCCCACGAAGGGGATGGATTGCGGGAAACTGGCCCCCTGCCAGGGCCCCGGCGGTGCACCGGCGGCCCGGGGAGGAAAAGCGATGCGCTGCCCCCGATGTCCCGAGCAGGCCCTGGTGGACCATCACCTGGAGTCCTGGAGCATCCGGGTCTGCCTCCAGTGCGGCGGACTTTTCTTGGAGCCCGAACCCTTTCGAGAGGCCGTGCGGCGGCCACCCCCCCCGGGCATGGACCCCACCGGGCCGGAAAGGCTCCAGCCCGCCCTCTGGGAGGAATCCTCCCTGGACTGCCCGGTCTGCCGGACTGCCATGAGGAAGGGACAGTACGCCTATGCCAGCGGCGTGGTCATCGACCGTTGCGCCCGATGCGGAGGGATCTGGCTCGACCGGGGGGAACTGGCCAAGATCCGCGCCTATGTCAACCGGGAGACCCCTGCGGAGAAAGTCCTTCTGGCGCGGGCGGAGGCCGAGTCCCTGCGCAGGAAGTTCGAGGCCCAGGAGCGGCGCGACGGCGCCCGCCGCGGCCTGTCCCCGGACGGGGCCGGGGGGCGCCCTTCGGCCCTGGAGGGCGTTGTCGGGTTCATCTGGGATCTGATCTGGCGGACGGGCCGGTGACATCGGGGAGGTGGGCCGTCGCGCGCCCCTTGCCCTGCCCGTCCGCCCGCCGAGTAGCTCGCGATGGAGAAGAACTACGCTGCATGACCCCGGGGATGGCCCCCAAACCTCTCCGACCCGGAAATGCCGGTATGGGCCATACTGGAGCAGACCTGCAGGAGGGCCCCCCACCGGATCGCCATCATCTTCGGGGGGCTGGAGCTCACCTACAGCGAACTGCGCGACCTGTCCGGGATCAGGCTGGCCGCCTCGGGTGCGCCCCCCCTGGCCCTCCGGGTGCTGGAGCGCATGCTGGAGGCCTTCTCGGGATCCGTGTGCGAGCTATGCGGCCTGTCCGAGTGCACCATGTGCGCCACGGCCAATCCCCCGGCCCGGGACGCCATTCGGCCCGGGAGCGTGGGGCTGCCCATATGCGACACCGAGGTCATGATCACGCAGGTGGCCACGGGCGAACCTCTCCCGCCGAATCAGGAGGGAGAGGTCGCCATCCGTGGGCCCCAACTCCTCGCGGGCTATTGGAACAAACCCGAGGAGACGGCCAAGGTCTTGAGGGAGGGATGGCTCTTCACCGGGGACATCGGCAGGATGGACGACGATGGGTACCTCTACATCACGGATCGAAAAAAGGATATGATCATCTACAAGGGGTACAACGTCTGTCCCCGTAAACTCGAGGAGATCCTCTTCCAGCATCCCGCTGTGGAGCAGTGCGCCGTCGTGGGCAAGCCCGACATCAACGCGGGGGAGGCCCCTGCGGCGTTCGTCCAGCTGCGAAGCGAAATGGAGTGCTCCCTGGAGGAGGTGATGGAACGGGCCGACTCCCAGGTGGCCCATTACAAGAAGATCCGGGAGATCATCGTCGTAGACCAGATCCCGGTGAGCGCGGCCGGCAAGGTGCTCAAGAGGGAGCTCGGGGAGCGGCTCAGGCAGACTGCTTGAGCCGGAAGCAGGGGCGAGAGGACGGACGGCGGTCTCGGGGGACTCTCGGCGGGGCCGGGGAGGCAGAGGGGATTCATGGGGCAGAAGGCGAGCGGAGGGAGGGGAGGCTGGATGGCCTTCCTGCTGTTGATCCTGATCCTGGGGATTGCGGGCCTGTACGTGTATCTTCGGCAGGACTCCCTCCTGCCCACGCTCTGCGGACCTCTCCTTGAGAAGGCACGCGCCGGCTGCGAGCAAAAGGAGCCCCTTGTGGGCACCGAGCCGGAGAGACGTCCCGAGACCTTGCCGCCGCCCAAGCCGACAGCGCCGACGGAGCAGGAGAGGCAGTGGGCCGAGGCCACCGGGGCCCTCCCCCGATGGCCGGAGGGGTTGTCGCTGCCCGGGGACTGCAGGGCCGCCAGCGGGGAGTTCCGCGCCCTGTGCCTGGAGCTGGATGCCCGCCCGTACATCCAGGCGTGGCGGTTGGAGGGCGGGACACACGGCTTTTTGACCCGGGCGTTCCGGGACCTGATGAACAAGCCGCCTGGGGTCAGCGGAGAGCTCCTCAAACTGGAATCCCTCCTGGCCAATGTCTTCCACGTGTTTCGAGCGCTGGGCGCCCAGCGCACGGAGCGCCTGCGGGAGGTGCTGAGGCGTGAGCAGGCCCTGGCGGAGCCGGTCGCCCTGATCACCTATCGGTGGCTCATGGCCCAGGCGGGATGCCCGGATGGGGAGGCGGACATCAGCCTTCCCACCCTGTACGAGTACGCGGCCTTTCTCCTGAATTCCATGGGCGGCCAGGGATACCTGCGGCGCCGCACCCCGCGGATGGCGGCCCTGGGGCACTACTACGCCCTGGTCATCCTGGATGAGGCCATGCGCAGGGGGATCAATCACCACGGGGTGGACCCCCGCCCTCATATTCAGACGTGCCGAGCCCTCATCAACGGCCAGGGTCTCCTGTTCGAAGACCGGTACCTGGGGGTTCTCCAGGAGATCGAGGGGCGGTGGCAGGGCCGCTGACCGCAGGGCGGAGTCCGGGGCTGGACGGGCGGCCTGGGGCTGCCCCCCGGGAAGGAAACGCCCCGGAAGCCAAGAGGCCTCCCCGCGAAATCCGAGCCGCGGGCTCCCCTGGGTGGAGCACGCCGGCTTGCCCTCGCCTTTCCAAAGACCGGACAAGGCCGATCCATGTATGCAAACCTCATCACGTTTCTCGCCGTGATCCTGCTGTTCGAGCTGTACAGTCCCGCCCCCGGGGGCATGCGGAGCCCCTGGTGGGAGGTCGTGGGCGGAACCGCGCTCATCATCTCGGTCTTCTTCGCCGGGGTCAGGGTGGGCACGAGGCGCTGGCTCAGGACTCTGGGGCGCGGGGCCGCGGACAGGGAGGCGTTCCCGTACCTTCACGGCGCTCTGGTCCAGCGCCATGCGGTCATGGCCGTGGCGGCCTATGCCCTGGTCCTCTACCTCCTCCAGTGGAAGCCCTTTTGCCTCTGGCTCCTCGGGGGCGCAGGGGGGCAGTTCGGGGCGAGTCTCCTGGGCATACTCCCCTTCCTGCTCCTCCTCGGAGCGGCCTGGACCGCGTCGTATCCCACGGGGACGGATGGGTGGACACTGGCGGGAGACGTCCGTTCGTACGTGGCCTCTCAGGGCAAGCTTTACGTCCCCATCGCGGCCCCCTGGTTGGGCATCTTGCTGACCATGGACCTCTTGGGCCTCCTCGCCCCAGGCCTCCGGCGTCGCATCGAGGAGGATTGGGTGTGGGGCCTGGTGACCTTCGTCGCCCTCCTGGTGGTGCTGGCCTGGGTCTTTCCCGGACTGGTGGTCCGCCTCTGGCGCTGCCCTGCCTTCCCGCCGGGCCCCGTCCGGGCCCGCCTGGAGGCGTTCTTCGCCGGTCATGGTTTCCGCTATGCCGGTCTGGTCCTCTGGACCCTGTTTCAGGGCGCCTTTTCGACGGCGGGAATCCTGGGATTCTTCCCCCGATCCCGGTACATCCTGGTGACCCCCTCGCTGCTCCGGGCCCTGGAGCCGGATGAACTGGAGGCGGTCATGGCCCACGAGATGGGCCACGCCCGCCACGGGCACATGCCGTTCTATCTGGCCTTCATGGTGGGTCTGACCCTGGTGTTCGACCTCTCGCTGGAGGGGACCTCCTGGGTCCTGACCATGGGATCCCTGGCTCTGGAGGCCCGAGGCATGGATGCGGGTTCCCTGCTGGGGCGACCGGATGCCGCCGCCGCGACCATCTCTTTGCTCATCACAGTGCCCGCCGTTGTGCTCGCCATCGTCTACCTCCGGTATGGATTCGGGTTCTTTTCCAGGAACTTCGAACGGCAGTCGGACCTGCACGCCCTCGCCCTCACGGGGAGCCCCGATCCCATCGTGCGTTCGCTGGAGAAGATCACGGGCTTCAGCCCGACGGTCCGTCTCATGCCCAACTGGCACCACTTCGGGGTGCAGGAGCGCATCGACTTCCTCAGGGAGTGCGGGCGGGACCCCGGCTTGGTGGCCGGGCACCATCGCAAGGTCCGCTGGATGATGGGGGGATATCTCCTGTTCTTGGCCGCGGTGGGTGTCTTTCTGGTGGGATGGAAGACCCAACACTGGGGCAAGACCTGGACCTTGGGCATGCTCCAGCGCGTTGCCGAACAGAGGCTCCAGAGCCAGCCCGACAACCCCTCTCTGTGGCTGGCCCTGGGGAGCATCGCCTTGGAGCAGAAGGCCTTTCCCACGGCCGAGAGGGCCCTTCACCAGGCCCTGCGCCTGAGCCCCGACCATCCCGAGGCCCTCAACAACTTGGCGTGGCTGTACGCCACGGCCGATGGCGCCTTCCGCAAGCCCCGGGAGGCCCTGGAACTGGCCCGCAAGGCCGCCGCCCTTCGACCCGCATCCCCCCACATCCTGGACACCCTGGCCGAGGCGCTCTTCATCAACGGACAGACCGCCGAGGCCTTGGAGACGGGAATCAAGGCCCTGGGCCTGGCCACGCCCCCTTTGGATCACTACCGGTCCCAGGTCAAGCGCTTCGAGGGGGCATTGCCAAGGCGCCCCTAGGACGATAGAATACGCCCCAACGGATTTCCCGGGGGGAGGGTCTTGCGCTACGACACCCGTAGGTACAAGCGCTACCGGATTCCTCTCCCCATCCGATTCAGCCTCATAAGCGGCGAGGACAGGCGCCGCTTCACCCGGTTCTTCCAGACCAAGCTCTGGGATATCGGACTGGGCGGCCTGTCGCTGATTACCCCCAGCCTGCGGCTGGACGGGATCCATTTCATCTACGACTCCGTACCCACGGTGAGAAACCAGATCATGATGCAGATCCAACTGCCCACCGAGGAGACCCCCCTGACCGCGCTGGGCTTTGCCGTGCGGGCCAAGGCCGTGAAGGTCAACCAGCGGCAGTACTACCTGATGGGGATTCATTTCCTGCAGATCAGCGAATCTCACGGGGCCAGGCTTCGATCCTTCATCGAACGCGTGCGAATGGTCAAGCCGGAGACCGAGGTCAAGGATTCGTGAGGCCCGGGCCCCGGCGCCCATGGGGACGGGGAGGTGGCCCGGGGCGGGAGGCGGACCGCTGCGAGAACGGCAGGAGGTCCATCAAAGGGCCCGGTGGAGGCCGGTGACGCCCGACCGCCGAGGCCGCCGGTTGCGCCATGTCCATCGATCTGCTGCTCATCCATCCCCCCGTGGTCCGGCCGTCTGAACCTCCCCTGGCAACGGCCATCCTGGCCGGCCACCTGGCCCGCGCCGGCGTTCGCGTGGAGACCCTCGACCTGAACGTGGAGTTGTTCGACATCCTGCTCGGACCCGGTCCCGAGGACCTCCCCGAGGGAGACGCCTTCTCCAGGAGGGCCCTCCGGCACCGGGCCGCGTCCCTCGCGCTGCTGAGATCGCCCCGGGCGACCCACGACCCCGCAAGGTACCGCTCGGCCATCAGCCACCTCGGGCGCCTCCTTTGGCTGCGCACGGACCGGGAAGATGGCCTCCGCATCACGCTGACGGACTGCCACCATCCCCGCCTGTCGCCCCTGCGGAGTCGGGACCTGGTGGCGGCGGCCGCCGCCCCGGAGCCCCGCGGCCCGGAGGAGCACATGGCGAGAGTGATCCTCGATCGGATCCGACGAGACAGCCCGAGATGGGTGGGGCTGTCCATGAACTACCTGAGCCAGGTCCTGCCGACCATGGCCATTGTCGGGCTCCTGCGGCGATGCTGCCCCGGTCTCCCGGTGGTTGTGGGGGGGAGCATGGTCACGGCGTGGGCCCCTCGCATCCGCGAGAACCCGGGCCTCCGGGCGTTGGTGGACCAGTGGATCCCGGGGCCCGGCGAGGAGCCCCTGGCCCGCCTCCTGGCCCCGGGCGCCCTGCCGCGAGCCGGACTCGCCAGGCCGATCTTCGAGGGGTTCCCGTGGGGCCTGTACCTGTCCCCCCGGCGCGTGGTCCCGTTTCTCACCGCACGGGGCTGCTACTGGGGCCGCTGCAGGTTCTGTCCCGAGTCCCTCCTGGGGGGGGCGTTTCGTCCGGCCCCGGCCCGGGAGACCTTGGACCTGGTTCGCGATTCCCTTCGTCGCAGCGGGGCCTCGTGGGTTCACTTCATGGACGACGCCATCCCGCCGTCCATGCTGAAGGCCCTGGCGCAGGAGGCCTTGGGCGCCCGGTGGTTCGGCTTCGTGCGATTCGAGGCGTCCCTACTGGACGCGGCGCATGTGCGCCGGCTGCGCGGGGCGGGCTGTCGCATGCTCCAGTTGGGATTGGAGAGCGGGTCCCAGAGGGTTCTGGACGCAATGAACAAGGGGATTCGCCTGGATGTGGCCTCTCGCATCCTGCGGATCCTGCACGAAGAGGGCATCGGCACCTATGTGTATGCCATGTTCGGGATGCCGGGGGAGACCGTCGAGGACGCACGGCGCACCCTCGACTTCCTGTCCGTTCACGCCCCATGGATCGACTTCCTCAACTGCGCCGTCATGAACTTGCCCCACGGCGAAGCCCCGGTGGAGGGGCTGAGGAGGGTCCCGTTTTCTCCCGAGGAGGATCTGAGCCTCTATACCGACTTTCGGTGCCCCGCGGGCATGGATCGGAGGCAGGCCCGCGGGTTTCTGCAGAGGGAATTGCGCCGCCACCCTGCCGTGGCCCCGATCCTCCGCAGGGATCCACCGGCTTTCACCTCCAGTCACGCCCCCTTTTTTCTGGACTGCGAGGACGGTGTGAATGGCTGAAGTCCTCGTTATTTCAGTTGCATTTTCTCCTTGACTCAACGGTTGCGTTGTTGTAATAGGTTTCGCATCCATGGGGCCGAGGTCCTGCGACGGCGGAGAGGAGCCCCCGGCCGTCGCACCGCTCCGAGGGATGGGCCTTTGGACCGGCGCCGGCCCGACGCACAGCGAGGGGGCTTCTGGCGCGAGCAAGGAGGGTGGCGCTTTGGCCGATGGCGTCGTCAAGTGGTTCAATGAGAAGAAGGGCTACGGGTTCATCCAGCAGCAAGACGGCCGCGACCTGTTCGTCCATTTTTCCTCCATCAGCATGGCGGGCTTCAAGACCCTGAGCGAAGGAGACCGGGTGGAGTTCGAGGTCGAGGAGACCGACCGAGGGCCTCAGGCCAAGAACGTGCGCAAGCTCTAGGCGATCCCCCCGCCCGCTCCCCCAGGACCTCCCGGCGGGCGCTGGGATCTCTGGACATCCCTCCATCCCGCCGGTTGCGTCGAGCCGAGACGTCGGGGGCGGGGGCCCGTCCAGGTCCCGGCCCAAGGCCCGTCCCCCGCCGCCGTTGACTTCGGGCCCCCGCCGACCTACACTACCACCCGATTTCTTGCTCCGTCCTCCTCATCGGAGGGGCGATGAGAATCACAGCCAATCACGTGACCCTCTTGCGGCTGGTCTTTCTTCCTCTTCCCTGTGCCCTGCTCTTCGGAGGTCCGTGGCACAAGAGCCTGGCCCTCGTGCTGTTCATCGTCCTCGGCCTGACCGACTACCTGGACGGTTACCTGGCCCGGAAACAGGGACCGACCACCCTGGGGGCCCTCATCGACCCCATGGCCGACAAGATCTTTGTGACGGCCATGTTTGTGCCGCTGGCGCAGTTGGGGGCGGTGCCCATCTGGATGGTACTGCTCCTGTTCGTTCGCGAGTACGTGGTGACCGAACTGCGAAGCATCCATGGCTCGCACGGTGCCCAGTTCAAGACCTCCGAATTGGCCAAGTACAAGACGACGATCCAGATGATCGGCGGAGCGGTGATCATCTTCAACGGGATCCTGGGAGACCATTGGGCGGCCTTTGTGCCGTTGGGCGGGTTCTTTCTATTCACCCTGGCCTTGGCCCGCTGGACGTACCTCAGGCACGGGCGCCTGGGGCCCCGGATCATTACGTTCGTGACGTTGGTGGGCTGGGCGCTGGGCATGCGCGCCTTCTTCCCGTACCAGACCACCAACTGGGCCATCATGGCGTTGGTGATGGGCATCACCCTGCTCAGCGGGATCCAGTACGTCTATCAGACGTGGCGTCACCTGGGGTCCTTCTTGCGCCGGCAGCCCGGATTGGCCCAATGGGCATCCTTCGTGGGCATCGGATTCGCCTTTCCGGCGATCTATTTGTCGGCCCTCTCCTTCCGGGAGGCAGAGGCGTGGATCATCATCCTGGTCCTCTCGCTGGAGTTCGCCACCGGCGGGTTGAATAACCTGCTGGCAACGCTCCGGGCGCGTGCGCCGTACATCCCGCCCACGACCAAGATCATCATCCTCAACGCGGCGGGGCTTCTCGGGCTGGCTTTCCTCGCCCTCCCCCTGCCGGGTCGGATTCGAATGCTCAATGCCCTGCTCTTTCTGGGCCTCTTGGCGAGCCTGGTCTACTGCGCCAGGACCTTCTACCTGAACCGCCGCACCCTATTCGGGGACGCGGAGTTCTCCGCCCGAACCGTCGCATGAAGCCACGGCCGGACCCGGCGGGAGCCGGTCAGTTGACTTCGGCCCCTTCTCTTGGTATTGGAAAAGGGGGCCGGGTGGCTGCGGGGAGAAGTCCCGCGGCTGTGGATGGGGAGAACCCCGGATGCGGTCCCGGAGATGCGCCGGGCTCCGGCAGTGACGGCGGGTTGCGGGCTCCGGCATACGCCGGCTCGCCGCTCCCGGAGGCGTTTTACGCATCCGGCTCGGGTGTATTCGGATAAGGAGAACAAGTGGACAGACCGCGGGAGTTGGTCAAGTCCTATCTTATTTTGGAAAAAGGCCTGCTGGAGGAACGTGCCTTCCCGGTGGAGGATCGAGTCACCATCGGCCGCAGCCCCCTGAACACCATCAACATCGCGGACTCCAGCGTTTCCAGGCAGCACGCCGCGGTGTACTGGGTCGGCGACCAGGTCATCATCGAGGACCTCGACAGCCACAACGGCACATTCGTCAACGACGAGAGGGTCCGGCGGGCTGCTCTGGCCACTGGAGACAACCTGCGGGTGGGACGAATCCGCCTCCGATTCGTGCAGGAAAGGCTTCCCACCGTCCAAGCCACTGCCTCGACACAGGAGATGGCGGGCCCGCCCCAGATGGCCCTCCTGCAGTCCACGCAGGAAATCATGGATTCCAGCATCTCGGTGGCCGCCGAGGAGGTGGGCCCTCCCAGGCGTTCCAGGCGGCTCTCCGACGCCCTTTCCAAGACGCCGCTTTTCGCCTCCCTGGATGCGGACGCCTTGAACGAGGTGGGACAGGCGGCCCGGCTCATGGTGTTCGATCGCGGCCGGACCATCGTGAGGCAGGGAGACCGGGGCAAGTCCCTCTTCGTCATCCTCGACGGCAAGGCCCGCATGTTCATGTACGACCAGGAGGGCAAGGAGATCCCCTTGGGCGGGTTGACGGAAAACCAATTCTTCGGGGAGATGTCCCTGCTCACGGGGGCCCCGGCCAACGCGACCGTGCAGGCGGTGGAGGAATCCCTTTGCTGCGAGCTGAACTTCGAGGCCATGCGGGACATCCTGGCCCGGATGCCCGAGGTGAGGGGCGTGCTGGAGCGATACTACCAGGATCGACTCCAGCAGGTGGAGGCCAAGAAGCGCGCCGCCGGCGTCATCGACCGCAGGAAGCATCCCCGCATCAACGAGGTCCTGTCGATCAGCTTCTCCGTCTCGCCCACCCCCGCCATCCCCAGCCATTTCCGGGGCAAGCTCTTTCGTTCCGTCTCCAAGGACATATCCCTATCGGGCGTCCGGGTCCGGGTGCAAGATCGGCTCCTCATGGGCCTCCCCATGGGGGCTCAGCTCCGTCTCGAGATCGCCCTGCCCCAGGCCTGGGGATCGGTCCGCTGCCTCGGAATCCTCCGGAACATCATTTCGGCCAGAGACGGGCAAGATCTGGGTTACTTGGGCATCGAATTCAGCGAGATCCCGGCGGGACACCGCAGGCGGTTCGAGCAGTTCGTCCGCGGAGAGCCCGCGTAGGGGGCCCTGCGGGCGAGTGGCGGGGATTTATCCCAAGACGATCTTGATGTTCTCCTTTCCCTTGGAGGTCCGTTCTCCAACCGAGGCCCCGCACCGGGTGCACCGGTATTCGGACAGGTCGCCGTCGGGCAGGATGAGCAGGAGCCGCTCCCGGACGGGGACGGCCGCCCGGCACCTGGGGCAGTACAGCTCGGAGGCCACCAGCTCGCCGTAGCTATCTTTCCGGCCGGTGCCTCCGCCCCGCCGGGGGCCGTGAGCGGCCGGTCCCACGCCTCCAATGCGCCGTTTGTTCATCTCACCGCCCTCCCATCACATCTCCAACCGGTCGAACTTACTGTAGGAAGCCCACCGGCGCGTGTCAAGGGCTCCAGGACACTTGACGAAAGGGACTTGTTCGACTAATATCGAGGAGTTAGACAATGAGACCCAGGGGCCTCCGGAGATCGGAGAAAGGTGGATATGTCGGTGTCCAGCAGTACATTGACAAGGATCACAATGGCTTGCCTGTGCCTCGTGCTGGCCTTGGCGGCGGGCTCGGCCCGCGCCGCCGGGTTCCGCTACCAGCTTCCCAACCCGGCCAGGGCCCCGCAGACCTGGGAGACGGTTATCGGTTGGATCCAGGGGCATACGGTGGCCGAGGGTGAGACCATCCTGGACATCGCCCGGAACTATGGGCTGGGATACAACGAGATGGAGATCCTCTATCCCAAGCTTGACCCCTGGGTCCCCACCATGGGAAGTCGATTGCTGATCCCCAGCCAGTGGATCCTGCCCCCCACGGCCAAGGAGGGCATCGTCATCAATATCCCAGAGATGAGGCTCTACCGCTTCTACCCCAAGACCCAGATGGTCAGGACCTATCCGGTGGGCATCGGCGACGAGGGGTGGGAGTCGCCGGAAGGGTCGTACAAGGTCGTGGACCGGAAGGTGGACCCCATCTGGACGGTGCCCAAGTCCCTGAGGGAGAAATACGAGACCTCGACCGTACCGCCGGGCCCCGAGAACCCGTTGGGGAAATACTGGCTCGGTCTCTCCGCCAAGGGATACGGCATTCACGGAACCAACTTCCCGTGGGCCGTAGGCAGACTGGTCACCCATGGGTGCATTCGGCTCTACCCCGAGGACATTGAGCAACTCTTCCCCGAGGTCCCCGTCAACACCCCGGTGGAACTCATCTACGAGCCCGTGAAGGTGGGCTTTCAGAACGGCCAGATCTACATGGAGGTCCATCCCGACACGTACCGCAAGGGCCTGGGCCTGGAAGCGCTGGCCACCAAGCGCCTGGGCCAGCTCGGACTCGCCCATGCCGTGTCCTGGGACGAGGTGCGGGCGGCCGTCTCCCAGGCCAACGGGGTGCCGGTTCGCATCGGCGTCATCCCCAGGGGGAAGCCCCAGCCCCCGGCCGGTCCTCGGAAGACCGGGGCCATGACGGCCGCCAATACGGCGGCAAGGAGATAGGACGAACCGAATCAAAGGGAGGGGGGCTTCGTCCATGCGGCCCGCGCCGAGCGGGGGGGGCCGCCGCCCCGCAGGTCGATGGCGTTGAGTTTCTTGAGGATCCTCGACAGGACCCGCAGTTCGGCCCCCGACACGTCCCCGAGGCTCAGGGCCACTTCCTCCTGAAAGGTCCGGGAGACCTCTTGGTACAGGGTCAACCCCCGGGTTGTCATCCGGACCCAGGTCACCCGCCGGTCATCGGGGTCCTTCTCCCTCTGGATATACCCGACCTTCTCCAAGCGATCCACGATCCCCGTGATATTGCCCAGCGTGACGGCGAGGCGCCCCCCCACTTCGTGAAGCCTCAGGGCGCCGGCGTACCCCACCTCGGCCAGGACAAAGAACTGAGGGACCGTCAGGCCCCCCTGGGCCAGGCGCGCCCGCACGCGCCGGTAAATGGAGTAGTACGCCCGGGTGAGGCGGATCCAGACCGCCGTCGTGATCCTCACCGGGACCCTCTTTCCCTGCCCCTGCACGGCCTGGTCGCGCCTCACGGGGCCTTCTCCATCCGCACGTTCAGGTCCCTGACGCCGTCGAGGAGCTGGGGGTCCCCCTTGAGGCGGCCGAAAACGTTGACGGGGCTGTACGGCCGGCATTCGTCCCCCCGGCTCGCAGGGGTCGGCCCCCAGAACACGCACAAGGCCGGGCCCTGGGGCCAGTAGGCCAGGTCCCCCTTTTCCACCACCGCCTTGGCGTCCTCCTCGTCCAGCCGGACGGCGATGGGGAAGTAGATCTCCTTTCCCCACCGATTGCCCCGCCCCTCGATGGGAAGCGCGTCCCAGATGGCCTGGGCCGTCCGGGACGCGTTGAGCTCCGCTTCCACCGCCATGTCGCCAAACCAGATCCGCACGCTCCGAGACATGGTGGGGTCCTCCGGGAATTGGGCATTGGGATCAATCCTCCAGTACCATTAGCATCGCCCGAAGCGGACGGTCAAGATCCCGGAGCCTTGAAGCGCCCGCGGGTCACTTGATGAGGCGACGCCGCATCCTTGACAGGGCCAAGGGAAAGAAGATCGCCAGGAACAGGGCGAGGTAGAGCACGTGCCACAGGAGCCCCCAGCCCAGCGCCCCCAGGGCGAAGGCCCGAGCCAGCGCCACCAGATGGGTCAGGGGGAAGAGTAAGGAGAGCGTCTGGGCCCATGCGGGGAGAGTCTCGACGGGGAAGAACGTCCCGCTGAAGAGGAACATGGGGCTGATGAACAGAAACACGGGGAGGTTGAACATCTCGATGCTGGGCAGCATCCCGGTGAAGAACATGCCCACGGCCCCGAAGGCGAGGCCGCCCAGAAACGCCAGGGGAAGGATCAGGAACCCGTGGGGATACTGGACCAGGCCGAAGGCGCTGATCACCCCCTGCATGATGACTGTGGCCATCAGCGACTTGGTGGCCCCCCAGACGATCTCCCCGGTGATGATCTCGTCGAGGGACAGAGGGGTCGCCATCATGGCGTCGAAGGTCTTCTGGTAATACATGCGGACGAAGGACGAATAGGTGTTCTCGTAGAACGCGTTGAACATCATGTTGATGGCCAGCAACGCCGGCCCGATGAAGGCCAGGTAGGAGATCTCCTGCCCCCCATAGCGGATGTTGCCCACCAGGGCGCTCAACCCCACCCCGAAGGCCGCCAGGTAGAGCAGCGGCTCCAGGAGCGGCGGGACGAAGCTGATCTTCCAGATCCTTCGGTACACGGTCAGATTCCGCCGCCATACCCGGGCGAAGCGCCCCGTGATCCCCATGGGCAGGATCCCCCTCATTCGCGAAGCTCCCGTCCCGTGAGGCGAAGGAACACGTCCTCCAACGTGGCCATCCGGTGGATACACCCCTGGGCGCAGTACTCATTGCTGAGCCGTTCGAACAGCCTCTCGTCCTTCTGTCCGTAAATGACCATCCGGTGTCCCAGGTCCTCGTGGGGCAAGCCCTGCGAGCGAACCAGCTCGCGCAGCGCGCTGCCGGGGGCGCTCACCTCAACGACGTCGTGCCCCACGTATTGATGGATGAGCTCCGGCGGCCTGCCCTGCACCAGGATGCGGCCCCGATCCATGATCACCAACCGGTCGCACAACCGCGAGGCCTCCTCCATGTAATGGGTGGTCAGAAGGATGGACAGTCCGCGGGCCTTGAGCCCTTCCAGGCGCTCCCACACCTGGTGTCGAGACTGGGGGTCGAGCCCCGTGGTGGGCTCATCGAGGATGAGCAGGTCCGGAGCGTTGATCAGGGCCCGGGCCAGGACCAGGCGCCGCATCATGCCGCCGGACAGTTCGGTCACCCTCGCGTCACGCCGGTGGTCCAGGGCCACGAAACGCAACAGATCCTCGGCCCGGGCCCGGGCCACGGCCCTGGGCACATCGAAGTAGCTGGCGAACAGCTCCAGGTTTTCCCGCACGGAGAGATCGGGGTCCAGGCTGTTTTCCTGTTGACACACCCCCATGCGCGCCTTGATCTCTCGCATCCCACCGGCCACAGGGATCCCGAACACGTGGAGGCTCCCGCCCGAGGGGGGGGAGAACCCGTAGATCATGCGTATCGTGGATGTCTTGCCAGCGCCGTTGGGCCCCAGGAGGCCGAAGCACTCTCCCTCCAGCACCTCGAAAGAGACGCCGTCCACGGCCACCAGTGCGTCGAAGGACTTCCTCAGGTCTCGGGCTTCAATGACCGCGCCCACCGCCCCTCCCCGGGACGCACCGCGCCCTTGCCTTGGCCCCGCATCCCTCCATCGTAGCAACCGCACCCCGGCCCCGCAGGCTCGGAACACTTCCGTCGTCCCGGCCCGTGGATTTCGCTCCAGGAAAGCTGATAGAATACCATATAGTCTCGGGCGCACCGGGAGATGACCCACGATCCCCCCGCACACATGGAGTTGAGCGAGGAGCCGAACCATGGCGAGCATCCATCCCTTCCCTGTCCTCACCGCCGAGGAGGCCGCTGCGCAGATCCCCCACGGCGCCACAGTGGGTTTCAGCGGCTTCGGGGCGGCGGGATCGGCCAAGGTGGTCCCCAAGGCCCTGGCCGCCCGGGCCCGGGAGATCCATGACCAGGGACGCCCGTTCCGGATCCGGGTCCTGACCGGTGCTTCCACCGACGAGAACCTGGACGAGGTGCTGGCCCGGGCCGAGGCCATCTCCTGGCGCGCCCCGTACCAGGCCTCCCCCACCCTGCGCGACCAGATCAACCGCCAGGAGGTGGAGTACGTGGACATGCACCTCTCCCACATGCCCCAGAGTCTCGCCTTCGGGTTCCTGGGGCGGGTCGATTTCGCCGTCATCGAGGCCACCGAGGTCACCCGTGACGGAAGGGTCTACCTGAGCACCTCCATCGGCGCTTCCCCCACTTTTCTCCACCATGCGGAGCAGGTCATCATCGAGGTCAACCGCCGCCACTTCACACGGCTGTCCGAGATGGCGGACATCACCATCCTGCCGCCTCCCCTGCAGCGCAGCCCCATTCCCATCCAGGCCCCCATGACCAGGATCGGGTGGCCTTACGCCCTGGTGGAACCCAACAAGGTGATCGGCATCGTGGAGACGGACGAGCCCGATCAAGTGGCCCCATTCGCCCCCCCCGACGAGGCCTCCCGGCGCATCGCCCGCCACGTGGTGGAGTTCCTCCTCTGCGAGGTGCGCGAGGGGCGGGTGCCCAGGGAGTTCCTGCCCCTCCAATCCGGCGTGGGCAACGTGGCCAACGCGGTCATGATCACCCTGGGGGCGCATCCCGATGTGCCCCCTTTCACCATGTATTCGGAGGTCTATCAGGACGCCTTGGTCGAGCTCATGCAGCGGGGCAAGCTGCTGGGGGCCAGCGCCACGGGCCTCATCCTGACCCACGAGGCCATGAAGACGGTCTGCGAGAACATGGACTTCTTCGCCTCTCGGATCATCCTCAGACCCCAGGAGATCTCCAATCACCCCGGGATCATCCGCCGCCTGGGGGTCATCGCCATGAATACGGCCCTGGAGGTGGACATCTACGGGAATGTCAATTCCACCCACGTGTGCGGCCAGAGGATCATGAACGGGGTCGGAGGGAGCGGAGAGTTCACCCGCAACAGCTACATATCGGTTTTCATGTGCCCGTCCATAACCCGGGGGGGAAAGATCTCCACCGTGGTCCCCATGTGTCCCCACGTGGACAACAACGAGCACTCGGTGCAGATCATCGTCACGGAGCAGGGCCTGGCGGACATCCGCGGCATGGGCCCCATGCAGCGGGCCCAGACCATCATAGAGCGCTGCGCCCATCCGGCGTACCGGGACTACCTCCATCGCTACGTGCGCGAGGCGCCTCTGGGCCACATCCGGCACGATCTCTCTCGGTGTTTCCAGCTGCACCAAAACCTGATGGAACACGGAACCATGCTTCCCGGAGTGGAGATCTCGGACGCCTCGTGAGGCGGGCTTCGGGCCCCGGCCGCGGGCGTGTCTTCAGAACATCTTCTCGAACAGATCGTAGTGCTCGTTGCCCAAGCCCAGGCGCCGGTACACCTCCATGGCGCGGCGGTTTGCCCTGTCCACATAGAGGCGGATCCCGCGGGCCCCGGCGTCCCGTGCCAGCCGTTCGGCCTCCCGGAACAGCCTCTTGAAGATGCCCGCCCTGCGGTGATCCGGCGCCACGTAAACACTGTGCATCCACCACACGTCGGCATTGCGCCAGTCGCTCCACTCCCTGAGGAGCAGAAGGCAGCCAACGACCTTCCCGCCGGCTTGGCGCGCCACCAGGTAGAAGCCCCGGGACGGCTCCTCGAACACCCGTCTCACCCCGGCGCGGACCGCACCCGTATCCAAAGCCAGGGCCTCCGTTTCCCAGGCCATGGCCGTCTGGAAGCAGGCGATCTGCTCCGTGTCCTGCAGCGAGGCCGGCTCTATGGTGTACTGGATTTCCTCCATATGGACCTCCGGGGGGGGAACGTGTCTAGGCGCATGACCGCCGTCGCCGTCCCCAAGAGGGCCCAAAGCCCGGTGGGGGTTCACCGGGGCGGGAATGCCGCGATGAGCTTCTCCACGGCCACGTCCACGGCCACGTGCGACTCTTCGATCCCATCCGCCCGCCCCCGGGCGATCCCTTGCCAGACCAGCTTGCCCGTCCCGGTGTCGATGACATCCATCACGATGGTCAGATCGAGGTATTCCCGGGTGGCGGGCCCCTGGGCCTGTGTGCGCCTCCAGTCACGGCCGGGGCGAGAGACCTCCTCCCGCCCCCGGATCCCCGAGTGAAGCACCACCAGGAAGTCGGGGGCCCCCCCCTCCGCCCGGACAAACCCCTTGGCATGGAGCCTTTGGTCGATGGCCCTGCGCGCCTGGGTCACGCTGGCAGGGGAGAGGGGTTGGGCGGCGGGCAGATCCCGCTCCGGACGAGGCGCCCAGTCGTAGGTCCTGTACGCCGAGAACCGGTGACCCCGCTCGTAGTCGGTCTGGATCGCCACCGGGGCACAGCTGGCGGAGAGAAGAAAGAGGGCGCCCCCCAGCATCCCCCAAGAGGCATTGGCCATGGCGCATCTCCTTTCCCCTCCCCTTCCCCGGGGGGCAAGCGACGGATCTCTTCTAGAAGTACCGTATCTTCCAGATGAGCCAGCCCTGCTCCTCCAGCATGAAAGAGACCTTGGCCCGCACCTGCCGCCCGCCGAATGCCGCCGTCAGATCGAGGACGGCCTTGTCCCCGCTGTCCAGCATCATGAAGGTGACCGGGTCGCCCTGGACCATCGTGGGGTGCTGTCGCATGGCAGGCGGGAAGATCTGGGCAAACTGATCCTTGTAAAACTCCTGGGCCGGGAAAAGGGTGTTGCTCCCCTCGCTGACGATGTGGCCGTTGTCGTGAAATGCGGCGAGGATCCCCTCCACACGCCGCTCATTGTACGCGGTCTCGTACGCCTTGAGGACCTGCAGGATCCCTGCGGGGATGGGCCCCCGCCCCCCGGGGGCCGCCGGCACCCCGGGCTGCGCAACGCACCCCAGGGCCGCCCACAGACATGAACCGACGATGAGGAGCCGTCCCCTCATGTTTCTCCCTCCCATACCCGCTGGGCGCCCCGGGGCCATACCCGCAAGAAGCTTGCCCGTTGCGAATCCAAGCCAAACCGGGGCCCCAGGCTTGACAATCCCCACCATGCCGCCCCACCCTTCTAGCCCGCCTCATGCCCCCGCCCGCTCGGGACCAACCGGATCTCCAGGGGCGCCTTGGCGTCCAGGTGCAAATCCCGCTGGGGAAACGCCATGACGATCCCGGCCCGGCGGAACGCCGCATCCACGGCCCGGTGCAGCTCGTGGACCACCTGGAGCCGATGGCCCACCTCCCGGACGAAGACCCGGAGTTCGAACTTCAGGCTGTCTTCGCCGAATGCCAGAAAGAGCGCCGACGGGGCCGGGTTCTTGAGCACCAGGGGATTCTCCTCGGCCGCCTGAATCAAGAGCCGCTCGGCCAACGCCGTGTCGGAGCCGTACGCGATGCCGACGGGGACCACGATCCGCGTCACGGGGTCCGACAGGGACCAGTTGGTGAGCCTCCCCGTGATGAACTCCTTGTTGGGGACGATGAGCTCTTTTCGGTCCCAGTCCATGATGGTGGTCGCCCGGATGTGGATCTTGGTGACGGTACCGCTCACCTCCCCCACGGTCACCACATCGCCCACCCGGAAGGGTCGCTCCAGGAGGACCACCAGGCCCGAGACGAAATTGGCCACCAGCTCCTGCAGCCCGAACCCCACCCCTACCCCGAGGGCGGCCACCAGCCACTGGATGCTCGACCATCTCAGCCCCAGGGTCTGCAGCGTCAGGACCGTCCCCAGGGCGATGACCGTGTACCGGCACAGCGCCTTGGCCGCATAGCGCAGGCCCGCGTCCACGGCCACGCGTCCCTCCAGGACCGTCTCCAGCAGTCCGGGGAGGTGCCGGGAGGCGATGACCGTCACGACCGCCAGGATCGCGGCGCCCGCCAGGTCGCTCAGGGTCAGGGGCACCGCCTTGACCGCCCCATCGACCTCCACGGCATGGCTCCACAGGCGGATATCGCCCAGGAGGGAAAGGGCGGGCAGCACGGGCCTCCAGATGAGCCAGAGGCCGACGGCGGCGGCGCCGGCCACAGCGGTCTGAAGCCTGGCTCCGGCCAACCGCTGGCCAGCCGCCTGCAGCCAGCGGGAGAGCAGGCCATGGGCCAGGGTCAGGGCGAGGATCAGCCAGATGCTCTGATGGAGCCGGGAGGTGAGGACCCGTGCCGTGTAGGAGTACCCCATCAGCGACAGGACGGCCAGCATCAGGGGGAGCCCGACGGCGGTGGGGTACCACACCGGGCGCAGGCGGACCATCCACCCCTCGGGGGCGCGCTCCATCAAGGCTGAACTCACCCCGGCCGCGCGCCCCAGGACCTTGCCTGTGACCGCCGACAGGAGCACGAGGTAGACCACCAAGAGGATGCGCCCCAGGGGCTCCGTCAGATGGAGGCCGGCCTCGTTGGACGTCAGGGTCATCAGGAATGTCAGCAGCAGCGCCGGGGCAATGAACCAGGCCAGATTGCGCCGCAAGTCGCGCAGGGCCGGTCGCGGCCAACCCAGGTGAGCCTCGGCCAGCCCCTGTGGGCGAAAGGCGTGGAAGAGAAACAGGAGGAGGGCGGCCCAGAGCCCCATCTGGAGCAGCCCCGCGCTCACGGCCCGGGAGAAGTCCCCGGCCGCCTCCACCTGCTGGATCCGCCAGCCCACGAATCCCAGCAGCAGAGGCCAACCTGCAGCCATGGTGGTGGTCAGGAACAGGGCCTGGATGGCCTGGGCGAGGCCCGGGCTTCCCCCGACCGCCACGCCCCCGCATGGCCGAGACATCCGCCCCTCGGTGCGCCGGCGGGCCGCCAGGAGCCCGCCCGCCGCCAGGAGCCCCACGAGCCACCAGAGGGGTTCCCCCCGCACGGAGGCCTGGAGGTCCTTGAGCACCCGCGCCCAGTGGCTCGAAGCCCCAAGCCACCGAACGCCGGCCCCCAATCCCTCCAGCTTTCCGGCGTCGAACCCCCCGGCGCTGCGCATCCAGAGCAGTTGGCTGTCCAGAAACTGCCCGAAGGCGCCGCCCCGGCCGACGATCTGCTGTTCGGTGAACTCCAGAGCCTGCAGGTTCCTGAAGACACGCCGGTACCCGGCCTGGAGATCCTCGAGGATCTTGCGTCGTTCTCGGAGCAGCTGGCGGATCTCGCTGGCGTAGACCTCCCCCTCGGCGCGGGAGATCTCCCCCAGGGCCGAGAGCACCCGGTTGACGGCCCCGTCCAGATCCACCAGCTCCTTGTGCTGCCGCTGGGCCTCGAATTCGGCCGCCCGCGCCTCGGCAATTCGCTCCGGCCGATCGGCGGTGGCTTGCCGGTACGCGCCGGCAGTGGGCAGGACACGGCGTTGCTCTCGCAGGGCCGCGATCATGGCGCTCGTGAGTACCGACGTCTGGAGGCGCTCCTGGGTGAGGGCGAACTCGGCCTCCAGCTCCTTGAGAACGGCCTGCTGCTCCTTGAGCCTCTGGGCGAGCCCCTCCTCCATCCCGACCAACCGCTCCAGTACTTCCCCCAAGCGCACGTTGATCTGGAACTGCTCCTGGACGGCAGGAGGCAGACGGATGGCCTCCGCCTTGGCCCGTTCGGCCCTCTCCCGCGTGCGCAACGCCTCGTCCTGGCGGCGCAGCTGAACCAGTGCGCGCAGAGCGGCCACCGACTCCTCCAGACGGGCGGAGGTTCGAGCGGCGATGTCTCGCTCGGCCCTGGCCAAGGCCATGAGGGCGTCGTTGGCAGCGAGCTGCTGCTCCGCCGTGAGGATGTCCGCCTGGACCTTGACCTGCTCGGCCATGAGGGCGTATCTGCGGGCCTGGGCGAGCTGGGGCGGGTCAGGGGAGGCCGGGGCCGCCTTGAGCTCTGCCAGGATTTCCTCCAGCCGCTTCTTGGCCCGGACCATGTCCTCGTGGAGCTGCTGCGGCTGCTCCTTGAGCTTGGCCCCTCGGCCCTCCCATGAAGAAAGGGCCGCCTTGGCCTCGGCCAGGGCTGTTTCCTCCCGCCGGAGTCGCTCTTCGGCCTCCTGGACGGTCATGCGGGACGTGTCGCCGAGCAGCTTCTCGGCCGGTTCTGCGGGCCGGTCCAAGGCGTTCCGGAGGGCTTGAATCCTCTGCTCGCCACCCTTGAGGGTCTGTTCCAGCTCTTTCAGGGATTGGATGGCCTGGTCGGCCAGCGCGCGCAACCGGATGGCCTGGTCCATCTGGGCTAGGGCGATCCTCCTGGCCGAGTCCCCCAACGCCTCGGATTTCTCCAGGGCGCTCCGGGCTGCCTTGAGCTCCTCCAGGGAGGGGGAGTCGGGGCCCTGCAACGGTCCCCCGACCGGAAGTGCGGACCCCTGCGCAGGGGCAGTCCGCTTGTCAGCGGGCCAGCCTTCCGCAGCCTGCCATACCCACAGGGCCAGGGCTGCGCACAGCACTCCCGCCTTGAGCGCCCCAAACCACGGCTTGCTCTGTTCCCTCATTGCCCCCTTCTCGCCCCGGGCGAGTCCACCCCCTTCGTGGGAGCGTCTCTTGCATGCCCTCCCATGCGCTCAGTTCCCCCTGGGGAGCCTCTCCAGGATCCTGTGCACCGCCTCGTCGATTCTCCGCTGCCGCTCCGCTGGATCGAGGTCGGCCACCACCTGTCCCTGGGCCCACCCCCTCCAGAGGAGCTTGCCGGAGTCGACATCGATGAAATCCAGCACCAGGGTGCCCTGTTCATAGGCCACGGGGACTTCCCCGGTCACCCGGGGCGCGCCCCGGCTCGCGCCGTACCCATAAACGTGGTCGATCTCCGTGCGCGCCAACCGCCTCTCCATGGCCACGTGATAGGCCACCAGCACCTGGGCAGGGCGGGGGCCGGCCTTTTCATACCCCATGGCCGCCAGGCGCGTGTTCACCGCTCCCCGGATGCGTCTGTCGATCATGACGGGATCCAGCCGGCGATCCTGCAGATCGGGCAAGGGGTTCGCCACCCAATCAAAGACCCTGCGCGAGGCCAGTTTCGCCCCTTCCGAACCGGGCTCGATGTGAACCTGCATGCCCGATGCGCATGCCGCCATCACCCAGAGCATCCAGACGCCGATGACGGGGTGTCTCTTCATGCCCTCGCCCCTTTCCCGACCCGTGTGTGGTGGGAGCCAGTCTCTCACGGCAGATGGGGGGCGTCAATGGGACCGCCCCTTGCCCCCCCTTGCGCAGGGCATGGCCATGCCTTACCGGATGATTTGAACGGGGCGCCCATGACGGCCCTGCAATGTGCCGCCGCGACTCCTGAGCCCAACGGAGGCCTTTGCCGACTGAACCGGGCAAGGCACATGCGATCTTTGACTTCTCTCTGT
>CAZEPJ010000062.1:0-26077 GCA_964514105.1 uncultured Desulfarculaceae bacterium | reverse complement strand
CCACCCCACCTGGATCGCATGGATCCGGCCAATCTCCTTTTTTCGCTTGACACACTAGATGTTGGGGTGTAAAAGAGGGTTCCATACAAGATAGACCGAGGCGAACAGGAGGGCGAGGTGCAGAGCATGGGAACGGTTCACGCCATCGAGGAGGCCCGGGGCGCCTCCCAGAAACTGGACGACACCACCGACATGGCCCTATTCGTCCGGACTTCCAGCGAGGACATGAAGGGGTGGGACCGCCAGCGCATCGTGGAGGCCCTCCTGAGGGAGACCTTCATCGATGCGGACACGGCCGAGGGGATCAGCCGGGAGGTCGAGGAAGTCATCCGCCGCTCCCGCATCGCCGTGGTCACCGCCCCACTGATCCGCGAACTGGTGGACGCCAAACTCATCGAGCGGGGCCTGGAAGAGGCCCGCCGCATGCACACCCGGCTGGGAGTCCCCCTCTTCGACGTGGAGCAGCTCATCCTCCATCCCAACAAGGAGAACGCCAACGTCCCCCACGGCCCCGAGGCCACCAACCTGACCCTGGCCGAGCGCATCAAGAAGGAGTACGCCCTGCTGAGCGTCTTCTCCCAGGAGGTGGCCGACGCCCACATGCGGGGCGATATCCACCTGCACGACCTGGGGTTCATGGATCGGCCGTATTGCTCCGGACAGTCGCTGGAGTACCTCAAGCGCTTCGGCCTCAACCTGCCCAACTCCCTGGCCATCGCCCGGCCGGCCAAGCACCCCGAGGTCCTCCTGGCCCATATGGTGAAGTTCGCCGCCGCCCTGCAGAGCAACTTCGCCGGGGCCATCGGGTGGGATGCGGTGAACCTCTTTTTCGCCCCGTACCTCCGGGGGCTGAGCGACCGGGATGTGCGCCAGCTCGCCCAGATGCTGGTCTTCGAGTTTTCCCAGCAGGCCGTGGCCCGGGGAGGACAGGCCATCTTCACCGACATCAACCTGTACTGGGAGGTGCCGAAGCACTTCGAGAACGTGCCCGCCATCGGCCCCGGCGGGGCCTTCACGGGGCTGACGTACGGCGATTACCTGCCCGAGGCCCAGAAGTTCGTCTGGGCCATCTTCGACGTATTCAGGGAGGGGGACGGCGTGGGCCGCCCCTTCTTCTTCCCCAAACCCCTGGTGCACATGACCGAGAAGTTCTTCCGCACCCCCGGCCACGAGGCCTTCCTGGCCCACATCTGCGACGTGGCCACGGAGAAGGGGAACACCTACTTTGTCTTCGATCGGGGGGACACGGCCAAGATCTCCGAGTGCTGCCGCCTGAGCTTCAAGCTCCAGGAGAGCGATCTGCAGGACGCCAACGAGCCCTGGCGCATGCGGTACAGCGCCCTGCAGAACGTCACCCTCAACCTCCCTCGCATCGGGTACCTGGCCGGAGGGGAAGACACCCGCCTTTTCGCCGAGATCACCAAGAAGGTGGAGCTGGCCGTGCAGGCCCACGTCCAGAAGCGCGCGTTCATCGAGCGGCTCCTGTCCCTGGGCGAGGGCGGGCCCCTGGGGCTCCTGACCATGAAACAGGACGGGGAGCCGTACCTGCGCATGCGCAGGGCCTCGTACCTCATCGGCATGGTGGGGCTCAACGAACTGGTCCAGACCCATCTGGGCACTCAGCTCCACCAGTCGCCCGATGCCCTTCGCTTCGGCCTCAAGGTCATCGCCCACATGAAGCTCCTGGCCGACCGGTTGAGCCAGAAACACGGCATGCACTTCGTCCTGGAGCAGACGCCGGCCGAGAGCACGGCGTACCGCTTCGCCAAACTGGACCTGGAGCAGTACAACGGGGACGCGGCTCCCTTCATCAGGGGCGACATCCCCCGGGGGGAGGTCTACTACACCAACTCCACGTACCTCAACGTGGGGGCCCCGGTGAACCCCATCGAGCGGGTGCGGCTGGAGGGCCTGTTCCACCCCATCATCGAGGCGGGGGCCCTGACCCACATCTGGCTGGGGGAGAGCCGTCCGTCCAAGGAGTCCCTGGGCAATTTCGTCATGAAGATCTTTCGGAACACGCAGAACGATCAGGTGGCGTTCTCCCCGGAGTTCACCACCTGCATCGCGTGCGGCCGCACCCAGCGGGGCCTGCGGGAGAACTGCGGGTACTGCGGCTCCCAGAAGGTGGAGGGGATCACCCGCATCACCGGGTATTTCACCAAGACCTCCAGCTGGAACAAGGGGAAGCTGGGGGAGCTGAGAGATCGGCACCGGGCGCGGGACCTGTGAACACGGCACACAGAGGGCAGACGGCCAAATGCACGATAGGGAACGGGGAAGGGGAATCATGCACGGGACGGAGGTCGCCGCGGCCGGCTGCCCCCACGATGCGCGGGCGGAAGTCGGGAATTGCGGAAGCCCCCATCCCGGATCCTGTGTTCCGACCGCTCTAATCTCCGATGCTCGGGAGGTCGGCATATGACACTGTTCACCAAAGCCGGATGCAGCAAGTGCGATTTCGTCAAGCAGAAGGTGAATCTGGACGCCCTGGGGGTCCGCACAGAGGTCCTGGGGCCCGACAATGCAGACGCCCTGGCGCATCTGGCATGGCACGAGCTGGTGTCCGTGGCCGAGAAACACCTGCCCATCCTGGTCCTGGACGACTGCTCGTACATCGCCGATGTGGTCCCCATCCTCCGGTACCTGAAGCAGGGAGAGGTGGCGGCCACGGCATGAGGTCTGCTCGCGGGGCACGGGCGCCAGGCGGGACACCGGGCCTTGGGCTGAAGGGCGCCGTGGGCATCAAAGGCTTCCTCGAGACCTCCTTCGTGGACTGGCATGGGAAGATCTGCGCGGTCCTCTTCCTGGGCGGATGCAACTTCCGTTGTCCTTTCTGCCATAACCATCGGCTGGCATTGAACCCGGACGGGATGGAGGACGTGCCCTGGCCGGCTGTGGTTTCGCGTCTCGATAGGCTCCGCGGGTGGGTGGACGGCGTCTGCATCACGGGCGGCGAGCCCACGCTCCATCCCCAGCTCTCGCTCATGGTCCTGGCCCTCAAGGAGATGGGGTTCCAGGTGAAGCTGGACACCAACGGGAGCCATCCCAGGGTCCTGGAGGCGCTGGCGGGGCGTGGACTCCTGGACGCCGTGTCCATGGACGTCAAGGCCCCCTTGAGGGAAGCGGCGTACGCCCAGTGCGCCGGCGTTCCCGTATCCGTGGAGCGGATTCGACGGAGCATGGGCGTCCTGGAGAGGCGCGTCCCGGAAGCCGAGTTCAGAACCACCGTGGTCCCCGGTCTGCTGGGGGAGGAAGAGATCCTGGCCATCGCCGGCGCCCTTCCCCCCACGGGCACATACCGCCTCCTGGGCTTCCGCAATCAGGACGTCCTGGACCCGGCCCTCCGGTTCGTAGACCCCTATCCAGATGCCGTCCTGGAGAGCTTGCGGGATAAAACGGCCAGCCTCCGGCGCGAACTCGCCGCTGGACGCTCCGGGAGACGGCGTGGTCCCGGCGGCGAGAGACGGGACGGGGTGGGGAGTTCCCGGCGGCACCCTGCCGGTGGCGGCTGCGCCCGGGCTGCGAGCTCTCCCCATAGCCTCCCCGACCGGCCCCCCCGTCCACTCTAGGTGGATCAGGACCTGGCTTTGCGCCCCTGTCTTCTCGTCCGCGGACGCTTGATCCGCTGAGTGGCGGTGGGTATCCTTATTCCCAAGGTCAAGAAAGAACCTGACTGCGGGGAATGGGTTGGCGATTCGGGACGCGCCGAACCCATGGAGAGCGGGGGGCCTATGAGGGGTCAGCGGGGGACGACGCAGAGGGATCCGGCTTGCGACGGACGCCGCGATCCCACGGCCCTGGACAGGCGATCCCTCCTCAAGGGGGCCTCGGGCGCTGCCGTCCTGGCCCTCCTGGGTCCACGGGACGTGCCGGAGGCGGCTTCGGCCAGCGTCAGCGATCTTTACTGGGTCAAGGAGATCCCGGATCAGCCCTTCTGGGGGGGAGGGGATGGCCATTACCATGCCGGCGTGGACTCGCTGCTCCAGCTCATGGGGGCCAACGGTCTCAAGTTCTACCGATCCGCCGTGGAGTCCGTTGCCACTGGCCCCCAGGGCATGATCGCCTCCGATGATGTGGTCCTCATCAAGGTCAACGCCCAATGGAAGCACCGGGGGTGCACCAACAGCGACCTGATCCGGGGCCTGGTGAGGCGGGTCCTGGATCACCCCGACGGGTTCAAAGGGGAGGCGGTGATCGTGGAGAACGGCCAGGGACGGGGCAGCCTGGACTGCGACACCAGCGCCTCGTATGGCGGCGACAGGAGCGTGCAGGCCAACGCCAACGACCCCTCCCACAGCTTCAGGTTCGTGGCGGAGACCCTCCTGGCCGACTCGCGGGTTTCGCTCTATCTCCTGGACCCCATCCGGCAGCGGTTCATCCAGGGAGATGACCATGATCAGGACGGATATCGGCGCTTTGAGAATGTCTCGTACCCGTGCTTCACGACCCGAAACGGCACCCGCGTCGAGCTTTGGGAGGGCATCTGGGACGGAAGCGGCCACCGGCAGAACCTCAAGCTCATCAACGTCCCCGTGCTCAAACACCACGACACCGGAGGGTCGGAGATCACGGGGGCCCTCAAGCACTTCTACGGATTGGTCTCCATGGCAGACGGCCACGGTGCGTTTCGGCACTATCGGGGCCTGGGCCAGACCTGTGGCAAGATGGTGGCCTCCATTCGCACGCCCGTCCTGAATATCATGGACGCCATCTGGGTCTCCCAGGGCTCCATCACCGGCTATCCCGCCGAGACCACGACCCGCGTCAATCAGCTGCTGGCCGGACAGGACCCCGTGGCGCTGGATTACTGGGCGGCCGGCCACATCCTCTATCCCATCGACGGCAACCGCCGGCATCACCCCAGCTTCAGCGGCATTCAGAGGTGGTTGAAAGCCGCCAAGAAGATCATCAACGGCCGGGGCGGGCTGTACGACCCCGCGGCGGGCATCCTGGCGAGAAACGCCAACACCAAACCCAAACGGATGCGGGCCCTGGAGGTCGCGGCTGGGGAGTCTTTTTCTTTCTGAATCCACTCAGGATGAGGATCAAGGTGGCGGGTCGGTCACGCCCGCCCCGTGCGCTGCAGCAGGGTGATGGACTCCAGGTGAAAAGTCTGGGGAAACATGTCCAGGGGTTGGGTCCGGAGGACCTCATAGCCTCCGCTTGGGCCCAGGTGGCCCAGGTCCCGCGCCAGGGTGGCCGGATCGCATGAGATGTACAGGATCCGGCGGGGGGCCAGGGACAGGATTCCGTCCAGGACTTCCCGGGCGCCCCGCCGCGGGGGATCCAGAATAACGAGATCGAACGATTCGCCTCTTTGCAGAAGACGCCGCACACCCGCCTCGGCCGGGGCGCGCTCCCAGCGGATATTACGGATCCCCAGCCGCCGCGCGTTGGCCCGGCCGTTCTCCACGGCCCGGGGGTTGATCTCCACGGCCAGCAGCTCCCGGGCCAGGCCGCTCAGGGGCAGGGTGATGTTACCCATGCCGGCATACAGGTCGAGGACGCGGTCCAGGGGTCCTGAGCCAAGCCACGAGGCAACCGTCGCCACCAGGAGGCGGTTGGCCAGCGGGTTTACCTGGCTGAAAACCCCCGGCCAGGCCTCCAGGGCCATCTCCTCGCCGTGGGGCGGACGGGGCACGCCGCAAACGACGCCCCGGACCCCGCCTTGATCCGACCAGATGCAGGCCCCGGCCCCTCCCCGTCCCCGGTTGAGAAAGACCCCCCGGAGGCCGGGGATCTCCGTCGCCGCCCGGCGGAGGGCCTCCACGGTGCGCCGCGCGGGTGTCCCGAGGGTCCACAGGGTCATGGTGGCGCCGGGTCCCGGGGCGTCGCAGGCCAGCTCGACCCTCAGCGGGTCCCCCACGCGGGCCGACTTAAGGGCCCCCCGCGCGGCCTCCACCAATGGGTGGAGGGCCGGCGCGGCCAGCAGACATCGATGGATGGGGACCATGTCCGATGAGCCCAATGCCTTGAATCCCAGTGCCGGACGGGGCATGCCCACGGCCTGCAGCTCCAGCCGGGCGCGATAGGAGAACTCCTCCGCAGTGAACAGCACAGGCCCCAGCGCGTCCTGTGAAACGCCTCCGGCCCGCGTCAGTGTCTGGGAAAAGAGGCGCCCCTTGAGGGCGTGCTGGTGGGCGATCTCGAGGTGCTGCAGCTGGCACCCCCCGCACGGACCGAAGTGGGGGCATGGGGGCTCCCTCCTCATGGGGGAGGGCTCCAGGACGCGCACCATGCGGCCCTCGTCATAGGAGCGGTGGCTTCGCGCGATGCGCACCTCCACCCGATCCCCCGGGGCGGTGAGGGGAACGAGGATGACCTTCCCCTCGTGACGGGCGATCCCCATGCCCCGGTGCCCGAGATCGTCGATGTCCACGACCAGCGCCATGGAGTGCCGCCTTTCTCTCGACCCAATCACGCCCGTGTCCATGCTAGAGGAGACGTCCCCGCCGCACAAGGTCCAGGGGGGGGGGGAACTCCGCGACCGCTCTTGTGGGAGGCTTTACAGTGCCCATCCGTCATGCTAAGGTGACCGCGCCATGCCCCCCGGATCGCCGGCCCTTCGATATGGGAGTCGGGCTTTCGGGCGGGCGTTGCCCATGCGTCGTGCGCGGGTATCCGCAATCCAGCAGTTGGAGCGCCAGTCGGGGAACAGAGCCGGCACACACCGAGGAGGCCGGAAGGAAGCAAGATGCGTCTCACGGATCGCGTGGCCATCGTGACCGGGGCCGGCCAGGGGATCGGCAGGGCCGTGGCGCACAAGATGGCCCAGGAAGGCGCCCGGGTGGCCCTGGCCGAACGAAACGCGGAGACCTTGGCCCGGACGGCCGGGGAGATCGAGGCCGGCGGCGGGCAGGTCCTGGCCCTGGCGTGCGACGTGGCCGACCGCGGCGCCGTGGCGGGGATGGTCCGGGCGGTGCTTCAGGCCTGGGGGCGAGTGGAGGTCCTGGTGAACAACGCCGGCTTCGACCGGCCGGCCACCCTCCTCAACGTGGTGGACGCGGACTGGGACGCGGTCCTGGGCGTGCACCTCAAGGGGGCCCTTCACACCATCCAGGCCGTGGTCCCCGGCATGATCGAGCAGGGCTACGGGCGGATCGTCAACATCTCCTCGGTCTACGGCCGGACGGGGGGGGTGGCTGCCGTCAGTTACAGCGCGGCCAAGGCCGGCGTCCTGGGATTGACCAAGAGCGTGGCCCGGGAGGTGGGCAAACACGGCATCTGCGTCAACGCGGTCCTTCCCGGGCTCACGGAGACCCCCACCATCGCCCGGATGCCCGAGCGGTACCGGGACATGATCCTGGCCGAGACCCCGCTGGGGCGCGCGGGCCGGCCCGAGGAGGTGGCCAACGTGGTGGCGTTTCTCGCCTCGGAGGAGGCGAGCTTCGTCACCGGGGCCTGCGTGGAGGTCTCGGGGGGGTGGCGCTTGTGACGAACCGGAAGGGGTGACAGACGCATCCAGAGGAACCCTCAACCGGCGGGGACTGGACAAGGGGGTGATACCACGGCATTGAGATCAGGCGACTGGAAGCGGCCTTGCGCACGAGGCGTGCGTGTGGGCCAACGTCCTGCCCTAGAGGAGGGAGATCGATGATCCGATTCGGAGAAGGCAATCTCAGGATTCCCAAGTGGAGCCGCAAGGTCTACATGGTGGCCGGGGGGACAACCGCGTACCGGAAGTATTTCCCGGAGTACAAGCTGGAAGAGCTGGTCATGATGGCGGCCAAGCAGTGCCTGGAGGAGAACGACCTGAAGCTGTCCCCGGAAGAGGTGAGGGGGCTGGTGAATTTCTGCGTATATGGCGAGTTCGCTGACCACTTTCAGGACCAGCTCCTGTGCGAGGCCAAGGTCCACGACTACCTGGGGTTCGACCCGTTGTACAACGTGGGGATCAAGACGGGCGGGGCCACCGGCGGGAGCGCCATCCTCGGCGGGGCCATGGCCGTGGCCAGCGGCATGGCGGACGTGGCCTTCGTGGCCGGGTGGGAGCGGATGGACGAGGTGGACACCCGCACGGGCAACTTCTACATCTCCACCGCCGCGTGCAAGGACTTCGAGACCCGCATGGGCCGGATCTACTCCTCGTACTACGCCCCCATGGCCAACCGATTCGCCTGGGCCTACAACCTCTCGGAGGTCACCCGGGCCAAGATCGCCGTGAAGAACCGGCTTTACGCCTGCAGCTCACCGTACGCCCAGCAGCCGGGCAAGCATACCGTGGAGGAGGTCCTGGCGAGCCCCATGTCGGCGTACCCGCTGCGCTTCCTGGAGTGCTGCGCCATGAGCGTCGGCGCCGCGTCCGCAATCCTCTGCAACGAGGAGTGGGCGTACAGGCTTACGGACCAGCCGGTCGAGGTCTTCATCGCGGGCGGGACGCACACGCTGCGCGTGGCCGACCGCCGACATATGGAGATCCCCCTGCTTCCCCACGAGAGCCCGGAGCTCTACAAGGACCTCCAGAAGGAGGGATGGCGGTGGCCGGGATTCGAGAGCTTCCTGGCCGCCCGGTTCGCCGCGTACCTCACCTATCGCATGGCCGGGATCCGGAACCCGCTGGAGGACCTGGACTTTGTGGAACTCCACGATGCCTTCACCATCAGCGACATCCAGACCTACGGGGACATCGGGCTTAGGCCCTACGGCCAGGAGCCCGACTACGTCGAATCGGGGGACGCCTACTACGGGGGGAAGTGCCCGTCCAACCTGTCCGGCGGGCTGTTGGGGACCATGCACGCAGTGGGGGCCACCGGGATATTCCAGGCCGCCGAGTGCCTCTGGCAGATCCAAGGAAAGTATGACAAGTTCCACGGAGACCCCAGGATCTGGAAGCGCTGGGGAAAGGAGAAACCCGCGGACTGGCAGAGCCTCCAGGTGCCCAACGCCAGGCAGGGGCTCTGGGTCTCCCACGCGGGGGTCGGTTCTCATGTGACTGTGGGTATCCTGCGGAAGGCCTTCTAGGAGGAGCGAACATGTCGAACCAGATCCAGTACATCGGCGAACCGGCGACCCTGTTCGACGATGAAAAAGCCATGGTGATCAACTTCCCGCGGTCCCTGACCCACCACCACACTTACGGGCTCCTGACGCCATTCTTCAAGGGGTTGACCCAGGGGAAGCTCCTGGCCACCCGCTGCATCAACCCCAAATGCCCCGAGAAGCGGCTGTGGCTCCCCTGTCGGGCCCACTGCCCGGACTGCTGGGATCTCATGTCGTGGGAGGAGATCCTTCAGCCGGTCATCGGCGAGGTCTACGCCTTCACCCAGGTCGTCTACGCGGGCATCGGGATCGAGTTGAGCACGCCATACTGGCAGATCGACGTGGAGCTGAAGGGACTGGCCACCATCTTCAAGGGGTACCTGGTTTGGGGCGAGCCCAAGATCGGGATGAAGGTCCGGGCCGGATTCCGAACCCAGCAGCCGACCAACACCATCCTGGACATCTACTGGGAGCCCCTGGAGGGGTGATGAGGGGCAACTCCCCAGACGGCCCCGCGGGGGGCGGCTTGGGGGAGGGGGTGTGCGCCAGTGGACTCAGGGGATCGCTCTTCCCCCCAGCCCTGTCTTCCCTTCATCGAGGCCGGGGCGCCCTGGGATGAGTCGGCCCATCGGCCCGACGGGGGACTCCTGGCGGGTTGGCTCTCGGCCCGCCTGGGGTTTCCCGTGCGGGTGGTGCTCACGGAGAACCGCTGGACCCTTTTTTCCTTTCGGAAGTGGAGCCACGGCGGCATCCTGCGGGCCGACCGCGCCTTCCTGGGGGCCCCGGATGAGGTGCTGGAATCCCTGGCCATGTTTCTCCAGGGGGAGCGCCAGGCGGCCCGCCCCGTGCTCAAGGCCTTCGGCCAGGAACAGATGGAGCGGCCCCACCGCTTGGTGAAGCCGCTGGCCGGCCGGTCGTTCCGGGAGAACGGGCACTGCTTTCACCTGGGGGAGATCCTCAGCCGCCTGAACCGCATCTTCTTCGCGCAATCGCTGGAGGTGAAGGCTGGGTGGGGACGGCGCACCGGACGCATCGGCCGGAACATCCGGCTGGGGTCCTACGATCTGGAGCGGCGCGTGATCCGGGTGCATCCGGTCCTGGACCAGCCCGAGGTCCCGGCCTACGTGGTCGAGGGCGTGGTGTACCACGAGATGGTCCACGCGGCGGTGGGCCCCAAGCAGGCCAACGGCAGGCGGGTCCTGCATGGCCCGGAGTTCCAGCGCAGGGAGAGGCTGTTCCCCCAGGGCGAGGCGGCCAAGGCATGGCTGAAGGAGGAGTTCCCCAGGCTCCTGGCCCGGCAGGGCCGGCGCCCTGGATGCGACGCGCGCAGGAGGTAGGGGGGGCGAGGGGCTCCGGGACATGATCCGAGAAGGGGGGGGCGCCCAGGGGCACCCCCCCCTGCCTTTTTCGGGACCGGCTTTGGGGGCCCGGCCTCACGGGGCCGACGGGATCTCGTCGGCCAGGAAGATCCCCCGACGGCCGGCCTTCCCCGTGACCAGGGCGCGGAAGACGACCTGCCCCAGGTCATTGAGCATGGGGAGATTCGGCGTCGAGAACCGGCCCCCCGTGGGGGCGCGCATGCCTCCCAGGACCACGGGCCGCATCCCGTGAATGCCGTCGTCTATATAGATGCCGCTCTTCCGGCCGGGCTGGAGGGCGGCGTGGAAGGCCACGTCCGAGGCGCTGTTGGTCGTCACGTGGCCGAATGCCAGGTACCGGCCTCCCCATGGGCCCGTCCACCCCTCGGCCGCCAGGACCTCCACCGGGCCGCCGCGCGTCCGGAACACGGCCTGACTGCTCACGCCGCCCGAGACAGGGGCCACGAACACGGCCTCTCCCGGGGCGCCCAGGGCATAGGAGCGAAAGACCGGGGTGAACCGGCCACCCAGGGGCGTGGGGCTGCCGTCGGCTGCCAGTGTGCGGATCTCCCCGGTGACGCCTCTCAGAAACAGCCCCGCCCGTGCCGACCCGCCTCGGACGCGGGCCCGGAATAGGATCTCCCCCGCAGCGTTGCCTGCAGGGCGCCCCAGAGTGCCCAGGCTTCCCCCCACGTCGGCCGGAGCGGGATCTCCCTGGCGGACCAGAGTCTCCACACCCCCCGGGCCGCAGCGGAGGATGGCGCCGCGATGCCCCTCTGCGTCTACGAGGACGGCCCCGAACAATACAGCGCCGTCCCCGAGCACCTCTGGACGACCCAGGGGCCCGTACAGGGCGCCGCCGGGCCCCGGCTGACCCACCACGGCCAAGGGGTTCAGCTCATAGCTGCCTTCCTGGGGCCGGGCCAGGAAGATCCCCTGAGGCCCGACGGAATCGGTGAGCCGGGCCAGGAACGCCACCTCTCCGCCGCTTCCCAGGGAGGGGGCTTCCAGATCGCCCAGGCGTCCGCCGATCGTTGCCGGGGCCGGGTCGCCCCACAGGGCCACGGCCACAGTGCCGGATGCCCCCCGGATGAAGATCCCCTCCGGGGCAATCCCGCCGAGCACGCCGGCCTCGAAGGCCACCTCCCCGGCGTTGTTGACGCTGGGGATGAAGCTTGGGTCCGCATACGTGCCGCCGGCCGGTGTGGCCTGGCCCAATCGGGCGACGGCCCGGATCCCCCATCCGGGGACCTGTAGGAAGATGCCCCCGGGCTTGGGGCCCAGGACCTCGGCCCGAAAGGCCAGGGCTCCCAGGTCATTGGCCTGGAAGAGCCGGGGGTGGAAGAGGCGGCCGCCTCCGGGGGCGGGCTCCAGGGAGAGGACAACCGGGGCCAGGACTCCATCGGACCAGGCGAAGATCCCGCCGGGGGTGGTCCCCCCAGAGAGATGGGCCTCGAAACGAATCGACCCTGCGCCGTCCAGCAAGGGTCGCTCGAATCGGGCGAAATCCCCAGAGGCCGGAGCCGGGGCGGGTTGCCCTTGGCCCGCCACCAGGGAAACGGCCCCGTCCCTGAGGAGAAAGAGCCCCACCGGGGCGCTCCCACCGGCCACCGACGCCCCAAACGCCACATGGCCCAGGTCGTTGACGGTGGGGACTCGGAAGGCCTGGAACACGCCCCCCATGGGCGTGGGATCGCCCGGGGCCATGACCCTGCTCACCTCGCCCTCCAAGGCCAGGAAGAGCCCCTGGGACGAGACGCCGAGGTCGTCCTCGACCCGGCCCACGAAGGCCACGTGGCCCGAGTCGCTGACCGCGTATTCGCCGATCCAGACCAGGCGCCCTGCATCCGGCACATCCTGGCCTCTGTGGACGGCCCAGCGGGCGCCGCCCTCGTCCCACATCAGGATCCCGTCGGCGATGGTACCCCCGAACGCCAAGGCGTGGACGAAGACGCGGCCGGAAGGGGTTACCTTGAGGTCCAAGAGGGCTGCCAGGGATCCGCCTCCATCGGGGGCCGGGTCGCCCGCCGCCAGCAGCCGGGATATGGACAGGGTATCCACGCGGAAGATGGCCTCGTCGACTTCCCCGGCGTCCAACAGGGCGCGGAAGACCACCCGACCCGCATCGTCCATGCCCAGGCCCAGGAAGTCGGAGAAACTCCCTCCCCCCGGGGCCGGCTGGCCGTCCAGTGCCAGGGCCCGAACGCCCCCTCCGGGCATGGAGAGAAAGACCCCCATGGTTGCCGATGCGCCCTCGATGCCCGAGCGGAAGGCCACCCATCCGTCGTTGTTCAGGGCCGGGGGACCGAAGGCCGAGGCCGAATATGTCCCGCCCGCCGGGGTCGGAGCCCCCTGGGTTGCCACGGGGTCGAAGGCGTAGGCGGGTTCGGCCGAGGCGGGGGATGCCAGGGGGCCGCACAGGGTGAGGTTCAGGATCAGGGCGCACGCGGTCCACAACAAAGAGCGCGCGAAACGCATGGAGCACCTCCTCGGTGGGTGTGGCCTTTCAAAGGCCGTGTTCCCCCCGGACCTCCCGGGCAGTCGAAGGGAGAACTGCCCCATGAGACGAACGGCAGCGGAAAAAAGACTACAGGGCCAGGGACCCGGCCCTCCAGAGAGGGCGACGGGGCCTCCAGTCGCTTCAAGAGATCAGGTTGATGGTCTCGAGGCCGTCACGCGGGTGAATACCGGGGTCCAGGAATCGTTCAACCAACGGAGAAAAGTGGATTCCGTCTTTGGACGGGATGCCGACAAACGGCATTTTCCGGCTCCTTACGCGATCATCGAAGTTGGCTCTCCGTGGGGTCGACAGCGGCGGCGTGGGTGAGATGGGTTCGCGCCATGCCAAGACAGCCGAGAGTGGATGCCCCCGGAGTGCCGCACCACGCCATATGCCGGGAATCCAAAGGACCAAGATCTTGCGGAACCATGACGGCAGGGAGGACTTCGTACAAAGGCAAAGGCGGGCGAGGCCTGGGGTGGGCGCATGGCCGGTGATGTGCAGGTGCTCCCCCATGTCCAACCGCTTCTACCTCCTGGTGAGAAGCGCCAGGGGCTCTCTGCATCGCAGCAAGAGGAGGCTCTTGACGGGCGCGATCTCATGCGAGGGACTCTCCCCCCGTCCAGGGGCCGGATTGCGTGATCCACTCTGCATGGGATGACCCGCACCTTGGGGATCCAGCCCCAGATGTGGTCTCCCCCATCTGGAATCTGATGCCCAACGCTCGAGATGTTTCCTGCGGGGTCAGAAGGGGGGGCACCCATGGCCACCGCTCCCCGGCGCAAGGCGCCAGGAACCGGCCGAATACCTTGACAGGTCTTGAAGGAATGTGCTATTCAAGGCACTCATTGAATGAATATTCATTCGTGAATATGGGGTCGAGGGCGCCCCGGGAGTGAGTTTTCCACCAGGCCGGGACGGGCAGGGCCCTGATCTTGCCCCATGGGAGGGCCCGAAGGCCTCTGCGCGCCCCACAGCGAGGGGGGTGAATCCCTTGAGTCGACCGCGACAGTTGGACCGGCATGGCCAGATCCTTCGGGCAGCGAGCAAGGTATTTGCCCAGCGGGGTTTCTACAATGCAAAGGTCTCTGAGATCGCCCGGGAGGCCAAGGTGGCCGACGGGACCATCTACTTGTATTTCAAGGGCAAAGACGATATCCTGATCCACCTTTTCGAAGAGACCATGGACGTGATCCTACGGGGCATGCGCGCCGATCTCGAGCCCCTGGAAGACCCCGTGGAGAAGCTGCGGGCCTTCGTGCGTCGGCATCTTCGGTTGGTGGAGGAGAACCCTGACCTGGCCGACGTCATCCAGGTGGAGCTCCGCCAGAGCAACAAGTTCATGAAGGACTACGACAACCGCAAGTTTCAGGAGTATCTGAACCTCGTGGCCGACATCATCCTCGAGGGGCAGGAGCGGGGGGTCATCCGGCCGGACATCAACCCGTCCATCGCCAAGCGGGTGGTGTACGGGGCCCTGGACGAGATCTCCACGTTCTGGATCCTCTCCAAGAAGAAGAGCCTTTCGGTGGAGGGGGCGGCTCAGCAGGTCAGCGACATCCTCATCCGGGGATTCCTCCGGGACCAGTCGGCCGGGGAGGAGGCCCGGGCAGCATCCAATGCGTAGGGAGGTGGCAATGTCAGACAAGAAGATCACGTACCGCGTGGAGGACCGCATCGCCCTGGTGACCATCAACAACCCGCCCATGAACGCGTTGAGTCGGGACGTGTTCCTGGAGATCGAGGCGGCATTTTCGGAGATCGCGGCCAATGAAGGCATCAAGGCGGTGATCTTCTCGGGGGAGGGCAGGGCGTTCATCGCAGGGGCGGACATCCGCATGCTCCAGGCCCTCAAGTCGGCCGCGGAGGCCCGGCAACTCGTCACCGTCTTTCACCGGACCCTGAATCGCATCGAGGCCCTTAGAAAGCCGGTCATCGCCGCGGTCCACGGCTTCTGCCTGGGCGGAGGCCTGGAGCTCGCCCTGGCCTGTCACATGCGCGTGGCCGGGGAGAAGGCCCAGTTTGGGGTGCCCGAGATCAAGCTGGGGGTGTTCCCGGGGGCAGGGGGGACGCAGCGGCTGCCTCGGGTGGCGGGCAAGGCCAAGGCGCTGGAGATGATCCTGACGGGGGATTTCATCTCGGCCCAGGATGCCCTCATGTGGGGGATCGTCAACCAGGTGGTCCCTCAGGACAAGGTGCAGGAGGCGGCCAGGGAATTGGCCGGAAAGATCCTCGCCAAGGGTCAGGTCTCGGTCCAGGCCGCCATGGAGGTGGTCATCGAGGGGATGAAGACCGACCTGTACACCGGGTTGGACCTGGAGGCAGAGCACTTCTCCCGCCTGTGCGAGACCGAGGATATGCAAGAGGGCATGAAGGCCTTCCTGGAAAAGCGGGAGCCTCAGTTCAAGGATCGATGAAGGGCTGGAGACGCGCCGCACGGGGCGCCCGGGTTTGCCCAGGGGCCGCCCGTCGGATCGTCCCGGCCGGATGGAATCGCCAAGGGGAAAGGGGGAGACGGGCATGGGTGAGGTGTGCGTGGTTTCGGGCGTTCGAACGGCCATTGGGGATTTCGGCGGTCACTTCCGCGACGTGTCCGCAATCGACCTGTCGGCGGCGGTGATCCGGGAGGCCATTGGCCGGGCGGGGATCGACAAGGGGCAGGTGGACGACGTCATCTTCGGGTGCTGCCTCCAGAAGCCCAATGAGCTTACGCTGGCCAGGCTTGCGGGGCTGAAGGCCGGGCTTCCCATCCACGTGCCGGGTGTCACGGTCCAGCGCAATTGCGCCTCGGGCATGCAGGCCATCGTGTACGGAGCACAGGTGATCCAGGCGGGGGACGCCGACATCATCGTGGCCGGCGGGGCCGAGGCCATGAGCGACGCCCCGTTCTACGTCGAGGGGGCCCGCTGGGGGCTTCGCCTGCGGGACGGCCGGCTCATGGACGGCGTCTGGAATGGGCTCACCGACGCCTGGAGCGGGCTGATCATGGGCCTGACCGCCGAGAACCTGGCTGAGAAGTACGGGATCAGCCGGCAGGAACAGGACGAGGTGGCCCTTCGCAGCCACAACAACGCCGAAGCGGCCATCAAGAGCGGGAAATTCAAGGAGGAGATCGTCCCGTACAAGATCCCGCAGAAGAAGGGTGACGCCAAGGTGGTGGACGCCGACGAGCACCCGCGATTCGGGCTCACCATGGCGGACCTGGCCAAGCTCCCTCCCACCTTCAAGAAGGACGGCACGGTGACCCCGGGGAACGCCTCAGGGATCAACGATGCGGCGGCGGCCGTTGTCCTCATGACCCGCAAGAAGGCCAAGGAGCTGGGGGTCAAGCCCATGGCGCGGCTGGTGGCCAACGCCGCAGCGGGCGTGGAGCCGGAACTCATGGGGTACGGCCCCGTGCCGGCGACCCAGAAGGCCCTCAAGCGAGCCGGCATGGACCTCAAGCAGATCCAGCTCATCGAGTGCAACGAGGCATTCGCGGCCCAGTACGTCTCGTGCGAGCGGCTGCTGGGCTGGAACCGGGAGATCGTGAACGTCAACGGCAGCGGCATCGGCCTGGGGCACCCCGTGGGCGCCACGGGCTGCCGCATCGTGGTGACCCTCCTCAACGAGATGGCCCGGCGGGACCTCACCACGGGGCTCGCCACCCTGTGCGTGGGGGGGGGCATGGGGATGACGACCATCTGGGAGCGGATCTGAAGGCGGCCTGGACCGGCCACACTTACGAGGGAAGGAGGAAGTACCGTGGAAATCGTGGCGTTGATGAAACAGGTGCCGGACACGGAGACCCAGATCAAGGTCAACCCGCAGGGGACCTGGATCGTGGAGGACGACATCAAGTGGATCATGAACCCGTACTGCGAGTTCGGGGTGGAGGAGGCCCTGCGGGCCAAGGAGAAGCACGGCGGGAGCGTTACCGTGGTCTCCATCGGCCCGGCCAGGGCCGTGGAGGCCATCCGAACGGCCCTGGCCATGGGGGCGGACAAGGCCGTTCAGGTGGACGATCCCGCCCTCTGGGGCGCTTCCGACAGCCTGGGGCGGGCCCGCGTCTTGGCCAAGGTGCTGGCATCCATTCCCTTCGACGTGATCTTCGCGGGGAAGCAGGCCATCGATGACGACATGGCACAGACCGGTGCCGCCCTGGCAGAGCTCCTGGGGATCCCCCATCTTAGCTTCGTCAACGCGCTGGAGTGGGTGGACGCCAAGACCGTGAAGGTGAACCGCCAGGTGGAGGGGGGTGTGCAGGTCCTCCAGAGCCCCCTTCCGGCCCTGATCACCTGCCAGAAGGGCCTCAATGAACCCCGATACGCCTCTTTGCCAGGGATCATGAAGGCCAAGCGCAAGCCGCTGGACACCAAGGACCTCGCCGCCCTGGGACTGGACGCCGGGGAGGTGGGCAAGGCCGGCGAAAAGACACAGGTCATCAAGGTCGAGCTTCCCCCGGCGCGGCAGGCCGGGAAGATCGTCGAGGGAGAGACCCCCGAGGAGAAGGCGGCCAAGCTGGCCAGGCTCCTGAGGGAGGAGGCCAAGGTGATCTGATGACGCGTTCGGGAAGCGCCGGACATGCAATCCGAGATCCGTCATCTGCCCGGGACACAGCGGCGTTGCAGGCGCTTGGTTGTTGGGCATGGAAGGTTGGGCTCTTCGAGGAGGGAGGTAAGGAGAGATGGCACAGGGTGTGATGGTCATTGCAGAGCAGCGGAACGGGGCCGTGCGCAAGGTGACATGGGAGGTCCTGAGCGAGGGGCGACGACTGGCCGACAAGTTGGGCCAGGAGTTGGTGGCCGTCCTTCTGGGCGGGCCGGGCATTGGGGCCCAAGCCCAGGCCGTGGGGGCGTACGGTGCGGCCAAGGTCTTCGTGGCCGAGCATGCTGAGCTGGCCGACTACAGGGCGCTGCCGTACACGCGCGTCATCGCGGATCTGGCCAGGGAACTGGATGTGAACATCGTCCTCATGGGCGCCTCATCCACGGGCAAGGACCTGGCCCCCAGGGTCGCAGGCCGCCTCGGCGTGGGCACCCTGAGCGACTGCGTGGCTCTGGATCTGCAGGACGGCAAGCTTCTCGGCCGCAGGCCCATGTACGCGGGCAAGCTGTACGCGACCATGGCCTGCGTTGCCGCTCCACAGGTGGCAACGATTCGCCCCAACGTGTTTCCCAAGGCCGAGCCTGGGGCCTCTTCGGCCCAAGTGGTCAACCTCACCCCCGCCTTCCAGGACGGGGACCTGTCGGCGGTCCAGGTGGCATTGAAGGAAGAGGCCGGGGGGCGCCCTGACCTGACCGAGGCCGAGATCATCGTCTCGGGCGGGAGGGGCATGAAGGGCCCGGAGAACTATGCCATGTTGGAGGGGCTGGCCGACCTCCTGGGCGGCACAGTGGGCGCGTCGCGCGCCGCCGTGGATGCCGGATGGCGGCCCCAGTCCGACCAGGTGGGGCAGACGGGGAAGGTGGTCACTCCCACCCTGTACATCGCCTGCGGCATCTCGGGTTCCATCCAGCATCTGGCCGGTATGGGGACCTCCAAGTTCATCGTGGCGGTGAACAAGGACCCCGACGCGCCCATCTTTCAGAAGGCGGATTTCGGCGTGGTGGACGACCTGTTCAAGATCGTGCCTCCGTTCACCGAGGAAGTGCGGAAGCTCAAGGCGGAGTGATTCGGGGTTGCTGGCCCTGGGATCGCCCCCAAGGTGAAGCGGGGGCCGGCCGCTTAGGGGCCCCTTGGGACGGGGAGCGGCATGAGGCGAACAAGGAGGAGGTCCCGGCTTCGATGGGTCCTCACGGGCGCCGTGGCACTGGGCCTGGGAGTATTGCTGGGCTTGGGCCTGTCCTACATCTCCCCGCCCCCTCCCCCCGCTGCGCCGCCCCCGCAGCCTTTCGTGGTCAAGGTCGCCCCGCCGCCGCCTCATGAGGCGCCGCCTCCCGCCCCCGTCCCAACCGAGCCTCCGTCCCCGCCATCGGAGCCGGCCCGGCGGTCCGACGATGCGGCCAGCCCGCCACCCGCCGCCGCCTTGCCTCCTCCCAGTCCCCCGATGGCCCCCGAGCCTCCGGCGCCGCCCGAGGCCAGGCCGGCCTCGGCGGATGCCAAGGCACCGGCCAAGGTCCCGGCCAAAGAACCCAAAGCCGCGACGGGCTCGGCCAAGCGGGCTGGAGGCGAGGCCTTCAACTACACCATTCACGTGGAGTCCTTTCAGAGCCCCCGAAAGGCCCAGGAGCGGGTTCAGATCCTGAAGAAGGCCGGCCTGGACGCCTTTAGCCGCGAGGTGACCGTGCCGGGCAAGGGCCCCTACCATCGGATCTTCGTGGGTCGATATGCGGACCGCGCCCAGGCATTGGCCTCGGCGGAGGGGCTCCGGGGAAAGCACGGCATCCCGGCGGGCGCACGGGTGGTCGCGGCCTCGCAGATGGACCGCTGATCGGCGGATCGCCGGCCGTTGTGCTTGATTTTCGTCCCCTCCTATAGTAATCGTTATGAGGTTTTGTTCCGGGCGACCCCGGTTGACCGCGGACGGGTTCGCAAGTGGGCCCGGGTTTCCGAACATCGACCAGGAGGAAAGGGCATGTACGTCAAGGACTGGATGACCACCGAGCCCGTCGTGGTATCGCCGGAAACGCCCGTCATCGAGGCCCAGAAGCTCATGCGGGACCGCCGGATCCGCAGGCTGCCCGTGGTGGAGCGGGGCAAGCTTGTAGGGATCGTCACGTACCGCGACCTGATCGAGGCATCGCCTTCGGAGGCGACCACTCTGAGTATCCACGAGCTGAACTACGTGCTGTCCAAGCTGACGGTCAAGGAGGTGATGGCCACGGAGCTGGTGGTGGTGGGGCCCGACGACACGGCCGAGCACGCGGTCCTGCTCGGCGCAGAGAAGGGGGTGGGGGCCCTGCCCGTGGTTCACAGGGGGAAGCTGGTGGGGATCGCCACGGAATCGGACATCTTTCGATCGTACATCGCCCTGCTGGGGGCCCGGGAGGAACTGGCCCGTATCACCCTCCGGGATGTGGACCTCGGCAAGGGGGTCCTCCGGGAGATCACCGGCGTGGTGGAGGAATCAGGGGCGCAGATGGTCAGCATCTTCAGCCTGCCGCAACGAGCGTCGGACCTTCGGATGGTGGTCATTCGGGCCCGGGGCCAGGACCAGGGTTCTCTGGAAAGGGCCCTCAAGGCCAAGGGCTTCGTGATCCATCGCTGAGCCGCCGAACCGGCTGATGAACCGGACGGGCGAGGAGGGACTGGCATGCGGATCCGAGATTGGATGACCCGAGACCCCGTGGTGGTGACCCCGGAGACCCTGCTGGCCGACGCCCGCAGGAAGATGAACGAGTACAAGATCCATCATCTCCCCGTGGTCAAGAAGGGGAAGCTGGTGGGCATGCTCACGCGGAGAAAGGTCCTCGAGGCATCGCCCTCCTCGGCCACGAGCCTCAGCATCCACGAGATGTCGTATCTCCTGGCCCACATGACCGTCGGAGAGATCATGGTCAAGGACGTGGTCTGGGTGACTCCGGACACCCCCGTGGAGGACGTCGTGCTCCTGGGGTACGAGAAGGGGATCGGCTCCTTCCCCGTGGTGGAGGAGGGAAGATTGGTGGGGATCGCCACGGCCACCGAGGTCACGCGAGCCCTCCTGGAGGTCTTTGCAGCGCGGGAGGAGGGGGTCCTGAGGCTCACGCTGCTGGACGTCTTGGTGGACGAGAGGACCTTTCCCCGGATCACCGGTGTGCTGCAGGAGAACGGGGCGATTCCCCTGAGCATCCTGTCGATCCCGGGACGGGGCGGGGGAGAGCGGCGGATCATCATCCGCTGCAAGGCGATCCGCCAGAAGCCCGTCATCGAGGGGCTCAAGAAGGCCGGATTCATCGTGGAGAAGGTCATTCCGAGGCGCCTGGGGGGTTGAACCCCGGGGAGGCCCGGGGAGATCGGCAGCGGCCTGCCAGACCCTGGCCATCGCCCCTTTGAGGAGCGGCGCGGATTCTTGGGATGCGCCGGGAGGGATCCATGAGCAAGACCTATCTGTTGACGCCGGGCCCCACGCCCGTTGCGCCGTCGACCCTGCTGGCCATGGCACAACCCATCCTCCATCACCGGACCGCCGAATACGGCGAGATCTTCGAGGAGGTGAGGGATGGGCTCAGGTATTTGTTCCAGACGCAGCACGAGGTGCTGCTCTTCACCGCTTCGGGCACAGGGGCCATGGAAGGGGCGGTGACCAACTGCCTGAGCGCGGGGGATCGGGCCCTGGTGGTGCGGGGCGGCAAGTTCGGGGAGCGCTGGGAGGAGATCTGCCTGGCCTACGGCGTCCAGCCGGTGAACCTGGATGTGGCGTGGGGGGAGGCGGTGCGGCCTGAGGCGGTAAGAGCGGCCCTGGATGCGGACCCCGGGATCAGGGCCGTCTTCGTGCAGGCGTGCGAGACCTCCACCGGGGTCCGGCACCCCGTCCAGGAGATAGGGGAGCTGGTCCGCCACCGGGAGGGAACCATCCTGGTGGTCGATGCCATCACGGGCATCGGGGTGTTCGACATCCAGACCGATGCGTGGGGCCTGGACATCGTGGTGACGGGCTCCCAGAAGGCCATGATGCTGCCCCCGGGACTGGCCTTCGCCTCGGTGAGCCCCAAAGCCTGGAGATTCGTGGAGCGGTCGACGCTCCCCCGATTCTACTTCGACTTTCGCAAGGAGCTGAGCAACGCCAGGAAGAATCAGAACGCGTACACGCCGGCCGTCCCCCTCATCGTGGGGCTTCGCGAGGTCCTGCGGCGGCTCCGGGACGAGGGCCTGGAAGGGGTCTTCGCCCGCCACGCCCTCATGGCCCGCGCCACCCGGGAGGCAATCAAGACCCTGGGGCTGGAGCTCCTGGCCCCAGGGAGCCCGGCCGATGGGCTCACGGCGGTGAAGGCGCCCGCCGGGATGGACGCGGGGGCCATCACCCGGCATCTCTGGGAGCGGTACGGGGTCCGCGTGGCCGGCGGCCAGGGGCACCTCAAGGGGAAGATCTTTCGCATCGCCCACATGGGATTCATGGACACCTTCGACGTAGTCATCGCCATCGCCTCCCTGGAGATGGCCCTGAAAGACCTGGGGTGCGCCGTGGAGACGGGCCGGGGGGTACGCGTTGCCCAGGCCCTCCTATCCCAGGGGGCGTGACATGCGCCGGCGGGTGCGACGGGCGCTGAGGAGGGAAAGATGAGCCACCGGGTCCTGGTGAGCGACTCTTTGGCCGAGGAGGGCATCGAGGTCTTCCGCCGGGCGGAGGGGATCGATGTGGACGTGGCGACGGGCCTCGGCGCCCAGGAGCTCAAGGCCGTCATCGTTAGCTACGATGCCATCGCCATCCGGAGCGGAACAAGGCTCACCGGGGAGATCATCCAGGGGGCCGACCGCCTGAAGGTCATCGGCCGGGCGGGCATCGGGGTGGACAACGTGGACATCGCTGCGGCCTCCAAGAAGGGCATCGTGGTGATGAACACCCCTGAGGGGAACACCATCACCACGGCCGAGCACACCATCTCCCTGATGCTGGCCCTGGCGCGGCGCATCCCCCAGGCCAACGCGTCGGTGCGCGCGGGCAAGTGGGAGCGCAAGCGCTTCATGGGGACCGAGGTCTTCAACAAGACCCTGGGCATCGTGGGCATGGGGCGCATCGGCGCCATCGTGGGGGATCGGGCCAAGGGGCTCCACATGAACGTCATCGCGCACGACCCCTTTCTGAGCCCGGAGGCGGGCACCCGCCTGGGGGTGGAGATGGTCTCCATGAAGGAGCTCCTGGCCAAAAGCGACTTCATCACGGTCCACACGCCCAGGACCAAGGAGACCGTGGACCTCATCGACGCCAAGGCGTTCCGGGAGATGAAGCAGGGGGTCTATATCCTCAACTGCGCAAGGGGGGGGATCGTCAACGAGGAGGCCCTGTACGACGCCGTCGTCTCGGGCAAGGTGGCCGGGGCCGCCCTGGACGTCTTCACCAAGGAGCCGCCCGTGGACAACCCCTTGCTCACCCTGGAACAGGTGATCTGCACGCCCCACCTCGGCGCCTCCACGGAGGAGGCCCAGGTGAACGTGGCCGTGGCCGTGGCCGAGCAGATCGTCGAGTACCTCACGCGGGGGACCATCCGAAACGCCGTGAATTTTCCGTCGGTGAGCGCCGAGATCCTGCCCCACCTGCAGCCTTACCTCAATCTGGCCGAGAAGCTGGGGTCGTTCACCAGCCAGCTCATCCAGGGGGGCGTCAAGGCCGTGCACCTGGAGTATACGGGGGATGTGGTGCAGTACGGCGTGGCGCCCATCACGGCGGCCCTCCTAAAAGGTTTTCTAGCCCCCAAGTTGAGCGGGAACATCAACTTCATCAATGCCCCGCTCCTGGTGAGGGACCGGGGGATCAAGGTCACGGAGACCATCACCGAGCGGCACGAGGACTATCCGAACCTCATCACCATCCGGGCGCAATCGGACAAAGAGGAGCTCGCGGTCTCCGGCGCCCTGCTCGGGAGGCGCAATCCCAGAATCCTGCGGATCAACAGCCTGCTGGTGGAAGCGGCCCCCGAGGGGAGCATCCTGTTTATCTATAACGAGGACCAACCCGGGGTCATCGGCAATATCGGCACCACCCTGGGGAGGAACAGGATCAACATTGCCATGATGCAGTTCGGGCGCGACCGGGTGGGCGGCATGGCCGTGTCCCTTCTGCACCTGGACGATCCCGTCGGCAAGAAGGTGTTGCAGGAGATCCGGCGGTTGCCTCACGTCGTGCGCGTCATTCAGGTGGAGCTCTGAGGCCATCATCCGCGGAAACGGGAAAGAGGAGAGATGGGGAATATCGTCGTCGTGGGGACCCAGTGGGGGGATGAGGGCAAGGGCAAGGTGGTGGACATCCTCGCCGAGTTCGCGGACATCGTGGTGCGGTTCCAGGGGGGGAACAACGCCGGCCACACCATCGTGGTCAACGGCGAGCAGTTGATCCTTCACCAGATCCCGTCGGGGGTGCTCCATCCCAAGAAGAAGTGCGTCATCGGCAACGGGGTCGTGGTGGACCCCGGCGTGCTGCTCAAGGAGATGGAGGAGCTGGAAGGACGGGGGGTCAGGCTCACCCCGGAGAACCTGTTCATCAGCCAGGCGGCCCACGTCATCATGCCCTTCCACCGGGCGGTGGACGTGGGGCGGGAGCGCGCCATGGGCAAGGGGGCCATCGGCACGACGGGAAGGGGAATCGGGCCGGCCTACGAGGACAAGGCGGCTCGGCGAGGCATCCGCGTCGTGGACATGCTCGACGTCGAGCGCTTCAAGAGGAAGGTCCAGGATAACCTGCGCGAGGCCAACGCGTACCTCAAGGATCGACTGGGAGAGAAGCCCCTGGTCGCCAAGGAGATCCTGGAGGAGTACGCCGGGTACGCGGAGCGGCTGGCGCCCTTCGTGACCAATACCTCGGCGTTTCTGGACCGCCAGATGAAGCTGGGCCACAGCGTGCTGTTCGAGGGGGCCCAGGGGACGTTCCTGGACGTGGATCACGGCACCTACCCGTTCGTCACCTCTTCCAACACCGTGGCCGGCAACGCCTGCACCGGATCGGGCGTGGGGCCGTCGCGCATCCACGGCGTGGTGGGGATCGTCAAGGCGTACACCACCCGAGTGGGCGGGGGGCCCTTCCCCACGGAGTTGAAGAACCACACGGGCGACCGCATCCGGGAGCGGGGGCAGGAGTACGGCGCGACCACAGGCCGACCCAGGCGTTGCGGGTGGCTGGACATGGTCCTGGTGCGGGATGCCGTTCGCCTCAACGGGATCACCGAGCTGGCCGTGACCAAGCTGGATGTGCTTCAGGGGTTGAGCAGCCTCAAGATCTGCGTGGCGTACGGCTACCGGGGGCGGCGGCTGGAGGAGGTGCCGTGCTCGGTGGACGTCATGGCCGAGTGCGTCCCCGTGTACGAGGAGCTCCGCGGGTGGGAGGAGGAGACGGGGTACGCCAAGGCCGTGGGCGAGCTGCCCAAGAACGCCCAGAAGTATCTGCGCCGCATCGAGGAGCTGGCGGATACCCCCGTCGCCCTCGTCTCCGTGGGCGCCGCGCGGCTGGACACCATCATGGTCCAGAACCCCAGCAAGAGGGGGTCGTGAGGGGGCTCCAGCGGCCCGGGCGGACCGTGGCCAACGGTTCCGGGATGGGCTATAATTGGAGGCAGCGCCCGGGGGCCGTTAACTCAGTCAGGTAGAGTATCTGCCTTTTAAGCAGAGAGCCACTGGTTCGAATCCAGTACGGCCCAACGGCATTCTTCAAAAGGTCCCCATCGTCCAGCTTGGCCCAGGACACCGGCCTTTCACGCCGGCGACAGGGGTTCAAATCCCCTTGGGGACGCCAGAGCCGCGCCAAGGGGCTGGTCGGGGATACCGACCGGCCCCTTGTTCTTTCGGTGCATCGCCGGGGCGCTTCTCGCCGGACAATGACGGTGCCATTGACAATATCCTGGAAGATGCAACGGGTCTTGGCGCTGATGTATCCGTTTGCGACCTGCCTGCGTGTCAAGATGAGTGAGACAGTCCCCCCCTGATGAATTCGTGTGCAGGGTGGGGGAGGAAGTGAGGAGGATGAGGGGGACAGAGCGCATGGCAGAGGGGGTTGCGGGCGTCGGCGCCCTGGAGGCGAGGGAGGGCGAACGTAGTGAACCCGAGCGCGAAGGGATTCGCGAGGGGCTGATCTGCATCGGGAGTGGTCGTCAATGGGGAAGGAGGGCACTATTGCGAAGCCCGAGTTCCCATGTGGCCCGCTCCTTTATGCAGGCGATCCACCTCCGCCAGGACACGAAAATCGCCGACACGGCAAGTCAGCCCGATGGAGTCCAGGTACTCGAAAACCGCTATGGCTCTGGTCCTCCCGTACCCCAGGACCTCCCTGGAGTCATGGATGGCGAGCTTCCCTTTCCGCAGGATGAGCTGTCTCACTTTCTCCTGGATCTCCTGCATGGCTTCAGCACCAATGAAGCGGTCGTCGTTGAGTCGCACGAGCTTCTTCCGAGCATGCAGGAAGTTCACAGCCTTCTCGATTTCTCTGTGAGAATAGCTCGCCTCATGGATCTTGTGCAAGGCACCCACGGAGAAACTCGCATGGCCCTGATGGTTGGCAAATTCGATCACCTTGGCCATCAGTTCTGCCCATTGCGAGGTATGTCTTGAATCCCAGTTCGGAATGCTGTACCCCGCTTCGGTCTTGGTGAGCTCCCCCTCTTCCTGCAGCTCCCCCACGATTCGTTGAAAC
>CAZEPJ010000061.1:0-26634 GCA_964514105.1 uncultured Desulfarculaceae bacterium | reverse complement strand
TCGTGGGTGCGGATGGCATCGATGTAGGCCTTCTGATTGGGGCTCTTGGGCGTGACGACCTTCTTCTTGGCCGACACGAAGATGGTGTCCAGGAAGATCTCCTCCAGGCGGGCGTTTCGATCCTGGGCCAGGATGCGGGCGGCATAGCCCACATCGGCACCGTACAGGGGATGTCCCTTCTCCAGCAGGGCATACAGCTGGGTGAGGAGGTCCTCGGCCAGCCGCACCTGGGGCTCTTGTCCCTGGATCCGCAGCCCGCTGCCCCGGGCATGGATGCGCACGTCCAGGTCCCTGGCGACGGCCTTGAGGTTCTCGTTGTTTCTCCCGAACAGGGCGCTGGCCAGCTGGTTGTCAGGAAAAGAGATCTGGACGTCGCTCTCCATGGTCAGCCCGCCGGATACAGGCGATGGAAAACAGGCCATCGGCAATGGGCAACAGGCAACGGGAAGCCCCGATTGGGCCGCCGGCCATCGCCGGGAGGCAACGGCCAAGTCCATCCCCCCTCCTGCCCCATCCCCCACCCCCGCCGGGAATCCCCCCTGCGCACTGGGGCGTTTTGCCTCACCGGATCGCTCGCCCCAGGGTGAACACCGGCAGGTACATGGCCAGGAGGATCCCTCCGATCATCCCCCCGAGCAACAGGATCATGATGGGCTCCAACACGGACATCAACCCCTTGATGCTGGAGTCCACCTGCTGGTCGTAGAAGTCGGCGCCCTTGGTCAGCATCTGGGGGAGTGCCCCCACTTCCTCCCCCGAGGCGATCATGGAGACCAGCATGCGAGGGAAAAACCCTGTCTGATCGAGGGCCTTGGCTATGGTGCTCCCTCCCTGGATGGCCACGAAGGCCTCGCCCAGGGCCCTCCGCAGCAGGCGGTTGTCCGAAGCCTGGGTCACCAGATCCAGGGCATCGAGGAACGGGATGCCCGCGCCCACCAGGACCCCCAGTGTCCGTGAGAACCGGGCGAGGATGGATCGGAGGACCAGCGGCCCCACCCAGGGGATCCCGAGGAGCATGCGGTCCCGGAGAAACCGGCCCGGCTCGGTCCGCAGGAAGAGCCACGTCGCCAGGCCGAGCAGAGCCGCCCCCAGGAGCATCTGAACGCCGTGCTCCCGGGCGAACCGACTGGCGTCCATCATGGCCAGGGTGGGGCCCGGGATCTGCGCCTTGAACTTGTCGTAGACCTGGGCAAAGGCCGGGATGAGCCAGGTCACCAGGATCACGACGATGAGCAGCGAGAATCCCAGAAGAAAGATGGGGTAGCTGAGGGCGCTCTTGATCTTCTTGCGGATGTCCTCCATCCCCTCGAGGTAGCGGGCCAGCTGCCGCAGGGTCTCGTTGAGGCGGCCGCTGATCTCCCCGGCTCGGGCCAGGCTCACGAACAGATTGCCGAACAGCCGGTGGCGGGCCAGCGCCTGAGAAAAGGAGCTGCCTGCCTCGATCTGCAAAGCCACCTCGTTGAGGATCCTTTTCAGGCGCAGGTTCTCCGTCTCCTGGGTCAGGACGTTGAGGGAACGCAACAGTGGGAGGCCCGCGTCCATCATGGCACTCAGTTGGGTCGTGAACAACATCAACTCCTGGTGCCGCACGCGGGGTTCGATGAGCCTGAGGGCCGTCTCCCCCGCCGCCTTGCCCCGGGGGGACTCCTGGCGTTCCACCGAGAGGATCACCTTGCCCTGCTGGTGGAGGAGCTGAATCAAAGTCTCCTCGCTGTCGGCCTCCACCCATCCTTTGGAATCCCGCCCGTCGACTTCCTTGACCCTGTAAGCGAAGGTCGGCATGGGAATCGGTTTCACTCCTCCTCGATGCAGACCCTCAGGACCTCCTCGAAGGTCGTGATGCCGGCGAGGACCTTGCGGACGGCGCATTGGCGCAGGGTGATCATTCCCTGCTCGATGGCCATGTGATGGATGGTCTCCGGGAGGGCCCCCTGCAGGACGAGGTCCTTGATGCGCTGGTTGACCTCGAGGATCTCGAAGATCCCCGTCCGCCCGAAATAGCCGGTGCCCTTGCACTTGGGGCACCCCTTCCCCCGGTGAAAGAGGATCTCCTTGCCCCCCGGGTCGAGCCCCAGCCCCGCCACCATGTCCGACGTGGGCTCCACCGGGACCGTGCACTCGGTGCAGATCTTCCGCACCAGTCGCTGCGCCACGGACATGGTGAGGGCCGAGCAGACCAGAAAGGGCTCGATCCCCATATTCACCAGCCGGACGATGGTCCCCACGGCATCGTTGGTGTGCAGGGTGCTGAACACCAGATGCCCGGTGAGGGCCGCCCGCACGGCCATCTCCGCCGTCTCGTAGTCCCGGACCTCGCCCACCATGATGATGTCGGGGTCCTGTCGCAGGATGGCCCGCAGGCCGGCCGCGAAGGTGAGGCCGATGCCCGGGTTGGCCTGCATCTGGTACACCCCCCGCAGCTGGTACTCCACCGGGTCCTCCACGGTGACGATGTTCTTCTCCGTGGAGGTGATCTGATTGAGGGCGGCGTATAGGGTGGTGGTCTTCCCGCTCCCGGTGGGCCCGGTGAGCAGGACCATCCCGTACGGCCTCTGGATATACTTCTTGAACAGGCCCACGGAGTCGGCCTCGAACCCCAGGTCCTCCAAGTTGAGCGACAGGGGACCTTTGCGCAGGAGGCGCACCACGATCTTCTCCCCGAACGTGGTGGGCAGGGAGGAGACGCGCAGGTCGACCTCCCGGAACTCCAGTTTGATGGTGAAGCGGCCGTCCTGGGGGAATCTGCGCTCGGCGATGTCCATCTCCGCCAGGATCTTGATCCTGGAGATGATGGCGTTTTGGAGGTTGCGCGGCGGCGATATGACGCTGTGCAGGATCCCGTCGATCCGGTATCGGATGTCCAGCCGATCCTCCCTGGGCTCGATGTGGATGTCGCTGGCCCGCTCCCGGATCGCGTTGGAGATGATGTAGTCCACCAGCCGGACCACCGGGGCGTCCTCCACCTGCCCCCGGATCTTCTCCAGGTCGAGTTTCTCCTCCTCCTTCTTCTGCAGCTCCACATTGGACTGAAGGATGTCCTTGAGGAGCTCCTGGCTCAGCCCGCTCTCCTCCTCCCCCGTCTGCCGGTAGAAGCGCTCGATGGCGTCCTGGATCTCCGACTCCGTGGCCAGAAGCGGCTCGATCTCGAGCCCTGTGGCCACCCGCAAGTCATCCAGGGTGGGGATGTCCAGGGGATCGGCCATGGCCACCGCAAGGATCCCCCCCTCTTCCCGGACGGGGACGAGCCGACACCGGGTCGCAGTGCCCTCGGGGATCCGCTCCAGGAGTTTGCCGACCAGGCCGCCCCCCCTGGGAATCTGCGCCCTGCGGATGCCGAGCTGCCGCGACAGGGCCCCCATGAGGCTCTCCTCGTCCAGGGCCTTCATCTCCACGAGGATCTGGCCCAGCTTGCCCCCTCGCTGTTCCTGCCGCCGCAGGGCGTCCTGGAGCTGGACCTCACCGATGAGGCCCTCCTGGAGCAGGATCTTCCCCAGGCGGCCGTAACTCGGGACGTACCCCCTGGCCCCGGTCTCCGCGTTCATCCGCCTGCGTCCTCCAGGATCCGGGGGGTGATGAAGATGAGCAGTTCGCGGTTGGTCTGTGCCCCTTCATTCCTCCTGAACGCCCAGGACAACAGCGGTATGTCCCCAAGGAAGGGCACGGACCTCTCGTTCTTTCTCCTCTGTTCCTGAACAATTCCGCCGATGACCAGCGTGTCCCCGTCCGGGACGAGGGCCCGGGTGCTCGCCTCCTGTCTTGCGATGATCGGAAACTCCGAGGTGGCCGCCGTGGTGCTCGCGATGGTCCGTTGGTCGTTGCGGATGTTGAGGTCCAGCACGATCCGCCCGTCTGCGATGACGTGGGGTTTCACCCTGAGCTGCAGATTCGCCTCTTTGAATTGGACATCCGGCGCCGCCCCTCCCTCCCTCGTCAGCGTGTAGGGGATGTCCTCGCCTCGCTTGATCAGGGCCTCGTGGTTGTCCATGGTCACGATCTTGGGTCGAGAGAGGATCTTGGCCCGGTTCTGCACCTCGAGGGCTGTAAGTTGAACGTCCAGGATCAGTCCCTCGAGGAGTTTCCCGAAGCTCATGCCCAGGGCCAGGGCGGGGGCCAACGCCTCGGCCGGGACATTGACCATGAAGCCCCGCCCCGCCACGGACGTGAGATTGCCAAGGGCCTCCGTGCTCGGGGAAAAGGCCCGCGCCCCGCCGATCCGGTTCGCGTCCCCGCCGGAGACGTTCTCGTATTGTCCCCCCCACTGGATTCCGATGTCCCTCACCGCATCGGTGTTCACCTCCACGATGCGCGCCTCGATCAGGATCTGGGGTATGGGGCGATCGAGTTTGGCCATGATGGCCCCCACCTGATCCAACACATCCTGAACATCGCGCACCACGATGGTGTTGGAGAACGCGTTGAACTCGAGGCTCCCCCGGGGCTGTCCCTTGGCGTCCTTGCTCAGGTTGGGTTTCACCGTATTGGCAAGCTTCTCCCCATCGGCGTACTGGACGTGAAAGACCCGCGTGACCAGAGGTTCCTCTTCCCTCATGCGGCCGACCAATTCCTGTCTCTTTTGCTCCGCCTCCAGGACCTTGCGTTCCTCCCCCCGGAGGAGCTCCCGCATCTCCAGTTCCCGCTTCAGGCCCTCCAAGGTGCTGACGTGGACAACCTTGCCCACGTGACGCTTGACCAAATCCTTGCTCCTCAGGATCTCGTCCAGGGCCTGATCCCACGGCACGCCCACCAGGTGCACATCCACCTTCCCCTTGACGTCGTCGGCCACCACGAGGTTGAGGCCCGTCTCCTCCGCAATGAGCAGCAGGACGGTCCTCACGTCGGCGTCCTTGAGATTGAGGGAGATGGGGAACCCCGCATAGACCTGGCGCTCCCCCGCCTGGCCGCCCCCCGCGGGGCAGGGCAGCCAGGAAGCGGCAGCCAGGACCACCGCAACCACTGTTCCAAGAATCCGCATGGAGATCATGGCCTCTCGCTTCCTCGCTCGATGCCCGGGTCCGCCGCGCCCGTAGCCGTCGGCCTCCCGCATCCACACCCCCGGGGCGCATCCCGTTTCGTCACCGGCGGCTCCCCGCCCCCCGCTCCCTCCCCCCGGCGGGCGCCACCCGCTGCAGGGCCCGCTGGATCCGCAGCGGGCGCGCCTCTCCCTCCACGACCACGTCCTCATCCCCGATGGATTGCACCCGCCGTCCCCCCGCCAGGGCCTCCCCCACGGCGTAGGCCCTGCCGTTGATGATGGCCTTGCGCTTGTCCCCGAAGGCAAGGATCCCGGTGAGCACCAGCGTCGGGTCCGCGCCGTCCTCCCTCTGTGGCGCGGCCAGCTGTCGTCCCCGGCTGAAGGGATCCCTGTCCGAGGCCGTCGCCAGGGCCTGGATCGCCTCCCCGCCCCGTCGGGGAGGTGTCACCATGGCCCCCCGCCATTCGTGGAACGCCAGCCGGCACACGGCCCGGAGCCCGCGGGGGGCCTTGGGGTCCGACTCGATGCTCCACTGGAGCGGGACGATCCCCACCCCCTGCTCCACACCATGGAGAAACGCGCAGATCTCCCGGAATCCACCCGTCAACTCCACGTGGAAGGCGTGCACCGTCACCGGCGGGCGTTCCTCGGAGGCGTCCGGCTCCAATCGGGTGAGGACCACCCCGGACCTTCGGACCCATTCGTCGATCCCTCGAAGCGCCACGGTGCTCCCCGCCACCACTGCCCCCTGCAGCCGGGCGGAGACCGGGACGCCCTCCCGCAGGAGCTCCTCCACCGCCGCCCGGGTGGCCTCCAGCTGCCTCTGGGAGGACTGGACGATCGCCTCCAGCTCCCGGGACTCTTTCTGGAGCCTCAAGTCCTGGGTCTGCTGCCGGGGATAGAGCACGAGGGCGTAGACCAGCAGAAGGACGCCCGCGGTCAGGAGACCGGCCAAGAGGATCCTGCGGTTCCGGGCCATTGCCTACTCCGCCTCGCGTCTCGGTCAGGAGCCCGGGCCCCTGACGGCACGCGCCTTGATGACCGCCTGAATGCGCTCCTCGGGCTTCCCGCGGGTCGCCTCGGGCCTCCAGTGGCCTCTGAGAAGAAACCCCACCACCAGGGGGTCGTCCTTGGAGGCCGTGCTGGATGCCAAATCGAGGTTGGCCATATCCCGGATCCGCGGGTCCTCTTTCAAGTGACGGAGGTATCCGGATATGGGCTCCAGAGGAGACGGAAAGCGCCGAGCGTCCACCATCCCCTCCACGATCAAATAGACCTTGGGCGGCTCGGACTGGGCCGCCTGCCCTGCCGGGCGCCGCTTCGCGCCCTTGGGCTGGTCGTCTTCCAGGGCGACCCGGGTGAGCCACATCCCCTCCGGCACATGGTCCCCCAGGGCCTGGAGCCGGGCTCCCCAGCCGGGCGAGTCCAACTGAAGCTGAAGCGCGGCCCGGGCCTCGTTGAGCAGACTCGCCCGCTGCTGTTCCACGCCCGCCTGAAGGAGCCTCAGGTCCCTGAGCTGATCCTTGCGCACCGGCGCCACGCCAAACAGCGGCACGAAGACGGCGAAGTACGCGACCCCGAGCAGCACGACACCCACCAGCAAGGCGAGGAACGGCGTCGACGTCACCAGGGTCACAAGCCCCTCCGAGGCCAGATCTCGAGAGGGACGCCATCGGCCTGCGTCTTGCGAGAGATCGATGTCGAAACGCATCAGCTTGATCCGTCTCCCAGTCTACCGCCGCGTGGCCAGCCCCACGGCCACGGTCCACATGGGCCGCAGGCGCTCCAGCTCGCCCCCGGACACGGCCTCGGTTCCGCCGTGGAACGGCTGGAATGGGTCCATCATCGCCACGGGCAACCCCAGGTTCTCCTCCAAGAAGGCCGGCAATCCCTCCAGCAGCGCCCCCCCCCCGTTCAGGAGAATCCTGGAGAATCCGTTTCGTCCGGACATGTTGTCGTAGTACACAAGGGAACGTCGCAGTTCACGCAGCAGCGCGTGCATGGCCTCGTCCACCAGGTCCCGGACCCCTTGCGCGTGGGCGGCCCCCTCCACGGCCCGGCCCTGTTTGACCTCCTCGGCAGCCTCCCACGGGAGACCCAATCGGGACTGGATCTCCCGGGTGAGGGCCTCGCCGCCCAGTGTGAGATGGCGCAGAAAGAGCGCCCCGCCGTCCCGCTGGATGCCGATCACCGTCCGGGCGGCCCCCACGTCCACCAGGACCACCGCCTCGGCGCACGGGCGGGAGACCTGCAGGAAGGCGTTGACCAGCGCCAGGGCCCCCACCTCGATGGCGTAGGGTTCGATGCCCGCCCGCTGGAGAACCGAGCGGTGCGCCTCCAGGGCCCGGTTGGGCACGCCCACCAGGAGCACCTCCGACGTCGCCCCCCTTCGCCCCTCCCGCGTCACCTGGTACCGCACGGTGACCGATGCCGGGTCATAGGGCATGTGTTTGCGCGCCTCGAACGGGATGGTCCGGGCCAGATCCTTGGCCGGCATCCGCGGCAGCGTGATCTGCCGAACGATCACACCCGGATCGCCCAGGGCCGTCACGACGGGCTCCCTTCGGCCGGGCAAATCCCGGAGCAGATCCTTGACGGCCTGCACCTGGGCGGACAGCCGGGCCTCCGGCCCCTCGCCCCGGGGCCGTACACTCGCCAGACCCGCCTGGAGCAGCCTGAGCCCCCCCGGACTCCTCTCCGCCCTCACCATCTTGACGGTGTGGGTCCCCACATCCAGGCCCACGCGGACCCGCCCGGCGAGCCAGGATCGGGGTCCCAGGGGAGGGGTGAGCAACACCCCGGCGACGGGCTCGGGCGCGCCCGAAGGATCGGACATGCGGGCGCCCAGGGCCACATCCGCCTTCCGCGCGCCGCCTGCCCCCACCGCCTGCCCCCGGATGACCTCCAGCAGCCGCTCGGTGGCTACCCCCTCGTCCTTCTTCACCCTGTCTCCGCCTTATGGAGAATGGAACCCCTGGAACACCCGCACCACATCCTCCGCCCGCACCCACGCCCCGGATCCACCCTCCGGCGCCCCATGGATTCCGGCCGCCACGCCGTGCGTCAGCCGATCCCCCCCGGGGAGCCGAACGACGAAGACCGTCCTGCCTGCTGTGGCCAGGCCATGGGCCCAGGACAGGGCGGTCCCCTCATCGGCGAAGGAGGCCAGGATCTCGCTCTGAAAGCCTCTTTCCGCCTCCCCCAGAGGCGGCAGGAAAACAGTCTCACCGGGAGTGAGACGATGAGGATCCCTCAGGCCCGCATTGGCCTGCTGGAGCCGCCGCAACAGGGGGGCCCCCAGGGGAATCCCGTAGTGTCTCTCCACGATGCTGGAGAGGGTTTCGCCTTTTCTTACCACGATCCTCCTGCCGGAATCAAGACGTTCTTCGCCCAGGGGATGCCACTCAAACCAGGTTTCCGGCCACCACTCCCGGACCGCAGCGGCCTGCTCAACGGCAGGCGCGCCGTGGGGCGATTCCGCCTCCTCACCCGGCCCTGCCGCCGGAAGCGCCTCCTCGGCGGCTGCGCCCCCCGAGGGCCTGTCCGATCCGCCTCCCCCCGGGCCCCGAGCCGGGGGGAAGACAGAACCCACCGGGCTCTGGGGCGGAGCCACCATGCCCTGTCCTTCCGGGTCCCAGAGCCCCGGAAGGCCCAAAGGGCCGTACAGGGCGAGGCCAGCCGATAGCAGGAGAAACCCGCAGGCCACCCACCCCAGGATGGGGCGGTTTGCCTTGACCCGGGCGGCCGGCGGCACCTCCTGCCGCTGGCGGTGGATCTCCCGGATGATCCTCCCGGTGACCTCGCTTTTCTGGAGGATGATGGCGCGCAGGACCGCCTGATGGCACAGGGTGACGATCTGCCTGGGATGCCCACCGGTGAACTGATGGATCCTGCGCACGGCCCCCTCGGTGAAAAGAGAGCCGTCAGCGGGCATCCCCGATCGGCTGAGGCGGTGCCTGAGCATGGCCCGCGTCTCGCCCAGCGACAGGGGCCGCAGGGCCACCGTGAGGTTGACCCGGTCCAGCAGGTTGCGCATGCCCCGGAGCCGGTCCCAGAACTCCGCCTGGGCGAAGACCACCACCTGCAGGAGCTTGTACGAATTGCTCTCGAAGTTGAGCAGCTCCCGGAGGATCTCCAGGGCCCAGTCGCTGAGCTTCTGCCCCTCGTCTATGAGCAGGACGACGACCCGATCCTCCTCCACCGCTTGCCGCAACAGGATGTGCTGGAGCTGATCCTTCAGCTCCATGATGGCCCCGCTGTCTCCCGGGGGCTGCCCGAACAGCCGCAGGAGATGGGTGAGCATCTCCCGCTCGCACTGGAACCCCGGGTCCAGGAGCAGGTGAATGCGGAAGCGCTCCCTTTCCCGTTCAAACGACTGGAGCAGGACCCGGCTCAGGGTGGTCTTACCCGTCCCCACGTCCCCCAAAACCAGGTTCAATCCCCGCCTCAGCCGGATGGCGATCTCCAACCGCTGCAGCGCCTCCAGATGGCTCGGCGTCGGGTAAAACAGGTCCGGGTCCGGGGAATTGGAGAACGGCTCCCGATCCAGGTGGAGGGTCTCGAAGTACTCCATGGGCCCCTCTGCTCGGCCCCGCAGGGCTCGCCGTACTCCTGCGGGCGGAAGCCGCCCTAGCGCAAGGCCTCCTGCTCGGTGATCTCCCGCCAACCCGAGGCCTCCACACAGAAGCCTGAGGGAAGGCCGTAGTCCAGCGGCCAGCCGCCGGGGAGGAGGAGATGATCCACGCGCAGGCTGGTCACCAGGTCGGTTGCGCGGATCGGCCCCACGCCCCAGCAGTCCCCCCCCACGTCGCACGGGACGTCGAGGACCGTGCCGGAGCTCGGGTCCTGGTACTGGAACCGGCCGTCCCCGGCCTCGGTGATCTCCACGGGCGCCTGGGGGCCCGCCCCGTCGGAGTCGAATCTCAACTGCCCTCCCGCGGCCCGCAGCTCGCGCAGCTCCGTCACGCCGCCAGTTTCCATCCGCCACCGCAGGGTCACATCCTGCAGGAAGAAGCCCACGTCCCTCAGGTTCGCGAAATCGAAGCCCAGGGGCAAGGCCCCGCCGGCATCTCTCAGGGCCGAGAAGGTGAGGCGGACGAGCTTCCATCGGGGAAGATCCCCGCTGGCGTAGTCGTCCTGGACGGGATCGGGATCTTGGACGTCCCCGCCGGACAACACATAGGGCGCAGTACCCCACTGGGGCAGGAGGTATTTCTCCCGGGTGAAGGTGGGATCGTCGTCCACAGTGAGTTCGTAGACCAGCTCATTGGGCGGGTTTGCGCCGTCGCGAAACAGGAGGCGAAAACGGGCCTCGCGCTCGGTGGTCAGGAGGGCCCCTCCCCCCAGATCGGCGGTCCGCCGGTAGTTGTCCACGGCCACGTGAAACCGCAGCTCGCTGTGGCGGCTCCAGTCCGCCTGGATGGGGGTGCAGCCTGGCACGGACCCGTCCAGGACCAGGCGGACGCCCTCGCCTTGGCCCGTATCCGCAATCGAAGGGCTCACCGTGGCCTTCAGGAGCTCGGGGACGCCGTCCCCGCCGGCGTCCAGCAGGGAGCCGCCCGCGCCGTGGTTCACCTCGTCCTCCAGGTACCGCCCCTGGGCGGCCTGGGTGACCTCCCCGGCGACCACCCAGCAGGGAGCCAACCCCTCCCCCTCCATCGCATCCAGCAGCGCGGTCCCGGGGGCCTGGCCCAAGATGCCATTGAGGGTCAGGCGGTCGAAAATCAATGCCCATCCCCCCTGGGCCAACTGAATCTTTCCCCCGGCCGCCATGCTGCCGTAAAAATAGTTGGCCGGCCAGGCCGGCCGCGGGCCGGGCGGGACGTGGACCCATTGGGACGCAGGCGGCAGTGTCGAAAGAAGCCGGATGTCCCCGCTCGCCACGGCCACCCCGTTGACCCATCGACCCCAGCTCCCCGTAAGGTCGATCTCCTTGGCCAGCAGGATGAGGCGGCCCGCCCACCCGCAAGACACCTCCTCCAGGGTGATCTTGCCCGTGGAGACCAGGATCACGTCGCTGCCGACCCAGTGGCCCCCGCTCACCCCCCCGCCGGCAACGACCGTCCCCAAGTCCAGTTCGCGGACGATGACGTCTCCGTTCACCCAGATGACCGTGCCCGGGGTTGTCCCGGCCGTGGGGTCCCGGGTGGGATCGAAGGTCTGGGTTCCATCATAGTATCTCACGGGGAGGCCCCAGAAATAGGCCGGATCCGGCGTGCCGTCGGCCTTGAAAAGCCCTGGTGGGAGTCGCAACCCTCCGGGGACGTCATCCGCACCCGGCAGCCCTCGGAGGATGGGCTTGCTCAGCACTGTGCCATAGCGCGTCCAGCCCTGCCACGTCTCGGTGCGGTCATACCAGAAGCCGGCCAAGTCGTGGTTCTTGGTGGTCCTGAGACCCGACCCGCTCCACGCCAGGCTCACCGATGCCCCTGCGGCGTCCACCACGTCCTGCGCAGCCATGGCCAGGTCCTCTCCCAGGGAGCCGGGCAACCCCAGGTAGACCTCCACAAAACGATTGGTGTCCTGAGGATCCGCGTCGGCAAGGTCCGGATATCCGTCCCCGTCCCGGTCCCCCAGGCCCACCAGACCGTCCCCATCCAGATCCACGGCGCCCAGCAGCCTCAGGCGGACCTTGGTCCCGGCCGCGCTCAGCGATGCGATCCAGTAGTATTCGCCCCGAGCATCCGGGTGGAAGGACTCGCCGGCCCAGGGGTTGACCAGATCCATGAGGTCCGCGTCCTTCCACGGCGCAGCGGGATCCGCGTACCATTGCGAATTGAACGGATTGAGGCGAGCCCCGGGGTGGAGGGCCTTCAGGGCCGGGAGGCTCCGCAGCGCCCAGGCCACGCGCCGAACGCCCCCCTCGGCGGCTGCCAGGGCCCGGTGGGAACGGGACTCCTCGAGGAAGAGCCGGTCTTCCAGCTGGGAGAGCCTCACAAAGGCCAGCCCCGAAACGGTGATGATGAGAACCAGGATGAGAACGGAGAAGTAGGCCAAGCCCCGGGCAGATCCGGCCTTCCCGCTCCGGAGCTCACCCCTTGCGGCGAACACGCAGTTCAAGGGCCTGCCTCAGGTCGTCCCCCGCGTCGCCGGGGGTCCGATGGTCATCCCGAATGAGCAGCCGGATCTGGAATGCATCCGGGTCCTGGGGGTCGGGAACGAGGGTGAAGACATCCGCCCATACGCTGCTCGAACCCGAATCCGGATAGCGGTTGTCCAGCAGGGGCTGCCATCCCCCGCCTTCGTCCCGCACCTCCAGGACGCCGCCCGCCAATCGGAAGGAGCGCGCCGGGCGCCACTCCGCATCCCAGATCCCGTTGCCGTTGACGTCCTCCAGGCACTCGGCCGGGGCGCACGGGCCCGTGGCCCCCGCGGCATCAAACTGCCCGTTGAGATTCTCGTCCGTGAACGGCTCAGGGGGAAAGCGAACGGTCGCGCTGGACTGTCCGCCGGGAGGCTCCCCTTCGGCGGGGATGATGACCCGTCGCCCCCCCCGGATGGCCTCCCCGACGACCTGCAGGGCCAAAGATCCGTTTCGCTGCAGCTCGGCCCGGGCCGAACCTGCCTCCACCCGCTGCACGGAGAAGACGTAGTAGGTCCCCATGGCCAGCCCCACCACGCCGAAGACCAGGGCCGCAGCCAGGAGTTCCACCAGGCTGATCCCCCCCTGCCCCGGCCAGGGCCGCCCCTGGCTGCCCCAAGTTTCCCCCTCCCGCAACCCGCGGATCACGGCCCGATCAGGGTCCGCAGGCGCGCCCAGACGCTCCCCGCGGTGAACGCGGCGTCCCCGGCTACTTCCACGGTGACCTCCCGGTAGTTTACCGCCCCCGCCGACGTGCCGTCGGCCGGATCGTCCACATCCACAACCACCCAGCGGCGATACGCCGTGAGATCGTCGTCGGTGGAGGCCGTTCCCGCATCATCCAGGGTGATGGGGTTTCCCGGATCCAGATGGATTCGCCCAGGGGCGGGAAGCCCCTCCAGGTCCGCATCCTGGGGGGACAGGCCCTGCAGTTGCTCCAACTTGGAGCGGGCGGCGTACAGGGCCCCCCGCGCCTCGCCGGTCCCCTCCAGGGCCGCCTGCCCCGAGACCAGCAGGTGCCCCGTGCCGATGACCGCCACGGCCAGGATGGTTGCGGCCACCAAGACCTCGACCAGCGAGAAGCCGGCATCCGGGGCCGGGCGCCAGCCGCGCCGCCCATGGGGACGAGAGATGCCCCCCCCGTCCAAGGCCGAGCGCCTCGCAGCCGCCGGCTTCACAGGTTCTCCTGCCACTGTTCCCGGGGCTCCCGGTTCCGATCATACGTCAGCACCACGGTCCCCCCCGAAGGAAGGCCCTCCTTGACCCCGTTGCTGTTGACGCTGGCGGTGATCCGAAAACTGGTCCTGCCGTTCACGCCATCCACCTGATAGTCGAAGAGACCCGACTCTTTGACGTCCACCTTCAGCTTGTCCTGAAACGCCGCCACGTCGTTCTTGGCCACGGCCACGAAGGCGTTGTTTCGCTCGGCGTATGCCTTCTCGGCCACGGCGATGGCCCCGATCATGGCGCGGGCCTCCGAAGCCTTGGTCTGGCGGATATAGCGATCGTAGACCGGCACCGCCACGACGGCCAGGATCCCCACCAGGAGGATGACGACCATCATCTCCGTCAGGGTGAAGCCGGACGGCGAGACATCGACGGGAAGGAAACCCACCCGCCCCGGTCGGCCCGCCGCTGCATCTGGTTTGCTCCGGCCCATGGCGAGTTCATCGTACCGAGGTGGGTCCCGCGGTGTCAAGCGAGGCCTCGTCCTGCCATCCACGACGACGAATCCCCGGCACACGCGGCATGTGCCCGGGGGGCCCGGGGGCGCGTCGGGCGGGGGGCCGCCGGGGGATCAGCTCGGGATCATGTCCGCCGTGACGCAGGTGCCGTCGCTGGCCCACTTGCCCACGGGCGTCGCCGACGGATCGTAGGTATAGGTAATGGTGCACCCTGCAGGGTTGCTTCGGTAGTCGGTGGTGGCCGTTGCCGTCACCACGAAGCCCGTGGCCGGCGTTCCACCCGTGGCCGTCACCGAATAGGTGAAATACTTGCTGTCCGAGAGATCCAGGCCTTTGGCCAGGAAGGCCGCCCGGTCCGCAGCCGAGTAGAATCCCTGGGCCGGGACTCGCTGCATCTCCAGCTTCTCGGAGGTGATGATGGCCCCGATGATGCTCGTGGCCTCCGTGATCTTGGACTTCTCCACGTATCCGGTGTACAGGGGCACGGCCACGGCCGCCAGGATGCCCACGATGATGATGACCACCATCATCTCCACGAGGGTGAATCCATCTTGGCCTCTGCTTCGTCTCCTGAGTCCGTCCATGCTGTGCCTCCTTCTTGCCCCCAACCGTCCGGCAAGTCCGTCGTCCTTGCCCTTTGGCACAAGCAATTCCAATGCCAGCCAGTATCCGAACCATGAGCAGCGCGTCAACGACAGGCAGGTAGCTGATATCATTATCTTCTGTCAGACGGCAGGTCGGCCCCACCAACGGAGATCGCACGAGACTCGGCCTGGCAGGGCGGGGAGGACGGTCTGAATGTCCAGATGCATTGACATTTAACTGTCAAGTGACATTGACATTCATCCATCAGTCCCCAGGCGGTACCGGGTCATCTTGCTGTGAAGGGTCTGGCGGCTGATGCCCAGGAGGCGCGCTGCGTCCCGGCGTTTGCCCCCGGTGCGCTCCAGGGCCTGGCGAATCAGGTCCTGTTCGAACCGCTCCACCACGCGCTCGAGCTGGGCGGGCAGATCCCGCGTGGGGTCCAGGGTCACGGCCTCCCCGGGGCCGGGCACGGGGTCCGCGACCGTGGCATGGGGGGGAATCTGGGGGGTGGCCGTCTCTCCCCGGCACATGACCACGGCCCGCTGGATCACGTTTTCCAGCTCCCGCACGTTGCCCGGCCAGCCGTATTGGATCATCTCGTCCAGGCCTTCCGGGGCCATGCGCAGCCGGCCTTTGCGAAAGAGCCGGCCGTAGTGCTCCATGAAGTGATCCACGAGCAGGGGAATGTCCTCCTTCCTCTCCCGAAGGGGGGGGATCTGTAGGGCGACGACGTTGAGCCGGTAGAAGAGGTCCTCCCGGAAGCCTCCCTCCGCCACGCGCTGCTTGAGGTCCCGGTTGGTCGCCGCCATGATCCGGACGTCCACGGGGATGCTCTCGCTGCCTCCCAGCCTCTCCAGGGTCCGCTCCTGGATGAAGCGAAGGACCTTGGCCTGGGTCACAAGCCCCATGTCGCCGATCTCGTCCAGCAGGATGCTGCCCCCGTGGGCCCTCTCGAACTTGCCCAGCTTCCGCTCCGTGGCTCCCGTGAATGCACCCCTCTCATGGCCGAACAACTCGCTCTCCAGCAGGGTGTCCGGGATGGCCACGCAGTTTATCTTGATGAACGGACGCTCCCGGCGGGAGCCCAGGTAGTGGACGGCCTCGGCCACCATCTCCTTTCCCGTCCCGCTCTCCCCCGTGATGAGCAGGGTCACATTGGTGTCCACGACCATCTCGATCTGCTCGTACAGCCGGAGCATGGCCGGGGACTGCCCGATGAGGTTCGCCAGCCGGCTCCGCCGCCCCACTTCCCCCCGGAGCCGGAGGTTCTCCTCCTCCAGGGCCTTGTGGCGCATGGCCCGGCGGACGACGATGCGCACTTCGTCCTTGTCCAGCGGCTTGGGGAAGTAGTCGTAGGCCCCCAACTTGATGGCCTCGACCCCCACCGTCCGGTCGTCGAACGCCGTGATGACGATGCATTGGGTGGCCAGCCCCCCTTCCCTGGCCCTTCGCAGCACCTCCATCCCGTCCAGGCCCGGCATCCTCACATCCAGGAGCGCCACGTCGGGCCGCTCCTCCTGCAGCAGTTTGAGGGTCGCCGCACCGTCTTTCGCACACAGCACCCGATGCCCCTCCTTCTTCATGAGTTCGGTGAGGAAGAAGGACATCCCCGCGTCGTCATCGGCCACCAGAACGGTCCCCGCCGGATCCATCCCCTATCCCGCCTCTCGAATCATGCCGATGAACTCCTCCACCAGAGCCGGATCCAGGTGCTCCCCCTTTTCCCTGCGAAGCTGGAGAAAGGCGCGTTCCCGGGAGGTATCCTCCCGGTAAGGACGCTGGCTGGTCAGGGCATCGTACGTATCGGCCACGGCGATGATGCGGGCGCCCACGGGGATCGCCTCCCCGCGCAGGCCGTCGGGGTATCCCTTGCCATCCCACCGCTCGTGATGGGAGCGGATGAGCGCCCTGGCATCCCCCAGGAAGGAAATCCCCTCCACCATGATCTCCCCCAGTGCCGGATGCTCCTTCATGTCCGCGAACTCCTCTTCCGTCAGGGCGTCCGGCTTCTCCAGTATCTTTCGGGACACCTGAACCTTGCCGATGTCGTGGAGGACGGCCGCGTTGCCGATGCACAGCACCTCTTCTTCGGGCAGACCCAGGCGTCGCGACAGCTCCACGGCATAGCGGCGCACCCGTTCCGAATGGCCTCTCGTGTACGGGTCCTTGGCCTCCACGGCGAAGGCCAGCGCCTCGCTGATCCTCAGGTAGCTCTCCCTGAGCCGCCCAACCACCAACTGGTTGTGAACAGCCACCGAGGCCGAGTCCCCGATGTAGCTCAGGATCTGCAGCTCGTCCTCGATGAACTCCCCGCCCGCACCTCGCTCCGAGGCTAGGATGACCCCAAAGGGCTCCCTCTGGCGCACCAGGCCCACCCCGAGCCAGGGAAACGCCCCCATGGCCTCGACCACCGTCTGGGGGGGAGGATCCGCCGCGTCCCGGATGCGCAAGGCGTCGTCCCCGCCCAGGATCCGCAGCAGGAACGGCGAGTTCAGGGGGATCCGAGCCTTGCGCAGGGGCCGCTCATCCACCCCCGTCCCCCGGAAGAAGACAAGGGAGAAGGGATCGTCCCGCTGCAGGAAGACCGCCACACGCTCGCTGCCCGTGTACCGGTGCACCCCCTGGATGACCGTGCTCAGGACCTCCTCCAGGCTCTCCAAGGCGTTGAGCCGGTTGGCCATCTGCAGGATGGCCCGGATCACCCGGGTCTGCTCCCTGACGCGCGTCTCCAGCTGTCTCTGATGGGCCCGGAGCTGCTCGACCATCCGCCGCTTCTCCACGGCCCGACGAACCGTCTGCGTCAGGACCTCCTTTTCCACCGGTTTGGTGATGTAGTCGTACGCCCCCCTGCGCACCGATTCCTGCGCCGTTTCAAGGGACGGGTCTCCCGTGATCATGATCACGGGGACATCCCCGTCCAACGTCCGAATCCTTCCCAGGAACTCCAGGCCGTTCATCTCCCGCATGCGGATGTCGCTGATCACGGAATCGAAGGCCCCGCCCTCGAAGATCTTGAGACCGTCCAGGGCGTTGTCGATGGCGATGACCCGGTATCCCTCTTTCTCGAGTCGCTTCTGGATGGACCGGCGAACGGTCTCCTCGTCGTCCACCACCAGGATTCTTGCCCCGGCTGGGGGCCTGTCGTCTCTATCCACGGGGAAGATCTCCTTCCCGATCGGGCACGGGCAGATCCACGATGACCCGGGTGAACAGGCCCTCCTCGCTCTCCAAGGTCAGCGTCCCGCCGTGGTCCCGCACGATGTTGTGACTGATGCTCATTCCCAGCCCGGTCCCCTTTCCCTGCTCCTTGGTGGTGAAAAAGGGGTGCACCACCCGTTCCAGGAGGTTTCTGGGGATTCCGGTGCCGTGATCCGTGAACTCGGTCCGCACGAACTGCCGGCCGTGCCGGGTGCTCTGCGATACCCGGATCTCCAGGCGTTTATCCTCGTGATCGGCCGGATACTTCTGGTTGAGGGCGTAGCGCGCGTTGGACAGGATGTTGATGAACACCTGTTCGATCTTGTTGGCGCTCCCATGGACATGGGGAATGCCGTCGGGGATCTCCTTGCGGATCTTGATGTTGTCCAGCGACATCTGGTGGCCCGTCAGGTTCAACGAGGCCTGGATGACCTTGGGGATGAGGACCGGCCCGAACAGCTCCGCATCCTTCTGCCGGGAGAAGCTCAGGAGATCTCGGACGATGACCCGGATCCGCTCGCTGTTGGCGATGATCTCCCGGATCTCCTCATGGCGCTCCTTCTCTTCGGCGGGGATCTCCTCCTGCAGGAACTCGGCGTTGCTCAGGATCCCGGACAGCGGGTTGTTGATCTCATGGGCCACCCCCGCAGCCAGCTCTCCCACCGAGGCCAACTTCTCGGACTGAATGAGCTGCAGTTCCAACTGCTTCTTTTCCGTCACGTCCCGGATCAGGTTGAGGTACCCCGTTACCCTCCCTTCCTCGTCCCGCAGATTGGTTGCCACGCACCACCCGTCCCAGATCCGATCGTCCCGGGCCCGATATCGTATCTCTCCCTCCCATCTGCCTTGGGCGTCCGCCGCTCCCCGCATCGCCCGAAGCACCTCGCCGCCAGCCTCCGGGGCCAGGAATTCCTCCAAGGGCCGCCCCAACGCCTCCTGGGCGCCGCAACCGAACATCCGCTGGCACCCGCCCCCCCAGAGCGTGAGCCTTCCCGCTGGGTCCGTGGCAAGCATGGCGTCATCGGCGGCCAGGAAGACCTTGCGCAGCTGCTCCTGGGATCGGTTCACGGAATCGACCATTTCGTTGAATGCCGCCACCAGCGGGGCGAACTCGTCCTGTCCGGGCGCCCGCACGAGTGCCCGGTAGTTCCCCGTGGACACGGATTGAACGCCGGCCATGAGGGATCGGATGGGCCGTCGGATGGCGTAAAAGAGCATGAGTCCGGCCACGGAGGCCAGCGCCCCCCCCCCGAGCACCACCAGGCGCATGTCGTACAGAACGCCCTTGAGCTCGAACGCCGAGACCGTATGCCGGGGGGCGGAGGGGGTACGTTCGCCCCCCGGCCTCAGTCCCAGCACCCCCTGCAGCCCATCGGTATACGTGTAGAACACCTCCCCGCCCAGAGCCCGGTTGAGCCTCAGGCTCCCCACCTCGATGGCGAAGATGCCTGTGAACAGGACCAGCACCGTGGTGAAGAACTGGATGGCGATCACCATCCGGATCCCGCTGACGCCGACTCTCTTCATCTGCTCATCCCCTCGGGGGATCGCCCCCCCGGTCCACCCGATGGGGCTTCTGGGAAGGCTGGGCCGGGACCCCGATCCGGTGCGCCCGCGGGGAACAGGAGGCGGACCACGGCCCCGCCCTCCTCGCGGTTTCGCACCTGGACGTGGCCTCGATGGTGCTGCAGGATCTGGTGGGTGATGGCCAGCCCCAGCCCGCTCCCTCCGATCTTGCTGGACCGGAACACCCCCGGGACGCGGGAAGTCACCTCCTCGGGAAAGCTCTCCCCGGGGTTGGACACTTCCACGACGGCCCACTCCCCCTCCACTCCCACGTCCCAGTGCACCAGCCCGCCCGGGGGGGTGGCCTCCAGGGCGTTTTTGATAACATTGATGACGGCCTGCCGGATGCGGTCCCGATCCCCCGTCACCCACGGGTCGGGGCCCGTGGTCCCGCCGATCAGGGTCACTCCCCTTCGCTCGGCCTCGAATCCCATGAGGGACGCGGCATCGCGGACCACCTCGCCCACAGACAAAGGGGCGCTCTCCCACCGGGACGGCGAGGCCAGATCCAGGAGCCGCTTGACGATGTCGTCCAGGCGCTCCACTTCCCGCAGGATGGTCTCATGGTAGCGCCGTCGGGGATGATCCGCCGGCACGTCCTCCGCCAGCATTTGCACCAGGCCGTGAATGGCACCGAGGGGGTTCTTGATCTCATGGGCCAGGCCGGCCACCAGCAGGCCCAGGGTGGACAGGCGGTCGGCCCGGTCGAACTCCTCCCGAAGGCGCTGCCATTGGCTCGGGTCGAAGGCCCCGGCGACGATCCCCCGCAGGGACTTCCCCTCCCGATGGACCTCCAGACCCGTGAGCCGCACCGGGATCCATTCCCCCTTGTGGGTGACGGCGTTCCCCGTGAACGGACCGTTCAGTTGCCCGTCGTCCCCCTTCCCCGCCTTCAGCCAGGCGTACAAGGCCTCGTTGCCCCGTCCCGCCGGGAAGATCATCTCCACGGGTTTCCCGCTCACATCCTCCGAGCGATGGCCCAGAAGCAGTTCGGCCGTTGGGTTCAGGACCTCGATGGTCAGGTCCTCGTTGACCAGCACGATGGCGTCCGTCACACTCCGTTCCAGGAGGCGCCCCAGGGCATCGCCCAGATCCCGGATGGCGCTGTTGAGGGGCACGAACTCCCGGCTCAGGTCCCTGGGCACCTCGGGGGTCACGTTCCCCCGGGAGATGCGCTCGAGCCGCATGGTGGCCCGCTTCAACTCACGCTGAATGGTGTAGGTGAGGATGAGTCCCGACACAAAGGCCACGAAGGCGACGGCCACCACCTCCATCCGAATGGTGAGAAGGGCCTGCCGGAGCTGATACGGAGTGACCGGTCTGTTGGCCCGAGCCAGTTCCTGCAGGGTCCCTTCCACAACGAGGTAACCGGCCACGAGGATGAGCAAGGTGGTGAAGACCTGGATGGCGATCCCCAGCCGCACCCCGGCGATTCTGCGAAACAATCCGCCCTCATCCCTGCCCAAAGCCATCCTCGATGAAAACGGGTCCTTCCTGCTCGGTTCTCGGGCATGGTATGTCATGGAAATCATGGGTGTCAAGGCGCGGGCGGCGGCCGGAGGCCCTTGCCACCCGCGACATCCCCCCGTAAGATGGGACCCATGGATGAGACCCCAAGCCGCTTTGCCCAGCTCACCCGCATCATGGCCAGGCTTCGGGGACCCGGCGGGTGCCCGTGGGATCGGATCCAGTCCATGGAGGCCCTGAAGGTCTACCTCATCGACGAGGCGTACGAGGTCCTGGGCGCCGTGGACTCGGGCGATCGGAGCCTGCTGTGCGAGGAACTGGGGGACCTCCTCTTCCAGATCGTCTTCATGGCGCAGTTGGCAAGCGAGGAAGGGGCCTTCGACATGGAGCAGGTGATCCGCGGCATCGAGGAGAAGATGATCCGGCGCCACCCCCATGTCTTCGGACGGGCCGAGGCGTCGACGCCTGCGGAGGTCATGGGGCGCTGGGAGGAGATCAAGGTGCAGGAGGGCAAGGCCCCGCGCACGTCGGCCCTCTCGGGCATCGCCGAGGCCCTTCCGGCCCTGTACCGGGCGTACCGCCTCGGGCTGCGGGCGGCCCGGGTGGGGTTCGACTGGCCCGCCCCCCATGCGGTCCTGGCCAAGGCACGGGAGGAGCTGGAGGAGCTGGAGGAGGCCCTGCAGGGGGGGAACGTCCGGGCCGCATCCGAGGAGTTGGGGGACCTCCTCTTTGCCCTGGCCAGCCTGGCTCGCCACCTCGGGCGGGAGCCCGAGGGGCTCCTGCGGGATGCCAACGCCAAGTTCACCAGGCGGTTTCAGCACATGGAGGACGCCCTGGGGCGCCGCGGGAGTTCCCCTGCCCAGTCCACCCTGGAGGAGATGGAGCGGCTGTGGGAGGATGCCAAGGGCCCAAAGGCGGGAGCGGACGGTGGGGGGCGGGCGTAAGGAGGCCCGCCTCAGCGGGGCGGCATCCCGCTGAGGGCCTCTACCCCGCCATGGAGGAGTTCCCGCACCAAGTCCTCCATGGAAGTTACGGGCCCTGCGAACCGGGTGCAGCAGCCTCCCACCTGATGCAGCTCATGGGCATCGCTCCCACCGGTCATGGGAATCCCCAGGTGCAGGGCCGCGGCGCGCACCCGGGCGCGGGCCGCCCCGTCCTGCTCGGGGTGGCAGAGCTCCAGGCCGTCGAGCCCCAGTTCATACACCTCATCGCCGGCGCCATAGTAGCTCACGCCCAGGCGGGACGGCTTGTACGGATGGGCGGCCACGACGGCGCCCCCTTCCCCGTGAACGATCCGGATCAGTTCCTGGGCCGACATGTTGGACCCCAGGCTCCGGTCCACGCCGAACACCAGGTAATCTCCCTGCCTCCTCCCTTGGCGAAAGCAGGTGACCTCCTGTCCGGTGAGGAGCACGATGCCCATGGCCTCCGCCCGTGCTCGAAACGGTTTGAGCTTCTCATCGCCCCATCGGATGCCGTGTTCCGTGAGGACCACGCCGTCGAGCCCCACCTCCCGGATCTGCCCGAGCAGGTCGTCCATCTCGATGGCGCTGCAGCCGGAGTAGTGGCGAGTGTGCACGTGCAGATCCAGGATCATGAGGCTCGCCCCTTTGCCGGGGCGCCCATCCCCATTCCCCCCAGGATAACTGTTTCCACCATCCCGATGGCTCGCTCCACGTCCTGATCTCCGGAGGGGCGCAGCCCCACCACCCAGTCCGTGATGATCTGATCCAGGGCCCCGTAGAAGATGGAGCAGGCGAGCCGGCTGTCCAGCTCCGGCCCGAAATCCCCCGCGCGCTTCCCCTCCTCCACCATCTGCTCCAGGAGCCGGAACGCCTCCCCGATTCGGCTCAGTGTGTCGGTTTCCCACAGTTTGGAGCTCCGGATCACCTCCACCACCAGGACCTCGAACAGATCGGGGTTGGAGCGAAACCCCTCCAAGAGGAACCGGGCGATCTGCCTCAGCTTGCTCCCTGCGTCCACGGGCTGGGACTGAACGGTCCGGATCCGCTCCAGCAGCAGATTCCAGGTCTCATGGAAGATGGCCAGGAGCAATCCCTCCTTGTTCCGGAAGTAGTGGTAGATGAGCCCGTAGGCGATCCCCGCCTCCTGGGCGATGTCCGCCACGCGGCTGCCGAAATACCCCTTCCTCGCGAACACCCGCGTGGCCGCATCCAGGATCTGTCGCCGCCTGGCGGGCTCTCCCCCCGGCTCGCCCCTGCCCCTCCCGCCCTCCGCCCTGGCCATCGCCGGAAACCCCTTCCCGATCCCGCCCCGCGCAGAATCGATCCTCTCCGTGGAGTCCGGCCCATCTAATAGATCAACCCGCAGGCCCTGTCAAGCGACCCTGTTGACAGGCGCCCGCATCCCGGATAGGTTGGGCCAGTCCCAGGGGGCGTCCATGGTGACCCGAACCGACATCCTCGAGGCACGGGCCCTGCTCAACCCGTACCTGCGGCCCTCCCCCATGATCCGCTCCAACCACCTGTCCGCGAGACTGGGGCTCGAGATCTTCCTCAAGCTCGAGAGCCTGCAGGACACGGGATCTTTCAAGGTCCGCGGCGCCCTGCACCGCCTCCTGCATCTGTCCTGCGAGGAGCGGCGCCGCGGGGTGGTGGCGGCCAGCGCGGGCAACCATGCCCAGGGGGTGGCCTGGGCCGCGGGACAGCTCCGGGTCCCTGCCACCGTCTTCATGCCCCGGCTGGCCCCCATTGCCAAGCTGCTGGCCACGCGCGCCTATGGCGCCACGGTCATCTCCCAGGGCGACACGTACGACGACGCCGCGGCACAGGCCCGGCGCTGGATCCAAGAGCGGGGCGGGACCCTCATCCCGGGCTTCGACGACCCCCGCGTCATCGCGGGTCAGGGCTGCGTAGGGCTGGAGATCTTGGAGCAACTCCCCGAGGTTGACTCGGTCATCGTCCCCGCGGGGGGAGGCGGGCTCCTGGCCGGTGTGGCCGTGGCCATCAAGGAGGCCCGGCCCCGCGCCCAGGTCCTGGGCGTGCAGGCCATGAACGCCCCGGCCATCGTCCGATCCCTGGAGGCCGACCGCCTGGTGACGGTGCGCCCGGAGCCCACCATCGCCGACGGCATCGCCGTGGCCGCTCCGGGCGAACTCCCCCTGGCCCTGATCCGCCGGCACGTCGATGGTGTGGAGGCCGTGGACGAGGGGAGCATTGAGACCGCGGTCATCGCCTTTCTGGAGCGCAAACACCTGGTGGTGGAGGGGGCAGGGGCGTCCCCCTTGGCCCTGCTCATGGAGGGAAGGGTGCGCCCCCGGGGGCGCCGCGTGGTCCTGGTGGTCAGTGGGGGAAACCTCGACCTCCACTGGATGGACCGCATCGTGCAGCGAGGCACCCTCAGACTGGGGCGGCGCATGCGACTCAAGGTCCTTCTCCCCGACCTCCCCGGCTCCCTGGCCCGCATCACGGGGATCATTGCGGAGCTGGGCGCCAACATCCTCCAGATCCATCACGACCGGCTGGGCTCTGATCTGCGGGTCCAGGTCTCCCGCGTGGAGTTCGACCTGGAGATCCGGGGGCACGACCACGCCGCCGAGATCCGCAAGGCCCTGGATCAGGCGGGCCTCGAGATGCCCCTGTGACGGCCCCGGTGCCGGAGGGCGGGGACGGGAGACCGAGCTTGCAATGGCCGCATCCCTGGTATACCCTTGGGTTAATCCTCCGGGGAGGCACGGTACTTTGGCCAGGGTGCTGATCGTGGATGATGAGGAGAGCCTCAGGGCGCTGTACCAGAGCGAGCTCACCGAGGAGGGGCACGACGTCTTGGTCGCCTCCAACGGCAAGGAGGCCATGGCCCTGCTCCAGGAAGAGGCCCTGGACGCGGTGATCATGGACATCCACATGCCGGAGATGGACGGGATCGAGGCCCTGGGCAAGGTGGTCGCCCGCCACAAGGGCATTCCCATCATCATAAACTCCGCGTATCCCCGCTACCAGGAGGACTTCCGGGCCTGGGCCGCGGAGGCGTACGTGGTCAAGTCTTCGGATCTCACCGACCTGAAGCAGGCGCTCCGCGAGGTGCTGACTCGGGCCTCCGCAAAGAGATGAACGTCCTGACCCTCATCCTGGCCGGTGGAAAAGGGGAGCGCCTCTATCCCCTGACCCGAGACCGCGCCAAGCCGGCCGTCCCGTTCGGGGGCATCTACCGCATCATCGACTTCACCCTGAGCAACTGCCTCCATTCGGAGATGAAGCGGATCCTCATCCTCACCCAATACCGCTCGTTCTCCCTGGAGAAACACATCCAACTGGGCTGGAACATCCTGTGCAACAAGCTGGGGGAGTTCGTGCACGTGGTGTCGGCCCAGCAGCGCGTGGACGACCTGTGGTACCAGGGGACGGCGGACGCGGTCTACCAGAACCTTTACATCCTGCAGCAGTTCCGTCCCGAGTTGATCCTGGTGCTCTCCGGAGACCATCTCTACAAGATGGATTACCGCAGGCTCCTTGCCTTCCATCTGGAGCGCCGGGCCGACCTCACCGTGGCCACCATCCCCCAGCCCAGGAGGTTGTCGCGCCACCTGGGGGTGATGGAGGTGGACCGCGAGCAGCGGGTCGTCTCCTTTCAGGAAAAGCCCGAGGCGCCCCGGTGCATGCCCGAGGACCCGGAGCGCATCCTGGCCTCCATGGGAATCTATGTCTTCGACACCCGCAAGATGGTGCGCCGCCTGGTGGAGGATGCCAAGTCCGAGTCGCAGCACGACTTCGGACGGAACATCATCCCCCGCATGGTGGCCCAGGGGGATCGGGTCTTCGCCCACGTGTTCTGGGACCCTGGGACCCGTAGGCCGTGCTACTGGCGGGACGTGGGGACCCTGGAGTCCTTCTGGGAGGCCCACATGGACCTCCTGGGGCCGTCGCCCGTCTTCGATCTCCACGACCCTTCCTGGCCCATTCTGACCCATGAGCCCCCGGCACCGCCGGCCCGCATCCTGGCACCGCCGGCCCATGCCGCGCCGTCGGAGGGGATCGTGGACTCCGTGGTCTCCAACGGCTGCATCCTCAACGCGGGGGCCGTGGTGCGATCCGTGCTCTCGCCCAACGTCCGCGTCCTGGCCGGCGCCGATGTGCGGGAGTGCGTCCTCATGGAAGGGGTCACCGTGGGTGAAGGGGCGCGGCTGCGACGGGCCATCGTGGACAAGCGCTCCGTGATCCCGGCGGGCCGATCCATCGGGTACGACCTCCACCACGACCGCCGGCTCTTCACGGTGAGCGATTCGGGCCTGGTCGTCCTTCCCATCGACTCGGCCCTGGAGTAGCCCCCACCCCCGAGGCGGGCCACACCCGCCGTCCCAGCGACACTGTCAGAGCCTGAGTCAGTCTCGGTGTCCATGCGGGCGATGGTGCGGGCGGCCGTTGCCATGTGCCGGTGGACGGCGCCTGCGGGCGAGACCCTGGGCGCAGCTCCCGCCGCGCCACGACCTCGGCACCGCCCCTCGATCTGCCAAAACCGAAACCGGCGCCACCAAATCGTAAGAGATCCCAGCCCCAGGCCCCCGGGCCGGGCCATCGGCACGCCCCCCGCGCCGACCTCCTCATGCCCTTTTGTCGGGCCATGGCTCTTGGCACGTTTCTTGTTAAAACATATGCCCGAACACCACGGCGGCGCCCCCCACCGTGGGCCTCTGAACCATGGTCAGGAGGTGAGCAATGAGGCGCGTGACCATCCAGAAGATCACCCACGACGAATCCCAGTCCATCGTGGCGCTGGGCAAGGCGTACGAGGGGCTCGAGCCGCTCAAGCCTGCCGTGGGCAAGGAATACTATATCTTCGACAATGCCGGTGGCATCCTCAAGACATCGCCCGTGGTCAAGGTCATGAACGGGCTTTTCGAGACCCGCAATTCCTTTTACAAGGTCACGGTTCTGGAGGAGGAACCCTTTGACCTGAGGGGCAAAGACGACGAGCGTCCCATGGACCGCACCCGGGAGATCGTCCTTCCCAAGGTCATGCTGGAGCGAAATTGACGGGGCCGGCGGAAAACCGCCGGCCCCAGGAAGGCGCTGGTCGGGACGACTGGATTTGAACCAGCGACCCCCTGAACCCCATTCAGGTGC
>CAZEPJ010000060.1:0-26952 GCA_964514105.1 uncultured Desulfarculaceae bacterium | reverse complement strand
AGAACAGCCCTGCAGTCACGTCACAATCCCACCAAGGCGGGAGAAAGGAGATTCCTTGAAGCGTCGCACCTCCCAAAGAGCGGCCATACAGAATGTCTTCATGGAGGGTTCCCATCCGTTGACTGCCGAGGAGGTCTTGAGGATCGGGCGCGATATGGTTCGATCCCTGAATCTGGCCACGGTCTATCGGAACTTGAAGATGCTCACCGACACGGGGTGGCTCGCCCGATTCAACCACCCGATCCTCGGGACCATGTACGAGCGCAGCGGGAAGGACCACCATCACCACTTCCATTGTCGAACGTGCCACCGTGTCTTCGACATTCCCGGATGCGCGCTCAACAAAGATCATCCCTTCCCCGTAGGATTCATCACCGAGGGGCACGAGGTCTTCCTCTTCGGCGTCTGCCCGTCCTGCGCGGCCTGAGGAGTGGCGAATGGGAAGCGAGGGCGCATCTGGGGGCCGCGCCCCAGGGGAACCGACTTTTCTTCCGATTCATCCTTGCCGCCTTTGGTACCAGTACCAAACAGACCCGTGGCCCCGCTCCTCGCCGATCACGTGGCGCAGTCTGCGGAACTGCCCCCCGATCAATGCCTCCACCTCCTCCGCGGAGATGCCCCACAACCCGCCCTGCCAGGGCCGCGGGAGCCAGGCGTAAAGCATGTACCAGGCGGATGGTTTGGTCAGTCGGGCCAGTTCTTTGGCGTATCGCCTGCGCCCGTCGCCGTCCAGGACGAACAGGCATCCGATATCCAGGACGTAGTCGTAAGGTCCTGTCAGCATCCCCAGATCGGTCACATCCGCCGCGTGAAACTCGATCCTCAATCCGGCGGCTTCGGCTTTGCGGCACGCCTCTCGGACAGCCCTGGGGGCAAAGTCCACTCCGGTCACCTCCCAGCCGTGGCTGGCCAGGGTGATGGCGTTGGTCCCGGTGCCGCAGCCCAGGTCCAGCGCTTTTCCCGGCGCATTGTTGCCGATGAATTCCATCACCTCCGGCGGCGTGATCTGGGTGTCCCACGGCGTCTGCCGCCTCCAGTAGCGCCACTGGAATCCCCATCGGCTTCGCCTGATGGAATCCAACCAACGTCGCATCATGTCCGAACTCCTTCGCAGTCCTTCGCGGACCTGCCGGGTCTGTTCGTCCTTCCGGAGGGGGCCGCGCATCGGCCGCGAACCCCTCCGTCACTTCCCGGGCAGGAGATATCGGGTGACGTACTCCCCTACCCCCTCTTCCAGGCTCCGGCACCGATGGGCGCAGCCCGCTTCCCGCAGGCGGGTCATGTCGGCCTGTGTGCGATACTGATACCGCCCTCGGAGCTCTTCCGGCATGTCAATGTACTCGATGGACGCCGGGCGGTCCATCGTGGCGAAGAGCGCCCGGGCCAGATCGTTCCACGTCCTGGCCTCGCCCGTTCCGATGTTGTAGATCCCATTGACGTCAGCTCGCCCGAGAAAGAAGAGGGTCATCTCCACCGCGTCGTCCACGTAGATGAAATCCCGGCGCTGCTCGCCGTCCTGGATGTCTTCCCGATGAGATCGAAAGAGCCTCATCACGCCTCGATCCCGCACGTCCGGAAACGCCTTGCTCACCGCGCTTCGCATCTCTCCCTTGTGGGCTTCGTTGGGCCCGTACACGTTGAAGTACTTGAGCCCCGCGATCCGGCGAAGCCACCCCAGACGGAGAGCCTTCAGGTCGAAGAGATGCTTGGAGAATCCGTACGCGTTGAGAGGACGCAACCTGGGCAATCGTTCCTCGTGGTCGCTGTATCCCTCTGCGCCGTCTCCGTAGGTGGCCGCGCTGGAGGCGTACACGAACCGGCAGGAACGCCTCTCCAGGCACCAGGCGGCCAACCGCGCGGTGTAACGGTAGTTGTTTTCCACCAGGTAGTCCACATCCGTCTCGGTCGTGGACGAGCAGGCCCCCAGGTGGAACACGGCTTCGATCCGGCGGCCAAAGGCGCCCGCCTCCAAAGAGCAGACAAAGGTGTCCTTGTGGATGTAGTCGGAGAAGCACAGACCCGCGAGGTTCCGCCACTTCTCAGAGGTTCCCAGGTGGTCGACAACAAGAATGTGGCTTTGACCCAGTTCGTTGAGCCTCTGGATCAACCGACTCCCGATGAACCCGGCCCCTCCGGTGACGACGATCATGGGTACCCCCCTTTATCCAGGCCGGATTCTCTACAGAGCAGTTCATCTGCGGCCATGCAAGCACACCGCCGCCATGTCATCCGTTCGCAACAGGCTGGGGTTTCTCCGACCTTCTGGCAGGCGACCGACCCTTCAGGGCCGGGAGGTGCGAAACCGAACCCGTGAATCGTTTTCCCCGGATGGGCAACCCGGGGGTTGCGCAATGGCTCGATAGCTATGATCTCCTCCCCGTTTCCGGGGGGATAGTTACGTGGCAAATGTAGAGAATCCGGAGGCGTTTGTCAACGGCGGTGTGAGCCCCGTTCGTGCCCCTTGGGGTCGCTTGTCAGGCACAGAGCTTGTTGAAGCATCTCATCTGGCTGGAAAGCGTCTCTTGATTGGCGCCCTCCCCCACTTCACCCGAGGTTTGTCTGCACGGGGAACGCGGGCGGCGAGCCGGCCATTGACACCAGTCCCCCTTCTTGGCGTACTGCCCTTGGACGAACGCCCCCACAGAGGGAGTCAAGTCTGTTCAAAGGAGGAATTACTGACATGAGCCTCAGGATCGCCATTGCCGTGCAGCCCGGCCTGGAGCAGCCAAAGGACGACCGAGACGTCGCCGCGTGGTACGGGAACCCTGGCAAGGGCTGGTACGACGACAAGGGACTGGCCAAAAGATTGATGGAGAGAGGCCATGTGGTGAGCATCGTATCTTGGGAAGACAGGGCAATCGATTTCATTCGGTTCGATGCCGTTTTCGTCAGCTCAACCTGGAACGGGTGTCTTTTCCCATTGAAGTACGTCGAATGGCTCCGTGCCCTTGAGGAAGACGGAAAGAGGCGGGCCATCAACGGTCTCACGGTCCTTCTGGACAACTTCCAGAAGTACCGATACCTGCCGATTCTCGCCGAGCAGATCGATCGACATGGGCCAATGCAGCCCCGAGGCCGCGTCGTGCCGTCCCGTTTCTACATCGACGGCCCGTCTCCTTTCGGTTCCATCGAATCCCTTGGGGGCAGGACCTTGGACCATGTGCTGGCGGACCTGGACCGGGCCGATCCATGGCGTGGTTCCAACATCGTCATCAAGCCAGCCATTTCGGCCGATGGGCTGGACACGTTTGTGTACAATCGACTCGGCACTCGGATCCCGCTGGACGCCGACAAGAGATCCCGGTTCGAGATCAGAGAGCCCCAAGCGGCCCGCGCCTGCTTCGCGCGCATCGCAGCCGATCGGAAGCGGGGCGGCGCCATCGTCCAGCCGTATATCCGCGGCGTGGAGCTGGGCGAGTACTCCCTGACCTTCTTCAATGATCGTTGCCACTGTGCCGTTCGCAAGCCCGGGCTGTTCAAAGGCGACGGCATGAGTCGGAGAAGCTTTGTTCCACCGGATCGGCTTCCGGACAGCGTGATGGGGTTCGCCCGGTTCGTTGTCACGACGGCCATGTCCATTTATGGCCATGGTGAGATCACAAGGTCGAGGGTGGATCTGTTTGTGGAAGACGATGTCCCGGTCCTGTGTGAGCTGGAGTGCGTGGACCCGAACACGAACATCCGTGTGCTCGCCGACAAGGTGGACAGGACCGGAGACGAAGACCTCCTTCTCGCTCGGGTATTCGACGCCTATGCTGACGCCGTCGAAAGCCGGGTGAAGGCGCTGAAAGGACCGTCCCAGTGCCCGGGAGGCGCGGTCACCCCGAAGGGGTGAGCGACGGGCCTTAGGAAGGAGACAAACGCACAGCCAACCCCAAGGGGGCGGGTTCGGCATCGCCCGTCAATGCCGATGGAGCAAGTGGTGCGAATGCAAATGGCGGTGGGCCTTGCCGTCGTGGCGGTGGAGGTGCTCGTGGATGAGGTTCACCCGAAGCAGGAGGTCCTCGTCCCGGAGGATGTCGTCGCTTTCGCCCACGGCTGCCACCCGGTGGTCCTCGGACAGGACCACGACCTGGGCGTGGAGCTCGTCCACGAGCACCAGGTCGTGGGTGGCGATGACCACGGTCTTTCCTGCTTCGTGCAGCGAGAAGATGAGCTCCACCAGGAAGCTCTGGGTGCGGGGATCCAGGCCGTTGGTGGGCTCGTCGAACAGGAGCACTTCCGGGTTCATGGTCAGGACCGAGCCGATGGCCACCCGTTTCTTCTCCCCCCCGGAGAGCATGTACGAGGGGCGGCCGCCGAGCTCGGAGATGGAGAGCATCTCCATGACCTGGAGGCTGCGATCCCGGGCCTCGTCCTCCGAAAGCCCCAGCTGCAGAGGCCCGAACATGAGTTCCTCCAGGACCGTGGGCGAGAAGAGCTGTACATCGGCATCCTGGAACACGAACCCCACCCGCTCCCGGAAGAACCGGAGGAAGGCCCGGTCCTTGAGGTTGGCCTCGGAGACCTCCTGCTGCCGGAAGAAGACCCGGCCACGGTCGGGGTACACCAGCCCGGCCAGGATCTGCAGCAGCGTGGACTTGCCGCTGCCGTTGGCCCCGATGACGGCGAGCCGCGCCCCCTCCGGCACCTCCAGGTCGACCCCGGCCAGGGCAAGGAATCTCCCGTGGTAGGCGTACTGCACCCCCTCCAGGGCAAAGATGCCGTTCACGGGCAACCCCTCCCGGATCCCCTCACAGCATGCAAAAGGCCCCGGCCGCGGCCAGGACCCCTATCCCCGAAGCCCAATCCCGTCGTGCCATGGCGCTGGCCTCCCGCACCTGAATGGTACCAGAGAACCCCCTGGCCAGCATAGCCCGGAAGAGCTCGTCGCACCGCAGCTGGGTACGTCGGAAGATCTGGGCCATGCGCCCCGCCGCCCAGCGCCGGGCCTCGGCCTCATCCACCCCGCCCGCAAGTCGCGCCTTGCGGGCCAGGTGCATCCCCTCTATGGTCTTGACGAAGACGAAGACGTACTTGTACGCCAGAAGGATCACCAGGAGCATGGTGTCCGGGACGCGAAAGAGCTTGAGGGCCCGGACGAACTCCGTGATGGGCGTGGTATAGAGGACCAGGAAGGTGATGGTCAGGGAGTTGACCACCCGGGACGTGAGCAGGAGCACGCCTGCCGCCCCCTCCCGCGAGATGCCCACCGTCTCGGGGACGGTCAGCCAGAGGATGGTCTTGGGGGCCGAGAGGTGCAGGATGGGGATCCACACCTCGCCGGGGGTGAAGATGTTGAGCGCGGAGGGGAGGGCCACCACCGTCCCGAAGACGAACGCCAGCGGCAGCGTTCGTCCATACAGGGCCCGGAGGGATACCCGCGAGATGGTGACCAGGACCAGGAGAAAAGCGGCGACGGCCAGTTGGGCCTGGATCGTCCGTCTGAGGCTCACCACCACCACAAACAAGACCAGAAAGACGACCTTGACCCTCGGGTCCAGGCCCTGGAGGAACCCCGCCCGGGTCGCCAGGTCCCACTGGGCATAGGTCGCCTCCACAAACCCCGAGACGTGAGAGACGGCCTTGTCCATGAACGCCGGCGACAGGCCGCCCCGGCGGGGAACAGGACCCGGCGGGGGCGGCCTGCGGCGCAGAAACTCTGGGATTCGTTCTTCCATCGGGCCGTCACTTCCGCGCTAGAAGAAGAACGACAACGTCGTGATCACCCGGAACTTCTCCAGCCCCTCACCCCCCTGCTGGTCGCTTCTCTCGTTGAGCCATTTCACGATGGGGATCTTCAATCCCACCCCGAGGCTGGCATTCTGGAGGGCCGGAAATGAGAATCGGAGACCCGGGGTGAGATACAGGATGTTGCCCCCCGTGGCCTGCAACCCGTCCCCGTTCTCCTTGTCGCGGCTCAGGTTGAGGTAGTTGAACTCCAGGATGCCGTCGATCTTGTTGACGAAGGCCTCGGGCCTTCCCCAGATCTCGTAGACGCCGGCCACGTTTACCCGCCACTCGGTCCCGAATCTGAAACCCTCTCGGGGGGAGTAAAGGTCCAGCCCGGTGTCGGCGACCATGGAGAGAGGCCCCCAGACCTGCCGCGCGGCGGCAAACCCCAGGTTGAATGCCGGGCTGCCGAAGCCCGACTGCATCCCGGGATCGATCTCCCCACCCAGCTTCTCCTTCCATTTCCCGGTTGGAAACGACATGCCGGCGATGGCGGCGAAGTACGTGGTCCCGGTCCCCTCCAGGGTGGCCGCGGTGTCCTCGGCGCTGTTGAGGCCCCAGCCCTTCCTGGGGTTGTGGTTGAACCCCAGCATGAACTGCATCCCCAGGTCGCCGAAGCCCTGCAGATCTCCCAGACTGTCCTGATGCTTGTAGTTGTACGGGAACCAGATCGTCCCGCTCAGGAACGGCGTGATGCCGTACGAGAGGCCCAGCTTGTAGAAATTGAAGACGTCCTTGTTGGGCTCCGCGTAGTCGAACTCCCGCCAATCCACATGTTCGAACCGGGTCGACACCACGAAGCCGCCCTGGGGAAGGGTCAGGGGGGAATTGGTCTCGATGGGCGTCCCGGGGCCGAAGGCCAGGCTCACCCCCCCGTGGTGGGCGGAAGCACCGGCCGGCCAGAGGAACAGCACCAGCAACACCGCGAAGACGATCCTCTTCATATCACTGCCTCCTCACTGATGGGTATTGGCCTGCTTTCCGCTGGGCTCATCGGTCCGCTTCCGGGACCGCAGATACGCGTAGATGCCGGCAACGCCAATGATGAGGCTGATGCCGGTGATGAGCTTGGTGTGGGTGGCCAGAAGGGGCTTGGAGAAGGACTCGAGCCCCAGTTGTTGATCCACCCTCACGTCGATGGTGACCCCGTGGAACCCATGGGAGGACTCCCCCAGGACCTTCACCTGCCAGACTCCCGGACGGTCGGGGAGAAACGACACGCACCCGTTCTTGTCCGTGCGGCCCGTCTGATGGGGCAAGGTGTCGCCCGGCCCCATGAGTTCGTATTCCGCATAGCTCGCCGGATCGTTTGCGGCATAAAAGACGCGGACCGTCATGCCCTTGGGCTCCACGGCATAGTGGATGGTGTGCCCCCAGGCCGACGAGCCGAGGACTGCGACCCATGCGGCGGCCGCGACGAGATGCATGGTGATCCTTCTCCGGCGTGGGGGGGCGGGCAAGGCCCTTTCGGTGAAGCGTCTTCCCCCCAACGCCCAACGCCCAACGCCCAACGTCCCGCTCTTCACGCCTCTTGCCTCCTGCGTGCTGCCTTCCCCCCTCATGGCCCCACCTCGAAAGTCAGGGTCGCGGTCAGACTCAGGAAGTCCGCATCCGGATCGCCCTTCAGAGGCTCCTTGTGGGTCACGGTGAGCACATGGCGGCCCTTGGACAGGGGAATCTGGATGACCCCCTCCCCGTCCGTGGAGCCGATTCTCTGGTGGTCCTTTCCCAGAACCTCCGCCCCAGCCAACGGCCTGCCCTGTGACAACACCCGAACCCCCAGGCTCCCGCCCCCGGGAGCGGGCTTTCCCAGCGGCACCAGGTCCATGGCCGCCTCCCCTGCGGGCATCAGGGCCGGCTCGTCCCAGGAGAGGATCGCCTTGGAGAAGTTGAGGGTGCGATTGGCCTCGATTACCCGGCTGGCCTTGCTCTTGCCAACGTTCTTCCAGCCGTAGATGGTCTTGGACCAGTACCCCCCGTCGATCTCCACGGCGATCACGCAAGGGGCCCCCTGGGGCCTGAGGATGACCGCCCTGTCCGCCTTCTGGGAGTTGACCGTCATCTCCCCACCCGAGGCGTCCAGGGCCCTGACCTTCTTGATCCTGCTGGTGTCGAACTCCTCGCGGCTGTCGCCATGCCCGAAGACCACCGCGTACTGCCCGCCCCGGGCCTCGATCCAGAACTCGTGGGCCTGGGTGGAGGAAATGGGCCACATGGAGACCAGCAGGACGATCCCCAGGGCCGACTTCCACGCCCGCCCCATGTCCGGCTGCACCCTTCGGATGAATCCCAGGACCAAGGAGGTGACCACACCCTCCAAGGCCCCCACCGCGGTCAGGTGCGGGACCATGACCGCCGGAAGGGTCACCGACATGGGGTACGGGAAATACTGGGGATTGGGGCTCCCCGGGTGGATCGTGGATTGGATGCCGAGCTGCACCGCGGTGCACAGGCCCCCCAGATTGACCGATGCGTAGGCCGCTATGGCGCCGGCCGTCAAATGGAGCGCCGTGGGAGTCCTCCCGGCACCTCTTGCCTGACCGCCCTTGACCCTTGCCGCGAGGCCCGACGCCAGGCGGTACGTCCAGTATCCCCCCAGGCTCCCCACAAAGGCGATGTTGAAGCAGTTGGCTCCCAGGGCCGTGATGCCGCCGTCCCCGAAGATCAGGGCCTGGATGATGAGCGCGACGGACACGGCCAGCACCGCGGCCCACGGGTCCAGGAGGATGGCCACCAGGGCGGCGCCGGTCATGTGAGCCGTGGTGCCCCCCGGAAGCGGGATGGTGAAGATCATGACGATGAGGCTGTACGCGGCAGCCATGGCCAGGTGGGGTACCTGGGCGGTCCGGACCTCGGCCTTGACCCGCCTGGAGGCGTGCGCCCAGACGGGGGCCATGGCCGCCCAGAGCCCTCCGTACGTCACCGGCCCCAGATAGCCGTCGGGAATATGCATGCCTCGCTCTCCTTTCCGGTAGCATCATTTCAAGCGCCGTGCTACCTTCAGGGCAAAAAAAATCAGGTCAGGTGCCTCCCCGTGGTGGTCACGGAGAGCTTTCCGTGTTTGACCCCCCTCGTCCCGATGAGGCGATCCGCAATGCGCTTGATCTCCCCGCCCTTGCCCCGCACGATGAGCACCTCCAGGCAGTTGTGCTCGTCCACGTGGATGTGGGTGGTGGATACGATGGAGCGGAAGAAGTCGTGCTGAAGACGCGTGAGGGCATTGGAGATCTCCCGGGTATGGTGGTCGTACACGATGGTGATGGTCCCCAGGGTCTCGGCCTCCCCCCCCTCCCACTCCGCTTCCACCAAGCTGTCCCGGATCAGGTCCCGAATGGCTTCCGATCGATTGCTGTACCCCTTGGACCGGATGCGTTCGTCGAACCGCTCCAGAAGTCGGCTGTCCATGGAGATGCCGAAGCGGGTGACCCGGGACACGGTGCGCTCCTTGTTGGTGTTACGATAGTAGGAGGAATGCCACTCCATGTCAAGCCCCCCTTCTGCACGCGATGGCCTGGTTTGACGGGAAGCCCCACCCCGCTCCTGCCGTTGGCCGCCCGGCGGCCACCGGGAGCGGTGTATTGACCTTTGGGTGCGGTACGGTCATAAGATGGGGATCAGGCGCGGCCCGATCGCTCGCCTCTCAGGCCGGTGCGGTTGGGATCATCTCTCCCGGAGCGGCGTCATGGGAAAGCACAAGGGAAGCGACACACGGCTCCAAGCGGAGTTGGCCGAGTGCCGGCGGCGGGTCGCCGAACTGGAAGGGCTCAAGCACGAGTGGGAGCAGGCCACTGCGGCCCAGAAGAAGACGCAGAACGAACTCAACGCCATCATCGAATCCACCGCGGACGGGATCCTCGTCATCGACGATGGGGGGCGCGTCCTGCACACCAATTCCCGCTTCCAGGAGATGTGGCGCATACCGGCTGATCTGGTGGCATCGCGCGATGATCAGGCCCTGCTCGACTCTGTCCTCGAGCAGCTCGTGGATCCCCAGGCCTTTCTCGCCAAGGTCCAGGCGCTTTACCAGTCCACCGACCAGGACTGGGACACCCTTGCCTTCAAGGACGGCCGGTTCTTCGAGCGGTTTTCCTGCCCCCTGCTCCAGGAGGGGCGCATGGCAGGCCGGCTGTGGAGCTTTCGGGACGTCACCCGGCAGAAGCGCATGGAGCAGGCCCTGCGGGAGAGCGAGGAGCGCTTCCGGATGCTCAGCGACAAGTCCCCCCTGGGGATGAGCCTGATCGACGAACAAGGCCGGTACGAGTACGTGAACGACGCATTCGTGCAGATGTTCGGCTACGAGCTCTCCCAGATCCCCACGGGCAGGGAGTGGTTCAGGCTGGCCTACCCGGATGCCGATTACCGACGCATGGTTCGGGAGACATGGAAGGAGGATCTGGGCCGCTATCCGGAGCTTGAGATGCGGCCACGCACCTTCGACGTCGTGTGCAAAGGCGGAGGGATCAAGACCATCCTCTTCCGTCCGGTGACCCTCCCTTCCCGCAAGCAGTTCATCCTGTACGATGACGTCACGGCCCGCAAACAGGCGGAGGAGGCCCTGAAGCAAAGCGAGGAGAAGTTCAGGTTCCTCGCCGAGAAGATGGTCGACATCGTCTGGACCACGGATGAGGGCTTCCACACCACATACGTCAGTCCCTCCATCGAGAAGATCTTGGGCTTCACCCCGGAGGAGCGCAAGCGGCATTCCCTGGAGCAGATGCTCACGCCCGAGTCGTGCCGCCGGGTCCAACAGCGATTCGAGGAGGAGATGAGGCGGGAGGCGGCCGGGGACGCGGACCCGGATCGGTCGTTGATCATCGAGCTGGAGTACTACCGAAAGGATGGGTCCACCCTCTGGATGGAAAACACGGTCAAAGGCATCCGGGATGCGGAAGGGGCCCTGATCGGTCTTTTCGGCGTCTCGCGCGACATCGCGGAGCGCAAACGGGCCGAGGCCGCCCTCCGGGAGAGCGAGGAGAAGTACCGCATCCTGGTGGAGAACGCCGGTGAGGCGATCTTCGTGGCCCAGGGAGGCTTCCTGAGGTTCGTCAACGCCCGGACCGCGCAGATCATCGGACACAGCAAGGAGGAATTGACGTCCCGGCCGTTCATCGAGTTCATCCATCCCGACGACCGCCCCATGGTCTTGGATCGGCACCTCAAGCGTCAGCAAGGCGTGGAAGTCCCCAATCGATACCCATTCCGGATCCTGCATCGCTGCGGAGAGACGCTGTGGGTGGAGTTGAACGTGGTGGCCATCGAGTGGCAGGGGAATCCGGCGACCCTCAACTTCCTGCTCGATATCACGGAGCGTGTCCGGGCCGATGCCGAGAGGCAAAGGCTCGAGGCCCAGTTGAGGCAAGCGCAGAAGATGGAGGCCGTGGGGCGGCTGGCGGGGGGGGTGGCCCACGACTTCAACAACAAGCTGACGGCCATTCTGGGATATGCCGACCTGGCACTGGCAAGCATCGAGCCGGACAGCCCTCTTCGCGCCGGCCTCGTGGAAATCCAGAAGGCCGGAATGCGCGCCGCGGATCTCGTGCGACAGCTCCTGGGCTTCGCGCGCAGGCAAGCCGTCAGCCCCCAGGCCCTGGATCTCAACGAGACGGTGGAGGATCTCCTCAAGATGTTGAGGCGGCTGATCGGGGAGGACATCCACCTGACGTGGAGTCCCGGCCCGGACCTCTGGACCGTCATGGTGGACCCTTCCCAGATCGATCAGATCCTGGCCAATCTGGTGGTCAACGCCCGCGACGCCATTGGAGGATCCGGGAAGATCAGCATCGAGACCGCAAACGTGGTGCTGGATGAGGCCTTCTGTGTGGAGCACGCCGGCTCGCTCCCGGGGGAGTACGTGATCCTGGCCGTGGCCGACGACGGATGTGGCATGGACGAGAAGGTGTTGGAGCATCTCTTCGAGCCCTTCTTTACCACAAAAGAGATCGGCAAGGGGACGGGGTTGGGGTTGGCCACGGTGTACGGCATCGTGAAGCAGAACGACGGATTCATCCAAGTGTCCAGCCAGCCGGAGCAGGGAACGACCATGTCGATCTACCTTCCGCGGCTTGGGTCTGTGGCGGCCTCGACCCATTGCGGAGAAGGAGTCCCGGTGGAGGGAGGCTCGGAGACGATTCTCCTCGTGGAGGACGAACCGGAGGTCCTGGCATTGAGCCGGATCGTCCTCGAGGACCTGGGCTACCGGGTCCTCAGCGCCGGCACGCCCGAGGAGGCGATCCGGCTATCCGGAGAGCACCGGGGCCGGATCCACCTCCTTCTCACCGATGTCATCATGCCGGGAATGAACGGCCGAGAACTCTTCCATCTGCTCCGCTCCCCGCGGCCCGAGCTGCGATGCCTGTACATGTCCGGGTACACGGCCGACGTCATCGACCATGAAGGCGTGTTGGAGCCAGGCGTGCAGTTCCTGCAAAAGCCGTTTTCCCGCGACATCCTGGCCCGCAGGGTCCGCGAGGCGCTGGGAAGGGGGACCGGAGCCCAACGTGGGTGAGGCGCGCCCTCGTCACTCGGCAGGTGCGTCCGTCAATCCCCTGGGGCATCACCTCTCCCCCACGACCTGAGCCATCATCCTTCTCAAGCCGGCATCCATCCGGGCGCCCGGCCGAGCCAGGAACTCCCCGTCGAGCTGTTTCAGGATCTCGGGCTTGACCCGCAGGATGATGTCGGCTGCGATCTGCGTTGCTCTCCCCGTGATCGCTGTGCACTGCCGGAAATGGGACCTCCCGCTGCCTTTCGAAGCCCTGCACAGAGCGCCGCAGCAGGCAGACCCGAATTCCCCGATGAACCGACGGTAAAGCTCGCGGGTCAGGCGACGCAGCCCGGCTGCGCTCCGACGATCCGCTCGAGTGGGCCCGAGGAAGAGGCCCAGTCCCAGGACCGCGCCGCTGAGGGCCCCGCACGCGCACCCAGCCCCACCCATCCCCTTGGGAAAGCCCGACGCCAGCCGGCGCGCGTGCTCCGGGGGGAGCCCCCCGCGAAGCCCACTGTTCAGCGCCCACAACACCGCCTCGGCGCAGAGGGCCTCCCGAGCCCGAAAAAGATCCTCGGCACGCAGGGCCACCCGGCGAGGGACGTCCTCGGCCTCAGCCGCCGGGCGTCCCTCGGGGCTTCGCGCAAAGAGGCTGATTCTCACTTGACCTTCTCGACCGGGTAGCCCGCGTCCACCCACGCCTTGATTCCCCCGGGATGGCGGAATACGTTGGTGTACCCCAGCTTGCGGGCCCACATGGCCCCGTTGTGGCTGCGGGTGCACTTGGTGAATCCGCAATAGATTACGATGGCGCGCCCCTTGTCCGGTCCCAGGAGCTTTTCGAAGGCCGCTCGCTTCTGATCGTCCAGCTGGGTGACTTCGGGGATAGGGAACTCGAATTGGACCGCACCGGGGATGTGCTGCTTCTTGTAGCTGTCCTCAAACGGCATCGTGTCCACGACGAGCACGTCCTTCTTCTGGTCGATCCACCCCTTCAGCTCCTCGGTCCCAACGACCTGATACCCACCCCGCTCCACCTCCCGCAGGAAGTTCACTGCGATCTTCTCCGTGTCCAGTTCCTTGGCTCCCCAGGATTCAGAAACCCCGGCAAACAACATGAGCGTGCACAGAGCCGTCCCCGCCGCAAGAACCCTGTCTCTTCTCGTCTTCCTCATTTACCCACTACCTCCTTGTCATTCTTCTTCCCGACCGGAAGCGCTGCCTTTCTCCTCTGGTGAGCCCATCGCCACCAGTACAGGTAGCCGGCCGCCGCCACAAAGCCGATGTCGCGATAGAAGGCGGCCTTCAGGCCTCCCCGCTCCTGGGCTTCCTGCGCCGAAAAACAGCCGCAGTCGATTTCCAGATCGTTCATCACGCCCAAAGCGAGCACCAGAACGAACATGATCAGAAGGCCCGTAACGAGGCTCAGGCTTCCACGGATTCCCAAGGCCAGCCCCAGCCCCGCGAGGATCTCCGCCAGGGGAAGCCCAACGGACAGGAAGGACACGCTCCAATCCGGAGCGAGCTCGTAGGCGGATATGATCCGGGCAAAGGCTCGGGTGTCCAGGAGTTTGAGCGCTCCCGCGTACAGGAACAGCCCGGCCAGCCCGAGCCGGATGGCGTGATAGGGCCACGCAGAGAGGAGGAACCATCGCGGGACGGAGACATCCATGCTTTCTTGCGCTTCTCACTCACCCATTCCAGGACCTGCTTCCAGGTGCCTGACGCGGATTGACAGCAATCTACTATGATTGATATCATCAATTTACAGAATCGTGACTATCAATGCAAGCACAGAACCCCCTTTCCGACATGTGGACGAACCGACCTCCGTTGGGAGGGACGGATGGGGAAACCCATGGCCACGGACCGCAGGGGAGGAAGAATATGGACGAGGAGCAAGTCCTGGAATGCAGGGGTCTGGCGTGTCCGCAGCCCGTGATCCAGACCAGAGAGGCGCTGGAGCGACTGCAAGGATCCCGGCTTCGGGTGATACTGGACAGTAAGGGCGCCTGCATCAAAGTGCGGCGCTTTGCAGAAGGCCAGGGGCACGCGGTGACCGTCGAGGAAGCGGCGGGGCCTTTCATGTGCGGATCGCCAGGGGATCGGAGGACGGGCAACCATTGGGCAAGAAGTGGTCTGGCAAGTCGAGGGGAACAAAGGGACGGTGGTGTACGTCTCGCCCCAAGGCGTGGGTCGCGGGAGTGAGCAGTTGGCCGCCAAACTCATGGCCGCGTGCCTCGACACCTTGGCCCAGTTCGCCCCGCAGATCTCCCACATTGTCCTGCTCAACGCAGGCGTCAGGCCGGCCTTGGCGGGATCCCCGGTTCTCGAACAGATCCGGAGCCTGGAGCGGACAGGGGCAAGGGTGCTGGCGTGCGGGACTTGCCTCAACCACTCGGGCGTGGCGGACCCGCTTGCGGTGGGCACCGTCTCCAACGTGCTGGCGATCCTGGAGGTCTTGTGGGCCGCCAACAGGCTGATCAGCCTTTGAGCCGGTCCCGTTTGAGAATCGATGGAGGACGATGATGGCCGAACAGGAATCGGTGCGGCTCTCGGAGGGCGTCAGGGCCGCAGGCTGAGCCAGCAAACTGCCTCCAGGGGACCTGGAGGGAATCCTCAAGGCACTGCCGGTTCAAGCCCATCCGGACCTTCTTGTGGGTTGGGAAAGCTCTGACGACGCGGGGGTCATCCGAATCCGAGAAGATCTGGCCCTGATCCAAACAGTGGATTTCTTCACCCCCATCGTCAACGATCCCAGGGACTTCGGCCGCGTCGCTGCGGCCAACGCGCTCAGCGACGTGTACGCCATGGGCGGCCGTCCCCTAACCGCCATGAACCTGGTCTGCTTTCCGCGCACCCGCCTTCCCATGTCGGTCCTCCAGGAGTTGCTTCTGGGCGGCATGGAGATAATTCATCAGGCCGAGGCCATCCTCGTGGGCGGGCACAGCGTAGACGATCCCGAGATGAAGTATGGCCTGAGCGTGACCGGCGTGGTGCACCCGGATCGACTGGTCACCAACGCAGGGGCGAGGCCGGGGGACAGACTATTCCTCACCAAACCCCTGGGAACGGGGATTCTCGCTACGGCCATCAAGGGACGGATGCTCTCGGCGGAGGCTGAACAAGAGGCGGTTCGGTGGATGACCACCCTCAATCGAAACGGATCTGAGGCCATGCAAGAGGCTGGGGTCCATGCCTGCACGGACGTCACGGGCTTCGGCCTGATGGGGCACGCCTTGGAGATGGCCCGCGCCTCTCGGGTGGAGATCCATCTGTGGGCTCGGCGAGTCCCTATCCTCCCGTCGGCCCTGGAAATGGCCCGCATGGGCATGATCCCGGCGGGAACCTTTGCCAACCGTCAATACTGCGAACGCTTCGTGGTGGTGGAGGAATCACCGGACCCTCTGCTGATCGATTGCATGGCGGACGCCCAGACTTCCGGAGGTCTCCTCATCGCCGTGCCCGAGGCAAGCGTCCAGGCACTCCTGAAAGGCATGGAGACGCGAGGGACGTTTTGCGTCGAGGTGGGACAGGTGGCCAGTTCAGACGAAGGCCGCATCCGTGTCTTTCGTTGATCTCTGATCCCGAGAACTCTGGTCCTTCGAATACCCTGAAACCTCGCCCAAGACTCGTCGTCTGATGGCTGCCAGCGGCTTCGTTGCCTGCACGGAAGAACTGGTATATCTTGGGTGACCGGAAAACCGAGAAAACCCGATGGCGTGGGGTTGAACCATCCCTTTCGGGAATGGTGAGCCCGAGTCGATTTGGAGGCCTGTCTCGTGGGACGGCGCCGTCTGACGTGCGTCTTGGTCTTTGGCCTGGCGATTTCTTGGGGGTGGATCGACATGTCCGGGGCCGGCGCTGCCTCGCCCAGGCAGGGGACCGCCGCTGACGCCATGTCCCCCTTCCAAGCACTGGTCTTGGGAGTTGTGGAAGGCGTCACCGAGTACCTGCCGGTCAGCTCCACGGGCCATCTGCTCCTGGCCCAGCGAATCATGGGGATCGGAGGGCGCACCGACGCCGAGTCCCCTGAAGCGCGAAACCGCAAGGAGGCCTCTGACGCGTACGCCATCTGCATCCAGGGCGGGGCCATCATGGCTGTGCTCTTCCTGTATGCGAGGCGGGTCAGGGGCATGGCCCTGGGCGTCCTGGGCCGGGACCCGGCCGGGCGCAGGCTTACCGTGAGCGTCGGCCTGGCCTTTCTCCCCGCCGCCATTGTGGGCCTCCTGCTGGAGGGCCGGATCAAGTCTCATCTTTTCGGGCCGTGGCCTGTGGTGGGGGCGTGGTTCGCCGGCGGGGCGGTGATCCTGTGGGTGGCCTCGCAAATGCGCAGACGGCCGTCGCGGGCCGGGAGCGCCCTGGAGGCAATGGCCTGGCCCGGGGCCGTGCTCATCGGCCTGATCCAGTGCGTGGCCATGTGGCCCGGGGTGAGCCGGAGCCTGGCCACCATCCTGGGTGGGCTCGCGGCCGGCCTGTCCCTCCCCGCCGCCGTGGAGTTCAGCTTCCTCCTGGGCGTCGTGACCCTGGGGGCGGCCACGGCCTCGGACGCCCTCCGGCACGGCCAGGCCATGCTGGCGGCCTTTGACTGGACATCCATGGCCGTGGGGTTCGCAGCGGCGTTCGTCTCCGCCGTGCTGGCGGTCAGATGGATGGTGGGGTACCTGAGCCGCCACGGCCTGGGGATCTTCGGGTACTACCGCCTCGCCGCAGCCCTTGTCACCGCAGCCCTGCTCCTTTCCGGGCGGCTCTGAGCGCCCGGCACCCTGGCGCCGCCCATGACCCCCGGCCCGGCGTCACCCCCCCGCCTCCTTTCCTCAAGGTCCGCCATCGGGTATGATAAATCCAATGCGCGCGCTGCGGGCACGCCTTCCATCGAGCCTTCAGAGAGGAAACCATCCGTGAAGAAATCCCTCATCCGCAGGTTCAGAGACGTGGTGGATCCCCGGCGCTGCCTTCACACGCCCGAGGACCTGTACGCGTACTCCCACGACTGTTACGCCCGGGGCAACCCCGAGCTGGTGCTCCTCCCACGCACCCGGGAGGAGGTATCCCGCATCCTGGCCATCGCCGACAAGGAGCGAATCCCCGTGACCCCCCGGGGCGGGGCCACCAGCCTCTGCGGCACCACCACCCCCAACAAGGGGGGCATCGTCCTGGCCATGAATCAGATGAACCGGATCCTGGAGATCAGCACCGAGGACCGACTGGCCGTGGTGGAGCCCGGATTGGTGACCCTCAAGCTCCACCAGGCCGTGGAGGCCCAGGGCATGTTCTACCCGCCCGACCCGGCCTCGTACAGCATGTCCCTCATCGGCGGCAACGTGGCCACCAACGCCGGGGGGCCCCACTGCTTCAAGTACGGCGTGACGCGGGACTACATCCTGGCCCTGGAAGTGGTCCTGGCCGGAGGCGAGGTCCTCAAGACGGGGAGCCGGGCCGTCAAGGACGTCACGGGCTATGACCTCACCCGCCTCTTCTGCGGATCCGCGGGCACCCTGGGGGTCATCACCCAGGCGACCGTGCGCCTCATCCCCAAGCCCGAGGCCAAACGGACCATCCTCACCAGCTTTCGCACCGTGGAGGAAGCCACCCGGATGGTTTCCCGGATCGTCAGCGCGGGCATCGTCCCCGCCACGCTGGAGTTCATGGACCAAGCCTACCTCCAGGCCGTGGAGGGCCTCATGCGCCTGGGCCTGCCCACCGAGGCCGGGGCCATGCTCATCATCGAGGTGGACGGCTTCGAGGAGTCCGTGGCACGCCAGGCCCGCACGGTGGAGGCCTTCTGCCGGGAGCACGGCGCCCTGGACGTGGCGGTGGCCCGGACCCAGGAGGAGAGCGACCAGCTCTGGAAGGGGAGGCGCATGGGCACGGTGGCCCTCATGCGCCAGGGCCGACGGCGGATCTCCCACGACGCCACGGTGCCGGCCAGCCGCATCCCGGAGCTCGTGGCCCGCACCCATGAGGTGGCCCGGCAGTACGGCTTGCGCGTGGTCATCCTGGGCCATGCCGGGGACGGCAACATGCACCCCATCTTCTTCTTGGAGACGGGATCGGACGAGGAGATGCAGCGTTTCCACGAGGCCTCCCGGGACCTCTTTGAGTTCACCGTGTCCTGCGGGGGGACCCTCTCGGGGGAGCACGGGGTGGGCCTGGAGAAGCTCCCCTTCATGGACCTCCAGGTCGATGCCGTGGGCATGCGCGTCATGCGCAGCATCAAGCGCGCCCTGGATCCCAACGGCATCCTGAATCCGGGGAAGTTTGTTTAGGCAGTTCGGCGTTCGGCGTTGATCAAGGAGCGGGCAGACGAGGGCGATGAAAGAGCAGCACCCTGAGATGTTGTCCAGCTCTGAGCAGGAAGCTGACGGGGTTTTCGACTTCGCAGGACTCGGGGTGTATCAGCGCGCCCTGGCTTTCATTGACCGCGTGCGCGAGGTCACGACGGGTTCCCCACCGGAGCAGAAGTACGCGCTCACCGATCCGTTCGGGCGCGCGGCCATGTCCATCGCGTGGAGTGTGGCGGAGAGAAGCGGTGGAAGCAAGGCGGAATCCCGGCGGTTCTTCAGGGTGTCGAGACGGTCGGTGCGGGACTGCGTGGCCGTTACCGAGATCTCTGGCGGACGCAGCCACATTTCCGGTGAAGTGAGAAGAGAACTGAGGCTGTGGTGCGCAGGGCTGTCACGAATGCCCACCGGGTTGATCCGGTCTTTGCCGCCGAACGCTCCACACCGAATGACGAACGGCTCAGAGGACTGCCATGTTGCCCGATGACGATCTCATGCGCGAAGCTGAAAAGTGCACCGGTTGCGGCTTCTGCCTTTCGGCCTGTCCCGTGTACATGGCCCTGGGTGTGGAGACCCTGGCCTCCCGGGGCCGGGTGGACACGGTCCGGGGCCTCCTGAGCGGCCAGCTCAAGCTCACCTCCCGCATGGAAGAGATCCTCTCCATGTGCCTTCTGTGCAAGGCCTGTGAGGCGGCCTGCCCCCCGGGCATCGTCTCCCACCGAATCATCCTGGAGGGACGGCGCCGGGTGGTGACCCAAAAAGGGCTCCCCCTGGCCAAACGGTTGGCCTTCCGCCGGCTTCTCAAGGACCGCAGGGCCCTGGGCCGGGCATTGGGGGTGGCGGCGGCCCTTCAGACGCTGGGGCCCGAGGCCGGCCGCGGCCGGCTGCGGCATCTCCCCACGCTCTTTTCGGGGCTGGCCGGGGGGCGCGCCCTCCCGCCCCTGGCCCGACGCTGCCTTCGGGATCGGATCCCGGAGGTGAGCCCGCCGGCACCGGGGGTCGCTCCCAGGGGCCGCGTGGCCCTCTTCAGCGGATGCTACCTGGAGTTCGTGGACTCCCCCGTGGGGGATGCGGCCCTGCGGGTCCTGACCGGCCAGGGGTGGGAGGTGATCTTCCCCCGGGCCCAGGTTTGCTGCGGCGCCCCGGTGCTGCTCACGGGAGACGTGGAGGACGGGCTGGAGTTGGTCCGGCGAAACGCCGGGGCCTTCGCCGACACCCAGGCGGATGCCGTCCTCACCCTGTGCGCCACGTGCGGCTCCACCCTGCGCGAGGAGTACCGATCGGCGGCCGAGCTGTTGCCCTCCGGGGAACGGGCCCGGGTGGAGGCCCTGAGCGAGAGGATCCAGGATCTGGCGCGGTTCCTCGTCGCCAACCCGCCGTTGGAAGGCCTGACGTTGCCCCAGCCGCTTGGGGTGACCTATCACGACCCCTGCCATCATGCCCGCGGCATGGGCGTCAGGGCCGAACCTCGAGAGCTCCTGGGCGCCATCCAGGGGGTGGAACTGCTGGAGATGGTCGATCCCGCCCGGTGTTGCGGCGGGGGAGGCTCCTTCAGCATGACCCACCCGGAGATCTCCGTGGAAGTCGGATCCTGGAAGGTCCGGGACATCCTGTCCACGGGCGCCCGGGCCGTGGTGACGAGCTGCCCGGGGTGCATCCTGCAGATCCAGGAGGTGGCCTCGCGACTGGGGGCCGACTTCGAGGTCCTGCACTTGGTGGAGTTGCTGGACCGCGCCATGCCCAGTACCCGGTTGATGCACCGGTCGGCTCCCTGATCCAAGCCCGTTGCCCGCGCGCGAGCCGCCCTCCGGGGCTCTCCCTCGATGCCTTGCGGGGATCCCATGCGGGTCGTCGTCCCACGGATCCCCCCAACCACTTGCCGCTCTGGAATCCATGGCGAGGGCAAGGTACCCTCATCGGTAGGGGATGCCTCTTCCGGATCGGATGGGAGCGCAGGTGGTGCCCAGCCGGGAGGCTCCCGTATGGGAGGTGGCAGTGAAAAAGTACGGGTTTTTCATCGACGGAAGATGGCTGGATCCCCGCGGCGGCTCTTGCATCCGGACCCGAAACCCCGCCACCGGCGAGACCCTGGCCGTGTTTCCCGAGGGCACGGCCGAGGACACCGTGGCCGCCATCGAGGCTGCCAAGAAGGCCTTCCCCATGTGGAAGCGTTGCCCCGCACCCAAACGGGCGGAGATCCTGCTTCGGGCCGCTGCCTTGATGCAAGAACGAAAGGACGATCTGGGCTCGATGGTCACCCGCGAGATGGGGAAGGTCATCTCCGAGGGGAGAGGCGAGATCCAGGAGGCCATCGACTTTCTCCAGTACGTCTCCGGGGAGGGCAGGAGGCTCCTGGGCGAGACCGCGCCCTCGGAGCTTCCGGACAAGCTCTGCATGACCGTGAGGCAGCCCGTGGGCGTGGTGGGCTGCATCACTCCGTGGAATTTCCCGGTCGCCGTCCCCTGCTGGAAGATCGCTGCGGCCCTGGTGGCCGGCAACACGGTGGTCTTCAAACCGGCGAGCCTCACGCCCCTTTGCGGGGCGAGGCTCGTGGAGATCTTCCAGGAGGCGGGCCTGCCCCCCGGGGTCATGAACATGGTCGTGGGGCCGGGGGAGACCGTGGGTCGCGCCATGGTGGAGCATGCCGGGGTACGGGCGGTATCCTTCACCGGGGGGGTGGCCGCGGGCCGGGACGTGTACGTCCGGGCGGCGGGTCTTCTCAAGCGGGTGGGCTTGGAGCTGGGGAGCAAGAACCCCATGCTCGTCATGGACGATGCGGACCTGGAACTGGCCCTGGATGGAGTCCTCTTCGGCGCCTTCGGCACGGCGGGCCAGAGGTGCACGGCCACGAGCCGCCTCATCCTCCACGAACGGGTGTACGACGAGTTCCTGGGGAGGCTCCTGGAGCGCGTTGGGGCCCTCAGGCTGGGAGACCCGTTGGACCCCACCGTGGATGTGGGCCCTGTGGCCAGCGCGGATCAGGAACGCAAGGTCCTGGATTACCTCGATATCGGAAAGGCCGAAGGGGCGAGGCTCCTGTGCGGCGGAAGGAAGCTGTCCGGGGCGCCGTACGATGCGGGCTTCTTTCTGACGCCCGCTGTGTTCGAGGCGGACCACGGCATGCGCATCACCCGGGAGGAGATCTTCGGCCCGGTGCTCAGCGTCATACGCGTCTCGGGCTACGAGCAAGCCGTCTCCGTGGCCAACGACGTGGAGTTCGGGCTGTCCACTTCCATTTACACGCGCAACGTGAACCTGGCCATGCGGGCGATTCAGGATCTGGAGTCGGGGATCACGTATGTGAACGCCCCCACCATCGGGGCCGAGGTGCACCTTCCCTTCGGCGGGGTGAAAAGCACGGGGGCGGGCACCCGCGAGGCGGGCACCGAGGCCATCCGTGAGTTCACGGAGATCAAGACCGTCTTCATCGACTACAGCGGACGCCTGCAGAAGGCGCAGATCCGCCAGTGAGAAGAGCGACGGCCCGCCGCGCCTGGCGGGCCGTCGGACCGGATCAATTGCCCACGGCCTTGGGTTTGCAGACCTCGTCCTCCTTGACGGCCACCCGCCCGCACCCCTCGCAGAAGTACTTGACCTCCTGGAGCTTGGGCTTGCAGATGTGCTTCTTCTTGGCCGACTGGGCGCCGCAGTACTCGCAGCTGTACACCTTTCCGGCCTCCGTGGGATCGCACAGATGCCCCGCCTCGGGGGCCACCGCCCCGCAGCTCTTGCACTTGTAAATCGCCATGACATCCTCCTCTCTCGCAGGTCTTGACCCGGCCCGCCCCGGGCCTTCTTCCCTCGCCCCGGGCACTTTATGGCAAGTCTAACCGGTCCCCTGGCGCGCTTCAAGATGAGATCCCGCTCTTTTTGGAAGCCTGACACCCCGGCCCTGCGCTTCGGGCACCCCCGGGACGCTCGGATCCGGCCGTTGACACCCGTCCGGCACGTAGGCTATAACCGTCCAAGTTCCATGCGCAGAGAGGATCGTCCCGTTGGCCAGTCGATCCAAGCCTTCCCCTTCCCTGTTGCGGGCGTTCCAGCAAGTGGGCAGAGATCTCTTTCTTCAGGGGCTCAACACCTCCCACAGCGGAAATCTGAGCGTCCGGATGCGGGAATGCGTTTGGGTGACGCACCGGGGGGCCCCCCTGGGGCGCCTCGCCGGGCGCCACTTGGTCCCCGTGGATCTGGCCGACCCCGGGGCCGCGGCCCCTGCGGCCTCCAGCGAGCTGCCGGTCCACCTGGCCGTGTACCGGCAGGAGGATGCAGGCGCCGTGGTCCACGCCCACCCACCCGCGGTGGTGGCTTTGTCCCTCAGACGGGATCGCATCGAGCCCGTTGACCTGGAGGGCGCCTGCTATTTCCCGACGGTGGAGGTGATCCCCTCCCCGGCACCCCATGACCCCCGCGAGGCGGCCGTGCCCATCGCCCGGGCCCTGGGGTCGGCCAGAATCGTGGTGGTCCGGGGCCATGGGACGTTCTCTCGGGGAGCAGACCTCTGGGAGGCCTTTCATTGGGCCTCGGCCCTGGAGCATTCGTGCCGCATCCTGCTCCTGTCGTTTCTCCGCGCCCCCTGAGCCCGGCCAGCCCCCGTCATGCTCCCATCCCCCCCGCACCCCCGCCCCGATCCCCACCGATGGACCGTCTTCGGCGTCATCTCCGCCGTGTACTTCTTCGTGTACTTCCATCGGGCCGCGGTCTCCGTCATCGTGCCCGACCTCCTCGATGCCTTTGACACCGACGCCACGGCCCTGGGCCTCATGTCCTCCATGTATTTCTACCTCTACGCCCTGGAGCAGCCCCTGGTGGGCCATCTGGCGGATCGCATGGGCCCCCGTCGTGTGGTGGCTCTCTGGTCTCTGACTGCGGCGGTGGGGTGCGCGGTCTTCGCCGCGGCCCCGACCGTCCAGTGGGCCGCCGCGGGCCGGGCCCTCATCGGATTCGGTGTGGGGGGGGTCTTCGTCCCCGGCATGAAGGCCTTCTCCCAGTGGTTTCGCCCCGGGGACTTTGCCACCCTCACCGGCTTGTTCCTGGCCGTGGGCAACGTGGGGGCCATCGGGGCCACCACGCCCCTGGCCTGGGTGACCGACCAGTGGGGCTGGCGGAGCTGTTTCGCGGGGATCGGTGCCGTCACGCTGTGCCTGGCCCTGTTCACCCTCGTGAGGGTCAGGGACTACGGGCAGGCGCCCACGGGCGAGACCTGTGCGGGCACACCTGCGGCCAGGTCAGCGGGAGGCGGAGCCTGGCGGGAGACCATCGAGATCCTCGCCTCCGGCCGCTTCTGGATCCTCGGCTCCATCTTCTTCGGGCTTTTCGGGGCGTACGGTGCCCTCCAGGGGCTATGGGCCACCCCGTTTCTCATGTCCACCTTGGGACTCCATCGCATGCAGGCGAGCCTGCTCAACATGGTTCTCCCCGTTGGTTTCATGCTGGGAGCCCCCCTGGGCGGCCGTATGGCCGACCGCCTGGGCGCCCGCAAGGTGAACCTGTTGCTTGGTCTGCTCACCGCCCAGTGCCTGATCTGGACGGGGATCACCGGGACCTCCGGGGCCGTCGGCGTCTGGGGGATGGTGGCCCTCCTTGTGGGCCTCGGCCTGGCCACGGGCGGCATGGCCGCCACCTTCTGGGCCCTGGTGCGAGACGGCACACCGGCACCGATCCTGGGCGCCACCACGGGACTGCTGAATCCGGCCCCCTTTCTGGGCTCGGCCCTCCTCCAGGTATCGACCGGCGCCATCCTGGACGCCTTCGGCCGCAGCGCAGGGACATATCCGCCCGAGGCCTTCAGCCGGGCCTTCCTCCCCTGCCTGGCCGTCACACTGATCCCCACCGCCATGGCCTGGGCCTTCAAGGGCAAGCTGACACCCGCCCCGGCTACGCCTCCTGCTCGTCCTCGGGCCCGTACTCCCGGTACAGGTCGTTGAAGTGCCTGAGGGTCCTGTCCACGCGATCGTTGATGCTGTCCGCCTCGAAGGCCCCGTCTTCCAGGAGCCGGCCCGCCGGCGTCTCGGTGAGGATGACCATGGCCTCATCCACGTTTTCCACCGCGTAGATGTGGAAGCGCCGGCGCCGGACGGCTTCGACCAGTTCACGACTCAACATGAGGTCCCGGACGTTCCGTTTGGGGATGATGACCCCCTGCCGTCCCGTGAGCCCCTGAAGCTTGCACACCGCGTAAAACCCTTCGATCTTGCGGGTCACGTCGCCCACAGGAAGGAGCTCCCCGTGCTGGCTCACGGCCCCGGTCACGGCCAGCCCCTGCCGGGCCGGCAGGAAGGCAAGGGACGACAGCAGGGCGCACAGCTCGGCGCCCGAGGCACTGTCGCCCTCCACGTCCTCGTAACTCTGCTCGAAGCAGAGGCTGGCCGATAGCGACAACGGCTTGTCCTGGGCGTAGCGCTGCCGCAGAAAGCCGGTGAGGATCAAGACCCCCTTGGTATGGACGTTCCCTCCAAGCTTGGCCTCCCGCTCGATGTCCAGGATGCCGTCCCGACCCAAAGAGATGCTGGCGGTCACCCGAGTGGGCCTGGCGAACACATGGTCCCCCAGGTCGTACACGGACAATCCGTTGACCACGCCCACGGTCCGTCCCCGGGTGTCGATCTTGAGGACCCCCTGGGCCGTCATCTCCTGGATCTTCTCCTCGGGCAGGTTGACCCGCCGGGTCCTCTCCTCGATGGCCTGCTCCACATGGGCGCAGCGGATGGCCGTCTCCCCTGCCTCGCAGCACCAGATGTGCGCCTCCCGCAGCATGTCCTCCACCTCCGAGAGCTGGAGGGTCAGCTTGTCCTGGCGACCGGCCAGCTCCGAGCCGTACTCCACCAGGCGGGCCATCCCGGTCCGTTCCACCGGCCGGAGGCCCCACTTGGCGCACACCGAGGCCAGATAGCTGCAGAACGCCCGGACGGTCTCGGCGTCCCGGTCCATCTGGTCGTCCAGGTCCGCCTTGACCTTGAAGATCTTCCGATACTGGTCGTCTTCGAGGTAGAGCATCTGGTGCAGGGCCGGGCTCCCGACGAGGATGACCCGGCAGGACAGGGGCATGGGCTCCGGGCTGAGCCCTTTGGTGGTGACCATGCCGAACTGCTCGCCCGTGTCCTCGATCCTCACCTCTCCCAAACGCAGGGCCCGTTTGATGGCCTCCCACGCCAGGGGCCACTCCAGGAGATCGGCCGCCTGCAGTACCAGGAACCCGCCGTTGGCCCGGTGGACCGCCCCGGCCCGTATGAGCGACAGGTCGGTCACCAGGACCCCCATCTCGGCCCTCCGCTCCACCTTGCCGAACAGGTTGGCGTAGGTGGGATTGGGCTCCATGACCACCGGCGCCCCTTCTCCGTCCCCGTGGTCCACAAGAAGGTTCACGCAGTAGCGTTCCCAGAGCACCCGAGCCGGCTCTTCGCCGGGCTCCTCGGGTTCCTCCCAGGGGTCCAGTTCCTCCAGCCGCCCCAGGATGTCCCGGCGAACCGCCTCCAGATGCGCCCTGACCTCCGGCACGTCCTCGTATCGCGACCCCATGTCCAGAAAGGGGGGCGCCAGCACCTCTTCGGCCACCTGGTGCCTCAACGCCGCCTCCTGTTCCCGGAAGGAGCGCTCCAGGGCCTGGATCTCCCGCATGGTCTGGTTCATGTGCCCGTGGAGGGGCTCTCCCACGTCCTCCAGGCGGGCACGCTCCTCCTCGGGCAGGGCCTTGATCTCGTCCTCGGTGAGCGCGACGCCCTCCCGCACCGGGAAGATCACCATGCCCTCCGGGCGGACCTGCAGCACGAAGCCCTGGGCCTCCACGCGGCGCTCCAGCTCCCGGAGCATCGCCCCACGCTCCTTCTGCAAGCGGTCCTGCAGAGCCTGCCTCCGCACCTGATATGCCTCGGCCTGGAAGGACTTCTGGAGGGCCTTTTGCAGCGTCCTGACCAGGGCTTCCATCTCCCGCCGGAACAGCCTGCCGCGGCCGGCCGGCAGGGAGATTGCCCGGGGGCGATCCATGTCCTGGAAATCGTGAACGTAGACCCAGTCCCCGGGGGTGGGCAGATCCCGCGCCACCCGCCTCAGATAGGCGGTCACCAGAAACGTCTTGCCGATGCGGGCCGGGCCGGACACAAAGACGTTGTAATCCCGCTCCTGGACGCGGGTGGCCAGCTCCAGGGCCCGAAGGGCCCGCCGCTGCCCCACGATCTCACCGTCGAGGGGCGTCAGGGCGTCGGTGGTATCCGCAGGAAGGGTCGCCGGGTCGCACTGGCCGCGCAGCCTGCGCCAGGGCAGCCGAGCGGCTGTCTTGACGTCTCTGGGCGCCAAGAAGCTCCGGTCTCCGCGTGTCTCTCCTCTCGATCCATCGGTCATCGCGTGGCACGTCTCCACAGGGGGTGATCGGCGGTGCATCTGGGGGGAGATTGTAGGGCCCGGGACCGGGAAGGGTCAAGGAGGCAGGCCGGGGGCCGGGTGGGCGCCATTGACGCGCCTCGGGACGCTGCGCTATGA
>CAZEPJ010000059.1:0-27415 GCA_964514105.1 uncultured Desulfarculaceae bacterium | reverse complement strand
CGCCGCGCGGCGGCGCCTTTGTATCCGAGACAGCCCTTGGCAGGATAAGAGCCGGATGGTATATGTCTGATAGTCCCCGGGGCGCGGGTGATGGTTTCACGAGAAGCGCGGTATCCCCCTGTTGCGCGCCTGTGGCGAGAGAGCCGCGGTCTCGTGTCCCCTGGCATTGCCATGGGCGGCTGACCCCGGATGAAAACGAGGAGGTGAGGGGTTTTCATGGAACCTTCCAAGGAGTTGCAGGTCATTCGTCTGGATCAGGCCGATCCCCTGGAACGCGGACGGGCGTACGGGGAATGGGCCAGGGCCCGCATCGGGCGGATCCTGGAGGTGTATAAGGAGGCCTTCGGGTCCCGCGCCGGCGAGGACTGGCCCGCCATCGTGGCCAGGGGACGCTCTCTGATGCCCTATGTGGAGCGCTTCGCGCCGGACCTCCTCCGGGAGGTGGAGGGTATCGCCCAGGGGGCCGGCCGCTCCTTGGAGGAGATCTTCCTGCTCAACGCGCGCTCCGAGATCCTCTTCAGTGCCAAGGCGCTGGGACTGGAGTGCACCAGCCTTCTGGCGCTGCCCGAGGCCACGGCCAACGGCTCGACCCTCCTGGCCCAGAACTGGGACTGGATGCCCGCAGCCCGGGACTGCCAGGTCAGGCTGGAGATCTCGGGCCGGGCCGGGATTCCGCCCATCGTCACCTTCACCGAGGCGGGCCAGCTTGCCAAGATCGGGATGAACGGCGCGGGTGTGGGCCTCACCGTCAACAACCTGGCCTCCGACCAGCCCCGGGCGGGGGTCCCGTGGATCTTCATCACCCGGCGGATCCTGGAGAGCGGGTCGTTTGCCCGGGCCCTGGGGGCGGTCCTCAATGCCCCCCGGGCCCACTCCATGAACTTCGTCATCGCCCACGCCATGGGCGAGGGGGCCAACCTGGAGACCGCGCCGGTGGACGAGCACGTGCTGTGGGCCGAGGGCGGCGTCCTGGCGCACACCAACCACTATCTTCAGCAGTCTGCGCGGTTTCGGGACCTCAAGCCGTTGTGGGACGCCTATCCGTCCACGTACCTGAGGCTGCGCCGCGCGTCCCAAGGGTTGGCCTCAGCCCGGGGGAAGATCGACGTCGGCGTCCTTCAGGAGATCCTCCGGGACCATATGGACCGGCCGTACTCGGTCTGCATGCACGAGAACATGGAACTGCCCCTGGTGGAGCGAAGTGCCACCTGCCTCTCCATCGTCATGGACCTGACCGCGCGAAGGATCCACCTGGCCGTGGGCAACCCGTGCGAGGCCGCGTACGAGACCCTGGATGTGCAGCGTCTCCTGGATTGGGCGGGCTAGCCGGGCGCTCCTGTGCGGCAGGGCCGGGCCCCGAGGGCCAGGCGTCCTCGGCCGGATTCCCCTCACGACCATGCTGGTGGACTACGCAACCGTGCTCGTGGAGGCGCTCTTGGCCGGCCTGTTCATCGGGCGGACCATCCCCGGAGCCGGGTTCTGTCTCGTGCGGCAGGCGTCCAGGTGAGGGTTGGGCTTTTCGAGGAGATCGGGTGGGCGGGGGCGGGGGCCTCGGGATGGATTCCATGAAAGGAGGGGGGACATGAACGGCCTTCTGAAGGAAGCGGACAGGGTGGAGATCCTGACCCTGCAGGACAACTACGTGGACCTGCTCTCCCGGGACGACTCGGAGATGGTGGTTCGGGCCAGGCCCCTCAAGGGGCTGGAGGTGAGCAACAGCATCCTGGCCGAGCACGGGTTCTCCGCCCTGGTGACGGTCACGGCCGGGGGCGCTTCCCGGAGCCTTCTGTTCGATTTCGGCTTCTCGGAAAACGGGGCGGCCCTCAATGCGGCGGCCCTCAACGCGGATCTCGGCAACGTGGAGGTCCTGGTTCTCTCCCACGGCCACATGGACCACTTCGGAGGGCTTGCGGCGTTGCGGCAACGGGTCGGAAGCGAGATGACCGAGCTGGTCCTGCATCCGGCCGCATTCAAGGGCCCCCGATACATGAAGGTCACCGAGGCGCTGAAGATCCAGTTCCCCTCCCTGTCCAGGGCGGACACCGAGGCCCGGGGCATCCGGATCCGGGAGAGCCGGGACCCCCTGCCCCTGCTGGACGGCCTGGCCGTCTTTCTGGGGGAGATCCCGCGGAAGACCCCTTTCGAGAAAGGGGTCCCGTACCTTTTCCGCCGGGAGGGGGACCTGGAGGTCCGGGACCCTCTGGAGGACGATACGGGGATCGCCATGCTCGTGCGGGGCAAGGGCCTGGTCATACTGTCGGGTTGCGCCCACGCGGGCATCGTCAATACCGTGGCCTTCGCCCTGGAGGCAACGGGCATCGCCGACGTGCACGCCGTCATGGGAGGCTTTCACCTCACCGGGCCGGATTTCGCCCCCATGATCGGGCCGACCACGGAGAGCCTGAGGGCATTCCATCCCGACTTCGTGATCCCGACGCACTGCACGGGACGCAAGGCCATCCAGCACATGGAGAACGAGATGCCCGGGCAGTTCGTCCTGAACATGTCGGGGACCAAGCTGGTCTTCTCGGCCTGAAGGCTCGAGGCTTGCCCGACGCCGGGCCCGCCGTGGCTCAGGCCTTCAGGCTCCCCATGACGTAGTCCAGGTACTGGAGGAGCGCGGCGGCGCAGAGCTCCCGCTCCCGGGGGTATCGCTCGAGGAGCCACAGGGTGGACCCCAGGCCCGTGAGCACGTGGGGGTTGTAGTCGCCGCGGTACCGCTCGCACAGTGCCTGGATGAGATATCGGCCCGCGCGCAGCCGGCCCCCCTCCTCCCCGGCCAGCGCCCACAAAGAGGACGCCACGGAGCGGGCGTCCAGCTCGCAGAACATCTCGAAGAAACGCTCATAGTCCCGGGGGGCCTTTCCCCCCTCCAGGCCCGCCGACTCCGCGTCCTTGTCCCCCATGAACGCCGCCCAGGAGGCGATCAAGTGATCCCCCTCCTGCGGGGTGAGCAGGTGTCGGACCCGCTCCACCGCGTACAGGGTGATGGGGTGGTGGAGGTTCACGATGCCGCGGCCGCTGGCGGCGCGGCGCAGACGGTCAGCCCCCAAGGCATGGGACGACGGTCCGCCAAGTCCTCGCAGGACGGGCCGCTCCCGGAATCCGCCCTTGCAGAAGTAATCGGCCAAGACGGCCAGGGTCAGCCAGGGATCCTCATCGGCCCGTTCCATCATCTCCAGGAGGATGAAGGCGGTGCAGGAGACCGAGTGCCCCAGGGAGGCCTCCAGGTATCCGCTCCCCATGAGCAGCAGCTGGCGGGCCAGCTCGGCCTTGCCCCGGTGGGCGACCAAGGCCCCCATGAGCACGGCCGCCTTCTCCGCATCTTTGTCCCCCAGTGCCCGCTGGATCTCGTCCAGGGAAGGGGGGCTCGCCGCCACGGCGCCGGCGGCCCTGGGCATCTCGGGCAGCTTGGGCCTTCGGGCATACTCGTTGACCTCCAGGCGCAGCAGGGCGTGCAAGCCGCCGTCGTCCAGATACGGGGCGAGCTCCCTCACGATGCGGTACATCTTGGGGAGATGGGGGTTGATGAAAGGGGGATTCATGACGCGCTGCACCACGGCGTGGAGGGAGAGGTGGAGGTCCCACGCCCGCTCCCCCCGGGCCAGGGCCCGCTGCAGGACCCCGGCGGCTCGGCTCGCGTCCGATGCGGCCACAGCGGCCGCGAGTTCATCGCTCATGGCAGACCTCCTCCTTGTCTGTGCCCCGGGGCCTTGGGTCGAGCCGCTCGACCCTCTCCTGGGTCCATCTTACCGCAACCCACGGGGTCAGACTCCCCTCCCGCCCGGGCGGGCAACCTTTCCCCCGTCACCCCGGTTTGGGTTTCTTCATCTTTCCGGGGCTCTACGGCCCCGGCCTCTACGACTATCCCGAGGCGTATCCGGTTCAGGTCTACCCCGCGGAGGCCGCCGGGCACGGGTTGCTGAACCTGGACATCCAGCCGGCCGATGCGGAGGTCTTCCTGGACGGGGAGTACCTGGGCGCGGCCGGTGAATTGGCGGGCGGCGCCGTGTCGGCGGGGGTAGGGGGGCACCTCGTGGAGGTCCGCACAGGCGGGTACAGCGAGTATTTCTCGGTCACCGTGGGCCCGGGGGCCTCGACGTACTTCTTCAAGGATGCGGTTGGCGGGGATTCGTGGGAGGGGCACGCGGCGCCGTCTTCGGCCGCGGCCGCCTGCCCGGCTGATCTGGGCGATGGCGTTCTGGCCGTGGACGTGGCGCCGGGTCAGGCGGAGGTCTTCGTGAACGGCTCCTCCCTCGGACACGCCAGGGGGCTCGATGGGGCGGGGATCGTGCTTCCCGAGGGGTCCCATGAGATCAGGGTGGCGTCCCCCGGGTACGCCCCGCAGATCCAGACCGTGGAGGTGCGCTGCGGCGAGCCCGTGGAGCTGGACATCGAGCTCGTGCGCGAGGGTTGATGACCGCGCCCCATGGGGCCTTGAGGCCGAAAAGGCCTCCCTGCCCGGAAGGGCCGCCCATGGTTGCGGCCCCTCCGGCCGCGTCGGCTACGGCGCCAGCAGCTTGGCGGGCAGCTGGATCCCCTTTTCCCGGTAGTACTTGACCGCCCCGGGGTGAAGGGGGATGGGGCTGTGGACCACGAATTCGGGCATGGTCTCCTTGGCCGAGCTGTGTGCCGCGATGAGGATGTCCACGTTTTCGAACGTCCTTTTGACCACCTCGTACACGAAGTCGTCGGGGGCGGCCTTGTTCACCACCATGAAGTTCCAGACGGTCACGGTGGGCAGGTCCTTGTCCTTGTTGGCCTTGTACGTGCCCTTGGGTATGACTCCCGGGGACAGGTACGGGTACTTGGCCACGGCCTGATCCACCTGCTCCTTGGACAGGGCGAATACGTTCATCTCCTGGATGACCTCCATCTCGGTCAGGCTCCCCCACGGGAGCCCGCTGATGGTGGCGATGACATCCAGCATGCCGTCCTTCATCTGGGAGGTGAGGTCCGACCACCCCGCGTTCACCATGCGGCCGGGCTTGACGCCGACCAGCTCGAACACCAGGGGCCAGTAGACCGCGGGCGTAGTCCCCACGGCGCCCACGCCCACGGACTTGCCGCCGAGGTCCTTGATCTCCTGGATCCCCTTCTTCTTGGGGGCGTAGGCGTGGGCGTACGAGGTGAACATGGGGAAGATCACGCGCACGTCCTGGTGGGTCTTGCCCTTGGCCCAGCCCTGGCCATGCCATCCCTCGAAGATGGGCGCCGAGGTGGCCAGGCCGAAATCGAGCTGCTTGGCCTCGACCAGCTGCACGTTGGTGACGGGCCCGGCCGTGGCCTCCACCGAGGCGGTGAGGCCGACCTTGTCGTTGAGCAGCTTGGCGAATCCCCCGCCCCAGACATAATAGACCCCGCCGATCCCCGAGGTCCCTATGGTGGCGCCCTTGGGCCAGCCGGGCCTGAGCTGGGCCTCGCCCGCCCCGCTGAAGAAGAGAAGCGCCGCCCACGCCGCCGTGGCGATCCATACCCGACGTCTCATCTCCGCTTCCTCCTTTCTGACTGGACGTGATGGACCAAGGATGGCGGCCCCAGGGCCACCGGGGCCTCCGGGCCCACCCCCAGGGGAGGCTCCCCGGGCCGCGACCAGTGACTCCCCAGAGCGTTCTGTTAGCACACCGGCGAAGCCATGGCAACCCCGGGCGTTCAGGCGGGGGGCGCGCACGGAGACAAAGACCCCTGAGACTCCTGGTCATCCCGGCGTTACTGCCCTTCGTCATTCCCATGGAGGGGCAAAGGACGGCCTCCTCCTGAGGGAGGGGCCGGACCTGCCGGGCTCCGGACGAGTTGACAAACCGGGGGGCGTGGGCCTTCAATGGTCACGACGGCCCGGATCCGGGCCCAGGAGGCTGCATTGGGACACCCCTTTGACTTCGACCTGGTGGTCATCGGCGGCGGCATTGCCGGCTTTGTGTCGGCGGTGACGGCCAACGGGCTGGGCAAGCGGGTGGCCATCGTGGAGGAGCGAAGGGCGGGCGGCAACTGCACGTCCTTCACCTGCATTCCCAGCAAGGCCCTGGTGCGCGCCGGCCACGTGGCTCACCTGGCGACCCATCTGGATCGGGTGGGCCTCGGTGCGGCCCGTGCGGACGCGCTGGACACCTCGGGCGTCATGGCGCGGGTGCGCTCCGTCATCCAGCGGGCCTACGCCAAAGACCTGCCCGAGACGTTCGAGCGCATCGGCATCCGCGTGATCTCGGGCCGGGCGCGCTTCCTGGACCGGCATCGGATCCAGGTGGACGGGCGGCGGCTCTCCGCCGAGCGGTTCATCATCGCCACGGGGACCCGTCCCTTCATCCCCCCCATCCCGGGGCTGGACGCCGTCCCGTATCTGACCAATGAGACGCTCTACGAACTGGACCGGCTTCCCCGGTCTTTCATGATCCTGGGCGGGGGTGCCGACGGCCTGGAGTACGCCTCGGCGCTTCAGAGGCTGGGGGTCCAGGTCACGGTGCTTCAGCGGGGGCGCCACCTGCTGGCGGAACAGGACCGGGAGATGGTCCGGCGCCTGGAGGGGTGCCTGCGGGAAGCGGGCGTGAGCCTCCTGGCCGGGATCGCCCCCCTGGAGTTCGCGGCCGATGGAGGGCAGCTCCGGTTTGCGTACCGGGGAGCCGACGGGGTCCGGGGAGAGGCGAGGGCGGAGGCGCTCCTGGTCACCGTGGGGAGGCAGGTGGCGGTGGAGGGCCTGGATCTGGAAAAGGCCGGCGTTCGATATACGCGGGGCGGGGTCGCCACGGATGCGACCCTTCGGACCTCCGCACCCCACATCTATGCCTGCGGGGATGTGGTGGGACCGTATCAACTGGCCTCCATGGCGGAGTACCAGGGGATCCTCGCCGCCACCAACGCCTTCTTGCCCGTCAAAAGGCGGGTGGATTACTCCCATGCCGCCTTCGTCCTGTTCACCGAGCCCACCCTGGCTTACATGGGGATGACCGAGGAGGCCGCCAGGAAGCGGTACGGGGGGGAGCTTCGGATCTACCGCCTGGAGTACCGGGGCATGCGACGGGCCATGGTGGACGGAGAGGAGGACGGGGCGGCCAAGTTCATCTGCGACCGGCGGGGGCGGCTGGTGGGGGTCCACATCCTGGGACAGGGAGCCGCCGAGGTGATCCACGAGGCCCAGATCGTCAAGGCCTTGGGGCTCCCCCTGCGGCGGCTCAACGCCATCCCCCACGCCTATCCCACGTATGCCCAGGCCCTGGTGGGGCGCGCCGCCCAGCTGGCCTTCCTGGATCACATGGCGGGAAGCCTCCTGGTGAACCAGGCTTTGCGCATCCTGCCGGGGCTCCGCAATCGACTCTCCGTGGCCCGCCGGCGACTGGCCGAGGCCGAGGACCACGGCCAGGCCGGCGGGGCCGCGGCCGTGCAGGCCCCCGGGGCGGGGGCGGGGTGCGGCGCCTCGGGCGAGGCGGGCGCGCTGCACCTGGGGAGCGACGCGTGGCTCATCCGGCTTCCCCGGCAGATGACCCGGGCCGATGAGCCTTTGTTGTCCGCTTGGCCGCCGGGTGACGGGGCCCTGAGGCCTCAACTGGTCCTGGATTTCTCGGAAGTGGAGCGCATGAACGGCCTGGGGGCCCTGGCCCTGGCCAAGCTGTTCGGCAGGGGCGCCCGCGCGGGACAGCGCCCCCTGGTGGTGGCCGCCTGCCCCCATTACCGGGACGTGCTTCGCCTCACGGGCCTGGAGCGGGCCGCGGAGGTTTGCGAGAGCTGGGAGGCGGTGCGGGACCGGCTGGGGGCCGCCGCGGAGGCCCTGCCCCCTCCCTGCGGCCCCCCGCGCACCCCCGGGGATCTGGACTGCTGGGCCAGGCCCGTGGGCAGGCTCCAGGTGGGGGCCGCGCCTGGGGGGGCCATGAACCTCAACGTGCAAGGCCGACGACTCTGCGGTGCGGTGGAAGGGTTCGGGCGGCTGTGGCAGAAGACCTATTCTTTGCGGATCCGGGGGCTGGACATGGGGCCCGAGGCCCTCATGGAGGAGCTGCGGGCCAACTTCTCGCGGCTCCAGGCCCCCTGCAACCGCTTTTACGTGGGGGAAGAGGGGATCCGGCCCGGGGCCGCGGTGCTCATCGACGCCCGCACCCCCGGCGGTCCCCTCTCCACGGGGGTGATGGTCATGTTCGCGGACAAGCTCTCCTTCTCGCTCATCACACCCCAGGGCCATCCCGAATCCGGCTGGATGACCTTCACGGCCTTCCGCGACCGGGAGGTCCCCACGGTGCAGATCGTGGGGTTCGGCAGGGCCAGCGATCCCCTGTACGAGGTGGCGTACCGGGCGGCGGGCTCCAGGATCCAGGTCCGGACCTGGACCCACGTGCTGGCGTCCCTGGCCGAGCATCTGGGGGTGCAGGCGGATCTGGAGATCACGGCCGTGTGCGTGGACCCCGCGGTGCAGTGGGCCAAGGCGGGCAACCTCTGGCACAACGCCCAGGTCCGGACCCTCCTGTCATGGCCCCGCGTGGGTCTCGGCTCGGGACGTGTGGTGCGCCTTGGGGGCTAGGGGGTCATACGACGCGGTCGTTGTGGGGGCGGGCCCCAACGGCCTGGCCGCGGGGATCACCCTGGCCCGCGAAGGCCTCTCGGTCCTCCTGCTGGAGCAGGCCGAGGCCGTCGGGGGGGGGCTGCGCTCGGCCCCCGGCACCCTTCCCGGGTTCGTCCACGACATCTGCGCGGCCATCCATCCCATGGCCCTGTCCTCTCCGTTCTTCCGATCCCTGGATCTGGGCGCCCGGGGATTGGCGTGGGTGCATTCGCCCGCGGCCCTGGCCCACCCGCTGGACGATGGGACGGCCGTCATGCTCCAGAGCTCCGTGGAGGCAACTTCCGAGGGACTCGGGGCCGACGGACCCTCGTTCGCGCGGCTCCTGGGGCCCCTGGCCGCCCGCTGGGACGACCTGGCAGGAGATATCCTGGGCCCGCCTTCCTGGCCGCGCCACCCGGCCCTGATGGCCCGGTTCGGACGGGACGCCCTTCGCTCGGCCGCGAGTCTGGCTCGGGATCGCTTCCGGACCGTGGCGGCCCGGGCGCTTTTCGCGGGCCTGGCGGCCCACTCGGTCCTGCCTCTGGAGCGGCCCACCAGCGCGGCATTCGGGCTGGTCATGGGCGCGGCCGGCCTGGCCGTGGGCTGGCCGTGCGCCCAGGGCGGCTCCCAGGGGATCGCCCGGGCCCTGGCCGGCTGTTTCCAGGGCCTGGGGGGTGAAATCCGATGCGGGTTTCGGGTGAGGTCGGCCTCGGACCTTCCACGGGCCAGGGCCGTGCTGTTCGATCTGACGCCCAGGAACCTGGCCTCCGTGGGAGAAGGACTCTTTCCCCCGGGCTTCCTGGCCCGGCTCGGGCGCCATCCTGTGGGCCCTGGGGTCTTCAAGATCGATTGGGCCCTGGACACCCCCATCCCCTGGAGGGCCCCCGGGTGCCTCCGGGCGGCCACGGTGCACGTGGGCGGCACCCTGGAGGAGATCGCCGAGGGCGAGCGCATGGTCTGGCAGGGCCGAGCGCCCCGGCGGCCCTTCGTGCTGTTGGCCCAGCAGAGCCTCTTCGATGGGGGGCGGGCCCCCCGGGGCCGGCACACGGCGTGGGCGTACTGCCACGTGCCCAACGGCTCCGGGGAAGACATGACCGGACGCATCGAGGCGCAGGTGGAGCGGTTTGCCCCGGGCTTCGGCCGGTCCATCCTGGCCCGGTCGGTCTGGACGCCGCAGAGGATGGAAGAACACAACCCCAACTACACGGGGGGCGATTTCCTGGGGGGCCGGCAGGACCTCCTGGGGCTCCTGTTCCGCCCCCTGGGGCGATGGAGGCCCTACCGCACGCCGGTCAAGGGGGTGTACATCTGCTCATCGGCCATGCCCCCGGGGGGCGGGGTCCACGGCATGTGCGGGCATGGGGCGGCCTGCGCCGTTCTGCGGGACCTTGGGCTCCATGGCCAAAGGAGGGTCGAGCCGCCCGGATGAGGCGCCCCGGGAAAGGGGGGGCCCGCCCCCGACGCCCATGTCACGGCTCCCCCGGGGGGCCGTCCCCTCCGGGCCACAAGCCCGAGTGGATCCCGTCTGCCCGTTGCATGCAGCGGCGCTTGACAAGAGGGCCCGCTGGGCATAGGGTAAGTCCCCTTGGGCCCTTTCCCCCGCGTCCTGGGGGGGTCTTGATCGATCCGGGGTTCGCGGGGGCTCCGGGGCGTCCATCGCATCACGCAGCAGGGAGGTTGTGCATGAGACGTTCTGCCTTGTTTCTGGCGCTCAGCGTGGGGCTGTGCCTGACGGCCCCCCAGGGGGCCCGGGCGGCCAAGGTCCAGTGGCCGCTGGCCATCCTGTGGCCCCCCGGCAACTTCAGCACCCAGGGGGCCGTGGCCTTCGCCGAGTTGGTCAAGGAGCGCACCGGCGGCGAGCTGGAGATCGTGGTCCACGCCGGCGGGGCCCTGGGGTTCAAGGGCCCGGAGATGCTCAAGGTCATCAAGGACGGCCTGGCCCCGGTGGGCGAGATGCTCCTGGGGTTCGTGGCCGGCACCGAGCCGCTCATGGACTTCTCCACCATGCCTTTCCTGGTGGCCGACGAGGCCCAGGCGGCCAGGCTGGGCCAGATCGCCCGCCCCTACACGGACAAGCTCTTCGACAAGTGGAACCAGCGGATGCTCTACTGGCAGTTCTGGCCCGGTGCAGGCCTCTATTCCCAGAAGCCCGTCTCCTCCGTGGCAGACCTCAAGGGGCTCAAGATCCGGACCTTCAACGCCCTGTCCACGGATTGGGTCAAGGCGGCCGGGGGCAATCCCGTGTCCATGCCCTGGGGCGATGTGTACATGGCCATGTCCACGGGGGCCATCGATGCGGTGCTCACCAGCACCACCTCCGGGGCCGACGGCAAGTTCTGGGAGGTCATGAAGCACTTCACCCGGTTGAACTTCACCTTCGGATACAGCGCCGTGACCGTGAACAAGGACGCCCTGGCCAAGCTCACCGAGGCCCAACGCAAGGCCGTCCTCGAGACGGCCGCCGAGATGGACGAGGCCCAGCGCAGGCGCTCGGCGGAGTCGGACCGGACGGCCACAGCCAGGATCGTGGAGGGGGGCATCCGGGTGAGCGAGATGTCGTCGGAGTTCCACAAGGCGTGCGCCGAGCTGGCCAGGCCCATCTGGAAGGAGTGGATCGCCAAGGCCGGGCCCGAGGCCGAGAAGCTGATCCAGGAGTTCCAGGCCAGCCGGTAGGATCGGGGATGCGGGTGGCGGCGCGGTCAGGTCCGGCAAGATGAAGAGGCTCATGGGCGTGGCGGAGCGACTGAGCGACCTGGGCGGGTGGGCGGCCGCCATCTGCATCCCGGCCATCACATTGCTCATCCTGGGGGAGATCGGGGTGCGGGCCGCCACGGGCCGCTCCATCTTCATCTCCGAGGAGTTCTGCGGCTACCTCATGGCCAACTTCGTCATGTTGGGGCTGGCCCACACCCTGCGGGCGGGGGGGCACATCCGGGTCAACCTGCTGCTGAACCGCCTGGGGCGCCGACCCCGCGCCCTGCTGGAGCTGGTCGCCTGCCTCATGGGCCTCGGGGTCTTCGGCGGGGCCGCGTACTATCTCGGGCTCCTGGTGGCCGACTCATTTGCCGCCGGGGAGGTGTCCATGAACGTGACCAAGACCCGGCTCTTCATCCCCCAGGCGGGTCTCCTGCTGGGGGGCGCATTGATGGCGCTGCAGATGGCGGCCGAGGCCGCCAGACAGGCCGCGGTCCTGGTCCAGGGACGGCCGGGCCCGGGGGAGGGGAGCTGAGAGCGTGGAAGGGGTATGGCTCCCCGGCCTGATCCTGGGACTCCTGTTCTTCGTGCTCCTGGCCGGGGGCCTCTGGATCGGGGTGACCTTGATCCTCGTGGCCGCGTGCGCCATCCACTTCTTCACCCCGGCCCCGGCGGGGAAGGTCTTCTCCGCCATCGCCTGGAACACCCTCAATTCCTGGCCCCTGACCTGCCTGCCGCTGTTCATATTCATGGGGGAGATCCTGTTCCGGACCCGCATCTCTCAGCAGCTTTTCGACGGCCTGGCCCCGTGGGTGCACTGGCTGCCGGGCAGGCTGCTGCACGCCAACGTCCTGGGCTGCTCGCTGTTCGCCGCCATCAGCGGGTCCTCGGCGGCCACTTGCGCCACCATCGCCAAGGTGACGCTGCCCGAGCTGGAACGTCTGGGGTACGACCGGCGTCTGGCCGTGGGCTCCCTGGCGGGGGCGGGCACCCTGGGTTTCCTCATCCCGCCCTCCATCATCATGGTGATCTACGGGGTGCTGGCCGACGTGTCCATCGGGAAGCTCTTCATGGCCGGGATCGTGCCCGGCCTCCTGGTGGCCGGGCTCTACATGCTGTTCCTGGGGCTCCGGGCGGGCATGGGCTCGGGGGCGAGGCCGGAGGGAGCCGGCGCATACGGATGGGCCGAGCGGTTGGGAAGGCTTCCCGGCTTTCTCCCGGTGGTGGGGCTCATGGCGGCGGTGCTGGGGACCATCTACACGGGGTGGGCCACGCCCACGGAGGCGGCGGCCATCGGTGTGGCCGGCGCCCTGCTCATCGGCTGGGCGGGCCGTTGCCTGACGTGGGCCTCTCTCCGGGAGAGCCTGCTGGGGGCCACCACCACCACGGTGATGATGGGCCTGATCGTCCTGGGCGCGTCGTACTTCTCCACGGCCATGGGCTACCTGGGCATCCCCAGGCAGATGGCCCTCCTGGTGGCCCAGTGGCGGCTTTCCCCGTACGAGCTGGTGGCCGCCCTGGCCGCGCTCTACCTGATCTTGGGATGCTTCCTGGACGGGGGATCCATCATCGTCATCACCCTGCCCATCACCCTTCCCCTGGTGACGGCCGCGGGCTTCTCGCCCGTCTGGTTCGGGATCTTCCTGGTGATCATGGCGGAGCTTTGTCAGATCACCCCGCCGGTGGGGTTCAACCTCTTCGTGCTGCAAAAGGAGACCGGCGAGGAGATCGGCTATATCGTCCGGGCGGCCATGCCCTTCTTCGCGCTGCTGCTTCTGGCCACGGCTTTGCTCACCGTGTTCCCTCAGATCGCCCTGTGGCTCCCGAACCAGATGGGAAACCGCTGAGGCCCGCAAGAGGATCGTTCATGCCGCGCCGTTCGGGACCATTCGTGTTGGAGGCCAGGGTGGCCGTGCGCCACGGGGGGGCCCCGGCCGAGATGGCGCTGGAGGCCCTGCGGGAGGCGTGCGGCGTCTCGCTGCGCGGCAGGCGCGTTCTCATCAAGCCCAACGTGGGGTTTGTGGCCCCGGCCGCGTGCGGGGTGACCACACACCCCGAGGTGGTGCGCGGGATCATCCGGTTTTGCCGGGAGCGGGGGGCGGCTGCCGTGGTCGTGGGCGAGAGCTCGGTTTTCGGCGTGGACACCGACGAGGCCATGGCGAGCTGCGGGCTGCCGTCCATCGCCCGGGAGGAGGGAGCGGAGCTGGTGAACATGGACCGGCAAGAGGCGGTCGCCGTTTCCGTGCCGGACCCCATGGCCGTGGAGCGGGTGCGGGTGTCCGCCCTGGCCCTGCGCAGCGACCTCATCGTCTCGGTGCCGGTCATGAAGACCCACATGCACGCCGGGGCCACGCTGGGCATCAAGAACATGAAGGGGTGTCTCCCCGGGGAGGAGAAGCGCCGCTTTCACCACCTCAGGGAACAGAGGCGGTTCGCCCGGTGGCACGCGTACAAGACGCTGGACCGGGCCATCGCCGACCTCTATTGCGTGCTCCCCCCCCATCTGGCGGTCATCGACGGGGTGGTGGCCATGGAGGGGCTGGGTCCGCTGCTGGGAGAGCCCAAGCCGCTGGGCGTGGTCCTGGCGAGCGAGGATGCCCTGGTGGCCGACCTGGCGGCCCTCCGGGTCATGGGGCTTGCGCCCGAGCGCGCCCCCCATATCGTGCTGGCCGCGGGGCGGCGCGGTCTGGCCCGGGACGCCCTGGCCCACACGGTCCCCGATGCCGAGGTGTTGGCCCGGCTCGGGTCCCGGTTCCGGCCGGCCCTGGCCGAGGACATCTCGGCCCAGTTTCCCCATTTCCGCCTGGCCGAGGGACACAGCTGCAGCGCGTGCCATGCCACAGCCATGGCCTTTCTCAAGACGTATGGGGCGCGCACGGAGCCGGGGGAGCCCGTCACCATCGCCCTGGGCAGAGGGCTTCGCCGGGAGGATCTCTCCGGGCGAGCCATCCTGCTGGGCAACTGCACGGCGAGGCTGCGGGGGGCGGGCGCCTTCCTGGAGGGTTGCCCTCCGGTGCCGTCGGACATCCTGCGCGCCCTGGAGCCCCTCCTCAAGGGATCCGACTGACCCGGGGTCGCGGCCGCGGCAAGGCGCGGCGGCGGCATCCGGTGCGCAAGACGGCTGCTCGTCGTCCGGGAGGGGGCGGCCGGTTCCATCCGGCGGACCGGCCCAGCCATTGACTTGGAGGCCGGTGAGCTGGTACGGTTTTCAGGGCGCGGCGGACGTCGCCCCCCGCGGAAACCGGCGAACCTGATTGTCGCTGTCAGGCGCTCCCACAGGAGGAAGAGGCGTGCAAGGCTATCACGATCGGATCGTCTGGATTGACCTGAAGAATCGACGCGCGCAGGTGCGGCCCCTGGATGAGGCCGACCGGGAGGCCTTTGTGGGCGGGGCCTCCCTGGGGGCCGCCTATCTGGCCCGGCTGACCGGGGCCGAGACAGACCCGCTGGGCCCGGACAATCCCCTCATGTTCATGGTCGGTCCCTTCACGGCCACGGGTGTGCCGGCCTCGTCGCGCCACGAGGTGGTGAGCCTCTCGCCCCTGACGGGGATCTACGGCGAGAGCAACTGCGGGGGATCCCTGGGCTGGCAGCTCAAGCGATCGGGGTACGACGGCGTGGTCATCGAGGGCGCCTCGCCGGATCCCGTATCGGTGGTCATCGATGGGGAAGAGATCCGGTTTCTGGACAGCGAGGCGCTGTGGGGGCTGGACGTCTTCACGGCGGACGAGCGCCTCAAGGAGCGCGTGGATGCGCAGGGCGTCACCGCGCTCATCGGGCCGGCGGGGGAGAGGCGGGTGCGGGTGGCGTCCATCTCCCACGACGGGAGGCACACGCGCTCCGCGGGCCGGGCGGGCATGGGGGCCGTCATGGGGGCCAAGAGGCTCAAGGCGCTCATGGTGACCTCCAGGGGGTCGGTGGACACCCCTGTGGCCGACCCCGAGGGCCTCAAGGCGTCCGTCAAGGAGGCCCTGGTGCTGATCAAGGATCGACTGGGGGCCTTCGGGCAGATCGGGACGCCGGGCGGGGTCATCAACTACGACCGCATGGGCAATCTGCCCATCGACAACTGGCGGACGGCCCAAAGGACCCCCCTGGCGGAGAAGATCACGGGCAGCGTGCTCAAGGAGACCCTCACCGTGGGCCGGACCGGGTGCAAGCTGTGCCCCATCCACTGCGGCCGCCTGGTGGCCGTGGGCGGGGGCCCCTTCGCCCTGGATGGCGTTCAGGAGGGACCCGAGTACGAGACCCTGGCGGCATTCGGGAGCCTGTGCGGCAACGACAACCTGGAGGCCGTGGCCAAGGCCAACGAGCTGTGCAATCGGCTGGGCCTGGACACCATCTCCACGGGCTCCATCATCGCCTTTGCCATGGAGTGCGTGGAGAAGGGCCTCCTGAGGCCCGCCGAGCTGGAGGGCCTGGAGCTGGCACCGGGCCGGCCGGAGGCCATGGTGGAGGCCGTCAGGCGCATCGCGTACCGCGAGGGGCGGCTGGCCACCCTTTTGGGGGAGGGGGTCCGCGAGGCCAGCCGGGTCCTGGGAAGGGGGAGCGAGGAGTACGCCCTGCACGTCAAGGGGCTGGAGTTCCCCATGCACGATCCGCGCTTCTCCTGGGGACACGCCATCTCCTACTCCACGGGCAACCGAGGGGCCTGCCACCTGAGCAGCCTCTCCCACCCGTTCGAGATCACCGTGGCCTTGCCCGAGCTGGGCTATGCCGAGCCGTATCCGGGCCGCCAGACAGCGGGCAAGGCCCAGTGGACCATCCGCCTGCAGGATCTGATGGGGATGCTGGATTCGCTGGTCGTCTGCAAGTTCACCATGCTCAACAACGCCCTGACCGTGAGCCATTTCCGCACCTGGCTCAATCAGATCACGGGGGTGGAGCGGTCCCTGGAGGCGTTCATGGCCGTGGGCGAGAGGGCATTCAACCTCAAGCGCATGATCAACAACCGGCGCGGCATCACCCGCAAGGACGACCTGCTTCCCCCCCGCATGCGCACCCTGAAGAAGCGGGGAGGGTCCATCGACTTCGACGTGCCGCCCCTGTTCCCCATGCTGTCCGAATACTACGATCTGCGGGGATGGACCGAGGAGGGAAGGCCCGGCGCGCAGGCCGTCTCCCGGCTGGGGCTGGAGCCCTTCAAGGCGGCGTGAAGGGCGCCGCGGCGAGGGATGCGGCGCAAGGAGAAGGGGAATTGGAGAGCCAATACGGGATTGTGGTTGCCGTGGTCCTTCTGGGGGCGGCGATGGTCGTGGGCCTGTACGTGCCGGCCAGGCTCACCCGTCGGGCCATGGGCCAGGTGGTCAGGCGGTTCTACGAGCACAAGGCCCTGGGAGCCAGGGATGCCAAGAGCGTGGATGAGCTGGGCCTGACGCCCCCCAGCTTCCTGCAGAAGATGACCCGGACGAGGGACTACAAGCCCAACGCCCTTCAGGTCCTCCAGCAGGTCGGGGCGGTTCAGATGACCGAGGAGGGCAAGCTCTACCTCGTGGAGGAGAAGCTGCACCAGAGCCTGAGGCCGGGGGGGAATCGATGAGACAGGGCCTCCCCCCGCCATGGCCCAAGGGGAGGGCAGGGCTCAGGGGAGGGTCCTGGACAGGAGGTGAAGGTCGCTGCGGAGGGTCCATTTCATGCCCTCCCAGAATTGCCTGCCTGCCTCGTTGTCCCGGAGGACAAATACGTGGGCCTTGCCGATGCCCGCCTGTCCCAGGGCCGCCATGCAGCGCCGGACCAGGCTCCGGGCGATCCCGCGGCGCCGCCAGCCGGGATGGACGGCCAAGTGGTTGATATAGCCCCGGCGCCCGTCATGGCCGCACAGGACCGCGCCGACCAGCTCCTCTCCGACCCAGGCCAGGAAGCTCGTCCCCGGGTTGCGCTCCAGGTATCTGCAAATCCCGTCGGGGGAGTCGGCGTCGCTGAGCCCCACGCCAGGGGATGCCTGCCACAAGGCGAGTGCCTTGGGGTAGTCCTCCATCCGAAACGCCTCGATGCTGACGTTCATCTGCGCCTCCCCGCGTCTCCTGGGGGATCCCCCACCGGCCCCGCCGGGGGGCGGTCGGTGGCATGGGGGTCCGGCTCCGGGTCCGAGGCCCCGGGCCCCCGGCCGGGGCCGTCCAGGAACCAGTCGATCATGCGCCGCGACAGGGTGGGCCTTCGGGGCAGCTCCGGGAGGCGGGCCGCGGTGAACCACCGGGCGTCCTCGATCTCGCGCCGGTCGATGGCGACGTCCCCGCCCGCGTACTGCGCCGTGAACCCCACCATGAGGTTGTGGGGGAAGGGCCAGGGCTGGCTCCCGAAGTATCGGAGCCGGGCCACCTCGATCCCCACTTCCTCCCGCACCTCCCGGGCGGCGGCCTCCTCCAGGGTCTCACCGGATTCCACGAAGCCGGCCACGATGGAGTAGTAACCCGGCGCGAAGTGGGGCGGGCGGGCCAGAAGGAGCTGCTCGCCTCGATGGACCAGGACCAGCACCGCCGGCGAGATGCGCGGAAACTGGAGCAGCCCGCAGCCCGGACACGACTTGACCCGCTCGTCGCTCCTGGCCTCCAGGGGGGTTGCGCAGCGGCCGCAGTAGCGGTGATCCCGGTCCCACTGGAGGATCTGGATCGCCCGCCCCGCCACCCAGAAGTACGCCTCCTCCAGGCGGGTGAGCAAGGGCCGCATCCCCACGAAGGCCATGCCGGGGGGAGGCTGGGCCGTGCCGTCCAGGTCCAGGGCAAAGCAGGGCCTTCCCTCCAGATCTCCCAGGTAATGGGCCGGGCGACCGGGAAGGCCGATCTCCTCCAGGGCGGGCAACAGGGGGACGCGGGGCCGTCCGTCCCCCTCGTCAACGAGCAGCTCCTGCCCCCGGAAGACGAACCAGAGGGCCGGGCCGCATGCGGATGGGGGCGGTTGAAACCCGGGGACGAAGCCTTCCATGGACCATCCTTTCACGCAGCGGGCAATGGGCAATCGTCAATAAGAGACACGGGGCCGGCTCAACGAAGAGTGATCCGCACCGTCCGGCGCCTCTGTTGTTCTCCCCCCGCGGAGACATGGGGCTCCAGGAGGAAGATCCGCTCGGGCTCCACGGCATGGGCGACGATGAGGGCATCCTTGACGGCGCCGGCCCGCCTCAGGGCCAGGGCCCGCAGCTCCTCGTCTTGCGCCCGCACGTGTCCCATGAGAAACTCCTCCATCTCCGGGGGCGGGGGATAGCCCGCCGCCTCGTCCTTTGCCAGGAAGGGCAGCAGGGAGCCCACCCTGGTCAGGATGCCCGGCGCCTCCTTCTTGGCGTCCGGGTTCCTGGCCGTATCGTACGCCATGCGAAGGTACCGGGCCCGCTCCTGGGGCTGGATCTGGATCTCCTGGATGGGCGGCAGCGGCTGCTTGTTCCTCTCCAGCTCGGCGAGCTTCTCCCTCTTGAGGAGCTCCAGGACGGCAGCCCTGCGCAGCGCCAGGCCGTCCTCCTCAGGGTCCGCCCGCCCCTGCAGTTCGATCTCCAGGCCGGGCCGCTCGTGCAGGGCCGTGGCCAGTCGAGCCATGGGCTCTTGCTGCGTCTCGCCCCAGGCGGCCTCCCCGGCCTCGAAGGCCACCAAGACCTCATCCCCGCCCCCTCCTGCGAACAGGTCGCCCAGCAGGGCAAAGGGGGCGGTGAGGATCTTGGTGAACAGGTTCCCCAGGGCCTCCCAGATGATCTTGCCGAAATCGAACTGGGGGTCGTCGATGTCGCCCGTCACCGGCAGCTCCAGGGCGATTTTCCCTTGGCGGTCCTTGAGGATGGAGATCCCCAGCTTGATGGGGAGATCCAGGGCGTCGGGGCTCTCCACCCGCTCCCCCAGGGTGAGCTGGTCGAACAGGACCCGGTTCTGGGACTCCAGCTTCCTGCGGACGATGAGGTAGTCCAGGTCCAGAAAGAGCTTGCCCTTCTGGATCTTGTACCCCACGTACTTCTGCGAGTACGGGTTCACCCGGACCAGGTCGATGTCCTTGAAGCGGACCTTGAGGTCCACGAAGAGCTCCCTGCGCAGGGGGTTGATCTTGCCCGTGATCTCCAGGGGGGATTGATGCTCCAGCTTGCCGGTGAGGTTGACGTCGCTGAGTCTGGTCTCCTCCGAGGTGAGCTCCGAGATCACCCCCTCCACCGAGAGCATGTTGGCCGTCACGTGGGGTTTGATGGATCGATCGGTGAAGTTGATCTGTCCGTTCTTGATGAGCACCTTTCCGATGCGAACCGGAGGCGGCGGGGCATCTTCGCGCGCCGGCCCCGGGCCGGCCCCGGCCCCGGGCGGAGCCGCCCCCTCGGCGCCCGCCAGGTTCTGGACGTTGAGGGAGCCGTCCGGATGGATGATGATGCGGGAGTAAAGGCCCGTGAGGCCCACTTCCTGGATGTCCACGCGCATGGGCGAAAGGGTGAAGTCCACACCCCCGACCCGGAGGCCCTTCCACTTGAGGAAATCCTCCCCCGTGCCCTTGTCCTTGGAGGCGAAGTCGGCCGAGGAGACCTCGCCCTGGAAGCGCAGGGCGACTCCCCCCTGGGGATCCGGGCGAACCGTCAAGTGGCCCTGGGCCGAGACATTCCCGCCCGCCAGGGCGATCCCCACGTTGTCCGGCACATAGGGGGCCAGCGGGCCCAGCTCCAGGCCGTCGATCTCCACCTGGAGATCCGCGGCCGGGGGGTCCACGGCGAGCTCTCCCCGGGCCCAGATCGACCCCGTTTCGTTGAGCGTGGCAAGGAGATCCAGCCGGGCCTTGGCGTCCCTGGCCGTGGAGATGTTCTCCACCGTCATCTTCATCTGTCGGGCCGTGAGGGTGGGAGAGTCCTGGCGGGTCTGGTCCACGAGTTTGAGGTCGTATCCGTCCAGTGCGAGGCGGGCCACGCTCACCAGCCAGGGGGCCCCTCCGGTGGGGGCATCCCGGCTCGCTTCAGGAGGTTGGGCCGCCGCGGGAGGGGCATCCGCGCGCCAAGGGAGCAGCCGCTGGAGGCTGATCTCGCCGCCCGGAAGCCGCGTGGCGGCCAGCGTCCCCTGGGTCGTCCATACCTCGGCCACGTGCAGTTCCCGTTTGGCCGGATTCAGCTCCGCGTCCCTGACGGTCAGGCCGGCCACGGCGAGAAACGGCTCCGCCTCCCCCCGGTGCCGCATCCTGAGGCCGGTGAGGGAGAGGCTGCGCACGACGGCGCGCGCGTCCAAAGCGGGGCCGGCGCCCGAGTATTCGTACTGGGCCGTCAGGTCCAGATGGCCGTCCTCCACGTCGAAGGACACATGGTCGCCGTAGTACGGGGCGTATTTGCGCAGCGCAAAGGCCTTCATCCCCAGGGTGCCCTCGGACCAAAGGGGCCCCAGGGAGAACTCGCCGGCCAACTCCACGGCCTCGCCCGCCTCGCTCCGGGCCGTCACCGACACCGAGGCCTTCCCCCCGGGCTCGGTGGTGAACCGCTTCACGGTCACCTCCAGGTCGCTCAGGGTCGTTTCAAAGGGGCCGCCGGCGGCCAGGTCGGAAAAGGACGCCCTCCCCCGGATGAGGCGGATCTCGTCCACCGCCAGGACCAAGGGCGCCCCGGAGCCCTGCTCCGCGCCGGGGTCTCGGGATGGGGGGGCAGGCGGCAGCAGGCCCTGGAGATTCATGCGCCCCGAGTGCTCCCGCTCCACATGCAGGTCCGGGGATTGGAGGGCGATCCTGGACAGATGGGCCCGCCGGGCCGCCGGATCCAGGTCGGCCACGGAAATCTCCAGGGACGGCAGCCTGATGAGGGGTCCACCGCTCGAGTCCCTGACATCCAGGTCCCGAAGCGCAGCGTCGCCGGCCAGGCGGATCCGGGCGTCGCCTCCCGGCTCCCGGGAAAACGACACTCGGGCGTGCAGGCCCAGGGAGCCCGCCTCGATCCGCGGGTTCAAGGGGATGGGCGAGTAGGCCATGAGAGGCGGGATCCGGAGATCCAGGATCCGGGCGTCCACCTGGGTGTCCAGCGCCGGGGAGAAAGGGCGGGTCTCCACGGCCAAGGCCAGCCGGGCCTCGTTGTACCGCAGGGCCACCTCGATCCGGGCCGGCTCCTGCCGGTATGGCTCGAGGCTGGAGAGGAAAGGGAGCCTGAGGTCGAGCGCCTCGATCCGATGCTCCCTGTGGTTCGGTCGGTCCAGGAACTCCAGCCGGCCGTCGGCCACGTGGAGATCTCGGAGGATGAACCGGGGGGGGCCGGTTCGGGGGGCGGCGGGTGCCGCCCCTGTCTCGCGGGGCGCGTCGGCGCCTTCCGCGCCGGGCAACGGGGACGCCAGCAGATCGGAGAAACTGAAGCTCAGGTCGTCGCGGCGCACCGCCCGGACATAGGGAGACTGGATCCGCAGGCGGTTGACCACCAGGGCCCATCGAAAGATCGAGCCCCACTGGATGTCCAGGTGAAGGGCCCTCAGGGAGGCGAACGTTTCGCCTCCGTCGGGCTCCAGGATGCTCAGGCCCTCCAGCTCCAGGGTGAGGGTGTACGGGTTGAAACGGATGGCTTGGATGGTGGCGGCCCGGTGAAAGGACTCGGAGAGCCGCTCCGCCAGGATCCAGCGGGCCAGGGGAGGGACGAGGAGAAAGCCGGCGGCCGTGTACGCCGCCACGGCCAGGGCGGAGCCGACCAGCAGCCTTCTCAGCCTCGGGTTGGGGATAAACCTGGCGAGCATGCCTGGCCCTCGGGACAGTGGTGGGGTCATCGGACGGTGATGGTGTCCTTCCCCGACTCCTTGCTCCGGAACATGGACTGATCGGCCAGGCGCAGCAGCTCGGCCTTGTCCCCTGCATCTTCGGGATAGTTGGCGATGCCGAAGCTCGCGGTCACCTTCACCCGCCGCCCGTCTCCCTGGAGGAAGACCGCGTCGGTGATGGCCCGGCGCACGGCCTGGACCTTCTCCATGGCCTCGAGCTTGCCCATGCCCTGCAGCAGCAGGACGAACTCGTCGCCCCCGTAGTGCACCAGCCGGTCTTCTTCCCGGAGCTGGGTCGCGATGACCTCGGCCACCTCCTTGAGGACCTTGCTCCCCAGGAGGTGGCCGTGGACGTCCACGACCTGCTTGAAGTTGTCCATGTCCAGAAAGACCAGGGAGACGGTGGGCGGCGATCCCTGGGGCGGGTTGAGCAGGGCATCCAGGTGCTGGTGGAGGAAGCGGGTGTTGTAGAAGCCCGTCACGGTGTCCGTGAGCGTCAGGGCGGCGATCTTCCGGTAGTTCATGGCGTTGCCGATGGCGATGGCCAGGTAGTCGGCCAAAATGGACAGGGCCATCATGGAGCGCTTCTGGAACAGGACGGGGTCCTGGGGGTTGACGATCTCCACCACGCCGATGACGGCATTCTGGATCTTGAGGGGGAGGCAGATGATGGAGCGGGTCTGGAAGCCCGTCAGCCCGTCCACGCGGGCGCTGAAGCGGGGATCCCTCCGAACGTCCTCCACCAGGATGGGTTCCCCCGTGGCGGCCACGATCCCGGCAATTCCCTCGCCCCAGGGGATCCGCACATGGGCCACCGAGGAGGGGTCCAGCCCGACCACCACCTCGAACCCCAGATCCCTGCTCCTGGGGTCGGCCAGCAGAAGGCTCCAGTTGCTCGCCGGCACCAGCTCGCTCAGGCGCCTGACCGTGGTGACGAGGATCTCCTCCATGTTGAACGTGGAGGTGAGGGCCTTGCCGATCTCCACGCAGGTCATGATCTGATCGAGGTACAACGAGGGATCGTCCGGGCCGCAGGGTGGAGCCTCCCCGCCCGGGGGCGCGGGCGGGACGGCGGGGGCCCCCTGGGGACGCCGATTTGCCATGGCCTTCCTCCTTGCATAGACCTTAGCCCAGTCGCGGGCGTTGGGCAAGGCCACCCCACGGACACAGGGCCCGGGCCAATCCCGCCACCGGGGGCCTGGCCCAGGGCTCACGCGTGGGCGGATCTGGCCCGCCGGCCTCGTTCGGGGAGTGGGCGTAGGGAAAGGCTGCGAAGCCTTGTGCCCGGATGCCTCAGATGAGCAGCGCTCCGGGGTTCTGGAACAGATCATCCAATGTGGCCAGGAAGCGGCCTATGGGGTCTGCATCGAAGACGCGGTGGTCGGCACCGACGATGAGGCTCGCCGTGCGCCCCACCACGATCCGGCCGTCTTCGACCACCGGCATCTCGCGGATCCGGGTGATCCCCAGGATCGCCGATTCAGGGGGGTGGATGAGCGGGGTGAAGACGTCTATGCCCAGGGAGCCCACGTTGGAGATGGTGAAGGTGCCGCCGCTGAGGTCCTCCAGGGTGGCCCGGCCGTCCCGAACCCTCTCGGTGAGGCCGGCCCACTCCAGGGCGATTTGGTGGATGGGCTTGTCCTGCACGTCCCGGATGACGGGGATCAGGATTCCGCCGCCTCCCGGGGCCGTGACGACCATCCCGATGTTGACGGCACCCCGGACCAGGATGCGGTCTTCCTCCAAGGCGGCGTTGAGGATGGGGACCTCTTTGAGGGCCAGCGCTGCGGCCTTGAAGAAGAGGTGCGTCACGGAGAGGCTCAAGCCGTAGCGGGTCCGGAACGGATCGACCAGGGATTGGCGAAAGGCAAGGAGCCTGTCCATCCTCACCTGGCGGCTCAACGCCCCGTACGGGATGTGGACCGTCTCCATGGTCTTCCTGATGATGGCCTTGCGCAGTGCGGTCAGGGGAAGGATTCGGTCCTCGGGCGCGAAGGAGGCGGCCTCGGACCTCATCCTGGCCCCCCCCGCCTCGCGTTCCACATCCCGCCGGTAGATCCTGCCCAGAGGTCCGCTGCCCGGGATTGAGCGGAGATCCAGCCCCATCTCCCGGGCGATCCTCCTGGCCAGCGGGGTGGCTCGAACGGACGCGCCCCGGCCCCCGGGGCGGCAACCCGCCGCTTGCCGCCCACCGATGGAGTGTAAAGGAGAGGGCCGGGTGGGGCCCGCCGCCTCCTTTGGCCTGGATAGGGTGACCTGACCGCCTGTCACAAACGGGGCCTCCCTCACCACCTTGTCGATGGCCGCCTCATCCTCATCCGGCCGCCCGATCACGGCCAGAAGGGCGCCAATCTTCACTTCTTGTCCCACCTCCACCAGACGGCGCCGCAAGACGCCATCCTCAGGAGATTCCACCTCCCCCGAGATCTTGTAGGTCTCGATGACCACGACGCCCTGGCCCTTGGCCGCCGGGGCGCCCACGTCGATGAGCCACTCCACCACAGTGGCCTCGGTCATCTGCAGCCCCCAAATGGGCACGTACACGCCGGTAGCCATGGGGTCACCTCCCCGTCCCGTCGAGACTCGCGCGCACGGTTCCCACGATGGCGTCTACGCCGGGGAGGTGGGCCGCCTCCAGCGGTCTGGAGAAGGGCACCGGCGTGTCCAGCGCCGCGACACGGGCGATGGGGGCATCCAGCAGGTCGATGTACTTCTCGGCCACCACGGCAGCCACTTCCGAGCCGATTCCTCCCCGCTTCCGCCCGTCCTCCACGACCACCAGGCGGCTGGTCGTCTCCAGGGATCGGGCGATGAGCCCGTGGTCGAGGGGCACGAGGGTCCTCAGGTCGATCACCTCGGCGTCGATGCCCTCCCCATGGAGGACCTCGGCCGCCTCCAGGCAGCGATGAACCATGGCGCCGAAAGAGACCACGGTGACGTCCCGCCCGGGGCGACGGACCGCAGCCTGGCCGAGGGGGAGGAGATGCTCCCCGTCCGGGACCTCGCCCTTGGAGGCGAGGAGCTGACGGTGATGGAAGAAGAGCACGGGGACGTCATCCCGCACGGCGGCGGCCATCAGCCCTTTGGCATCGGCCGGCGTCGAGGGGAGGACGACCTTGAGGCCTGGCGGGTTCAGAAAACTGGCCTGGGTGGATTGGGAGTGGGAATACGCCCCGTGCCCACGGGCGCCGCAGAACGTCTGGACGACCATGGGGACCTTGAATCCTCCGTTGGAGACATATGCCCAGGAGGCGGCCATGTTGGCGATGGCGTCCATGGCCAGGTACATGTACTCGGAGAAGAGGATCTCGACCACGGGCCTCAGGCCAGCCATGGCCGCGCCCACGCCCGCCATGGTGAAGGATCCTTCGGCGACCGGGGTGTCCACCACCCGCCGGGGGCCGAATTCGTCGTACAGGCCTCGGGTGGTGCCGAAGATGCTGACCTTCACATCCAGTCCCATGACCACCACGTTCTCGTCACGGCGCATTTCGTTTCGCAGGGCGTCCACCACGGCTTCTGCATAGGTTTGATCTGGCATGGGTCTCTCCCTAGCTGGCCACAGCATGCTCCATGACGGTTTCCGGATCCGGCAGCTCGCTCTCCACCAGGGCCTGGACGGCCTCGGACAGGTGCTGCTCGCACGCCTCGGCCACTCGTCGCAGATCTGCTGCGCTGGCCCACTTCCTGGCGATCAGGGCACGCTCCGCCCTGGCGATGGGGTCGTTTCTGCACGCCTCTTCCACTTCCTCCTTGGTGCGGTACACGCACGGATCCCCCGTGTGATGCGGGGCCACCCGGTAGGTCTTGAACTCGATGAAAAAGGGCCCATTGCCGGCCCGGCTGTGAGCGATGGCTTCCTTCATGGCCCGGCCAACGGCGAACATGTCGTTTCCATCCTCCACGATGGTCCAGGGCATGCAGTACGCCTCCGCCCTTGGGGCGATATCCGCGGCGCAGGTGGTGTCCCGGTACCGATGGTATTCCACGAACTGATTTGTGCAGCAGCAGAAGATCACCGGCACCTTGAAGAGCATGGCCATGTTCATGGCCGGGTGGAAGTCCGCCTGCTCGGCCGCCCCCTCGCCGAAGTAGTCGACCACCACCCGGTCCTGGCCCTTGTTCCTCACCGAGAGTCCTGCACCCACGGCGAGGGAGAAGTCCGTGCCCAGAGAGCCCGTGAGCGGCAGGATGCTCAGCGCCGGGCTATGGAGGTGCAGGCCCGCCCGGCCGCCGGAGATGGAATTGGCCCGGCCGCCGTACTCGAGGAAGATGTCGGTCACAGACATCCCCTTGCCCACGAACTCGGCGACCCCGCGGTGGGTTCCGAGAAGGTAATCGTCCTGCCTGAGCAGGGAAGAGATCCCGCAGCCCACGGCCTCCTGCCCGGTCCCCAGGTGGGTGTACACGGGAACCATCTGCCTCTGGAAGAGCTCGTCGTGTTTCTCCTCGGTGCGCCGGCTCAGGACCATCTTGGCGTAGAGGTCCAGGGCTTCCTTCTTGGTCAGTTCATAGGCTTGAGATCTCATCTCTCCTCCACGACACAGCCAAGCAGTCTTTCCGTTGGCCCCAGGACCCCGGGGCGTTTCTCACGGCCCTCACCACGGGAAGACCAATGCGCCCTTGATGAATCGGGACGGGGTCGGGCGGTTTCCTCCAAGGCCATCATTTTCCAAACGCTCCCGGCATGATCATCACCCCGCCTGCGGATGCAGGAACCTGTGCTTCCACGCAGGATCCAGGGTTGGCTTGAGGGAGAGGCCCTCGAACTCCAGGAGGGTCACCTCCACCGTGGCCAGAACCGGGGCTGTTCCGGGCACCAGATTCCCGCAGCGCATCTGTCCGGACTTGTCCATGATCAGCCCGTGGATGTGGGCCACCACCCGCCCGTCCTCGTCGGTTCCGAATACCCCGTGGGCCAGCCCGAGTTCGACCGGTCCTTCCATCTCGTGAAAGACGGCCACGCTCATGGGATCCTCGCCGAACTCCATGGAGCCCGCCCATACGACCTGGGCCGAGCGAAGGGAGCCGATGGCCGTGACGGTCCCTGAAGCGAGCCCGAACTGCCGGATAAGGCCGTTGATTCCCTCCACGACGTCCTGTCCGGGAAGGAGCCTGGCGGCCAGAAGGCGGCCGGGGCGGCCCAGGGCGGCGATGCTGTTCAATGGGTTCATCTCTTCCCCCGCGTGTCTACGTGCGCCTGCAGGTTGCGGCTGCTCGTATCGGTCCTGCGGGCCAGATCCTCTTGGTAGTCCGAGGCCAGGCCCAGGAGCTGCCCGCCGTCGACATCCAGGACGTGCCCGGTGATCATGGCCGAGCGATCGCTGACCAGAAAGAGAACCGCCTCTGCCTGTTCCTCGGGTGTGATCCACCGGCCCAGAGGGACCTGGCCGCTGACCTCCTGTCGAAACTCGGCGCTGGTCTTGGACTCGACCAGCGGCGTCAACGTCGCGCCGGGGCACACCACGTTCACGTTAATGCCGAAGGCGGCCAGTTCGAAGGCCAAATGTTTGCTGAGGCCCACCACCCC
>CAZEPJ010000058.1:0-27929 GCA_964514105.1 uncultured Desulfarculaceae bacterium | reverse complement strand
TTGAAGATGTCGTGCATGGGCACGTCTCGGACCACACCGGAGAGCACGTACACGTTGAGACCAACGGGGGGGGTTATGAGCCCGATCTCTGCCATCTTGGTGCACAGGATCCCGAACCAGATGGGGTCGAAGCCCAGTTGCGTCGTCACGATGGGGAACATGATGGGCTGGGTGATGATGAGCATGGAGAAGGTATCCATGAACATGCCCATGGGGATGTAAGTGAGCAGGAACAGGAGCACAATGGCCCATGGCGGGACAGGGAGACTCCCCACCCATTGGGAGACCGCCTGGGGGACCTGGGCCAGGGTCAGGAAGAAGGCATAGAGCCCTGCCCCGATGAGGATCAGGAACACCATGCAGGTGGTCCGGAGCGTATCCAGGAAGGAGAGTTTGACCTGCTCCCACAGTTTCCCTTTGGCGACTCGCCCTCCGAAGAGCATCATCAAGAGCCCGGCGAACGCGCCCGCGGAGGCTGCTTCAGTGGGTGTGAACCAGCCGACGTACATGCCGCCGATGACCAGGAGAAACAGGACGGCCATGCCCCAGATACCCTTGAGTGCCGCAAGACGCTCGCGCCAGGTGTAGCTTGCGGGCGCGGGGGCAAGCGTGGGGTTGAAAAATGTCATGCACCACAGGCCAATGACGTAGATGGATGTGCTCAGGATCCCCGGAAGGAACCCAGCCACCAACTGGGCTCCTGCCGAGGTGTCGTTGATGGAGGCATAGAAAACGAGAACCACACTGGGTGGGATCATGATGGCCAGGGTCCCCGCTGCGGCCACGATCCCGCAGGCCAGCTTCCGGTCGTATCCCAATGCGCGCATCTCGGGGATGGCGATGGTTCCCATGGTGGCGGCCGAGGCCACGCTGGAGCCGCAGCACGCGCCGAACCCCGCGGACGCGACGAACGTGGCCACCCCCAGCCCCCCTGGAAAGCGGGAAAACCATTTCCTGCCGATGTTGTACAGGTCCCGGCTGATTCCGGCCTTGAAGCCGAAGTGGCCCATGATGATGAAGAGAGGAACCACTGCCAGGAGGTAGTTGGCCGTGTTCACATATGGGAAGGTCTTCAATTGCGCGAAGGCGATGTGTGGCCCCTTGATGGCGATGCAACCCAGAATCCCGGTGACGCCCAGAGATGCGAAAATGGGTACGCCCACGCCCATGAGGAACAGAACCACGAAAAGGCTCAGGATCACTGCAACCCCGGGATCCATCATCTCCGTTTCCTCCTGATCGTGATGTCCGGCCGCCGCCCTGAGCCGGGGTTCATGTCATTCCCCGATCTGCCCGAAGTCCGGGATGTCCAGGGGGTATCGTCCTTTCAACATCTGGATGTCCTTCCAGATGTCGAGCAGGAACTGGATGCAGGTCATCCAGCACCCCAATGGAACCAGCGACTTGGCCCACCATATGGGCATCTGGACCGCTCCCCAGCGGAACTCATTGATGGACAGTGAACGAAGCGCCTCCTTGGCGCTCTGGAGCCCCAGGACGCCGAGGAAGAGGAAACAGATCACCCAGCAGACGATGTCCATCTTCACTGCGGCCCGAAGGTCGACCCGACGCATCACCAGAACCACGCGTGTGTGCCCCCGTTCCACCTGCGTCCACGCGATGCCCGCGAACACCACCACCACCAGGAGCACCTCGTTCAGCTCGAACACGCCCGGAAGAGGGGCATTGAGCGTGAAGCGCAGCGAGGTGTCCGCCGTGGTGCTGACCATCATGACGCCCACGGAGACCGCCGAGAGCGCTCCGAACAGCAGGCACACCTTCTTATACCACCGGGCGAATGTCTCCATTGGTTCCTCTCGGATCTTTCGCAGTGCGGCAGGGCCGCGACCAGAAAAGGTGCCAGGATCGGGTTCCGATGAACTGAGCCGGAACCAATCGTCGGACGCTCAGCGTCGTCTGGATGCTCCAAGCGATCCGCCGCGCCGTCGGGTGTCCCCACACGACCGTGGGTACCGGGCAGCAGGCCATGACAGTCGGTTCCAAGCGAGGACCGAGCCCGCTCGCGTTCAGGCTCGGTCCTGCCTCATCCGAAAGCCGCACGCGCCAATTCAGGCCTTCTTCTGCTTGGCCATGTAGATCTCATAGGGATTCTTGAGTTTGCCCTGGGGCTCGTATTTGGCGATGAGATCCCTCACCCTGTCCAGGAATTCCTTCCCGTTGAATCCCGCAGGCTTGGCCACCTTCTCCGCCCAGTCGTTCACCTGGGCCGGTTGCACCATGGCTGTGACCTTCCTGATCTCCTCGTCGGGCCACTTGGTGAACTTGGCCCCCTTGCCCAGCATGATGTCCAGGCTCTCCTCCAGAAGCTTGCTGTACAGCTCCAGGTACTTTCGCTCATAGATCTCGTTGGCCGTCTCCTCAAACACTCCCTTCAGGTCGTCCGGAAGGGACTTCCACAGATCCAGGTTCATGACCACCGTGGTGGGAGCGTGCGCGCCCGCGCCGATCTCGATGATGTTGGGCGCCTGCTCGTAAAGCTTCATCTTCTCGGCCGTGATGAAGCAGAACGCGAACACCCCGTCCAGGATGCCCCGCTCCAGGGACTGGTATACTTCTCCGGCCACCACGGGCATGCCTCGCCCGCCCATCCGGTCCACGGTCTCCGCGCCCACCCCGTACCCCCGGATCTTCAACCCCTTGAGTTCCTCGACCTTGGTGATGGGCTTCTTCATGAAAAGCGGGCAGTAGTCCCAGTTTGTGAAGTACAGCACCTTGCAGTTGTTCTTCTTCTCCCATTCGTCTTTGAAGGGAGGATAGGTGTTGTACACATCCCGACAGACCTTGAGGAGCGTGTCCGCGTGATCGCATCCCATGAAATACCACTCCAGCCCTCGGCTCAGCGGCACCATGGCCGGGTAATAGCCGTAGGAAATCAGGGAGAGCTCGGAAAGCCCGTCCCGCACGGCCGGCAAGTGCTCTCCGACTTTGTGCAGGGATGAAGCCCAATACTTCTCGAACTTCACCCGTCCCTTGGCCCTTTCCGCCACGGTGTCGAGAAACCAGTTGTCGAGCTGGGCTGTGGGGGCGGTCGACTGGATGTAACAGTCGTATTTCATGGTCCAGACCTTCCCGGCCTGGGCCTGGGCGCTGGCCGTGAGCACCCCCTTCACCCCGCCAAGGACCATGCCTCCCGCGCCCACTGCCGCGGCCGATTTCAGAAAACTCCTTCGAGACACCTTCATCTCTCTCTTCATGGGATCTTCCCCTCCTTTCTGGCCTTGTCGGGCCTTCGGACTCCGTTCGTTTGGAGAAAGCCGCCAGTGGACCCTCCACCCTTTCCCTCTCCCTCGGGGGGGAGAGGGGGACAAAACCGCACCGCGGGCCGCGCGCTTCCCTCATTCCACCTGGAACCAGAATCCCGCGTCATCTTTCCCGAGGAATCGCGCCGGGTCCCCGATTGACAGGGTGCCCCGGGCCCCCCTCCGCACCCGCGCGGTGACCTTCAGCCCCTCCTTCAGCCGGACCAGGGCGATGTCATATGGCACCTGGCTGCGGAAGGCGGACGGCGCCACCTGGATGGTCGTGAAAGAATAGATCGCGCCGGAACCATCGGCCGGGTGATCTCGCAGGTCCTCCTCCCCGCAGCCCGCGCAAACGAACGTGGGAGGGACATGGAGCTTTCCGCAGCCCTCGCAGCGCAGCAATCGGATGCCTTCTTCGGCGGTCATGGTGGTCAGTTCCTCCTCTGGAAGATGCTCACGGTGCACACTTGCCCGGTGGCCCCGAGGTTGTGGGTCAACCCGATCTCGGCGTTCCGGACCTGGTTCTCGTGTTCCCCGCGGAGCTGCCGGACGATCTCGTACACCTGCCCCAAACCGGTCGCCCCCACCGGGTGTCCCTTGGAGATCAGACCTCCGCTGGTGTTGATGGGGATCTTGCCGTCCAGCCGGGTCATTCCCTCCTCCACGGCGAATCCTCCCTTCCCCTTCTCGAAAAAGCCCAGGTCCTCGCTGTCCACGATCTCGGCGATGGTGAAGCAATCGTGGAGTTCCGCGACGTGGATGTCCTGCGGGGAGAGGCCGGCGATCTCGTACGCCTTCCGGCCCGCGGTCACGGTGGCAATCAGAGTCGTCGGGTCTTCCATCTCGTACGTGGTGCTGTACCCGCTGGTCTGAACCGAGGCCAGGATCTCGATGGGCGCCTTGTGGAACTCGTGCGCGATCTCCGAGGGGCACAATACCGCGGCCGCGGCCCCGTCGCTGATCGGGCAGCAATCGAAGAGCCTGAGCGGATCGGCGACCATTCTGGAGGCCATGACCTCCTCGAGAACGGCCGGATTCCGGAATCGGGCCCGAGGATTGACCACGCTGTTGCCGTGGTTCTTGACCGAGACCAACCCCAGGTGTTCGGGCCGGGTGCCGTACTGGTGCATGTGGCGTCGGGCAATGAGGGCGAAGAACCCGGGAAAGGTGAGGCCGGTGCGGCCCTCGGTCTCCTGATCGAAGGCCGAGGCCAAGCCCTCCGTGTTCTTGTCCGTGGTGGCCGCACTCATCTTCTCCACGCCCGCGGCGAGCACGAAGTCGGCCGATCCGGATGCCACGAGGAGGTAACCCTGGCGAAGGGCGATCCCACCCGAGCAGCAGGCCCCCTCCACCTTGGTGGCCGGCGCGGTCTTGGGCAGCCCCACGCTGTTGGCCACCAGCGGCGCGATGGTCTCCTGCCCCAGGAGGATGCCGGAGATGAAGTTCCCGAGATAAAAGGCCTCTATGGCCTCCTTGTCGACGCCCGCGTCTTTGATGGCTGCCAGACATGCCGTGGTTGCGAGCTCTTTCAGTGACCTCCCCTCCAGAATCCCGAAGGGCGTGGTACCGATCCCGATGATGGAGACCCCTCGCATGCTCCTCCTCCCTACCGGATGCGCCGGGCTTCGCCGGCCCAGTATTTCTCCCGCAAATCCCGTTTCAGGACCTTTCCGTACGCGTTCTTCGGGATCTCGTCGATGAAATCCACGGACTTGGGCTTCTTGTAGCTGGCCAGATGATCCTTGCAGAACAGGATGATCTCCTCGGGTGTTGCCCTTTGCCCAGGCTTGAGGGCCACAAAGGCCTTGATCGCCTCTCCCCAATGTTCGTCCGGGACCCCGATCACCGCCACCTCGTGCACCGCCGGATGGCGGAGGATCACGTCCTCCACTTCCCGGGAGTAGATGTTTTCCCCGCCGCTGATGATCATGTCCTTGGCCCGGTCCAGAAGGTACACGTACCCGCGCTCGTCCATGATGCCCAGATCCCCGGTGTGGAGCCATCCCCCCCTCAGGGTCTCGGCCGTGGCCTTGGGATTCCGCCAGTACCCTCTCATCACGACTTCCCCCCGCACGGCGATCTCCCCCATTTCGCCCGGCGGCAGTTCCCGATCCTGCTCGTCGAGAATCTTCACCTCCAAATCGGTGCGGGGAATGCCCGCGGAGGTCAGCCGCCTCATCTGCTCCTCGGTGCCCTCCTCGAGGTGCTCCTCCTTCCGCAGGTAGGTGATGGTCATGGGGGCCTCGGCCTGTCCATAGAGTTGCACGAAGATCTGCCCCAGGGCCTTCACCGCGGCCTTGGCGTCCTCCAGGTAGATGGGAGCGCCGCCGTAGTTGACGCACTTGAGGGAGCTCAGATCGTAGTCACGGACCATGGGCGAAAGGATGAGGCGCTTGATCATGGCCGGCGCCATGAAGACGTTGGTGACCCGTCGGCGCTCGATGGTCTCGAAGACCACCCTGGGATCGAAGGACTTGGACGGAAGGATCACGTTGGCCGCTGCCTTGGCCACGTTGGGGACGCTGTACAGCCCGCTTCCATGGCTCAGGGGTGCCGCATGAAGCACCGCGTCCTGCGGCCCCAGGGGGCAGATGTCCGCGAAGAAATTCATGGCCATGGTCATGAGGTTATGGTGGCTCAACATGGCTCCCTTGGGCTGGCCCGTGGTCCCCGAGGTGTAGAACAGCCATGCCAGATCGTCGCGCTCCACATCCACATCCCGGAAGGCCGTCGGCTGCCCCCCCAGAACGGACTCGTAGCGAAGCATCCCCGCGACGGGCTCCGCGAGGCAGATGAAGTGTCGAACCCGCGGCATTTCCTCTTTCAACTCCCACATGGAGTCCCGGAAGTCCTCCCCCAGGACCACGGCCACAGCCTCGGAGTTGTCGATGATGTAGCTGCACTCCCGGGGGTGGAGCCGGAAATTGATGGGAACAGCGCCAATTCCGGCCTTGAAACATGCGTACAGGGTCTCAAGGAATTCCGGGCAGTTGTGAAGGAGGATCGCGACGTTGTCTCCCTTTCGGATCCCCAGCCCCGATAGACCGTTGGCCAGCCGATTGATGCGCTCGTTGGACTGACGATAGGTCCACTCGCCGTCGCCATACGCGATCGCCAGTCGGTCAGGAAACGCGCGGGCTGCTTTCGTGAAAAAGGTGCCCACGTTCATGGAGGCCTCCTCGATTCTCCCAGACATTCGCTGTGCGCATCACGCGAACCTGCAGGTGATGCCTCCGTCAACGACAAGCTGAGCCCCGGTCACGTACTTGGCTTCATCGGAAGCGAGGTACAGGGACGCGTGCGCCACGTCCCACGCGTCCCCCATCTGGCCCGTCGGGCATTGCGAGTTTCGGACCTCGATCATCCTCTGCACGTCCCCCCCTCCGTACACCTCCTTGAGGGGCTCGCGCACCATGGGTGTGTCCATGAGTCCGGGGAGGATGCTGTTGGCCCGGATGTTCTTCTTGGCATACTGCATGGCAACGCACTGGGTCAGCCCCAGGATGCCCGCCTTGCTCGTGTAATAGGTAAGGTAGGGCACTCCCGTGTACCGAATGGCCGCGATGGAGGCGATCGTCGTGATCACTCCTCCCCCCTGTCTCTCCATCTGGGGAAGCACGTACTTGCACATGAGATAGACACTCTTGAGATTCACGGACATGACCCGCTCCCAGTCCTCTTCGCTGGTCTCCACCGGACCGCCGACCTGGACGATTCCCACGTTGTTGTGGAGCACGTCAATGCGGCCGTAGGTCTGCAGGCAGTGTTCCACCAGGCTCATGACCTCGGACGATTTCGAAACGTCCGCCTGATAAACGGTGCACGCCCCCCCTTCGTTATCGATCACGGACTTGGTTTCCTGCGCGGCCGTCAGGCTGATATCCACGGCAAAGACCTTGGCCCCCTCCCGTGCGAAAAGCACTGCCGTGGCCTTCCCGTTGCCCCACCCGGGTCCCGAGGACCCCGCTCCTGTCACGATGGCCACCTTCCCTTTGAGCCTGTCGCCCATCTTCTCCCTCCATGTGATGTCTGTCGAAAAACCCGATGGAGCGGTCCAAGACGCCAACTTTGCCCCATCCTCCACCGCAGATGCGCCGGTCGTGAATTGGAACCCTGCTCTGGACAGCGCGGGAATGGCCGGTGTCCAGATGGGGAAGCAAGACGGATGCCACACCGACATGGGGCAAGCGGCGCCCGGGATGGCGGGAAAATGGGCACCACCGTGCGCCCTCTTGGGTGGGGCATGCTCGGGAACGGTCTCGATGGTTCGCGTCGTTGCGAAAGATTTCGCGTTTCTGCGAACGGTCCTCGTCCGCCAAGAGGAACGGCCGGGCTCTTTCGAGTCACACGGGAAGGAATCGGCAAGGGCGGCGCGGCCCACCCTCCGGGCGGATCGAAAGCACGATGGGGGCCATGACCTTCCGGATTTGATCCGGCGACGGTCGCGGCACCGTCGAGGAATACTTCTTGAGCGCTGGGGGGCGTCCCGGAAGGTGTCTCGGGCTCATCTGGGGATGTCGTACTGCTTCACCTTGCGGTACAGGGTGGCAGGATGCAGCCGTGCATGCAGCGACGCCCTTGTGAGGTCTCCCTGGAAACGTTTGAGGAGCGCCTCCATGTACCGCCGCTCGAACAGGGACTTCGCCTTCTCGTACGGATGGTCGGCCATGGTGTCGTCCTCCTGACTTCCGAATATCGTCAGGTTATCCAGGACGTCTCGCTCCAGAATCTCGTCCCCCGAGTGCAGCGCCACGATCCTTTCCACCAGATTCTGAAGCTCTCTCACATTTCCCGGCCATTCGTGGCTGATGAGTACCTGAAGCGCCCTGGGGTGAATCGTCTTTCGAGGCCTGACCATGAGGGAGCAGAACTTCTCCATGAAGTGGTTCACCAGGAGCGGGATGTCCTCTCTTCTCTCCCGCAGCGGGGGCAATTCGATCTTGATGACGTTGATCCGGTAGAACAGGTCCTTCCTGAAGCGCTTCGCCACCACCTCTTCCTGGAGATCCTTGTTCGTGGCCATGACCACCCGGACATCCACGGGGTAGGCCCGGGTGCCGCCCACCCGAATCACCTCCTTCTGTTGAAGGGTTCGCAGCAGCCGCACCTGGAGGCCCGGGCTTGCCTCCCCGATTTCATCCAGGAGAAGCGTTCCTCTGTCCGCCTCCTCGAAGTATCCCTTGGTCGTCTTCAAAGCCCCTGTGAAGGCCCCCTTCTCATAACCGAAGAGGGTCGTTTCCAGAAGATTCTCCGGCATGGAGCCGCAATCCAGGGCCAGAAAGGCGGACTTGCCCCGGACGCTATGGGTGTGAATCGCCCTCGCAACCAGTTCCTTCCCGGTGCCGCTCTCCCCCTGTATGAGAACGGAGCTGTCCACCTCCGCTCCCTTCTTGATCAGCTGGAAGACCCGCTGCATCCTCTCGCTCTTTCCCACGATGGACGGGAAGAGCGCTTCCCCGCGGATTCTGCTGCGCAGGAAGATGTTCTCACGCTCCAGTTTGCCCTGATAGATGGCGTTCTTGATGGTGAGAAGCATCTTCTCGCTCTCTTCGAACGGCTTGGGAAGGAAGTCGAACGCCCCAAGTTTCATGGCCTGCACGGCGTTGTCCACTGTGCCGTACGCCGTGACCATGATCACCGGGGTGAGCCGGTTGATGTCCTTGACCTGTCTGAGGATGTCCACCCCGTCTCCGTCGGGCAGCCGGATGTCGAGGATCACCAGGTCGTAGGATCGGTTCCTGAACGCATCCAGGCCCACCGCGGCGGAATCGGCCACGTCCGCGCCGAGGCCGATCTTCTCGAGGATCTTCTTGAGATACTCCCTCGAAAAGGGCTCGTCGTCGATGATCAGCACTCGTTCCTCGTGCTCTTCCCGTCCCATGGAGCCCCTGTACCCTCACTCGGCATCGATGGGAATCAGAATGACGAAAGTGGTCCCCTTTCCCACCTCCGACCTCACCCGGATGTCCCCCCGGTGGTTTCTGACGATCTGATAAGCAAAACTCAGACCAAGGCCATGTTTGCCCGGGAGTTTTGGCATGGAGAAGAAAGGCAGGAACACGCGCTCCAGGTGCTCCTCGGGAATGCCCACGCCTGTGTCCGAGAACAGCACCCTCACGACCCCCTCCGCCGGGTCGTGTCGGGTCTCTACCGTCAGCTCGCCGCCTCCCTCCATGGCCTGCACCGCGTTCATCAGGATGTTGAGGAAGCATTGCTTGAGCTGGATCCCGTCCCCCTGAATGGGGGGAATCTGGTCATCCATCCCCGTCCGGATGGTCACGCGGGAGAGCCTGTCCCCGAAGTGTTCGCTGAGGGAGATGATGGCGCTTCTCACCACGTCTCTCACGTCGACGGTCGTGAAGGTCAGGTGGGGGTCCTTGATGCAGTTGAGCACGCTCGTGATGATCCTGAGGCATTCCTTTCCAGCCCTCGAAATGGTCTCCCCCAGTTCCCGTTTGGGGTCCTCCGGATCCATCTCCTTCAGAAGCATCTCCGAAAAATTGATCACGCCGATCAGGGGATTGTTGAGCTGGTGAGCGATGCCTCCCATCAGCTCCGTGTAAAGAGCCAGTTTCTCGCTCAGGAGCAAGCGCTCCTCGATCGCCTTTTTTTCCGTGAGGTCGGTGAGCAAGTAGAGTCTGCCGATGCGCTTGCCGCCCGCGTTCCTGACATCGGAGACCGAGACAGAGGCCGGAAAATCGCTCTGGTCCTTTCTGATGCAGAGCACCTCTCGTGTGCCGCCCCATTTCTCGCGCGGCTCCGCATCGAAAGCGGAAGGCCCGCGGACCAGCGATTCGATTCTCCTCTTGAGGACCTCGTCCTCGGAGTAACCGAAGGTCCGCTCGGCGGTCTTGTTGAAGATGAGAATCCGGCCCCGGAGGTCCGTACTGATGACGATGTTGGGAGACGAGTCGATGAGGGATTCGAGGAAGTTCTTCGAGTCGTTCAACTCCCGGGTTCTTTTCTCCACCAGCCTCTTCACGTGATAGAGCTCTTCTTCCAGGTCGTGCAGCAGAACGAACCGGCCCTCATGGGTGAGCGCTGCTCCGCGCGCGTGGTAGGTCATCTGCTTGGCGTAGTACTGGGGGATATAGCGATCAATGATCACATCGAATGGGATCCCGCGCTTCAGGAGGCGCCAGTACGGCCGAAGAAGCCCCTGTTCAAGGGTCTTTGGAAAGGCCTCGTGAAAGGGCCTCCCCAGGATCGCTTCCCTCGAGACCTGGGAGATCTCCTCCTGCCTCCGGTTCATACGAATGATCCGACCCTCTTGGTCGAGGACCATCATGCCGATCGGGATGCATTCGATGAGATCTTCCGCGAAGCTCCGCTTCTGGGACCGCTCGGTGCTCTCCCGTTTCATGTCCCTCCCTCCTTGACACCCTTGCCCTTTCCTTTTAGCCTGGTTTCGGTCTTCCATCAACTCCATTTCCATCCCGAAGGGATCGTGGATGGCGGATTTCGGATCTGGGTTCGATGCTGCGCGTGGGGGTGATTCATACGCCAGGTTCCGTGTGTCGGTGCGCGGAGGCCATTGCCTGCGGGCTTCGATCTCTGGGACACGAGCCGGTGCTGGCCGACTCCGAGCAAATGGAGTCTCTGGCGTGGGAACTGTCCCGGGGGTGCGACCTGATCATCGACCACACGGACACTTTCCGGGGCAGGGGGCTGTACCGGGCGTTGATCCGGATGCTGCTGGAGACGAGGGGGGCACGGCTGGTGGGTTCCGGAGGCCAGGCCTGTCTCCTCGCGGACGACAAGTCCGCGGCCAAGGCGCGGCTCGCTGCTGCGGGCATTCCCACGCCGCCCGGGATCGTCGTGTCGGAGGGGGGGTGGTCCTTGCCCTCCTGGCTTCGCCCTCCCCTGGTCCTGAAGCCCGCCTTCGAGCACATGAGCCGTGGCCTCGAACTCGTCCGGAGCGAATCGGAGGCACGGTCCCGGGCACTGGCACTCTGGGAACGTTTTCGTCAGCCCATCCTGGTGGAGACGTTCGTGCCCGGCCGCGAACTGGCCGTGCCTGTACTGGACGGTCCTCACGGCCTGGAGGTCCTGCCGCTGGTGGACATGCGGGCCGCCTCGGCCCCCGGCGTGCTCGGTGAGGCCTTCAAGCGGGTGGAATTCCAGGGAGAACGGGACGACGTGAGGCCAGCGAAACTGCCGGCCCTCCTCCGGGCCGAGGTGGAGGGGCTGGCTCGCCAGGCGTTCGGGGTCCTGGGACTGCGGGACTACGCCCGCTTCGACGTGCGTCTCTCTCCCCAGGGGACCTGCTTCTTCCTGGAAGCCAACACCACACCGAGCATGGAGCCCTTCGAGGCCTTCGCCATCTCCGCCCGATGGGCCGGACTGGCGTATCCGGAGCTGATCCGGCGGATGCTGGAGTCGGCGCTGCGCCGTTGCGGCGAGATTCCCCGCCCCCGACGGGTGCAAATCGATCTACCCGCCGGTCCTGTGGAACTGGAGGTGGCGCCCGGAGTTCACGCGCCCCCGGAATCCAGCGTGGAACTGGCCCGGATGCTGGATGTGAGGCCCGGCGAACGCGTTCTGGACCTGGGGTGCGGCAGCGGCCTCCTGGCCATCGCTTCCGCCAAGCTCGGGGCTGACTTTGTGGTGGCCACGGATATGGACCCTCTGGCCCTGGCCATCACCGAGGCCAACGCGCGCAGGAACGGCTTGGCCCACCGGATCGAGGTGAGGGCGGGGTCCTGGTACGAGGCGGTGAATCAAGAGGCATGGAACTTGGCGGGCGAGCGCTTTCACGTGATCATCGCCACCCCCCCCCAGACGCCCGGATCGGTCCCTTTCGGCCCCAAGTACGGGGGCACAGAGGGCACGCGTCACCTCTTGGCTGCCATCCAAGGGGCTTCCGCCTTCCTGGATCCGGCCGCGGGCAGGCTGTGGCTCCTCGCGATCTCCCTGGCCAATCCACGGGCTCTCGAATCCGCGTTGCAGAGGGCGTTTGCCGACGTGATGGTGGTTCGCGAGACCCTTCGCCCATTCACTCGCGAGGAATACGATGCCGTTCATCCCGGCCTGTTCCGATACCTTGACGGGCTGCGCAGGCGGGGGAAGGCGGAGTTCCAGGAAATCGGAGATGGGCGCTATGGTTTTCGCAACCGGGTGATTCGCGCGGGAAGGCCCCGTGATCGATGAAGCGGCTCATCGTCAACGCGGATGATCTGGGGGCGGACGAGGGGCGAAACCGGGGGATTTTCGAGGCCATCGAGGCGGGGGCCGTGACCAGCGTGAGCATCCTGGCCAATGGGCCGGGGTTGGACCACGCCCTGGAGACAGTGGCGGGATTGCGAGGCGTCAATATCTCCCCGGGCGTCCATGTGAACCTCTCCGAGGGGAAACCTATCTCCGCGGGACTGCGGCGACTCAGCGGGGCCGACGGGGCATTCCGAGGGAAAGCGGCCGCCCATGAGCTGCTCATGCAAAGCGATGACGAGGAACTGGCGCGCGAGGTGGTGCGGGAGATCGGGGCGCAGATCCGGCTGTTGCGAGACGCGGGCGTTCCCGTCCGTCACCTGGACGGCCATCAGCATGTCCACGTGTTCCCCGCCGTGATCCGGTCGGCCGTGGAGGCCGCGGTGAGCCATGCCATCCCGTGGATCCGGATCCCGGACGAACCATGCCCCGTGGAGGAGAGCGAGACCGTTTCGCGGCAAATGGCTGAGGAAACGCGTTTGTTTCTCGACGTGGCGCAAAGGGCTCGAGGACACTTGCAGGGCGGTGCATTGCGGGCCCCGGACCGTTTCTTCGGCCTGTACTGGAAAGGTCGACTCACCACCCGCGCTCTGGAGGCCATGGTCAAGAACCTGCCGGAGGGGGTCACCGAGCTGATGGTCCATCCGGGGCGCGTGATGGGGGAAGGGGGTTCTGGCCCGTTCCATTCCTTTTCCACGGCGGACCGGGAGCAGGAGCTCGAGACCTTGAAAGAAACCGCCTTTCAGGAGATTCTAGAGAAGTATGGTGTGATCCTGATCCCCTTTCCCGGGAACGAATCCTAGAGACCCATGCGCATCCTGATCCTGACGCCCACAGCCCTTCCTTCGGTGACTGGCAACGCCATGAGCGCCGAACGCTGGCGTACGGCCCTGACGCATGCGGGCGAGGATGTGGCGGTCCTCGCTGCGGAAGGACTGAAGGCGGAGTCCCTCGCCGACGAGATTCAGCGCTTCTCCCCCGATCTGATTCACGTCCATCACGCGGTTCGGGCGGGATTCGGGCTCCTGGATCCTTCGATGGGTTCCTTGTGCGATCCCATCCCCTTGGTGGTGTCTCCGGGCGGAACGGACCTGTACCTGGACGCGGAGATCAGCGAAAGGCGGGAGGTGTTTGAGGAGGTGACACGCAGGGCTCGGGCCGTGGTGGTGCAGGGGGAGGGGATCGGAAACCGCCTCCGGGAGTTGTTCCCCGGCCTCCGGGACCGCGTCGTTTCCATCCCCAAGTCCTTTTTCTGGTTGGGTCATGAGCTCTTTGATTTGCGGGAAGCAGCAGGGTGCGGGCCCGAGGCCTTCCTGTTCTTTCTCCCTGCAGGAGTCCGCCCCGTGAAGGGGAATCTGGAGTGCCTCCTCGCCTTGGAGCGCGTGCACGCCGTCCGGCCCAGCGCCCGCGCCGTGTTCTCCGGGCCGGCTCTTGACGGGGATTACGCGGGGAGATTCCTCTGCGCAGTCGAGAGGCGGGCGGATTTCGCCCGATGGGTCCCCACCATCCCCCCCGGGTGCATGTGGGCCGCGTACGAGGGGGCCGACGTGGTCCTGAACGGTTCGTTCTCCGAGGGCCTCTCCAACGTGCTTCTGGAGGCGGCAGCCGCAGGGAAGCCCGTCCTGGCCAGCGACATCCCGGGCAATCGCTGGCCCGTGCTGGGCCGCAAGGGAGACCCCCCGTTCGGGCTGCTGTTCGACCCCCGTGACCCGGCCAGCTTCGTGGATTGTGCCGTGCGGCTCATGGACGATGAGGAGCTTCGCCGGGCCCTTGCCGCTTCGGGTCGCGAGCGGGCTGCGGGCTGGCCAGGGCCGGAGGCCGAGGCATCGGCCCTGCTCGATGTGTACCATCGGGCCTTGACCTGAGAAACCATCCGTCTGTTTCCGTCACCCGCTCCTTCCGAACCCCCCCCACCCAAGTCAACCAATGCGTGAGGCACCGGTTTGAGGATTCGTTTGGCCCTGCGAACATCGAGACGGTACTTCTCGGGGATGAAGGAGATGTCCGCCACGCGGATCCCGTCCCGCACGCCCAGGAAGGGACAACGATCCAGGATCTCGTCCGGCAGGTCTCTGAGCTGTCTGCACACCCGATTCGGAACGGCCTTGAAGCCCTTGATCTTCACTCCCTGGGCCGTGAAGTTGTTGGCGAGAAGCCGGAGGCCCTGAAACCCCCGGTAATAGGGGACGTTGTGTCTAAATTGGGTTGACAGGGAGGAAGCCAGGGGGATCGCGGTCATGCCCGGACAAGCTTGGCCTGGATGCATCTGAAACTCTGTCCCACGCGATGGGCCGGGGGATCGAGGGGAGAGGGATCTTCACGAGGGACAAAGACCGGGGGGATTTCCTCAGGCGGTTGGGGGAGATCTGCGAGTCGGGTGGGCGGGTGATCCACGCCTGGGCGTTCATGCCGAATCATTTTCACCTCTTGGTGCGAAGCGGCAACCGGCCCCTGGGGATCTCGATGAGGGGGCTTCTGAGGGGCTACGCCATCAACTTCAATCTGAGGTATGGGCGAGGGGGGCATCTGTTCCAGAATCGGTATAGGTCCATTGTGTGCGAGGAGGATCCTTACCTATTGGAACTGACTCGGTATATTTACCTCATTGCGATTCGGGCGGGCCTGGTGAAGGACATGAGGGCACTGGGCCCATATGCGGGGACGGGCCACTCGGCGATCGTGGGCGAGGTAAAGAGGCCGTGGCAGGACACGGAGACGGTGCTTGGCTATCTTGGCCGCATTGGCGAAGAGCCGATCCTCAAGTCACCTCGATTGAGTGGACAGGTAGGGGCTTTGGGTTTTGGGCAGAGCGAGATGCCTCCTTTCGAACTTCACAGGGGAGAGGTAGCGGAGGCCCGAATGCCGACGATGGAGATCATACCAGCCCTCGACGTAGTCGAGCATTCCCAAACGGGCTCCTTCCTTTGGGCCCTCCCCCACCCCTCCCTTCTTCTCTGTCATCTCCTCTCCTCCTTGGACTTCCCTCTTGCCTCAATTCCCTGTCCAAGGAAACCCGGGGCAGCTCAAGGAGATCTCTTCCCCTGTCGAATTCCCTATTGGTTTTTGTCCTGATCTGACAATATGGGGTGATACCTTCCTCTCAAAAACCAGGGGAGGTGCATCGATGGACGCCGTCAAGGACTACTTGCAGGCCCTCAAGATCGGGAGAAAGCAGGAGCACGTGAACGTGGCCCTGTTCCCCCTCATGGCCCCGGATGCCGGGCCCCCCGACTACCTGACCCTGGAGGAGGCCCTGAAAGAGGGGATGGTGGTCATCACCGAGGTGAGCGAAGGGGGGCAAGTGCCGGATCTCAAGCTCGTCAACCGCTCCCCCAGGGCCGTCCTCATCGTGGCCGGGGAGGAGCTCGTGGGGGCCAAGCAGAACCGCATCGTCAATGTGACCATCCTGGTTGCTGGGCGTTCTGAAATGGTCATTCCCGTGAGCTGCGTGGAGCAGGGGAGGTGGGCCTACAGGGGCAGGCAGTTCGACTCGGGTGCCAAGCTGATGCACGCGAGCCTGAGGAGGGAACACCAGCGGGCCGTGTCCGAGAGGACGGCGGCGGGGGAGCGGTTTCGCTCGGATCAGGGCATGATCTGGAAGGAGTTGGCGGCCAAGAGCGCCCGCATGGGTGTGAGCAGCCCCACGGGGGCCATGACAGATCTCTTCGAGGGGCAGCGGGACCGGCTGGGGGAGTATCTCAAGGCCTTCAGACTGGTGGACTGCCAGGTTGGCGCAGCCTTTGCAATCAACGGTCAAGTATTGGGGGTCGAGTGCTTTGGCTACCAGGGAACCTTTGCGCGGTTCTTCGAGAAGCTGGTTGGGAGCTATGCCCTGGACGGCCTGGACTGGCTGGTGGAGAAGGGGGGCAGGAAGCCCTCCGAAGGGGAGGTCAAGAACCTGCTCTCCGAACTGGGGAGTCTCGAGCCCCAGATCTTTCCATCCGTGGGTCTGGGTGAGAGCGTGAGGCTGGAGGGGGAGAGGGTCTCAGGCGCTGTTCTCGCCCTGGACGACCGGCTACTTCACCTGTCGGCCTTCAGGAGGGAGCAGGGCCCTTGCGGGGAACGGTCACGGGTCGGCTTCAGCCGCTTCAGTCAGAGGCGGGGCCCAAGGCCTCAGTGATCGGGTTTCATTGACCAAAGCAGGGGGCCGCTGGTAAGATCGCCCCATCCAGCGGTCGCCCTTTTTGCTCTACGCGAGGGGAGGTGGCATGCGCGGGGATCAGCTGGCGCGTCAGTGGAGGGTCTTGAGGGCCATCGAGGCGAGCCCCAAGGGCCTCACCGTGGCCGAGATCGCCCATGAAGAAGGTGTGGGCCTGCGCACGGCCTACCGGGATCTGGAGGCGCTGCAGGTCGCGGGCTTCCCGCTTTACACCGAGAAGATCGAGGGGACCAAGCGATGGGCCTTTGTTGACACCTACCGGTTCCGCGTCCCCACCCCGTTCACCCTCACGGAGCTGATGGCCCTTCACCTCTACGGGGACCTCTTCAGGGTCTTCAAGGGAACCCCGTTCTATGACGACCTGGAGTCCCTCTTCAAGAAGGTGAAGTCCACCCTCCCGCCCCGGGCCATTGCCTACATGGAGCGCATCCAGTCGGTCTTCTCCGTGGGGATCAAGCCCTACCGGGAGTATGGCCAGATCCGGGCGATCCTCAACCAGGTGAACCGGGCGGCCCTGGATCGTCGCCGCATGGAGATGTCCTACCACTCCCTGAAGCGCGAGCAGCCCGTCGCCCGAAGGGTAGACCCCTACAAGGTTTGGTTCCACGACGGTACCCTTTACCTCATCGGCCACTGCCACCTCAGGGGCGAGGTGCGCATGTTCGTCCTGGACCGGATCAAGGCGCTACGGGTCACGGAGGAGCATTTCGATCCGCCCGAGGACTTCGATCTCGACCAGTTCATGAAGCACAGCTTCAAGGTCATGCACGACGAGCTCCATACGGTGAAGGTTCGCATCTCCCCGGCCTGGGCCCGGTGGGTGGGGGAGAAGGTCTGGCACGAGAGCCAGAGGGCCGAGAAACAGCCCGACGGCGGCCTCGTGCTCACCTTCCAGGTGGCAGGCCTGGAAGAAATCAAGAGATGGGTCTTGAGCCTGGGGCCGGAGGCGGAGGTGCTGAAGCCTGCTGCCCTGCGTGAAGGGGTTCAAGAGGAACTCAGACAAACGATGGAGCGCTATCGTGGGGAGGCTGTGGGATCGCCTCGAAGGGGCCTGGAGTGGATGGGCAGGAGATCCGGCCATCCTCAGAGGTCTGCCCGTGAGTGACAATCCGGACACGTTGAAGCGTTTGTTTGAAACCGGTGGAATCGATCTCAACCGAGGTGCCATCATCGACTACTCGCCCGGCCCCATGCCCCACGATTTCGACTTCGGCCGGGTGGAAGGCATGATGCTCGGGCTCGCCATCGGGGATGCCCTGGGGAACACCACCGAGGGGATGCTCCCCCACCAGCGCAAAGCCCGCTTCGGGGAGATCCGCGACTACATCCCCCGGCCGGGAATTGGCGTGGGGCTTCCATCCGATGACACGCAGCTCGCCTTCTGGACTTTAGAGCAGATGATCGAGGACGGGGGGTTCGTCCCGGAGCACGTGGCCTCGCGGTTCTCCCGGGGCCGGATCTTCGGCATCGGAGGGACCGTCCGGCAATTCCTCGCCAACTACAAGTCGGGGAAACCCTGGTATGAGTGCGGCCCCAAGTCCGCCGGGAACGGGGCCTTGATGCGAATCGCCCCGATGCTCATCCCCCACCTGAAGACGGGAACCTCGGCCCTCTGGGTGGACGCGGCCCTCTCGGCCATGATGACCCACAACGACTCCGTATCCACCGCCTCCTGCCTCGCATTTGTCAGGATGCTCTGGGAACTACTTCGGATGGACGGCCCGCCCGAGCCCCGGTGGTGGCTGAGGACCTTTGTGGACACCGCCAGGGACCTGGAGTGCGACGAGAGCTACACCCCTCGCGGGGGCGCCTACCAGGGTTACCGTGGGCCGGTCTGGAAATTCGTGCAGGAGAAGGTGGGGGACGCATACGACCGTGGCGTTCCCGTGGTCGAGGCCTGCAACCGATGGTATTCCGGAGCCTTCATCCTGGAGACGGTCCCGAGCGTCATCTACATCCTGATGCGCCACGCCCACGACCCCGAGGAGGCCCTGGTCAGGGCGGTGAACGACACCCTGGATAACGACACCATCGGCGCCATCGTCGGTGCCGCCGTGGGCGCCCTGCATGGGAGAGAGGGGCTTCCAAAGCGCTGGATTGACAATCACAGCGGGCGGACCAATGAGGCAGATGATGGAAGGATCTTCACGCTGGTCGCGGCCGCACGCCAGTCTTGGTGGGCCGTTGACAGCATCGCCTCGGAGCGCCCTGCATGAACATCTTCTCCTTCCGCGACAAGCTGATTAACGACTACGCCGAGTTCATTCGAAGCTTCATCACCATCCGCGATGACCGCCTCCGCTTGCACGTGGAGGAGAACCTGGCCAACGGTCTCCTGTGGCCTGATCCCCTCATTCAGATGAACCCCGCCTTTGAGCCTGGTCAGTGGATCGACGACCTTGTCCAAACAGGTATCCTCTACGAGGAATGCAACCAGGTCTTTCAGATCAAGTCGGCCCCGGACAAGCCAGGCAAACCCCTCCGGCTTCACCGTCACCAGGTGGACGCGGTGAAGGCCGCCAAGACAGGGAACCACTATGTCCTCACCACGGGAACCGGCTCCGGCAAGAGCCTTGCCTACATTGTCCCCATCGTGGACCACGTGCTTCGCAAGGGCTCAGGGAGGGGTATCCAGGCGATCATCGTCTATCCCATGAACGCCCTGTGCAACAGCCAGATGGGAGAGCTGGAGAAGTTTCTCTGCTACGGATATCCCAAGGGCTGCGCCCCGGTCCGTTTCGACCGATATACCGGCCAGGAAAATGACGAGAAGCGCCAGGAGATCACGGCCAATCCACCCGACATCCTCCTGACCAACTACATGATGTTGGAACTGATCCTCACCCGACCGTACGAGAAGAAGCTGGTGGAGGCAGCGAAAGGCCTCCGTTTCCTCGTCCTCGACGAGCTCCATACCTATCGGGGGAGACAGGGGGCCGATGTGGCCATGCTCGTCCGCCGGGTGCGGGAGGCCTGTGAGGCCGAGGCCCTTCAGTGCGTGGGCACCTCCGCCACCCTTGCGGGGCCAGGCACGTACGACCAACAGCGGCAAGAGATCGCGGCAGTGGCGACCAAGCTATTCGGAGACACGGTCAAACCCGAGATGGTCATCGGCGAAACCCTTCGCCGGGCCACTCCAGAGACCGATTTGTCCGATCCAGTGTTCATCGCAGCACTTCGGGAACGGGTGGTCGATCCTGCTCGACGCCCACCGCTGGAATATGATCTTTTCACCCAAGACCCCCTCTCCATCTGGATTGAGAGCACCTTCGGTGTCCGTGCAGAAGAGGATTCGGGCCGGCTCATTCGCACGACCCCCAGGAGCGTGACAGGAACGGACGGGGCTGCAAAGGTGTTGAGCGCCCTCGCAGAGGTCCCCGAGGATCGCTGCGTCCAGGTGATCCAGGAAGGCTTGATGGCCGGGTATCAATGTCAGGACCCGGACACAGGGTTTCCGGTCTTCGCCTTCCGTCTCCATCAGTTCATCAGCCGAGGGGACAACGTCTTTGCCTCCCTCGACCCCGAGGACACGAGATATCTGACGGTCTACGGGCAGCAGTTCGTCCCCAACGACCGCTCCAGGGTTCTCCTGCCCATCGTCTTTTGCAGGGAGTGCGGGCAGGAATATTACGCTGTGCGGGTTGCGCAAGGCGACGAAGGCAAATCCCGCGCCTTCATACCCCGGGACCTCTCGGACCGTTACCACGATGCCGAAAGTGAGGCCGGTTTTCTGTATCGGGACTCTCAGAACCCCTGGCCGGATGAGGTGTCGGAGATCCTGGCGCGTCTTCCCGAGGACTGGCTCGAAGAACGCGGCGGAGCCCTTCGTCTGCGTAGCTCCAGAAAGGGAGACCTGCCCGAGCGGGTTTTCATCGGTCTGGATGGGGCGGAATCCGACGCCGGGTTGGATTACCTCTATACCCGGGCTCCCTTCAAGTTCTGCCTCCATTGCGGGGTCTCCTATGGGACACGGCAGGTTTCAGACATTGGAAAGCTCACGGCCCTTGGCACCGAAGGGCGAAGCACGGCCACGACCATACTGAGCCTCTCGGCCATTCGCCACTTGAAGAAAGAGGACCGGTTGCGCCCTGAAGCGCGAAAGCTCCTCAGCTTCACGGACAACCGCCAGGACGCCTCCCTCCAGGCCGGACACTTCAACGACTTTCTGGAGATCGGCCTCCTTCGCTCGGCGCTCTACCAGGCTGCCAAGAGGGCCGCCCCCGAGGGGCTGAGCCACGATGAGCTCTCCCAGAGGGTGTTCGAAACCTTGGATCTTCCCCTGGAGTCCTACGCCGCCGATCCCACCGTGAAGTTCCTGGCCCTGGACGAAACCAAGAAGGCCCTCCGGCACGTCTTGGGCTACCGGCTCTACTACGACCTGCGGCGTGGTTGGCGCGTGATCTCCCCAAACCTGGAGCAGTGCGGCCTCCTGGAGATCGGCTATGCCTCCCTCAGGGAGCTTTGCGAGGCGGACAACGAATGGCAGGGCGGTCACGCCGCCCTGGTCTCGGCCAGCGCGGATACCCGTTTCAGCGTGTGCAAGGTCCTCCTGGACCTCATGCGCCGGTCCCTGGCCATCAAGGTGGATTACCTGGATTCGGTCTTCCAGGACAAGATGCGCCAGCAGAGCAGCCAGAGGCTCATGGCACCTTGGGCCCTGGAGGAGAGCGAGCAGCTGATCCAAGGGGCGATCCTCTATCCCAGGCCCCAGAGGCCTGGGGACTACCGGGGCGACCATTACCTCTCGGCGCGAAGCCTCTTCGGCCAATACCTGCGCCGCGTCTCCACCTTCCCGTCATATGGTGCGAAGCTGGGTCTGGAAGCGACCCAGGAGGTCATCTCGCAGCTACTCAAGGTGCTGCGCGTGGCCGGGCTCGTGGAGGAGGTTATCTCCCCCAGGACCAAAGACGAGGTCCCTGGTTATCAGGTGCCCGCTGCGGCCCTGCGATGGATCGCGGGCGACGGCACCAAGCCATTTCACGATCCCTTGCGCGTCACGACGGAGTCCAAGGCGGGTGGGAAGTCCAACCCATTCTTCGTCTCCTTTTACGAGAAGATCGCCGTCGAGGGCAAGGGGATCGCGGCCCGGGAGCACACGGCCCAGGTCCCATACGAGGCCCGCGAGAAGCGGGAGCAGGACTTTCGAGAGGGAAGACTCCCCATCCTTTTCTGTTCCCCCACCATGGAGCTGGGGATCGACATCGCCACCCTCAACGTCGTGAACATGAGGAACGTCCCTCCCACCCCGGCCAACTACGCCCAAAGAAGCGGCCGGGCAGGGAGAAGCGGCCAACCGGCCATGGTGTACGCCTACTGCACCACTGGAAGCCCCCACGATCAATACTTCTTCAAGCGCCCGGACCGCATGGTGGCAGGCGCTGTCGCACCACCACGCCTGGATCTGGGCAACGAAGACCTGGTCAAGGCCCATGTTCATGCGGTCTGGCTGGCCGCCACCGGCCAGGCCCTGGGAAACTCCTTGAAGGAGATCCTGGATGTGTCCGGCGACACGCCGACCCTGGAACTCCTCCCTTCTGTGAAGGCGTCTTTCCAGAATCCCAAGGCCCGGAAAGATGCCAAGGGTCGCGCCAAGGGCATCCTGGCGAGCATCGCGGACGAGCTGGCTGCCGCCGATTGGCACAGCGCCGGCTGGCTGGATGAGACCCTGAACAAGGTGGAGCTGAGTTTCGAGCAGGCCTGCGAGCGCTGGCGTTCCCTGTATCGGGCGGCCGCCAGCCAGAGGGATACGCAGCACAAGTTCATCGCGGATGCCTCCCGCAGCGCAGAGGACAAGAAGCAGGCCAAACGTCTGCGCCAGGAGGCCGAGGCCCAGCTGGAACTCCTCCTTGAGTCCACGAGCGTCATGCAGTCGGACTTCTACAGCTACCGTTACTTCGCCAGTGAGGGGTTCCTGCCGGGCTACAATTTCCCAAGGCTTCCCCTTTCCGCCTACATCCCCGGAAGGCGCAGCCGCAAAGATGACTTCCTGTCCCGGCCGCGATTTCTCGCCATCTCCGAATTCGGCCCCAGGAGCATCGTCTACCACGAGGGCTCCCGATTCCTCATCAACAAGGTCATCATGCCCGTGGGGGATGAGAACCCTCTCACCGCCTCGGCCAAGATCTGTCAGCAATGCGGCTATCTCCACCCCATAACGGATGGAGGCCCAGGGTTGGACCTTTGCGAGCACTGCCGGACGCAGCTCGATCCATCCCTCAAGCCGCTGTTTCGCCTTCAGAACGTCTGCACCAAGCGCAGGGATCGCATCAACTGCGACGAAGAGGAACGGCTTCGCCTGGGCTATGAACTCAAGAGCGCCGTGCGCTTCGCCATCCATGGAGGGAAGCCCTCATCTCGATCCGCGTCCCTCCAACACCCCATCCAGGGCGAGCTCGCCAACTTGACCTTCGGCCAGGCGGCCACCTTGTGGCGGATCAACCTGGGGTGGACAAGGCGAAAAAACAAGTCCCAATACGGGTTCGTCTTGGACACAGAGCGCGGTTACTGGGCCAAGAATGAGCTGGCCGTCGAGGAGGACGAAGAGGACCCCATGAGCCCCAAAACCATGCGGGTCGTCCCCTACGTGGAGGACCGCCGAAATTGCCTCCTCTTCCAGCCCACCCAACCCCTTGACGAGGCCCAGATGGCCTCCCTCCAGGCGGCCCTGAAGCAGGCCATTCAGGCCCACTACCAGTTGGAGGACGGCGAGCTTGCGGCAGAGCCCTTGCCTGGCATGGATGCGAGGAAGGTGATCCTCTTTTACGAGGCCGCAGAGGGAGGCGCGGGCGTCCTCAGGCAGCTTGTCTCGGACCCAGATGCCTTTGCCGCAGTAGCGAGAGAGGCCCTGGAAATCTGCCATTTCGACCCGGAGACAGGGGATGACAGGAAACGGGCCCCCCGGGCCAGCGAGGACTGCGAGGCTGCCTGCTACGACTGCCTCATGTCTTACAGCAACCAGAGGGACCATCTCCTCCTGGACCGCACGGGAATTCGGGACCTGCTTCTCGGCTATGCGAAGTCCAAGCTTGTGGCTTCGCCCGTGAGCCTCCCCAGGGCCGAGCACATGAAGCGGCTCACCAACCTGGCCCAGTCGGAATTGGAGAAGAAGTGGCTTCAGTTTCTCGATGCCCGGGACCTTCATCTCCCTTCCAACGCACAGACCCTCATCCAGAAGTGCAAAACGCGTCCGGATTTCATCTACGAAGGACATTCGGCCCTGATTTACGTGGACGGTCCCGTGCACCAATACCCGGAACGGGCCAAACGCGATGAAGAGCAGACCGGCTGTTTGGAGGACCTGGGATACGCTGTGATCCGCTTTGGCCACCAGGACGACTGGGAGAAGATCGTGGCCAAGTTTCCCCACGTTTTTGGCGTGAAGAAGGGAAGCTGATCTCAACCGGTCGGACCCATAATTTTCCCCCCCTCTCCGGGCGAGACGATGGTGTTGGGGAAAGCAGGCGGCGTAGAGAAGGACGCAGCCGAAGGAGTCGCCATGGGATTCGCTGTGGGTTCATTGGTTCGCGCCCGGGGGCGGGAGTGGGTGGTCCTTCCCGACTCCCAGGAGGACCTCCTCACCCTTCGGCCCCTGGGGGGGACGGACGACGAGGTCACGGGCATCTACCTCCCCTTGGAGCCCGTGGACGCGGCCTCGTTCCCGCTTCCCGATCCCTCGCAGGTGGGAGACTTCCGGTCGTGCAGGCTTCTGAGGGACGCGGTCCGCCTGGGTTTCCGCTCCAGTGCCGGTCCTTTTCGCTCCTTTGCCAAGATCGCGGTTGAGCCGAGGCCTTACCAGATCGTCCCCCTTCTCATGGCCCTGAAGCTCGATCCCGTGCGCCTCCTCATCTCCGACGACGTGGGGATCGGAAAGACCGTTGAGGCCTGCCTCGTGGCCAGGGAGCTCCTGGACCGGGGAGAGGTCTCCCGCATGGCTGTCCTGTGTCCGCCCCACCTGGCCGAGCAGTGGCAGGCCGAGCTGGACGATAAGTTCCACATCCAGGCCGAGCTGGCGCTCCCCGGCACCGTGGGCCGCCTGGAGCGCTACTGCGGGGTGGGCCAGTCCCTCTTCGATGTCTTCCCCTTCGTTGTGGTCTCCATGGACTACATCAAGTCCGATCGACACCGGGACGAGTTTCTGCGCTCCGCCCCGGAGCTGGTCATCGTGGATGAGGCCCACACCTGCGCCTTCAGCGAGGAGCAAAGGGGCGGCCGCCACCAGCGCAACAGGCTCGTTCAGGGGTTAGCGAAGGACGAGGATCGCCACCTCATCCTGGTTACGGCCACGCCCCACAGCGGGAAGGAGGAGGCATTCCGCTCGTTGCTCGCCCTTCTGGATCCAGACTTCTCCCAACTTCCCGATGACCTTGCCGGCCCCCAGAACGAGCCCCACCGTCGGCGGCTTGCGGCCCACTTCATCCAGCGTCGGCGCGGTGACATCCGGCACTACATGAAGACCCAGACCCCGTTCCCCTCAAGGGAAGAGAAGGAGGAGGTCTACGTCCTGGGAGATGGGTCGGACTACAAACGCCTCTTCGACCGGGTCCTGAGGTATGCCCGAGAGACCGTGGTCGACGAGACAGGTGGCCGGCGTTTGCAGAGGGTCCGCTGGTGGTCTGCCCTGGCCCTTCTGCGCTCCCTGGCGAGCAGCCCGGCTGCGGCTGCGGCCACCTTGAGAAACCGCGCTGGTGTGGCCGACACGCAAACCCCCGATGAGGCCGATGAGCTCGGCCGCAGGCAGGTCCTGGATCTGGAGCTTGCGGATGCGGGGGAAGGGGAGGACCTGATTCCGGGGAGCGACCCGGGTGACGACGACCCCAAGGCCCAAGGGACCCGCCGCCGGCTCCTGGATATGGCCCGAGAGGCCCAGGCCCTCATGGGGAAGAACGACACAAAGCTCCAGAAGGCCATCCCGTTCGTCAAAGGCTTCATCCAGGAAGGCTATCACCCCATCCTCTTTTGCCGGTTTATCCCCACGGCCGAATACGTGGCCGAGGCTCTCCGCCAAGCCTTTCCTGGAGACGTGGCCGTGGCAGCGGTCACGGGGACCCTGCCGCCGGCCGAGCGTGAGGAGCGGGTGCTTCAGCTGGCCGAAAGCCCCAAGCGGGTCCTCGTGTGCACGGACTGCCTGAGCGAGGGGATCAACCTCCAGGAGCACTTCGATGCGGTCATGCACTATGACCTCTCCTGGAATCCCACCCGCCACGAGCAGCGGGAGGGACGGGTGGACCGTTTCGGCCAGCCCAGGGACAGCGTTCGAGTGCTCACCTATTACGGGCAGGACAACCAGATCGATGGCATCGTCCTGGACGTGCTCCTGAGAAAGCACAAGAAGATCCGAAGCTCACTGGGCATCTCGGTCCCGGTCCCGGGAGACACCAACAAGGTCGTGGAGGCCATCTTCGAGGGGCTCCTCCTTCGTGAGCAGGCGGGAACCCGTCAGCTCTCCTTCGACTTTCTGCAGAGGACTCAGGCCGAGCTTCACGCCAGCTGGGACGATGCCAAAGAGAGGGAGGAGCAGCGTTCCCGGACCATGTTCGCCCAGGAGACCATCAAGGTGGACGATGTGGCCAGGGAGCTGGAGACCGTTCGCTCGGCCATCGGCTCCGGCGTTCAGGTGGAGAGGTTTTTTCAGGAGGCCCTGCAAAGGCACGGTGCAACGGTGAAGCAGCGAATAGCGAGTGGAGAAGGGGCGAATGGTGAGATCCATGCCGGGTCCCCTGTTTACTCGTTCGACCTTTCGGAGGTCCCACGTGGGCTCAGGGAGGCCATGGGCCTTCTTGACGGAGAGAGATTCGAGGCCCGTTTTGAGCTCCCCGTTGAGGAAGGGGTCCTCTACCTCAACCGCACGCACCCCATGGTGGAGGCCCTGGCCGCCTATGTCATGAACAGCGCCCTTGATCCCCTGGTGGAAGGAGTCGCCCGTCGCTGTGGCGTCATCCGCACTCGCCAGGTGGACCGCCGCACCACCCTGCTCCTCGTCCGATTCCGCTATCACATCGTGACGATCAAGGCGGGTAAGGAAAGCCCACTTCTCGCCGAGGAGTGCCTCCTTCTGGGCTTCAGTGGGTCGCCCGAAAACGGTGAATGGCTGAAGGAGGAAAGGGCGGAGGGGCTTTTTCTTGTCGAACCCGAGGCCAATATCTCCCCGGATCTGGCCTCCCAGCACCTCTCCAGGATCACCGAGGGGCGCGGGCATCTCAAGATCAAGCTGGAAGAGGTCGCCCGGCACCGGGCAGAGGCGCTTCTGGAGGCCCACCGCCGGGTGAGGACCGCTGCGCGGCTCCGGGGCATCCGCCACAGGGTCGAGCCCCACTTCCCTCCCGATCTCCTGGGGATCTACGTGTATCTCCCGGTGCAGGGATAGGAATGTTCTGCGTTCGCGATACGGTGAATGCGAGAAGCGAAAAAGCCCTGGATCTTTCGGTCCAGGGCAAAGGAGGTTGATATCCGGCGGGGCGCAACCCTATCGAGCCGTAAACGGCACCGGACCCTTGAATGTATAATGAGCGTATCGTGCCATCCTTGCCATTTGTCAAGCGGCACGGGGTCCTAGCCAGGACGAAGTAGAGGGGAAGGTGAGTCATGAACATTGAGCAAGCCGTGTTGGAGAATCTGCGTTCTCCTCCCCCTCGGAAGCAGCAGGAAGTCTTAGACTTCGTTGATTCCCTTGGTCGCAAAGATGAGAAACCACCGAGGCGGAGCCTCAAGGGGTTATGGGCTGATCTGAGCACGGACATCACCGAGGAAGACATCTCGGAAATACGCCGAGAAATGTGGCGGTGACCCTACGTTTCGGGTTCCCCGGAAAGTTGAGGGATCATCATGGCCAAGACAGCATCGGATCTAAGAAGAGCGGGATGGCCTGAGAAGGACGTGCTCGGATACCGTCCCTGGGCAGCGGTCAGGCGGTATGAGAAGGACCCCGAGGTGGCGTTGAGGAGGGAGCGCGCTTTGACCAAGGCTCGCGAGATCGCCGCTTTTCTGAAGGGGCAATTCCGCGCGACCCGGGTAGTCCTTTTCGGGTCGCTGGCCCACGGGGCATGGTTTACGCCCAGGTCGGACATCGATCTCCTCGTGGAGGGGATCTCCCCGGAGGCGTTTTTCAAAGCCGAGGCAGCCGTAGAGGCACTTGCCTCTGCATACAAGGTGAACGTGATGGACCCACGGGAGTGCTCACCCGAGTTGCTGAGCCGGATAGATGAAGAGGGTTTGGAGCTGTGAAGAGCAGGGGTTCCCAGGAGGCCAGGCGGATTCGCGACGAGCTTCAACAGATCGCGACGATCGTCACCCACGTGGAGAGG
>CAZEPJ010000057.1:0-28036 GCA_964514105.1 uncultured Desulfarculaceae bacterium | reverse complement strand
CCAATGCCATGCCCACCCACACCACCACACGCATCAGCACCCCCACCCCCCAACCACCCACCATCCCCCACAACCCGCACCCGATCCCCCCCGCGCTACCCAAAACGTCCTCGCGACAATTTGGGCAAGACGCATTGTGGCGGCGGAGCCGCTCAGAACCGCGCGATTCTCCATATCCCGTCTGCGTCCACCGCGAAGTGAATCAGGTGGGTGAAGGGGACCGTCTGGCCTCCGTACAACTGATCCCTGCGGATGGAATACTGAGCCTGGTCGTCGTGGGCCCAGATTCGCTCGATGTCCTGCATCTCGCTCACAATGACCGGAAGTCTATCGATGAGGGCTGTGAAGATCTCCCTGTACAGATCCTGACTCTCCGAGGCGACAAAGGTCAAGGCGTGGTTCACGTCCTTTCTGGCAAGGGCGTCCTTCAATGCAGTCCATTTGGATCTCAGCAGAGCATCCAACGCTTCCTCATCCATGGCCAGCACGGCGACCGTATCGGTGTGGACCTGGCCGGGGGCGGTTTCGACCTCCACGGTGAAGTAGTAAAACCCAGGGGCGTTCATCCGGACGTTGCATTCGCCGACCCTGGGACATCCAAGGTTCTCCACGGCGGCCGGGCCAAACGGATAAATGACTGCCTCGTCGAACGGGACCGTGCCTCCGATCCGCAAGGTGCTGTCCAGGGGCGTCACTCCGCTGAGCGGGACTGCGGTGATTGTCACGTAATCGTCAGTGGCCTCCGCCTGGACGGAGACGGACGTCTCCACGTTTCTGCCGCTGGGGTCCGCGGCTGCTGCCGTGATTACGTTCTCGCCTTCCTGGATCGGTATGTGGTTGGCAACGAATCGGCCTCCATATACCAGGGCCGGGAGGTCGTTGACGGCAACGCCCGTCTCGGTGCCCTGCGCGTGGCTGACCGTTCCTTCCACGATGACGTCCGGTCGATGGATGTGCTCGCCGGGCAAGGGGGATGTGATCGCCACGCGAATGGGAGACGGCTCGTAGGTTACCGTGATGCTATGGCTTGCGCTTCCCGCCGGATTTACGGCCAGAGCCGTGACAGTGTTCGGCCCGGACTGGAGCGGCACATGGGCAGCCGAGAAGGAACCGGCTTGGGCTTCGGCCGGGATACCATTCACGGTGACCATGGCATTGACCCCTTCAACGGTTCCCGAAACGAGTATAGATGACGTCCCAACCTGAGCGCCGTCTTGGGGCTCCGTGATTCGCACAATGGGAGCCGTCATGGGGTCGCAGTGCACGATGATCGAGTGGGTGGCAATCTGTCCATCCAGTCTGGCTTCAACGATGAGTGTGTTGATACCTGCGATGAGAGGCACGGCATGAGCAAAGAACACGCCGCCCTCCACGAGGGCAGCCGTGCCGTTGACCGTCACCGCTGCCGCGCCGTCGCTCACCTCGCCGGATACCGAGATGCGATGGGTGTACACAATGGCACCGTCCACGGGGACTGTGATCCTCACGGACAACCCCGGTTCATGATGGACGGTGACCTCTCTCCATACCCGGAGGCTTTCTCTCTGTGCGACGACCACGATTGAATTGGGCCCCGACGCCAGGGGTACACTTGCATGAAATACGCCTTCGGAGTCCACGGGCGTCAGCGCGCCGTTGGTCGTCACCGTCGCCTCGGGGTGGCTGACCATTCCACGGACGACTATCTGGTCGCTGTGACACACGTCCCCGTCGTGAGGTTGGAGAAGGGCCATATCCAAGCCCATGGCTTCCAAACCATGCCAGACGCACAGCCTGGCAAAGGCTCTTTGCTCACCCCATTCGCCGGATTCCGTCGGGTAGCGATAGACGGCCTCCACCAGAATCTCGTTTCGCCCTTGTGCCAGTCGGATTGTGGCGGAAAAGACCTGTTCCTCCACGTCCGCCTGCACGCCATTGACGAGCACCGTCAACTCCGAGCCAGCCAGCGGCGCGCCGAGATCCACGGCGCCTCGTACCGGGATGTACTCCTCGTCGATCACGCCGCCCCCATCCGGTGTGTACACGAAGATCGGGAACTCTCCGCCCTTCTCCTCGCAATCCCCGGCCACGGCGAAGACTCTCAGCAGCTGATGGACGATTTCCAGCCCATATTGGGATTGGACCAGGAGGAGATTCACGCCTTCCTGCAACGTCACAGCCGCGGAAAAGGCACCTCCCGCATCCACCGGGACCTCTCGTCCGTTCACCATCACGAGGGCCGTAGGTATGCTGACCTGTCCGGTGAGGGCCACGCTCGCCGCCGGCTGGGTGACGATCTCCCCGTCCATGGGCGAATGGATCTGAAGAACGAGTCCTCCGGGCGGTCCGTAGAACACGGCGACGCCGGCGCGTGCCGTATCGTCGAGGTACGCTGCGTCGATGACGATGCTGTTGGTCCCGGGCGTCAGAGGATGGACGAAGGCGAAGCGGCCGTCCGATGCCGTGACGATGGGATGTCCTTGACTGCTGAGCGCGGCATCGGGAGGGTTGACGGTCCCGGCCACCGCCACCATGGGGGGGCTGGCCAGGTCTACCACCAGGCCATGGGGCGGCCTGTCGATGGTCACCGTCAAGCTGTGGGGCACATAGTAGAAGACGACGATTTCATGATCCGCACTCTCCTGTCCAAGAACAGCCTTGGCCAGGATCCGGTTGATCCCGGGCCTCAGTTGGACGGTGGAACTGAACTCCCCGCCCGCGACCTCCACGGGTGTCCCGTTGACGGTGACATGGGAATCCCCGTTGTTGACCCAGCCCCGGACCGAAACGGTCTGTTCCTTGACCACATGCCCCCGGGTGGGAGAGAGGATCTTCACGGTCAGGGGGAGATCCACCTTCACGAGAATCTGATCTGCGCCCACCAGCGTTCCGGAGTCATCGAACGCCAGGGCGGTGATTGATTGCAGACCCTGCATGAGATCGATCTCTTCCGCCGTGAATGACCCTCCCTGGACCGCAGAGGGGCGACCGTTGATGGTTACGGCCGTGGTGGATTGGGCGCACAGTCCGCTCACCGTCGGGGGCTGCCCCGTGATCTCTCCCCCATCGGCGGGAGAGGTGATCCTCACCGTCGGGGCGGAGCCAACGTCGAAGACCACGGTGACCCCCTCGGAGACCGCCTGATGATCGGCATCCTCTGCCACAGCAGTGACCACGTTCTCCCCCGGGACGAGGGGAGGGCCCCGGACGTGGAATCTCCGATCCAGGATTGTCCCCGCCACGCCGTTGGCCTTCACCGTGAGATCACCGGAGTTGACCGTCCCGAACACGCGCACGGGTTCGTGGGCGAGGACCTGGCCTTGCACCGGCCCATCCATGCGGAGCCGGGGGCCGGGATAGAACTCGTAGGCACCCATGTCCAAACGGTTGCCGATAGGCCGGGTCCGTTGGGTCAGGTCGCGGCCGGATGACTGGCGGTCGGCGCCCGCGTCGATGCATGGCGAACCCGCCTGCAATTGATAGTCCCCCCCGGCGGCGTTCGTGAAGAGGGGATCAGCGGCAATGTTCCCAGACCCTGGCCACCCCCCTCTCACGTCCGAGTGGGAGATGAGAAGCGCCGAGAACGCGGACGCCCCCAGGGGGGTTTCATCCCACAGGATGCTGTTGCGGATGTCTCCCTGGCTCAGGTGAAAATGGATTCCATCGGGCCATTGGGCGGCCCGGTTTTGGGCTACCGTTGCGTTCTTCAGACTCAGAGTGCTGCTCCAGTCGAGAAAGACGCCCCCGGCCCCGCCGTCGACGGCCTCGTTTTCGACGATGAGGGAATCGGCCAGCGTCAGGTTCGTATGTGAGCCGCCGCACTGAATCCCGCCTCCTGTCTCCTGGGCCCGATTTGCTCGGATGATCGCTCCTTCCATACGCGCGCCAGAACTGTCGAGGAATATCCCTCCTCCCCGCCTGGCACGGTTCCCTGCGATGACCGTTTGCCGCACGAGGGGGTTGGAGGACTCGAAGGCCATACCGCCTCCTTCCCGTGCGGAGTTCCCCGAGAACACGCATCCAGTTATGAGTGGGGAGGCATGACGGCCTTGGATCCCTCCGCCTGCCCCGTCCGTCTCGTTTCCCGTCACGATGCAATTGGAGAGGGTGGGGGATGCGTGGTCGCAGGAGATGCCGCCGCGCCCCTGGGTGATGGTGAGGCCCGCCAGCACGCTGTCCGCGCCTTCGCCCCGATGAAACCGCACCGCCGGACCCAGGCCCGTGCCCCGAAGGATGGTTTGTTGAGGCCCGTCCCGGCCCAGAATGGTCAGGGCCTTTCCCAGGAAGTCCAGATCCTCCCGGTACGTCCCCTGGCAGACCACGATGACCTGTCCCGAGGAGGCTGCGCCAATGGCCTCCTGAATGCTCGCGAAGCGCCCCGGGACATCTGCGTCGCCGCACGTCACCGTGTCCAGGGTGACGGCGGCGTGGGCCGTGACCGTTGCGCCGTTCTTCTCGGCCACGGCGACCAGGGCATTGGCGCCTTCAGTCAACGGGATGCGGGAAGCTCGAAACGTTCCGTCCGGAGCGACCTGGGCCTCCACCCCGTTGACGTGGACGGTAGCCTGGGGATCACCCACCTGCCCCATGACGTCAATGGGCTGCCTGAAGACGACCTGGCCGTCTGAAGGCTCCGAGATCCGCAGGTTCAAGACCCTGAGGGTCGCCGCGTCCACAGCAATGCCTCCTGGGCCCACTGCGGTGATGGTGTACGTGGTCGTCCAGGTAGGATGAACCGTGACGCTTCCTCCCAGTGCCACCTCTCCGATCTCCGGCTCGATGATGCACACATCGGCGTTACCGAAGACCCATGACAGCGTGGCCCCTTCGCCCAGTGCGATGAAATCGGGCGACACATCGATGCCGGCCGTTGGTTGAACAAAGGAAACGGTGGTGGTGGCGATCTGCGTCCCGCCGGCACCTTGAGCCCGCAACGTGTAGGTCGTGTTGGCCGCCGGAGAGACGGCGAGGGTCCCGGACAGGGGAACCTGGCCTATGTCTGGCTCTATGGTACACGAGTGGGCGTGCAGTGTACTCCACTGGAGGACGGAGGATTCCCCCTCCTTGAGGATGCCCGGATTGGCCGAGAAGGAGACGACGGGCGGCATGTAGGAGACGGACACCGAAGCCTGGACGATCTTTCGCTCGTTCTCGACGACCAGGATGTACTCCGAGGAGGCTTCCTGGGGAGAAACGGTTCGGGTCCCCACAGCTTCCACTTCCCCGTACCCTGGTTCCAGACGGACGACGTCGCCGCACTTGGTGCTCCAGTTCAGGACAGCCTCGGAACCGGGAGCGATGCGCACGGGAGAGGCCCCGAAATACTCGAGCTGTGGCACCGGGGGGATGGCGACGGTGGCGGTGTGCTGACCCGTCGGACCCGTGGCGGTGAGGGAATAGAGCATGGGGGTTGTGGGATGCACAATGAGGGAGCCGGCCAGCGGCACAGCGCCGACGCCCGGATAGATCTCGCAGGCGGTGGCTCCCTCTGAGGACCATCGAAGGGTGACGGGATCGCCCGAATCCCAGTCGCAGGCATCCACAGCGTAGAGCACCGCGAGGACATCCGTGGCGATCTCGGCCGCGGCCTGGCTGGTACCTGCTGCATTGGATCCCGAGAGCCTGTAGACCATGGACTCTGTGGGATGCACCTGGAGCTCCCCTTGGGGAGACACCGGACCGATCCCCTGGTCGATCTCGCAGTGGGTTGCGCACTGACACCTCCAGTGCAGGGTGCTGGAGCCGCCCGGGGCGATCCGGCCGGGGAGGGCCCGCAATTCGACCAGGGGCCGCAGCGGGGCGTGGGCTTGGGACTGCCCTGCTGCATTGACCGCCGTGATGGTGAACAGGGTGGGATCGGACGGAGCGGGGACGCTCATGCTCCCGTTGGGTGGAACCGGGCCGATGCCTGGTTGAATATCCAATGTCTCCGCCCAGTGTGACGTCCAAGAAAGGGTAAGGGGGTGGCCCGGATCGTGCCCGGAGCACGGCACCACGTTCAACTGCACGACGGGTCGAAGGCTCACGTCCACGTGGAAGTCCTGGACATCCTTGCCGCAGCGGCCGTCGTCCACCTCCAGGGTGACCGCGTGCCTTCCACCCTGGTCGGGGGCCGGGGTCCAGCGGATCAGGCCCGTGCGAGGATCCACGGTCATTCCGTGAGGTGCCCTTGGCAGCTCCCACAGCAGGGTGTCCGGGTCAGGGTCCTCGGCCAGGGCCTGGTACGAGTACGGGAATCCGGCGTTGGCCGCCTCCGGAGGGGCGGAGGTGATGAGAGGAAAGTCGATGCGACCAGGCACGGGCTGGAAGGCCATGCGGTCAATGGGTGCGATCTCGCCCGTGGCCCCGTCCAGGTCGAATACGTGCCAGGTGTTGCCAGGCTCCGCAGGCACGTCGAATACCCAGGGTGCCGCCCTGGAACCACTGTATACGTGCACCCGGGCACCGGACGTCCCAAGGCCGCTTGCAGTGCGGGAGAGGCGGTTGGTCCAGTCGTGAACGTAGAACCGGTAGGTTCCGGGGGTCAACCGGCCGACGGTGATGGTCTCCGGGCCGTGGCCGTCACGATCGTCCAGATCCAAAACTGCCCCCGGGACCGTCCTGTTCCAGTAGTAGCAATGATGTCTGCATCCTTGGGGGTTGGGAACGGTGAGATGGGCTTCCAGGTCAGCGGGAGTTTCACCCCATGTGAGAACGATCCGCACCTCTCCGGGGGCGAGAAGAGGGGACACCACGAGATCCTCCCGCAATCGGCTCTGGCCCTCGGCCAGTATCAGGGCACGGTGGAACGGGAAGTATCCAGCGGGGGCGGTCGCCAGCACGTATCGGCCCGGGCTCACGGCGGAGAATTTGAAATCGCCCGATTCACGAGTGTCGGTGCTGGCGGCCAGGGCCCCTGGTCCGCCCATGTCCTCGTGGTAAAGGCCCACGGTCACGCCCGCGAGCCCTGCCCCAGTCACCGCATCTCGGACCGAACCGCCAATGGCGTTGGGCTCGGGGTTCACGGGATCCGGGCAGACGATCAGCTCAGACCCGGTCAGATCGTTCTCAGGACGCGTCTCGTGTCCCGTCGCCCGACCTGCGCCCCGATCGTTGGCCCTGGCGAACACGGACCTGGTCCCCGCAGGCGGATTCAGCCAGAGCAGCTCCACATCCTCGTATGCCCCCGGAGGGAGTTCCCGAGTCGTCTGAGCGACCCCGATGAGAACTCCCCCCTCTTGGGGATGGCCGCTGTACAGGGCAACGGGGATCCCCGCATCGGCCAGCAACCCCCCTGCGTTCCCCACCCGGACCTGGAGGGTGATGGCGTGGGGGCACTGTGCGTTTTGAATCTCCATGCGGCTCGCACTGACGTCGAACCCGGCCGGCCGAGCCGGGAGGCTGTTGTTTCCCTCGTCCATCTCCTCCACGCTGTTGTCGCTGTCCACCATGATGTGCAAAGGACTGTCCCGGAACGCGAGTTCCCCGGACACGTCCACCGCCAGATCCATGCTCGCCCCTGAAACGAGGCCCGATGGGACAGAGGCGCCCCCCAGAAGATGATCCACGTCGGCGTCGTATCTCCCATCACCGTCCACGTCCTCGAAGACGACCACCCGAGTGGGCGTGGTCACATCGCCACGGCCGCTGTTCACGATGGTGGCAATGGCCGGGCCGGAGATCCGGGTGTGGGACGGGTCCGCAAGGACAGCCGAGGTCGCCAATCGGACGGGCTGGAGGTCCACGTCCACGAGGCGCACCGCGATACTGTGCAACGCCTCATGGACCCCGCGTCGCGCAACGGCAGTCAGGGCATTGGCTCCCGAGACGAGGTCCACCCCGGATACGGCGAACTCCGTGTCGCTGGCCTCGGCCTGGCGGCCGTTGACCCACACGCTGACCCCGGGGCTGTTGACGGTGCCGGCTACGTCGATGGGAGAGCTCTCGAGGACCGTCCCGTCGGCGGGCTGGGTAATGCGGACGAGAAGGATGGCCGGGATCACCGTCACCCTGGCCGTTGCGCGTGAGGCGCCCGCGAGGTTCACCGCGGTGAGGGTGTAGGTCGTGGTTCGGCTTGGGTAGACCTCCAGTGAACCGCAAGGCGACACGGGGCCTACCCCCGGCTCCAGGGTCACTTCGTCGGCCCCCTGGGTATCCCAGCGCAAGGTGGTGCTCCCCCCGTCCTCGATCTCCGGGAGGTCCGCCCGGAGAGAGGCTCCAGGCAACGATATGTCTTGAGTGACTTCCAGGGTGAGAGACCGCCCTTTCTTGCCGATGAGCTTTCCGGAGAGCTCGTTGCTCGTCAGGAGCTCCGCAGGCACCCGCAACTCGTGACGATCGGACCGGAGTTCTCGGCAGGTGAAAAGGATCTTGCCGTTGAGGCGGATCCATCCCGTCCGCACTCGACCTGTCCCGTCCGCAGAGCCGTTTCTCAGGATCAACGTGCCCTGGCCCGAAACCGCCCGAAAGGCATCGCGAAAGCTGAGGGACACGCAGTGGGTCACGCCATACTGCTTGGGGCCGAAAAGGACGATCTCCTCGCCGGCGCAGGGCCGGGGGAGCAACGAAAGGAACAGGAGCGACAGGATGACCGATGCCTTGCCCATGAGGCCGGACCTGTCCGTCCAGAGATATGGAATGCCTTCCAGGTGGTGATCGAAGAACCGAATGCGCGAATCCCAGGCCCTGGGTCAATGAAGAACGCAGGGCCGCCCGAGAACCGTCCCCCTCGGGTCAAGCCGGTCTCCACAGGGGGCCCGCCCGACCATGTTCCTCATCTGAAAACCGAATGATTCCGAGAAGCTGAGCGAGAAGACGAGTCATGGTTACCAAATGCAAGGGAGATTGTCAATAAAAAAAGTTCCGGAGGCGACCCGTCCAGCGAGGGCGGGGCCCCTTGTCCCGGAGTCCGCCGCGGCGGGAAGAGACGGGGCACCCATGGCCTAAGAGCAGGCAGTCCCGCTCGCAGGGGAAGGGTCACAGCCCTGCGCATGCGAGGGGCCGAAGGGTGATGGCGAAGTGGGAAGCGAAGCAGATTCGGATGGCCGCCCCTCCTTTGCCATCGGTGCCTCAGGGGATATCACGGCCGGAGGTTTCTTCTTGAGTTCCTATGGGGGTCCCATATAGAATGGAACTCTCTCGGTTGAGGGAACCGGGGTTGGATGGGAACAAGCTGGGGAAAGGAGTCGCCATGAACACACGGTCTCGGGGTGCGATCGTCGGGGTGTTGGTGTTTGGGTTTGCGGGGTTTTGCCTTGCCCACGATCATGCCGACAAGGTCAAGGGACCTTTCAAGAGCGGCCCCGAGGTGACGGCGGCATGCCTTCAGTGCCATGAGAAGCAGGCCCAGGACTTCATGAAGACCGTCCACTGGACATGGTCGGCCAAACAGGAGATGCCGGGCAGGGGGATCGTGGAACTGGGCAAGAAGAACGGGGTCAATAACTTCTGCATCGCCGTTCCGTCCAACTGGCCCCGATGCACGAGTTGCCACGCGGGATACGGCTGGAAGGACGCGGGGTTTGACTTCTCCAAACCCCAGAGCATCGATTGCCTTGTCTGCCACGATACCACGGGCACCTACAAGAAGACCCCCACGGGCGCAGGTCTTCCCGATGAGAAGGTGGACCTGGAGAAGGTGGCCCAGGGGGTGGGCAAGACCAGCCGGGCCACGTGCGGGGCGTGTCACTTCTTCGGCGGCGGCGGAGACCACATCAAGCACGGCGACCTGGACAGCTCACTGGGAGCGCCCGTGCGGGAGATGGACGTCCACATGGGGACGGACAGCCTCAACATGACCTGCAGCTCGTGCCACAAGGGCAAGGACCACGTGATCCCCGGCAAGGCCTTGTCGGTTTCGCTGAGCGGGGGCATGACCATGGACTGCAGCGACTGCCACACGGCGAGCCCGCACAAGAACGCGGTGTACAACAAGCACGGGGAACGGATAGCCTGCCAGACCTGCCACATCCCCACCTATGCCCGGACCTTGCCCACCAAGGTCTGGTGGGACTGGACCACCGCCGGGAAGGACGTGAAGGATCCCCCCAGGGATCAGTGGGGGCAGCCGCTCTATGACAAGATGAAGGGCGACTTCAAGTGGTCCAAGGACGCGACCCCTGTGTACCTCTGGTTCAACGGGTCCGTGGACCGGTACCTCTTGGGGGACAAGATCGATCCGTCCAAGCTGCTCCATTTCAACTATCCCAGGGGCGATCGGAGCGACAAGAACGCCAAGATCGCCCCGTTCAAGGTCATGAAGGGCAAGCAGTCGTACGACACCGAAAACAAGACCGTGGCCGTGGTCCATCTGTTCGGCGGGTACTGGAAGCATTGGGATTGGAACAAGGCCATCACCGACGGCATGGCCGCGGCGGGGCTCCCGTACAGCGGGAAGTACGACTCGGTGGAGACCGACATGTACTGGAAGGTCAACCACATGGTCGTGCCCAAGGACAAGGCCCTCAAGTGCAACGCGTGCCATGTGGAGAACGGCCGCATGAACTGGAAGGCACTGGGATACGAGAAGGATCCTCAGAAGAAGGGCTGAGAGGCGTCAACCCCTCGGGGAGGTCGGAAGAGGCGGGAAGGAGAGGTCCCTCCCGCCTCTGTTCATTTGCAGTGATCCCTTGCTCTCCTCAACCCACGATCACGATTCCCAGGTATCCGTCCACGGTCACCATGTCCCCCGTGTCGATGAGTCGCGGGGCCTCGGGCACGCCGGTGACGCAGGGGATCCCGTACTCCCGGGCAATGATGGCCCCGTGGATGAGCATGCCGCCCCGGCGCTCGACGATGGCCGCGGCCAGGGGTACCACAAAGGTCATGGCGGGGTCCACGGAATCGCACACCAGGACCTCTCCCGCCTGGAACCGAAACAGATCCACCGCGTCCAGGATCACCCGCGCCGCGCCCCTGGCGATGCCGGGGCCGGCGGGCTGGCCGGTGAGCTGTCGGGCCCGAAGGTCAAACCCCTGGCCGCGGGGCGAGCCGGGGCGGCCTCTGGGCCGGCGGGGCGGGCGATAATGGGGGTCGCGCAGTGCCCTGACCACGTCGAGGCGACCCAGGGGGCCTTGGCCCGCCCGGCCGCGGCATCGGAGGCGGGCGAGCCCTTCGTCTACGGCTCGGGCCAACTCACCCTCCACCCTCCCCATGGAGATGTTGTCGTCGTCCCGCAGCCGATAACTGGCCCGGCCCAACTCCAGGATCTCCCGGGCAAACTCCCGCCGATCCCCCGGGAATGTGCGCAGGAATCGATCCTCCAGGGCCTTTCGATCCGGGCTCGGGGGGGGCAAGGTGGACGGCCGTGCCGCCAACTGCAACAGGATGGCGGCCCGGGAGCGGTCGGCATCCGACCCCGGGGAGCCGACTCGCATCAGGAGGCTCCCAAACTCCTCGCGAAACGCCCGGAGGGCCCTGCCCACGCCCGAGCCTGGAGGCGGCTCCCCACCGGCCCGCATGGCCTGCATGGCGGCGGGGTCCCGCCGCAGCATCTCCGCCATGTCCTCGAGCATGCGGTTGCGCCGCACGCTTGCCATGGAGCCGGTCTCGAGCAGGAGCGCGAACTCGTGGGGGTCGTCCGGGCGCATGACGTCGTTGTACACCTGGCCGAAGAGCCGCATGCCGTGAGCCAGGGGGATGCAATCGCTTCGGTACGCCTCGATCCATTGCTCCTGGATGCGGGCCCGCCGTTCGATCTCCACGGCCAACTCCCCGTCTGCCATGTCCTGGAGAGGCATCCGGGCCAGCTCGGCCGCCTCCGCGTCCATGCCCGGAATGATTTCTCCCTCCACCTTGCGGCGGAGGGCCTGAAGGTTTTCAAAGCTCCGCCGAAGGCTCAGGTACCAGGGCCTCTGGTCGCTTGCGTCTTGGACCGGGAGAGTGGTGATGGGTCGAGCCTGCAGGGCGAGGAGGGTCTCGGCCCGAAACGTCCACTCCACGTCCTGGGGGGAGCCGAACAGCCCCTCGGCCCCCCTGGCCAGCTCCCAGACCTGCGTGGTGTCGGCATCGAGAAGGGGAGGGCGGGAGGCACGTTCGGGAGGCAAGGCAGACAGACGGACCCCTTGGGAGTCGGGAACCATGAACTGCTCCCGTCTGGCCGGAAAGTGGGCGAGGATGGCGCCGGTCTTCCGATCCAGCAACCAGCGGTCCGGCTCAACGGTGCCGTCCACCAGGGCCTGATTGAGGCCATGGACTGCCTCGATGGTCGACTTGGAGGCATCGTCTGGGCTCATGCTGAAGGCCACTCCGGATCGATCCCCGGCCGCGATCTCCTGCACGAGCACGGCCATGGCGCTGTGCGCGACGTCCAGGCCCAGTTCCTGGCGGTAGAGGAGGGCCCGGTCCGACCAGAGGGAGGCCCAGACCAGGCGCACGTGTTCCAGGATGGTTGGCAGGCCGCGGACGTTCACGTAGGAGTCGTGCAGGCCGGCAAAGGAGCCCCGGGCCGAGTCCTCGCCCAGGGCCGAGGAACGGATCACGGCGGCCCTGTTCTCAAAGATGGGGGCCAGGCCGCATCGGAGCGTGTCCGCCATGTCCGCGGGCAAGGGAGTGGTCAGAAACAGGTTGCGAATTCGCAGCGCGGCGTCCCAGATCTCCTCCCAGCGCATGTCCGCGAAGCGCTTTCGGTTCAGTTCGAAGTCAATGCGCTCTCCCAGGCGCGTCTGTCTCGTGTACTGGCGGTAGGCCTCGGTGGTCACGCAGACGGCCGCGGGCACGGCCACACCGCTTCGAGCCAGACGAGCCAGGGCAAGACCCTTGCCCCCGACCAGCTCTCGATGTCGCTCGCCGATCTCGTGAAGTGCGAGCAGAAGCGTCACGGCCATGGGCGAAGCTCCACCACGTGTTGAAATCGGGTGACCGCGTAATACGCCTCCACGGCCACCTGGAGCAAGGCGCAGGTGGGGGCGGCGACGAAATCCTCCAGATGGGGGTGTTTGCGCAGGTAGAGTTCCAGGGACGCGGCTCGATCGATCCCTTCCACTTCGCGGGCCCGGCCGACCCCGGTTACGGCCATGGCCCGCCGGAAATCGGCCGTCCGGTTGGTCCGGTTGTCCACCAGAAGCGAGACCCGGGCGTCGGCAGAGAGATTGGCGAACTTCCTCGTGGCGCGCGTGGTGGCGAACAGGAGCCTGCCAAGGTCCTCGCTGGCTGCGAACGCCACGAGGCTCGTGTACGGCTGACCTCCCCGATGGGTGGCGAGCACCGCCAGCCGCTGCGAATCGAAGAGCTTGCGGATTCGATCCCGCACCTCCTTCACACCGCTCAATGACAGACCGTTCTTCAAGGCAATCCCTCCATCAATTCCATGCCGCGCAACGGAGCATCCCCAGGACCAGCAAACCCCGCAGGCTCCACGCGACGGTTCGAATCCAGTTGGTGGCCACCAGAGCGCGATGGGCCGCGTCGTCGAACCCGCGCGCGAGGGCTTGGTGCCGTGGGACCTGGAGTGTGAGGGTCGAGATCCAGATGACGAGAAGGAGGCCCAAGCCCGTCCAAACGAGGCCATCGGAGACGCCGCTCGGACGGACCCAGACCAAGGCGATCGCCGTGATCCCCTCCGTCAGCATCGGGGGCCCCACCACCCAACCCGTGCGTCTCATGTTGGCGTTCTGATACTCGGCGAACGACTCCCTTCCCACCTGCTCCAAGAGCGGATAGTGGGCGATCTGGGCGAACCAGATGATGCCCGCCATGTAAAGGGTAGCCGCAACCTGCGCCAACAGCAGCGCCTTCTCCAGACTCATTTCGGGTCTACCCCTTCGACTCTCCGACGCCCGCTTGCTGGAGTTCAAGCCCGCGGCAAAGACCCGCCAGGCCACCGCCCCCAATCAGGACATGGGGATCGGACATCGCTTCAGCGCGCTTGGCAATCCCATGTCCCGGCCGAAGGGTATGGCTCCCGCATCGGGACATTCAGCGGCACTTGCGCACGCGCTCTGGACTCAAAAGGCCGCCGGACCCCAAGATCTCTCGAACCAGATCGAAGACCCTCGCATCCCTTTTTCGCAGATGCGCCCCTCGGCGGTCAAGGGATGTCGCGGGCAGCCGCAGACGCGGGTTCCCGGACAGCCGACCCCGATGCCGCGCCAGGAAAGCCCAGTAGAGGGGCGTGATGGGGCAATCCGTCTTGGGATCAAAGGCGCACGCCGAACAATAATCGCTCATTCGATCGATATACGCGGCCCCGGACACGTACGGCTTGGTGGTCATGAGGTCTCCGACGGCATACAACCCCATGCCCAGGACATTGGGCTCCACGACCCAGTCGTACGCGTCCGTGTACGCCGCCCAGAACCAGTCCGTCATGGCCCTGGGGGAGATGCCCAAGAGCGCGGCCAGGTTGCAGAGAACCATGAGCCGGGTGATGTGGTGACTGTAGCCCTCGGCCCAAACATCCGACACCACGCGGTCCAGGCAGGCCAGACCGGAGGGGTTTCCCCAGTAGGCGGTCGGCACGGGCTCATCTCCGGCGAGAAACGCGGGACAGGCGCCTCCATCCGGATCTCCGGGGGACGAAGAGCCGATCCAGGCCCGCCCGGCCCAACGGCCGTACCCTCCGTCGCCGGGCTTGTCGGCAACAGGCACGGAACCTTGGGGCAACTCTCGGAAGCCGTCCGTGGCCAGGTGGATCTGGTGAACGAACTCCCGCCAGCCCAGGATCTGCCGGATGAATCCCTCCTTGCCGGCCAGGGGGATGTCCAGGGCCTGTGCATCCGCGATGAGCCTCGACGGGAGAAGGCGATGGATGTTCAAGAGGGCCGATACGCGCGTGTGAAAGAGCCCCCGGGATGATTGGGACATGGCGTCCTCGTAAGGTCCGAAGAGGGGCAGGCATTCCTCACGGGCCCAGGCCCAGAGCCTGTCCGCATCCCCACGGGTCGCCGGAAGCCGGATCAGGTCCAGGCAGCCCGGGTGATGGGCGAACCGCTTTGCGATGAGGTCTCCCACTTCCCGTTTGATCGGGTCCAGAGGGAAAAGGGGGGGGGAGGGAGCCGGAGGCTCGCCCCTCCAGGGACGGCGGTTCTCCGCATCGAAGCTGAACTTGCCCCCTGCGGGCCTCCGATCCTTCATGAGGACGTTCGTGCGGCGACGGACCTGGCGGTAAAACGCATCCATGCGCCAGGGGGGGCCCAGGGGAGATGCCTCCTTCAGGTCCTCCGGGGTGGTCACCCAGCCATCGTGGGGCAACATCTTGATTTTCCCTGCACGCACCAGGGGCTGCAGGTCCGCGCGCAACTCGCGCTCCGCTGGCTCCATGAGCCCCAGAGGGCCGAGCTCATCGACCAGAGGCTCCAGGGCCTCTCGGTACGGCCCCGAGTGCGCCACATGCCGAACGGCCACGCCTCGGGCCGTCTGCTCCAGAGCGAAGTGACGCAGGTTGACGAGTATGAGCGCCAGCTTCTGTTTGTGATAGGGGCGTCGGGCGGCCTTCCAGGGGTTCTCCACGAGCACGATGCCCAGATCCCCCGGGTCCTCCCGGCTGAGGGGACCCATCTGGTCGGTGAGCTGATCGTACGGGACGAAGAGCCACCTGCGAGTCCTCCTGTCGGTGGGCTGCAGTTGGGCGAGTCTCTGGCGGAAATGGCTCATGGGGCGTACTTCTGGATGTATCCTTCCACCCTCACCTTGCGCGCGGTGTTCAGAGAACTCATGTACCGGATCGTGCCGAAAACCGGCCGCTCCGGACCCCACGGCCGATCATAGCGCCCCAGGCACCAGAAGATGCCCGAGTAGGAATTGGGGTCGCGGCCGTCGAGGGCATAGGTGTTGTTCAGCTCGATCATCGTCTCCAGGGCCTCCCGGGGGGAAGGGGACCACTCCAGGATCTTCTTGCCCCAGAGCATGCGCAGGTAGTTGTGGATGATCCCCTCCCGGGTGAGCTGCCTCTGGGCCGCGTTCCACAGCGGGTCGTGGGTCTGGGCGTTCCGGAGCAGGGAGCGGGAATAGACGTACGCCCGCCGGTCGCCGGCATGGGCCTCCAGGGTCCGGCGGGCCCAATCCGGGAGTGATTCGTACCGGTCGTAGTCGGGCCGCGTGGCGCACAGGTTATACCCCAGCTCCCGCCAGGTGACCATCTGGTCCAGGAAGGCCTCAGCCCCCGGGGGCAACCCCCACCATCCCTGTCGCCCTCCGGTGGCCTTGGGGTCCAGGCAGTCCCCGGACCAGTCGAACCGCGAGGCCAGCTCCGCGAAGACCTGGTGCGGTGAGATGTGGCCGAAGTGGAGGTACGGGGAAAGCCCGCTGGTCACTTCCTCGTCGGGTTGGTTCCGGGACTCGGCGTACCGGGGCAGCCCCCTGTCCAGGAAACGCCTCAGGGCGACCTGGGCCGCCGAGGCGCCGCCTTCCATCGCGACCTTCCCGACGGTGTGATCGATGGGGAGGGAGCCCAGGGCGGGAACGATGTCTTGCAGCAGCCCATCGGGCGCACGGGGCCAGCGCCGGGCGATCTCCTCGGGAAGAGACGGCGCGCGCCGAATGCCGACAGACGCCAGGGGATCGGGTTCCGGGAATTGGCGGAGGTGTCGGGGCAGCTCCTTCTGAAGGAAACGCCTGAAGGCGAAGGCTGTCGGGAACGTCCTTCCCGCAAGCCTCATGGGCAGGAGGCCGTTGCCGTCCACCTGCTCCAGCCGGACAGGGAGCTGTCTGGCGGCGGATGCGACCATCCGCGGGAGGAAGAACTCCGGGAAGTCGTCGGTCACCACCACGCAGGCGCAGGCCCCCAGGGCGGCCAGCAGACCTTTGCCCTCGTCGGGTTTGGTTTCGACATACGGATAGTAAAGGATGCCGCTTCCCCTCAGTCGGCGGGCGTTGTCGGCCATCCCCTCCAGGATGAAGGCATGGAACCGGTCGCTGGCCCATCTGTATCGTGCCCGCAGGCCCTCCAGGACCACGATGGGCCTTCCCAGCTCCTCGGCCCGCTCCACGGCTCGCTGGAGGCCGAAGTTCCACGCGACCCTGCGCGCCGCGGTCATCCAGTAAAGGACGAAGCCGCCCTGGGGATGGATCGGCCGGTCGTTGCCCGGACGGATGCGGATGCATGGAACCTGGCGGCCGGGAGTTCCGGACATGGGGAGGATCCTCCTTGTGCGGCTCCGGAAACGCCCCTCACGAAACCGGCGGCGGGTCGGGGGAAGCGGGTTCGAGTACTTGTTGGCCGGTCGTCTCAGCTGCGGATATACTAGGACAAACGCGGCCTGATGAAAAGAGTCGGGGCCATTCACGGGGAGTGGGTCGCTGGCCATGGAAAGCATTGTGATCGTTTCGGCATGGAATCTCACGGCGGCCGTTGCTCTGATGTTCGGGGTGTGGTTGCTCAGTCTGCCGAGGCGAGACGTGAGCATCGTGGACATCTTCTGGGGCCTGGGGTTCTGTTTGGTGGCTTGGCTCACGTTGCTTCAGTCCCAGGAGGGGTTTTGGGGTAGGAGGCTGCTGGTCACGGTGCTCGTCAGCCTGTGGGGTCTGCGGCTGGCCGTCCACCTCTTCGTGCGGAAATGGGGGCAGGGGGAGGACCGTCGTTACGCACAGATGAGGGCGCGCCACGGCCCTGGTTTCCAATGGGCGAGCCTGTACAAGGTCTTCGGGGTGCAGGCATTTCTCCTCTGGGTCATCTCCCTCAGCGCCCAGGTAGCCCAACTCTCGGCGGAGCCGTCGCGACTTACCTGGCTCGACCTGCTGGGCGGATCGCTGTGGCTGCTGGGGTTCGCTCTGGAGGCCGTGGCCGACTGGCAATTGGCCCGCTTCAAGGCCGATCCTGGCAACAGGGGGAGGGTCATGGACCGGGGCCTGTGGGCGTACAGCAGGCACCCCAACTATTTCGGGGAGTCGCTGATCTGGTGGGGCATCTTTCTCGTCTCCCTGGCCACGCCCTGGGGCTGGTTGACCCTCATCAGCCCCCTGACCATCACGTTCCTTCTCCTCAAGGTCTCAGGCGTCACCCTCCTCGAGCGCACCATCGTGGAAACCCGACCCCGTTACCGGGAGTACATGGAGCGAACCAGCGCATTCGTGCCGTGGTTTCCCAGGGACATGAAGCCATGAGACTCGCCCTGGCTTTCGCCGAACGGGGGTTGCTCCCGGACTGGATGATCCGTTGGGGGATCCGAAGGCTCAACGAGGAACGGTTGCGTTCCCAGAACCGGGATGACGTGGAGGCTCAACAGGTGGGCGTCATGGGTTTCATCCGGCACATGGACCAAAGCCCCATCGCCCTGGAGGTGGACAAACCCAACGAGCAGCACTACGAGCTGCCAGCGGCTTTCTTCCGACCCATCCTCGGGCCCCAGATGAAGTACAGCTGCTGTCTTTGGCCTGGTCAGGTGAACGACCTGGGTGCCGCCGAGGAGGCCATGCTGGAGCTTACTTGCGACCGGGCCGAGGTGACGGATGGGATGGCGATCCTGGATCTTGGGTGCGGCTGGGGCTCGTTCTCGCTCTGGGCGGCCCAACACTATCATGGAAGCCGGATCCTGGCCCTCTCCAACTCCCGGTCCCAGGGGGATTTCATCCGGGAGGCGTGCGCGCAGCGGGGCTTGACCAACGTGGATGTGGTGACGGCGGACATCAATCGGTTCGAAACGGAAAGGCGATTTGACCGCGTGGTGTCCGTGGAGATGTTCGAACATGCCCGAAACTGGCGGCAGCTCCTGTCCCGAATCGCGCGCTGGCTCAAGCCGGGCGGGAAGCTCTTCGTCCATATGTTCTCGCACCGGGCGGTCCCGTATCGCTTCGAGACCCAGGGGGAGGACAATTGGATGGGTCGGTACTTCTTCACGGCGGGAATGATGCCGTCGGACCCGCTCCTCCTCTATTTCCAGGATGACCTGGTGCTGGAGCGCCACTGGCGGGTCAACGGCGGCCACTACAGCAAGACGGCCGAGGCTTGGTTGAACCGTCTGGACGCCAGGCGGGAACAGCTCCTGCCCACGCTTCGAGAGGTGTATGGCCGGGGTGGGGGCAGACGTTGGCTCCAGCGCTGGCGTATCTTTTTCATGGCCTGCTCCGAGCTGTGGGGATACCATGGCGGGCAGGAATGGATCGTCTCGCACTACCTGCTCCGGAAACGAGCTTGCCTCTCACCTCCCCGCGGGCCGGTCTTCCCCTCCGCGAGGACGTGAGGCGCCATACGGGGCTGCTTGAACCTCAAGCCTCTACCCACGAACCTTCTCTCTGGGTTCTTCCCCACAACAGTTTGGGCCAACCCATCATCCCCCCCCTTGAAAACCGCCCATGGCCCTTTAAGCTGATAACCAAACGTTGAGGATCTCGTAGGGTAGGCAATGCTGTGCTTGGTCATTCCGTCGAAAGACGCAATCCAGTTCGATCCGTTGGCTGAACACTTCCTGGATCCAGGTGTTCACCAGGGTGACGACTCTTCACGAAACCATCAAACGTTGATTCGTCATTCAGAGCACGGGGCCGAATCCTTGGCTTGGAAGAAGGGAGCATCCATGGGGCGGAAAAGGAGAGCTGGGGCGGAGCGAGTCGGACTCTTGCTGTTGGCCTTGGTCGTGGGGGGGTGTGCCACAGAGGGTTCGCGAGAGGCCCTGCCGCCCATGAAGGACATCGTGGAGACGGCCAGGGATGCCGGGTCATTCAAGACGATGCTCACCGCGTTGGATGCGGCCGGGCTGACGGAGACCTTGAGGACGGGATCGTACACCGTGTTCGCGCCCACCGACGACGCCTTCGCGCGGCTGCCCGTCGGGACCGTCGAGAACCTGCTCAGGCCGGAGAACCGGGGAGCCCTTCGGGATATTCTGCTTTGCCACGTGGTCTCCGGGCGCTACACAGCCAGGGAACTGCCGGGGGTCATGTCGTTGAGGACCCTTCAGGGAAGGGCACTTACTTTGGGTTACCGAAAGACCCCTTTGATCATCGACGGAGTCCCGGTGATCCAACCAGACGTGGAGGCCTCCAATGGCGTGATTCACGTGGTCAGCGGTGTCCTGCATCCGAAGTAGGCTGAGAGACGTATCCCAATCAAACGCAAGGAGAGAGACAAATGGAAAGAATGAAATGCGTGGCGGCAATGGATTTCATCAAGGATTGGAAGACATGGCGAGAGACACTTAAGGACGGGATTCAGCAGGCGAGGAAGCTGGGGGTTTCCGACGAGACGATTCAGTCCCTCGCGACCAAGGTGGGGGATTTCCTCGCGGCAAAGGTCTGCCCGGCGACGAAGGAAGAGGAACTCCTCAAGGAAATGTGGGACGTGGGGACCCCAGATGAGCGAAAGGTTCTGGCAACACTGATATTCAAGATGGTGAAATAACGCAGCGAATCGAAAGAAACGGAGAAAGGAGAAGAGGCATGGACGCACATTCTTACTGCGATGGATTGTTGACGGAGCTGACCGGGTGGAAGGCCAAGCTGTACGACGTCATGAGAAAACTCGACAAGGTGCCCAGCGGGGACAAGGACAAGGTCCTCTCTCACATCAACGACTTCAACATCATTTTCGAGGAGTTGGATGCCCGGATCGCAAAGCTGCGAAAGGAGTGCCCGGTGTCCTGGGAGCCGGACAAGCTGGAGGTGGACGGCGCCCTGGGGCAGATCCGGTCCAACTGGAAGGAGCTTTGGGACAAGATGCCCAAGAACATGAGCCCGTACGGTGTGGAATAGGGTGGCTTGGGCGGATTCCCCGCTTCAGGGCAGTGAATCAATGGCTTGACCAGGACGGCCTCTGGCCGGCAGGTTCATGGTTGTTACGGTGGGGGAGGACATTCGGTCCTCCCCTTTCATGTGGTCCTATGGTACCGGGTCTGGATCTGGAGAGGGGAGGGTGGAGAGGATGGGCTCGCCCCGCCAAAGGGGCTTGGTGAAGAGCATCTGCACGTCCCCCAGGTACCGCTCGGCGAACCCCGCCTCGCAGTAACGGAGATAGAACTCCCACATGCGGATGAAGGCGTCCGAGTACCCGAGGGATCGCACGGCGTCTGAGTTGTGGAGGAACTGATCCCGCCATGCGCGCAGGGTCCTGGCGTAATGGGGCGTGATATCCTCCAGGTGGACCAGCCGGAGGTCCGTTGATCTTGCCACGGCTCCCATCATGGCGGCCACCGATGGGATGCAGCTTCCGGGGAAGATGTACCGCTTGATGAAGTCCACCGAGCGGGTATGCCGCTCGTACGCGCGGTCCGCAATGGTGATGGCCTGAAGCAGCATGACCCCATCCGGCTTCAAACGGTCGCTGCAGCATCGAAAGAAATCCTCCAGGTAATGATGGCCCACGGCCTCGATCATCTCGATCGAGACCAGTTTGTCGTACCGACCCCTCAGGTCCCGGTAGTCGTCCAAGCGCAGCTCCACCCGGTCGCACAGGCCCGCATCCGCCACGCGTTTCACCGCCAGCTCATGCTGGGCCCGGGAGATCGTCGTCGTGGTCACATGGCATCCGTACTGGCCGGCGGCGTGGATGGCGAAGCCCCCCCAGCCTGTGCCGATCTCCAGCACGCGGTCTCCGGCGGAGAGCCTCAGCTTCCTGCAGATCCGGTCGTATTTCGCCAGGGACGCGTCCCGAAGCGAACTGTCCGATCGATCGAAGATCCCGCACGAATACGTCAGGGTATCGTCCAGGAAGAGGGCGTAGAAGTCGTTTCCCAGATCATAATGGGCGCGGATGTTCCCTCGGCTGCCCCTCCGGGTGTTCCTGCGCAGGAAGTGGAACAGCCGGTTGGCCGGTTCCGAGAGCCAGGCCCATCCGCGATCGAGTCCCCGGAAGAAGGCCTGGTTCCTCAGGGCCAGGCGAAGGAGCGCCGTGAGGTCCTCCGCGGACCACCATCCCGCCATGTAGGCTTCCCCGGCCCCCACGCTCCCTCCCACCAGGGCCTTCCAGTAGAAGCGGGGATCTTGAACCCGGATCCGGGCCGTCAAGGAGGCCGCCTCCTCGCCCTGGCCGAATGCCCAGTTATGCTCCCTCTCCTGGATCACCAGGCGGCCAACGCGAATCCGAGCGCAGAGGGCCAGCAGCAGAGCGCGGGCGATGCGCTGAAGGGGCTCCAGATCGGCAAGAGGGAGGGGACGGGTCCGTGCCACGGGCAGGATGGGTCTTCTCATGGGGTCTTGCTTTCTCGGCCATGTGCCGCCTTTGCCGGGTGGGTGAACACCGGGGCCCCCTTCACCAGGAGCCTCAGGGCCTGCCAGTGGATGGCAGCGATGACCTTCGTGGTCATGAAGGGGTAGACGAGGAGAAGACGGCTGAGGGTCGGGCCCGTGATCTCGCGGCGCCTCAAGGTCAACGTGGCATCGAAGAGGCGCTCTCCCCCCTCCAGGTTGGTGAAATGGATGTTCAGGTCGGCCCCGGGTTCCCTGAAACGCCAGTCGTAGTCCATCCCCATGTTCATGAACGGGGATACGTGAAAGGCCTTGGGGAAGCGGAAACGCTTCCAGAAAGGGTGCGGATGCTCGTCGAGGGCATCGTCCAGGACGTAGCAGTGCTCCTCGCCCCAGGGGGTGTTGTGCACCTCGGCCACGATGGTCTCCACGCGACGATCCTCGCGGTCGTAACAGAAATAGAAGCTCACGGGATTGAAGCAGTAGCCGAAATACCGCAAGTGTGTGAGCAGACGGATGGGTCCATCCGGCCTCGCTCCCGTCCGGTCTCTCACCAGCTCCCGAACGCAGGTGTCCAGGGGCCGCCTCGAGTCCCCCAAGTGGTCGCGCCTGCGGAAGAAAGCCAGGTTGAGCCGCCGGCTCGACCAGAAGGGGTGGCAGGAGAAGAGGTCGGGCAGTTCGTTCAGATCCAGGAACATGAGGAAGAGGCGGTATTGGAAGCTGTTCGTCACCGGCCGAAAGCGCCGGTGGCGGACCCGTCCCTCGTACACGCAGCTCTTCACGCTCAGAGCCCCTTCCCGAAGTCGTGCGCGACCGCCAGAGCGCTGTTCACTCCGTCCTCGTGAAAACCGTACCCCCAGTAGGCCCCGCAGAAGTAAGTATGCCGGCGGCCGTTGATCTCATGCCAGCGCTTCTGGGCGGCCAGCCCCCGCTCGGTATACACGGGATGCTGGTAATCCATCGTCCGAAGCACGTGCGAGGGCGCGACCGCTCGGGAGGGATTGAGGGTCACGCAAAGGGGGACCTGGGTGGTGAGGCCCTGGAGTATATTCATGTTGTACGTGAGGGAGACACGGCCGAGGCCCTTTCGCGGAACGATGTAGTTCCATCCGGCCCAGGCGATCCGCCTCCTGGGCAGCCACGAAGGATCCGTGTGGAGAACCGTGAAGTTCTCCTGATACGGCACGGCCCCGAGGATCTCCCGTTCGGCATCCTGGGGGTCGGTCAACATGGCCAAGGCCTGATCGCTGTGGGTCGCGATGATCGCCCGATCGAATCGCTCGGGCTCGGCTCCGCGCGCCCGGATCTCCACCCCGTTCGCCAGCCGCGTGATGGAAAGGACGGGGGTTTCGAGGCGAATCCTGTCCCTGAACGGGCGGGTCAGGGCCTCAACGTACTTCCGGGACCCCCCTTCGATCACCAGCCACCTGGGTTGGTCGCGTACCCGGAGAAACCCATGGTTCTTGAAAAAACGCGCGAAATATGCGGCCGGGAAGTCCTCGAATCTCTCGGGGTCTGCGGACCAGATGGCCGCCCCCATGGGTACGATGAAATGGTCCACGAACATGGGGGAGTACCGCCCGGCGCGGAGGAATTCCCCCAGGGTCGTGTGCAGGTCGTCCTTCTGCACCAGGGCCTCCGATTCGCGACGGAAACGAAAGACCTCCAGGAGCATCCGATGGAAGGCAGGGCGAAGGAGGTTTCGAGGCTGCGCGAACAGCGCGGCCGGGGACTGGGGACTGTACTCCAACCCGGTGCGATCGCAGCGGACACTGAAGCTCATCCGGGAGGGCTTCCATCGGACGCCCAGTCGCCGCAGCAGGCGGACGAAGTTCGGATACGTCTGCTCGTTGAACACGATGAAGCCCGTGTCCACCGCATATCGGCGCCCGGCGAGGTCGATGTCGTGGGTATGGGTGTGCCCGCCGATCCGACCCTCGGCTTCGAAGACCGCGAGATCGTGTTGGCCGTGAAGCAGATAGGCCGCGACCATGCCGGAGATGCCTGTTCCGACGACAGCGATCTTCATCCAGCGCCTCCAGTGAGACCCCGTGAGGTCAGCCGCGCGCGGGTTTTTCGGGGGATCCTTCCCCGGATTTGGATGCCGGGCTAATCCGGACGCGCGCAGGCAGGGGCTTCAGGTCACGGATGACCCCGACTCGAGAGAGAAGCACCAGCACGGCGTACGTGATGTCCAACTCCCACCAGAAGAACCCCTGCCGGGCGGACACTGCGTAGTGGTGGTGGTTGTTGTGCCACCCCTCTCCCAGCGTGAGAATCGCGAGAAGCGGATTGTTCCTGCTGGTGTCAGGGGTGTCATACCGCCTGGAGCCCCACATGTGGTCGAGGGAATTGATGGTGCATGTGGCATGAAAGAGGACCACGGTGGAGATGAAGAACCCCCAGACGAGCATCTGGAGGCCGTTCGTGCCGGCCTCGGGCGCCCAGGCCGCCAGGGCTTCTCCCAACCCGTACAGGGCCAACGCCATGGCAACGGGGACCAGGGTGTCGAAACGGTTGATCCAGCGAAGCTCCGGGAAGACGGCCCAGTCCCTCACATGCTCCATTCGGGTGGCGAAGTTGGATCGACTCGTGAGCCACCCGACGTGACTCCAGAGGAAGCCGTGCTGCAACGGGGAGTGGACATCCTCGGGCCGATCCGTGTGCTGGTGGTGGTGACGATGGTGGGCGGCCCACCAGAGCGGGCCTCGTTGAGCGGAGGTGTTGCCCAGTATCGCGAAAAGGAACTGCCAGAACCGGTTCGCCTTGAACGCACGATGGGAAAAGTAACGATGGTAAAAGGCCGTGATGGCGAACATGCGGATGACGTAGAGGGTCAGCGCCGCTCCGAGCGCCGCCTTGCTCCAACCCACCCAGATCACTCCCAGGCAAGCCAGGTGGAGGATGAGAAAAGGAAGAATGCGGAGCCAGTCCACCCGCTTCGCGTCGCAGGGAAGCTCTTCCTGCACGCCCCAATCCGCGTCGAACCACCTGCGCACGGCCGAGAGGATCCGCCCCATTGCAAGGCCTCTGTCCATCCCCGCATCCAGTTATCCGCACATTCAGGCCCTCGGGTGAATCCCCCGGAAGGAGTCAAACTACCGGTTCTTTTCATCCATTATAGCGGCACCCCCCGGGGCTGTCCACGACCGGCCCGTCGGAAACGGGGATCGGCAGGGAGCCAGCCTTGTCGCGAACCCGCGCTGCGGATAAACTAAAAAGTATTGGCGATCGCCACTGGGGGATTCTGGGAAACCTGACCCCGCTGTGACTGCCTGGACTTGAGGACGAGGCCGAAAAAGGGAATCGGGATCGGTGTGGATTCGAGGAATCGTCGCCACGATCACTGCCCTGGTGGTGTTCGTGTGGGTCTTCGCCAACTGCTCGGGGCCCCTGATCGTCCGGAAAGAGGGGGAATTGCCCGCACACCACACGTCCGGCGGCTTTCGCAATCCCCACCAGCAGTCTGCCAGGGGGTTTTCCCAGTTCCTCCAATGGCAGCTGGGCCTGGGCCCGGACGAGGAGCCCCCTGTCCCGCCCGGGGAGGTCCCGCCCTATGCGCCCGAGACCGCGGCCGCCAACCTCAACCACATTCATCATCCCGACCCGGATGAGATCCAGGTCACCTGGATCGGCCACTCCACCTTCTTGGTCCAGGTGGGTGGCCTGAACATCCTGACGGATCCCATCTTCAGCGACAGGGCCTCCCCGGTCTCCTTCGCAGGCCCCAGGCGCCTCGCCCCCCCCGGCATCCTCCTGGACGAGCTGCCGCCGATCCATGCTGTGATCTTGAGCCACGACCATTACGATCATTTGGACGAGCCGACTGTCGCGACGCTGGGACCTGGGGTTCGGTACGTCGTCCCTTTGGGGGTGAAGGGGTGGATGACGAAAGAGGGCATGGCGGACGTCGTGGAACTGGACTGGTGGGAAAGCGCGTCGCTCGGATCCATGAGGCTGCACGCCGTGCCGGCCCAGCATTTCTCGGGGAGGGGTCCTTTCAGCCGCAACGAGACCCTCTGGATGGGATGGGTCCTGGAGACGCCGGCAGGGAACCTCTTCTTCGCAGGCGACACGGGGTATGCCCCCTTCTTCAAGGAGATCGGCCGGCGTCACTCGCCCATCCGCCTCTCCCTGATCCCCATCGGGGCCTACCGGCCGCGGTGGTTCATGGGGCCCATGCACGTGGACCCTCCGGAGGCCGTGAGGATCCACCAAGATCTGGGCTCGCAGATGTCCATCGCCATGCACTGGGGCACTTTCCGTCTGGCCGACGAGCCTACCGGAGAACCCCCGGTATACCTGAAGCGCGCGCTGCGGGAGGCGGGGGTGGAGGACGATGCGTTCCTGCTTCTGCGTTTCGGGGAGACCGTTCGGTTGAGATGAACCGATCCGGGGCCCGAAAGGAGGGAACAACGCCATGGGACATGGCCTCAAAGTTCTGCTGATCTTGATCCCCCTGTTTCTGCTCATCGATTTCCTGTGGCTTGGCGTGCTGATGGCCGGGTTTTACAAGACGGAGTTGGGCCCTCTGGCGCGCATCGTCGACGGGGCGCTTCGGCCGGTCTTGTGGGCAGCGGCCGTGGTGTACGTGTTGATCCCCCTGGGGCTTGTGCTCTTTGTCCTTCCCAAGGTCTCCACCGAGGCATCGCTGCTTTCCGCACTGGGATGGGGGTTCGTGTACGGGATCGTCCTGTATGCGGTCTACGAATTCACCAACTACTCGCTTCTTCAGCGCTGGCCGCTGCGCATGGCCCTGGTCGACATTGTTTGGGGTGGGGTGATCTGCAGTGTGGTTTCCGCCGTGGCCGTCTTGATCGACCGGTGGGTTTCGTAGTACTCAAGAGAGCCGGTTGCAGGAAACGGGAAGGAAGGTCCTGAGTTCCAAGGGAGGATGACATGGATGCAGACCTGTACAAACAGTTGGCGGAGGTGGTCGGGGCGGGGGAGTCGCGGATCATCCCCAGGGTCTTTCGAATCCTGGCCGACGAGCAGGAGGCCCGGCTCCTCATGGCCGCGGCGCCACCGGCCACCGTGGAGCAGCTCTCGGAGCGGACGGGTATCTCGACCCAGCGCATCGGCCAGCTGGTGGGCCCCTTGTTCGAGAAGGGGCTTCTGTTCCTGAACCGCAAGGGCGAGATGGTGCGCTACTACCGGGTCCGGCACGTGCCCCAGCTCCATGATGCCACGGCTGTGTGGGCGGGGGCCTCGCGCGAGCTCCTGGACCTGTGGAAGGAATACACTGCAACGGAGTGGATCGACTACACCAGGAAGATCGAGGCATTCGTGCCCCACGCGCCCGTGCGGGTCATCCCCGTGGACAAGAGCATCGAACCCCAGTCCCACATCCTGGCCTTCGAGGACGTCAAGGGGATCGTGGAGGGGGCCCGCAGCCTGGCGGTGACCAAGTGCTCCTGCCGGGTCATAGACGGGGCGTGCGGGAAGCCGCTGGAGGTATGCATCCAGGTGAATCGGGCGGCGGACTACGCCGTGGAGCGGGGAACGGGGAGGTTGCTGGGCAAGGAGGAGGCCCTCCAGTTGCTGAGGAAGTGTGAGGAGGACGGGCTGGTCCACGTGGTCGACAACCGGCAGGAGGTGGACCACGTCATCTGCAACTGCTGCTCGGATTGCTGCCTCAACTGGCCGTCCCTCCGCGCGGGCTCCAAGGGGTTCGTGGTGCCCAGCCGATTCGGGGCCAGAGTGGACGAGGGGCTGTGCACGGCCTGCGAGATCTGCCTGGAGCGCTGCTACTTCGACGCCATCTCCATGACCGGAGTCGGGGATAGGGCCCGGATCGATCCCACCAGGTGCATGGGATGCGGCCTCTGTGCAATCACGTGCCCGGCGGAGGCCATATCCCTGCGGGAGGTCAGGCCCGCGGATTCCGTTCCGGCGTGAGGAGGCATGGGGCACGGCGCACGGCACTTAAGGGATGACGGAGTTTCATCTGCCGCACGGTTGCTGCGATGACTGGGATGATCCATATTTACAAGCGCCTCCAGGTCGGGTATAATTTGGCTTCCGT
>CAZEPJ010000056.1:0-28675 GCA_964514105.1 uncultured Desulfarculaceae bacterium | reverse complement strand
GATGTTGGCCAACACCGGGAACTTGCGAATGACCCCCCGGCCGATCTCCAACTCTATGTTGCCCTCGTGCCTGCCGGCCCGTTTCCCCACCAACTGCCCCCCCACCCCCGCCTGAAAGTGAAGCGGGCCTTCGATGAGTTCCTCCTGAAACCCCAGCTTGGCCAGGACGGCCCCGGCGTTGGCATCATCGACCCCTCCCCCCAGCCAGAAGTTCCCCTGGCCGTCCAATCGCGCCTCTGCGGCCACACGCCCCCCTTCCAGCTCAGCCACGGCGCCCTCCAGGATCAGGCTGTCGCCCCGAACCACCAGGCGCCCTTTCACATCCTTGAACACGAAATCGAGCAGCCCCAAACCCCCCAACTCCAGGTCCAGGAAGGAATCGGGCAATGCCTGGAGCCACCGATTCATGGGAAAGGGGGTGGACCCGGTGGAATCCCGGTCCGCCATTCCCTTGCCGCCGCCGGGGAAGATCCAGGGATCCAGACGGAGTTCATCTCCCTGCAGGCGCCCCTCGAGGGAAAAACCTTCGCCTCGGGGCCGCAGCCGCCCCCGGAGCCCGTACCGCCTCCCCAGGACCTCCAGCTCCAGCGGGTCGGCACTGTGCCATCCCTCGGACAGGATCAGGTTCCCGGAGACGATCCGGATCTCATGTCCAAGGAGATCCTGGGGGATTACGACGCCCCTGGGGGAGAGCGTGGCGACCCAGTGCCGATCCCGCCCCCAATACAGCTCCCCCCGGAGATCCATCTCCCCCCCCCGGAGCTTTCCGCGCAGGGCGGGGATCTGCCCCGCGGCCAGATCCACGGGAAAACGCCTGGCCCAAAGATGAAGCCAACTTCGCTCCCCGGCCCCCGCGGCCAACCATCCCTCGCCCTGGAGCCCCCCCCCGGGGCCCCGGGCGCTCCCGTGAACCAGGCGCCAGGCCCCGCCCGGGGCCTTCTCGAGGGACGCCTCCAGGACGAGCCCCCAGCCCACGGGCTTCTCCCAGTGCCCTCCGTACGCCAACCCCATGTGCTCCAGATCCCACGAGACGGAGATCAAGGGCAGGACCACGGGGCCCGTCAGTGAGAAGGCGATGGTGCTGGTCCCCCCCGGGGCAACCTCAAGGCCGGGCAGGGAGCGTGCAGCCAGCCGGGCCAGGGCCTTGGCCGAGCCCTCGACTTTCCCCTCCAACGCCAGTCGGGGAGATCCTCCGCCCCACTGGTCGACGCCCCCACGGGCGCGACCCGAAAACTCCGCCAACTCCCCCGCCAGATCCAGGACCTCCAACCGCCCCGGGGTCGCCATCAGTTCCCCCCGGGAGACCTGCCAGTTTGCCGCGCCCCCGGGAAGGGTCCCGGATACGTGTCTGAGCCCGATGCGGGCTTCGTACTCCAGGGGGCTTCCACCCAGTAGCCCCTTGCGCAACCGGAGGTCCATGGTGGACTCACCCTTGAGGCGCAACTCGGCCGGGGGCCCCCCGGCCTGGAGGGAGATGGACTGGAAGAGCTCCACCAGCTGAAGGGGCTCTAAGGCCAGAGCGAATCTTCCCTCCAGCAAAGAGGTGCGTCCGATGTCGGTGATGGAAGCCTCCATGGGGCTTACGGCGTGCCCCCGGTACGTGCCCTGGAGATCCTGGAAGTCCACCCGGTCCCCCTGCCACACCAGGGTGCCCGACAGATCGCTCAGCGGTTGGAGCCGAGGGTCGAAAAGGATGGAGGCCTTCTGGAAGTCCAGGGTCATGGTGAGGCCACCCCGCCCCCCCGAGCCTCCGCCGAAGGCGAATGTGGCTTCGCGCCCCTGGCCGGACCTCAGGTTCTGGCGGAAAAAGGCATGCAGCCCCCTTCCCACGAGCCGCTCTCCCAAGTGACGGACGACCGGCTCGAAGGCAAAGGGAGACACCGTGAACCGCCCCTGCAATCCCGAGGCCCCCGCGGCGATGTCCCCTTGCACGGAGAGCCATCCCGCATCCGCCCGGTGGAGTTGCACGGACCATGCGTGGCGGGACCAACTGGCGGTGAAGGAGCCCGCCGCCTCGGGGGCCTCGAACGGCTCCTGGAGGATGCCGGGGAGGGACACCGTCAGACCTGGGATACGCCACTGACCCCGGCACTGCACGGCCTCGGGGCGCCCGTCTAGGACGAGGGTCATCCCGGCCACACCCCCGATATACAGGTCGGGCCCTCCCAGGTCCCAGGAACGGGCCCAGGACGCAAGGGCCATTCGCTCCATCTCCAGGTTGATCCGGAACGCCCCATCCGGGCGGGCCGAGCCAGCGGCCGTGAACCGGGCCAGTTCCCCCCGGGAGCCCCGCACTTCACCCCAACCCGAGAAGGCCGCCAAGCTGCGGTCCTCCGAGGGCCGGATCTCCACTCCTTCCATGCGGAGTTCCACCTCACGGCCCGCCACGGTGCGGATCACGCGCGCATCCTTGACGGTCAGGGGGGGGAAGACCGGCCACGTCGTCCCGGGGGCGGCTCCGTGCAGGGAACGGCCCGCGGCCTGGGGGGCGAGATGGTCCAGGAAGACCACCACTCCCTCCAGGGACAGGTTGCGCAGGGCGAACTCGCCGCGAAGGGCCCCCTGGCCCGCCAGTTTGCCTCGGACGGTGGCGGCCTGGGCCACGAGCCGGCGCGTGGACGGATCTCGAAGGGCGAGGGATCTGCCCTCCCATTGGAGGTCCCCCAGGTCCTTGATCTCCAGGGCCTCCAATGTGGCGCTGAGCCCTGTGGCCTCCGCGATGGCCCTGCAGAAGAGCCCCTTGAACCCGGGCGTATCGATCCCCAACGGCAGCAGGAGATACGCCAGGCCTCCCAGCGCCGCCAAGGCAAGCACAGAGGCCGCGCCGATCCACCCGGGCCGGATGCGGCGACTGCGTCTGGCCGGGGCAGCCGCATTGCCCTCGTCCGGAGGCCCGGTGGCATTGGGGGGTGCATTTGTCATGGGGAACCAGCATAGCCCAAAGGCCGCCTCATGTCATGGGAGAGACCCTTCGCACAGCACAACGACTTGGTCCCGGGGGGAGGGAGCCTCATGTCTGTTGGCCCTGCGCCTCGCCATCGCCCTGTTTACGGCTGGCGGCCCCGCTGTGGGCGGGACGGCCTGCTCGCCCGCCATGGGTACGGGATCGCTCTTCTGCGGAAGCTGGACTGCTGGACAAAGGGCGCTGCCCCCCGGAGGCCCAGGGGACACCCTGGACACGGGGCGTCCTATGGCCTTGCGGACTCCAGGGAGATCCGCTCGGCCCGTCGGCTCAGGTGTGTCCTCACCTGCAGGTCTCTCCCGTCGGTGATCAAACTCACCATGCCATCGTCGCCCGTGTGGAAGACCCGGGCCCCGGCCTCCCTGTACCGGGCCACGACGGCAGGGTGAGCCAGGCCTCGGGGGCCTTCGTCGGACGAGAAGACCACGCACCGGGGCGCCACTGCCGCCAGGAATGCCGGACTGCTGGAGGTCCGGCTTCCGTGGTGGGGGGCCACGAGCACCGTGGACCGAAGGGCCTCGCGCCTGGCGAGCCAGGACTCCCGCTCTGCCTCGATGTCTCCCGGAAGCAGGAATGAGACTCCTCCCAGGGCGATGCGCAGGACGATGGAGCGATTGTTGGCTTGGGACCCGCCGCCCCGGCGGGGCCCCGGGTTGCTCTCACCTCCGGGAGGATGGAGCACATGGAAGACGGCGGCCCCCGCGCTCCATCGGGCGCCCGCCCCCAGGGGGGCCGGGATCAATTCCCGGGCCGCGGCCGCCTGCCTGAACGCCTCGTACGCCTCGCTGGCCGGCGATTCCCCGTTGTCCCAGAGACTCGCCACCCGGAAGGCCCGCAGCACGAAGCCCAAACCGCCCATGTGATCGGGATGGGGATGGGAAAGGATCACGCGATCCAGCGCGAGCACCCGCCTGTGCCACAGGACAGGGGCCACCACCGCCGCCCCGATGTCCGCCCGGGTGTGATGCCATCCCCCGCCATCCAGCAGCATGCGATATGCCCCCGGTCCCTCCACGAAGACGGAGAGGCCGTTGCCCACGGAGAGGCAATGCACGCGCAGTTCGCCGGCCCATCGCCGGGCCACCGCCTCTCCGCTCCAGAGGGCGGCCAGGATCAGGATCATGCCCAGGGTCGCCCATCGAAACCGGGGAGTCCCGCGCACATGACACAGTCCAACACAGATGGCGTAGAAGATGAACACCTCCCATGGGCGGGGAGTCGGCAGGTAGATCCCCCCACCGCTCGCCCCGGCCCCCCAACGGACCGCCTGGGCAAGAAGGTCGCAGAGCCAGGCGCAGGCCCACAGCACGTGAAGCCCGGCGGATTCCCAGAGGAAGTGCAACGCGCTGCCCAGGAGGGCCAGGGGGAGGATCAGGATGTTGACGGGAGGCACCGCCAGGAGGTTGGCCGGCAGCGCCGCCACGGGCACAAGGTGGAAGTGCAGCACGGAGACGGGCAGGGTGGCCAGGAGGGCCGCCAGAGAGGTGAGGACCACCAGGAGGGCCCCGCGGGCCCAGCGATGGAGCCGCCGCGGGGGCTGCAGGGCCGCCAGCGGGTCCCTGGGGAGCAGGCACCCCTGCCATCGGGGCACCGCATACAGGATCCCCAGCACCGCCAGGAACGACAACTGGAACGAGATGTCGAATATGGCCGCCGGTTGCCACAGCAGGATGGCCAGGGCCGCCAGGGCCAGCGCGTGGTACAGGCCGCGCACCCTGTCGAGGAGGAGGGCCGTCAGAAGGGCGAGGATCATGACCAGGGCGCGTTGCACCGACGGTCCCATACCGGCGATCCCTCCGTAGGCCATGAGGACCGGGACGGTGAGGGACCAGGCCACCTTTTCCACCGGCAGGCGAAGGGCCACCCAGGCGGACCGCAGGAGGAGCCAACGGGCCGAGGCGTATCCGATGAGGGCGAGCAGCCCGAAATTCAGGCCGCTGATGGCGAGCAGGTGGGAGAGGCCTACCGCCGCGAACGCGTCCCGCCAATGGGCCGGGAGGGCGGACTGGCCCCCCACGATCAAGGACAGAAGGATCTCCCTGGACGGGGAGGGAAACTCCGCCCGCATGGCCTCCGAAAGTCTGCAACGGAGTCGTTCCACGTGCTGGCGAGGCCAGGCCCCCTCGCCGCGGCGCAGGAGCAGGATCTGGCGCCCTTCGGCGACGAACCCCTGGACCCGAACCCCTTGGAGCGCCAGGACCCGATCCCGCTGGAACTCGCCGGGGTTTGCGGCCGGGCGCGGCGCCCGCAGGCGGCATCGCAGGCGGATGCGGTCCCCGTATCGCAGCCAATCCCCCCCCTGGGCCACGGTGAGCAAGACCGGCCCCCGGGTCCGCTTCCCCGTCCCACCTTGGTGGTGAACCCGGGCCGCAACGACCAGCCGCGTCTTTTCCTCCCGGACGTCGGGGGACTGGATGACGACCCCTTCCAAGTCAACGGATGGGTCATCGGCCAGGTGGGCCACGTGGTCTGCGGGGAGAGGTGCCCAAAGGATCCGCTGGGAATGGACGAGTCCCAGGGAAGCGAACAGCAGCAACCCGGCGGCCGCGGCGGACCTGCCTCCCCCTCGCTGCCCCGCAACGGCCAGCCACGCCGCGGCGGCCAGGGGGAGGCACAGCACCGCATGAGACAAGGGCCACCAGGCCCCCAGGACCAAGCCTGCGGTGAACGCCGCCACCAACCAGGGGAAAATGGAGGTCATGATCCCACGGCACCCGCCGCGCGCATGGGCAATTTGTCACACATCCTCGTCCCTGGGGTACCACAGGAGGGGAAGGTGGGTCAATGGCCGGACATCGCAGGAGCGGCCGGACGCGTCCCCTGTGCCAGGACCAGGGGGCCCCGGACCCCAGAGCGGCTGGTCCCCCGCAACAGCCGGGGATTGCCGTTGACACACGTCGACTTTTCTATAGTATAGACGCTGCATTTCGGGGAGGGCTTCACCCGGCCCGGCTGGGGTCTTGGAAAGGGATTGGGGGGAGCGCCCCGCCAGGGGGATGGGCCTCCATGCTCGGCAAGGCCGTTGCCACCGGGAAGACCAATCGCCGATTCGACCTCCTCACGGCGTGGTCCGTCACGGCCCTCGTCCTGATCCTCTACCTGCTCAAGCCCACGTTCCTGGAGATCGCCGAACTCCAGACCTACGATCTGAGGATGCGGCTCCTGGGGGGGGCTCCCGCGGTTTCCCACGTCTCCATCGTGGCCATCGACGATGCCAGCATGGCGCGCCTGGGGCGCTGGCCGTGGCCACGATCCCTCCACGCCTCTGTCATCGAGAGGCTCAAGGCCTCGGGGGCCAAGGTGATCGCCCCGACCATCCAGTTCCAGGATCCGGAGGAGAGCTCCGGGCTGCGGGTGTTGGAGCGCATCTCGGCGCGTCTGGACGGCCTCCAGTGGGGGCCCGCGAGGGAATCATTGGAACCGCTGCGATGGGAAATTGCCGATCTGCGAAGGGATCTTGACTCGGACGCCCGGATGGAGCAGGCCATCCGGGAGGCGGGCAACGTCATCTTGCTCATGCCCATGCAGGGGGCCGTCGAGCGCCGCCAGGCCAAGCCGCCCTTACCCCCTGCGTTCGTGACCCAACAGGCCTTTCACGTGGTCAAGAACCTCGGGTCGGGGGACCCCGCGGCCGCGGCGGCCGTCATGCCTCCGCTGGAGCGATTCGCCCGGGTCGCCGCGGGCATGGGCCCCATCCTCTTTTCCATCGATCCGGACGGCGCCACCCGCTCGGATCACCTGGTCGTTTCCCATCAGGAGGATCTCTATCCCGCTTTCAGCCTGCTGTTGGCCGCCCGCTTCCTGGATCTCTCCACAGAGGATCTGGTCTGCCAGCTGGGTCAGGGCGTGGTCGTGGGCCCGCGATTCGTCACCACCGACCACCGAATGCGCCTGCTCATTGGGTACCTGGGGGATGAGCGCACCGTGCCCCAAGCATCCTTCGCGGACGTCCTGGAAGGGAAGGTGTCGCCGGCGGTCTTCCGGGGCAAGGTGGTCCTGGTGGGTTTCACGGCCGTGGGCCTGACCGACCGGCTGGTCACTCCGCTGAGCCCCCAGCTGCCCGCCGTCGAGGGCGTGGCCAACGTGGTGGAGAACATCCTGCGGGGTACCTTCCTGACCCGGCCCCCCTGGGCCGCCGTCGTGGAGCTGGGGCTCCTTGTGCTCGTGGGGCTTTACGCCTCCCTGATCCTCCCCCGGCTTCGGGCTCTGTTCGGGGCGCTGGTGACGCTGGGAGTCTTCCTGGGCGCGGCCATGCTGGCAGCCGTGCTCTTTGAGGGCGGCGTGTGGTTGCGGATGGTCCCGGCCCTCCTGCTGGTGGTCCTGGCCCACCTGGCCGTGGTGTCCAGGCGGTTCTTCGTGACCGAGCAGGAGAAGGCCTTCGTGGAGGAGGAGAGCGACGAGGCCAACAAGATGCTGGGGCTCGCCTTTCAAGGAAAGGGGATGCTCGACCTGGCCTTCGAGAAGTTCCGCGGCCTCCCCATCGATGAGGACATGAAGGACATCCTGTACAACCTGGCTCAGGACTTCGAGCGAAAACGCATGCCCAACAAGGCCATCTCCGTGTACGAACACATTGCGCGGGTGGATCCCAACTACAAGGACACCCGGGCCAGGCAGGAGAAGCTCCGCGGCGCGCTGGCAGCCCCGGCGGGCCAGGCCCCGGCCTACCTTCGCTCCAAGGAGGAGTCCACGGTGATGCTGGAGGGGGCCTCGGAGAACCCCACCTTGGGCCGCTATGAGATCGTGGGCGAACTGGGCAAAGGGGCCATGGGCATCGTGTACAAGGGCCTGGATCCCAAGATCCATCGGGAGGTGGCCATCAAGACCATCCGTTTCGAGCAGGATTTCGCTCCCGACGAGATGGAGGACGTCAAGAAGCGCTTCTTCCGGGAGGCGGAGACGGCGGGCCGCCTCACCCACCCCAATATCGTGACCATATACGACGTGGGTGAGGACTGGGACCTGTCGTACATCGCCATGGAGCTGCTTGACGGGGAGGAACTGACCGCGCATATCCGAAAGGGGAGCCTCCTGCCGGTGCGGCGGGTCATCGAGATCATGACCCAGGCGTGCGACGCCCTGGACTACGCCCACGAGCAGGGCGTGGTCCACCGGGACATCAAGCCGGCCAACATCATGGTGCTCCGAAACGGTCAGGTGAAGGTCACGGACTTCGGCATTGCCCGCATCACCACGGGTTCCCGTACCCAGACGGCCGCGGGCATCGTCCTGGGCACGCCCAGCTACATGTCGCCGGAACAGGTGAGCGGCAAACCGCTGGACGGTCGGTCGGACATCTTCTCGCTGGGAGTGGTTTTCTACGAGCTGCTCACCGGAGAGAAGCCCTTCAAGGCCGAGAGCATCATGACGCTGCTCAACGTCATCGCCACCCAACCCCACGCGCCGCTGCGGACCCACAACGCCCGGCTGCCCGAGTACCTCGGCAAGGTCGTGGACAAGGCCATGGCCAAGGAGCCCCATCAGCGCTTCCAGAGGGGTCAGGACATGGCCCGCGCCCTGCGGTCGTTCCTGGCCAAGGTGGACCAGCGGGCGGCGGCCAAGCCCCGGCCCGCCGGGCGGGGCGGGGCGGCTGCGGGTGAGGCCCCATGATCCTCAAACCCACGGCGCGCGAGACCATCAAACAGCTCACGACCCTGGTGGAACTCAGCAGCCTCCTCAACTCTACCCTGGACCAGAAGGAGGTCAGACGGCGGGCCATGGAGGCGGTCAAGGGGCTCCTGGACTGCGAGGCCAGTTCCCTGCTTCTGGTCGACGAGGCCTCCGATGAGCTCTACTTCGAAGTGGCCCTGGGCAAGAAGGGGGAGCGGGTCAAGGAGGTCCGCCTGCAGATGGGGGAAGGGATCGCGGGGTGGGTGGCCAGGAGCGGCGAGCCTTTGCTCGTTCACGACGTGGCCAGAGACCCCCGGCATGCCCGCCGGGTCGACGACCACGCCCGCTTCACCACCCGCAACATGGTCTGCGCCCCGGTCAAGGTGCGCCAGCGGGTCATCGGCGTCCTGCAGGGGATCAACAAGTCCCGTGGGGTATTCTACAGGCAGGATCTGGACCTCCTGGTCATGTTGGCCAACCAGGTGGGGATCGCCATCGACCATGCGAGGCTCTACGAGGCCATTCAGGAGACCTTCCTCGAGAACGCCGAAGCCAACAAGATGCTGGGGCTCACCTTTCAGAGCAAGGGCATGCTGGAACTTGCCCTGGAGCGGTTCCTCCGGGTCCCGTTGGGCGATGAGATGCTGGAGATCCTGTACCATCTGGCCTGGGATTTCGAACGCATTCGCAACGCCCAGAAGGCCCGGGAGGTCTACGAGACCATCGCGGCCAAGGCACCCGGGTTCAGGGACGTCCAAGGGCGGTTGAAGGCCCTGGCGGACCCGTCCCAGGCCGTGGCGGGTCGCAGCTCCCTGCTGCGGGTGCCCGCGGCGGGCCAGGGAGGGGCGGCGGCCAGGCAACGGGGGGCGGCGGTGGGGCGCTACGAGATCTTGAGCGAGCTAGGGCGGGGGTCCCTGGGGCGGGTCTACAAGGGGCGGGACCCCCGACTCCAGCGCCTGGTGGCCCTGAAGGTTCTGGAATGGGAGGGCGACGTGGCCCCCGAGGAGCAGCAGGAGCTTACCCGGCTGTTCCTGCAGGAGGTGGAGAGCGCGGGCAAGCTCAATCATCCGGGCATCGTGGTCATCTTCGACGCCGGGGAGCATATGGGCACTCCGTACATGGCCATGGAACTCCTGGAAGGGGCCCCTCTGGACCGCTGGCTGTGCAAGGCCAAACCCATGCCCGTCCATCATGTGCTGCACGTGGGCCTCCAGGTGAGCCAGGCCCTCTCCCATGCCCACGACGGCGGGGTCCTGCACGGGGGCATCAAACCGTCCAACGTCTTTCTCATGCCCAAGGGGCGGGTGAAGGTGACGGACTTCGGGACGGCCAGCATCGCCGCCAGGATCCACGCGGCCGCGGAAGCCGATGGACGCTCCAACCAGCCGGCGTATCTCTCCCCGGAGGTGGTCCTGGGGGAACCGTTGGACGCCCGCTCCGATCTGTATTCCCTGGGGGCCCTTCTGTACGCCATTCTGACGGGCAAGCCGCCGTTCAGCGATGAGCAGGTGGAGGCGCTCATGGAGCAGATCATCATCCGGAGGGCCGTGCCGGTGCGCCAGCTCAACGCCGGGGTGCCGGCGCCGGTGGCTGCGCTGGTGGACCGCATGATGAGCAAGGAGCCCGAGGCCCGTTTCGCCTCGGCGGGCGAGGTGGCCGAGGCGATCGAGCGGCTGCTGAAGGGGTGAACCTCGGCCCGCGGAGCCGATTCAATGCCCCCGGAGTCCAGGGGATGGGTCCGGCGAGGTTCGATGAAGTTGGGAGATCGCCAGAGCGATTTCCCTAAAGATTCCCTTGACAAGGACGACGATGTTGGAGATTATTGCCGTTGGGCGGACCCATGTGGGAAGGGTCCGCATGAACAACGAGGACAGCTTCTGTGTGGATGAGGGGCTGGGCCTCTTCCTCGTGGCCGACGGGATGGGGGGTCACGCTTCGGGAGAGGTGGCCAGCCGGATGGCCGTGGACATCATCCGGGAGGCGTACCAGAAGAGCCAGAATCAGAAGGACGCCCCTCTGATGGGGAGACATGATCCGAGCCTCTCTCCGGAGGCCAACCGGGTCCTCAGCAGCATTCGGTTGGCCAATCGGGCCATCTTCGAGATGGCTGAGAAGGAGATGAGATACCGGGGGATGGGCACCACCCTGGTGGGACTCCTGGCCGGGAGAGATCATGTCCTCCAATTCCACGTCGGAGACAGCCGGATCTACCGGTTTCGGGGCGGCGAGCTGGAGCAGGTCACCGAGGATCACTCCCTGGTGGTCCAGCAGCTCAAGTTGGGGTTGCTGACCGAGGAGGAGGCCAGGAACTCCAAGGCCAAGAACGTGATCACCAGGGCCCTGGGGGTGCAAAGGGACGTGGAGGTGGACATCTGGCCCCGGGAGTGGGTGGAAGGCGACACGTACCTCCTGTGCAGCGACGGGCTGTCGGACTACGTGCCCCATGGGGACATCGGGGACGCCTTGACCCAGTGGGTCCAGAAACCCGATGCATGTGCCGATGTGCTCATCCAGGCGGCCCTGGACCGGGGCGGACACGACAACGTCACGGTGGTGTTGGTGCAGCTGGGAAGGCTGAGGCAGGGTCGCCTGCGCGGCACCCTGGGGCGTTTTCTGGGCCTCCGTGCAGAGGGATAGGGTGCCGCGGGGGCGATTCCCTTCAATGCCACGGGCGAGGTGATGAGGCCATGGCCAAGGTCGTCTTGAAGTTCAAAGGGGCGCTGATCAAGGAGTATCCGTTGGACCAGCCATCGTTGCGCATCGGACGCCGGGAGGGAAACGAGATCCATATCGACAACCTGGCGGTATCGGGAAACCACGCCAAGATCCAGAAGGTGGACGGATCCTACATCATCGTCGACCTCAAGAGCACCAACGGCACCTTCGTGAACAACAAGAAGATCGTCCAGGCCAAGCTGCATCACATGGACGAGATCACCATCGGGAAGCACACCCTGCTGTTCCAGGACGAGACCCAACCGTCCAGGGAGGCCGATGCCGCCGAAGAGATCCAGCCGGGCCGGGTCGCACCAGAGACGCCCCCCAAGGCCGCCCAGCCCACCCAGCCCCTGCCGCCCGCCGCCCGCCTCCAGTATCTGGAGCCGCCCGACCATCCGGATGTCGCCCTTCACAAGAAGCTCTCCATCATCGGCAGACGAGATGATGCGGACATCCGCCTCAAGGGCCTGTTCGACCCCAAGGTGGCGGCCTTCATCAACCGCAAGCCATCCGGCTACTCCATCCTGCCGGAGGAGAAGGGGAAGGTGAAGGTCAACGGAGAGACGATCGCCCGCCAAACGGAGCTGTCGGACGGAGACGTCATCGAGGTGGGATCCCTCAAGATGGTGTTCAAAGCCCCGTGAACCCGGGCGCCACCAGCTGCCCGGGCGTGCCCCCGTTCTCGAGCCAGCGCCTTCCACTGACGGCCCCGCCCATTGCCAGCCACATCGCTGCTATGCTATGAAGGAAGGGAAGAATCCGCCTAGACAGCCGTAGGGAGCGCCCGGGGGCATGGGGGAGCACAAGCGAGCCACGGAGACCTTTGGGGAGTATCTGACCCGGGAACGGGGCCTCAGGAACATCCGACTGGAGGAGATCGCTCAGAGGACCCGCGTCAGTTTGCGCGTCCTCCAGGCCCTGGAGGCGGACGACCAGGAGGCCCTGCCCGCCGACGTGTATATCCGGGGCTTCCTCAAGGCCTACGCGCGGCATGTGGGCCTGGACGAGAACGAGATCGTGCTCCGCTACGACGCCCAGCGTGGGGCGGGGCAGGAAGTCCTTCGGCCCCCTGGAGAGCCCTGGGTGTGGCCCAAGTCCCGATTGACCTGGCGGATTCCCCGCGCCCTGCCCTGGAGATGGCTCCTGATGGGGGCGGCGGTGGCGGCGCTGGCGGTGGGGATGTTCCTCGGGTGGCCCCTCATCGATCCGTTCACGGCCATGGAGGCCCCTGAGCCCACGGATGGGCCCCCGGCCGCGACATCCCCCGGGCCTCCGGCCCCGGCGCCCGCGCCGACCCCCGCGGCGGTTCGGCAGCCCGAGCCAGCGCCGCCGCTGCCTGGCGCAGAGGCGGACGTGCGGCCCTGGGACGGCAGACCGTGGTCCTCCGGCTTCTGAGGGAGCGGCAGGGGAACCGCGTGCGGGGAGCTCGTCCAAAGCGGCGCAAGTGGCTCAAGCGGGGACCCGGGGCGTGGGCCGCCTGGGTGGCGCTGGGAGGCTTGTGCGGCTTCCTTCACATTGCCCCGGTGGCATGGATCGCACCCACGGGGCGGTTCCTGGGGCGGGTCATGCACGGCCTCATGGGCCCCCGGCGGCGGATCGCCCTGGACAACCTGAGGCTGGCTCTGGGCCATGCCATGGATGGAGAAGGGCGAAGGGCCGTCCTTCGATCCATGGCGGCGGGCCTGGGGATGACCATGGCGGAACTGGGGCACCCGCGCTATCTCCGGCGGGAGTCACTCAGGAGGTTCGTGGCCGTCCAGGGTCTGGAGCACCTCCACGAGGCCCTGAAGAGGGGCAACGGGGCCATCCTGGTCACGGCCCACTTCGGGAACTTTCCGCTCATGCTGGCCAGACTGGGCCTGGAGGGCTACCGCCTGGGGGTGATCATCCGGGACCCGCGCCACAGGCCCACGGCCCGATTCCTGGACCAATGGCGGGCCCGCTTCGGGGTGGCCACGCTGCGGGACAAGCCCCGATGGGCCTCGGTGAAGGAGGCGTTGGCGCTGCTCAAGTCCAACGGAGTCCTGGTCGTGCACGTGGATGTGAACGTCTCGGACGGGGGCGCATATGTGCCGTTTTTCGACCACTGGGTGCCCGCGTTTCGAGGCCCCGCCATGCTCGCCATGCGCGCAGGCGCGCCGGCCCTTCCGACCTTCATGCGCCGGGTCCACGGGATCCACCAGCGCCTGATCATCCGGGCTCCGGTCTCGTGGGTGCCCAGCGGCGACAGGGGGGAGGATGCGTGGCGCCTCCTGTGGGGGTTGACCCGGGCGGCGGAGGATGCCATCCGGGCCCACCCAGACCATTGGTGGTGGATCCACCGGCGGTTTCGCAAGGCCCGCCCCGCCGGGGACGTGGGCAGAGCCCTGCCTCCCCTGCCCGGGTAGGGCCCTGGAGCACCCCCATGGCCAAGCCGTGGACCAAGCGGGTCCGAAAGGCCGTGGCCGGCCTGGGCCTGACCCTCGCGGTGCCGTTCCTGGACCGCATCTTCCGCGGGGTGTTCGCCAGCGCGCACATCACCGTCCAGGGCACGGACAGCCTGGCCGCCCTCCGGGGCGCGGGCGGTCCCATCCTATTCGCCTACTGGCACCGGTGGGCCATCCACCACCTGTTTCACTTCAGCGGCGGCTCCCACATCACCATGTCCAGCCGGAAGGACGCGGGGGAGCTGGGCTACCGGGTGCTGAGCCGCCACGGCTACACCACGGTGCGGGGGGCTTCGGGGGTTCAGTCCTCGGGGGGGTGGAAGGACCGGGGGGGACGCGACGCCCTGGATCAGATCATCCGAACGATCCGGGATACGGGCTACGACGCGGGCCTGACCGTGGATGGTCCCCACGGCCCGCCCCTGGTGGTCAAGCCCGGGATCGTGCTTCTGGCCCAGGGGACCGGGGCGCCCATCGTGCCCATGGCCGTGGCCTCGAGACCCCGCCTGGTCCTTCCCACGTGGGACCGGATGCACGTCCCGCTGCCCTTCTCGCGCATCGTCTATCTGTTCGGTGATCCCCTGCGTGTCCCCTCCCATGCGCAGGGCGGGGGGTTGGAGGTCCCCCTTCGAATCCTTCAGGAGCGCATGTTGGCGCTGACGCAGCGGGCCGAGGCGTGGTTCAAGGGGTCGCCGACGCCCGGAGGAGGGGGAAGCCCAGGGCCTCGCGCTGTTTGAGGTAGGCTTGGGCGCACGCCCGGGCGAGCTTGCGAACGCGCCCGATGTACCGGGTGCGCTCGGCCACGCTGATGGCCCCCCGCGCGTCCAGGAGGTTGAAGGTGTGGGAGCACTTGAGACACTGGTCGTAGGCCGGGAGGACCAGGCCCCGTTCGACCAGCCGAACCGATTCCGCCTCGTACATGTCGAAGAGCCGCAGGAGCGCCTCCACGTCCGCCTCCTCGAAGTTGTACCGGCAGAACTCCACCTCGCCGTGGAAGTGCACGTCTCCGTAAGTGATGCCGTGTCCCCACTGGAGGTCGAAGACCCGGTCTATCCCCTGCAGGTACATGGCGATGCGCTCCACGCCGTACGTGATCTCCACGGCCACCGGGCTCAGGTCGATGCCACCGGCCTGCTGGAAGTAGGTGAACTGGGTGATCTCCATGCCATCCAGCCAGACCTCCCATCCCAGGCCCCAGGCCCCCAGGGTCGGCGACTCCCAGTCGTCCTCCACGAAGCGGATGTCGTGGGCCAGAGGGTCCACGCCGAAGCTCCTGAGGCTCTCCAGATAGATCTCCTGGATGGCATCGGGTGACGGCTTCATGATGACCTGATACTGGTAGTAGTGCTGGAGACGGTTGGGGTTCTCCCCGTAACGCCCGTCGGTGGGGCGACGGGATGGCTCCACATAGGCCACGTTCCACGGTTCGGGTCCCAGTACCCGCAGGAAGGTGGCCGGGTTGAAGGTGCCTGCGCCCACCTCCACGTCGTACGGGTGCTGGATGATGCACCCCTGTCCCGCCCAGTAACGCTCCAGGGCGAAGATCAGCTCCTGAAAGGTCATCTCCCTCCGTCCTCCCCCACGATCTGTCTCCGGCCGCCCCGAAGAACGCCCGGCCTCCTGGCATTATCCGTCCGTTGGTCTCCCCAGTTCAAGGATCCGGACGGCCGGCGGAATCGGCCTCCCCCCGCTCCACCGCCTCCAGGAACGCCAGGGAGCGAAGGGGACTGCCCACATGGTAGGCGTGAAAGGCCCGCAGCAGGGTCCGACACTCCGCCATGGTCTGGGCGGTGAACCCGATTCGCAGGAGCCGATCCATGCCGGCGCCCCGGGCGTCTTGCAGGACTCTGAGGGCACCCAGGGACACCTCCAGCCCCGATGGGGCCCCCGGCGCGCACGCCGCGCACAGGGCGCCTCCCCGCTCCACCCGGACTCGGACCCTGGAGAGGTGGTCCAGCGTCCCTCCGCAGGCCACGCAACGGTCCAACCGCGGTGCGTAGCCGGCCATGTCCAGCAGCTTGATCTCGAAGATCCGGATGAGACCCTCACCCCCTTTGCGGGCCTCCAGGAGGGAGAGGACCTGCAGGATCAGGGACAGCAGACCCGGCAGCGGCTGGCGCTCGGCCGTGCACCCCTCGGTCCACTCGGCCAGGTAGCATGCCCTGGCAAAGGCGCGAATGTCCCTGCGAACGCCCCCGTAATGGTCCAGGAGGTCGACTCCGTCGATGCGGACCAAGGCCTGGTTGGGCTTCTCGAATCCGTGCACCCTGACGTGGGCCAGCAGGTCCAGGTTGGCGCCGAATCGCCTGCGGCTGGCCTTGGCCCCCTTGGCCACCCCCCGCACCTTGCCCCGTCCCTCGCTGTACAGGGTGATGAGGCGGTCCCGTTCCTGGAAATCCGACGTGCGGAGGATGACGCCCTCGATCACGAAGGGGGGCATGAGCGTCTCGCGGCCGTCACAGGGGCAGCTCGGTCCCGATGCCCAAGCGCCGGGCTCGCTCCAGGATGCGCACCCCGGTCACCATATCCTCGATGGCCAGGCCCAGAAAGATGGCCATGGTGCGCTCTTGGGGAGCGGTCCGGCCCTTTACCTGGCCCGATACCAGCTCGGCCAGCTCCTGGTGAGCCTCCCGCAAATGGGGAAAGAACCCCATGGATCGGTAGTAGGCGAGCTGGCCCTGATCGTCGGTGGCCGCGAGGTCCACCTCGTCCAGGGCTTCCCGGGTCCAGTAGCAGTCGAAATCCACTGCCGAGGCGAAGCTGCCCGGCCTGAGCCACCCCTTCTGGATGGTGGGGCGGGGCTCCCGCAGGATGTTGGCGGCCGTGACCACGACGTCGGCCTCCCGCACCGCGGCCTCGGCCGTGGCCGCCTTGCGCACCTCCAGGTCCGGGAAGGAGGCGGTCATCTCCGCCACGAAGCGGTCCTGGGCCTCGGCGGAAACGTCGTAGCACAGGACCTGGCGGAGCCCAGGGAGGACCACTCGGAAGGCCTCCAGGTGGCTCCTTGCCTGCACGCCACAGCCGCAGATCCCCATGACGGCGGAGTCCTTGCGGGCCAAATACATGGCGCCCAACGCGGAGGCCGCTCCGGTGCGCTTGGCCGTGATCCAGGTGCAATCCATGACCGAGATGGGCAGGCCCGTTGCCGGGTCGTTGAGGATGAGCAGGCCGCTGATGTAAGGAAGGCCCTTGGCGGGGTTGTCCGGAAAGCCCGCCACCCACTTGATCCCCGCCGCGTTCTCGGCGGGGACCAGGGCCGGCATGGCGTGAAGGAACGAGTCGGGGCGGGGATGGATACCCGGTTTGGGCGGAACCTCGGTGCGGCCGTGGGCCTTCTCCAGGAAGGCCGAGGCGAGGCCGTCGATGATCTCGGCCATGGGCAAAGCCACTCGCTCCACGTCCTGGCGGGAGAGATACAGCAGGGTCTGTGTCATGGCGCTCGCTCCACTCACTGGGGATGGCATCACGGTACGGGTCCCTCGCCCCGATGTCAACTGCATGGCCGGCGTCCCGTGGCCCGATCCCACGCCCTCCACCCGTCCCAGGGCGCCCGGGGGGGAGCGGCCGTGGGCCCAAAGCAGCATCCCGCCCACTGCTGAGCCCCGCAAGGGGTCCCATGCCGGGCCGGGGGCAAAGGGAGCTCGCCCCATGGTAAAATAAATGATTTTGAAGGAGGCCTCGAGCGGTGGTCCTTGAGCGCATCATGGCGGCCCTGGAAGGGCACCGGGTCGTGCGCCTGGTCGGGCTTCAGGGTTCGGCAGGCGCCTTTGTACTCTCCCGCCTGGAGGGGCGGCTCCCCGGCCCCCTGGTGATCCTGGCGCAGGACGAGAGCCGGGCCGAGGCCATGGCCAGGGACCTGCGCTTCTTTCTCCCCCCGGACCGGGAGATCGCCGTTTTTCCCTCCTGGGAACTCCTCCCCTTCGACCAATCCTCGCCGTATATCCGCCTACAGTGCCGGCGCCTGGAGATCCTCAGGCGGTTTCTGGCGGGGGCCCCGCCTCGGATCCTGGTCACGTCCCTGGAGGCCTGGCTGACCCGCCTTCCCCCCCGGCAGTGGCTGCAGGCCCAGGGGGAATTTGTCGGCCCAGGGACCGAGATGCCCCAGGAGCGGTTGGTGTCGTTCCTGCAGGGCAGCGGTTACCAGCGCGTGGCACTGGTGGAGGAGGTGGGCGACTACAGCCTGCGGGGCGGAATCGTGGACTGCTTTCCGCCGGAGACGGCCGAGCCCGTGCGCCTGGACTTCGCCGGGGACCGCATCGAGTCGGTTCGATCGTTCTCTCCTGAAACCCAGCGCTCCACAGGACGCCGGGACTGGGTGGAGATCTCCCCGGTGCGGGAGATCCCGTGGTCTTCCGAGGCGCGGGCCCAGGCCCTCGGGCGTCTGGAAGACCGCGTGCGCCAGCACGCGCATCGAGGGGTCACCCCGCTGCTGGAGGCGATGGCCGAAGGGATCCCGTTCCCGGGGATGGAGTTCCTCCTGCCGCGGTTTCACCGGAACTTGGAGGGCCTCCCGGACTACCTTCCACCGGAGACCATCCTGGTCCTGGACGACCCGGATCGTCTGGAAGCGGGATGGACGGCGTGGTGGGAACGGGCCCAGGAGCGGGCCCAGTCCGAGAACCTCCCCCTGGCCCGACTCGTGTCACCGCAGGAGATCTACCTGCCGCCCGGCGAGGTCCGCGAGACCCTGGAAGGAAGGCGGACCCTCTCGCTGCATGGAATCCGGATCCAGCGCCCGGGGGAGGACCCTTCCCGGGTCGTTCCCGTGCCGTGCGCCTCCCAGGAAGGGTTGAGGGCCGAGCTGAGCCGTGGCCCCTGGGACGGGGCGGCCCTGGAGCGCCTGGGACGGCGGCTGGGACAGTGGCTGGATGAGGGGGTGGCGGTCCACTGGGCCCTGCGGTCCCGGCGGCAGGTGGAGCGAATGGGAGAGCACCTGCGGGGCTCGGGCCTTCCCTGTGGAAGCGAAGAGCCCCCGGTGGACTGGCGTGGGTCCCGGCCCCGGGTCTGGCTCCATACCGGGGAGCTCTCCCAGGGGTTTGTCTCGCAGGCCTTGGGCGTCAGCGTGCTCGACGAGCAGGAGGTATTCGGCCTCCAGCGGCTTCGCCGCCCGGGGCGGACGGCCCGCAAGCTCCCATCCATCACCCATCTGGAAGACCTCCAGGATGGGGACCTGGTGGTCCATGTGGACCACGGCATCGGCGTCTATCGGGGCATGAGCACCCTGGAGGCGGGCGGCATCCGGGGGGATTTTCTCCTGCTGGAGTATTTGGGGCGGGACCGCCTCTACGTGCCCGTGGATCGCTTTGGGAGCGTCCATCGCTATGTGGGCAGCGAGGGCGTGCTCCCCCGCATCGACCGCCTGGGGGGAGGAGGCTGGGAGACCCGAAAGGGCAAGGTGCGGCGGGCGGTGGAGCGCATGGCCAAGGAGCTCCTGCAGCTTTACGCCAGCCGCGAGGTGACATCGGGCCACGCCTTTTCCCCGCCCGGCGAGCTGTATGGGGAGTTCGCCGAGGCGTTCGCCCACGAGGAGACCCCGGACCAGCACCGGGCCATCCAAGAGGTCATGGAGGACATGGGGGAGCCCCGGCCCATGGATCGCCTGGTGTGCGGCGACGTCGGGTTCGGCAAGACCGAGGTCGCCATGCGGGCGGCGTTTCGGGCCGCCATGGACGGCAAGCAGGTGGCATACCTGGTCCCCACGACCCTCCTGGCCCAACAGCACTACCGGACCTTCATGGAGCGGTTCCGGGGCTACCCCATCTTCGTGGAGGTCCTGAGCCGGTTTCGCGCCCCGCGCGAGCAGCGGGAAATCATCGAGCGCTGCGGGCGCGGGGAGGTCGACATCCTCATCGGGACCCACCGGCTCCTGCAGAAGGACCTGGCCTTCAAGGATCTGGGCCTGCTCATCCTGGACGAGGAGCACCGCTTCGGCGTGTCCCAGAAAGAGCGGCTCAAGCGCATGCGAAGGGAAGTGGACGTGCTGACCCTGACGGCCACCCCCATCCCCCGGACCTTGCACATGGCCATGGTGGGCATCCGGGACCTGAGCATTATCGAGACCCCGCCCCCCGGCCGCCGCTCCATCAAGACCTTCCTGGCCCCGTTCCATCGCGATCTGGTGCGGGAAGCCGTCCAGCGGGAGATGTCCAGGGGAGGGCAGATCTTCTTCGTCCACAACCGGGTCCAGGGCATGGAAGGGATCGCCGCCACCCTGCGGGAGTGGCTCCCCGAGGTGCGTATGGGAGTCGCCCACGGTCAGATGGGGGAAAAGGAGCTGAGTCGGGTGATGGAGCGCTTTCACGGACGGGAGCTCGATCTGCTGCTGTGCACGACCATCATCGAGGCCGGGCTGGACATTCCCACGGCCAATACCATCTTGATCCACGATGCCCACAAGCTGGGACTGGCGGAGATGTATCAGATCCGGGGTCGGGTGGGCCGCTCCGGGCATCAGGCCTATGCGTATCTCCTGCTCCCCGGGCCTCCGACGGAGCTGACCCCCGAGGCCTTGAGGCGGCTGGAGACGCTCCAGGAGTTCAGCGAGCTGGGTGCGGGGTTCCGCATCGCCACACGCGATCTGGAGATCCGGGGGGCCGGGACCCTCCTGGGGCCCTCCCAGTCGGGCCACATCGAGGCCGTGGGCTTCGAGATGTACACCCAGTTGATGCAGCGGGCCATCGCCGAGCTCAAGGGCGAACCCCTTCCTCCCCAGGTGGAGCCCGAGATCCAGTTGCCCATCCACGCCTATATCCCCGAGGCTTACGTGCCGGACGCCCACCAGCGCCTGGCCCTGTACCGGCGGTTGGCGGCCGCCGAGCCGGAAGGGGACCTGGAGGCCCTGCGCGACGAGATGCGGGATCGCTTCGGCCCGCTGCCCGAGGAGGGGGAGAACCTGTTTCACGTCATGGAACTCAAGGCGCTCCTGCGGGCCCTGGGCATCAGGCTCCTGGCCGTCATCGACGGCCGGCTCCGAGTGGCCTTCCATCCCACGACCCCCGTGGCGCCCCGACGGCTGGTCGAGATCGTTCACGACCAGGGGGAGGGCGGCGGCATGCGCTTCGTCTCGGAGGACACAGTGGAGATCCCCTTGGACGCGGGGATGGGGCAGCCGCTGCCGGTGCTGGCCAAGAACAGATTGAAAGGGCTCTTTCTAGATGCTAGCATGGTGTCCTGAAGGGCGTCGGGAGCTGTCTCCGATCATGAATCCCCCCTCCTTCCTTCGTTTCCTCGAACCGGGCCGTGCCGGCGTGATCCACGGGGCGTTGCTTCTGGTGCTGTGGTTGAGTTCGGTGGGGTGTCAATCCCAACGTCCGAACTCGCACGTCGTCGTGGCGGCAGGAGACGGACCCCTCATCACCCGCGAGCCGTTTCGCGCCCGCCTCCGCAAGCAGGCACCGCATTGCGTGGGAAACCGGGAGGGCGCGTGCGCCGCCTTGAAGCGACAGATCCTGGTTCGGATGATCGAGGAGGCCCTCTTCCCCCGGGGCCCGAGAGCGGGGTGTGGAGATCCGCAGAACGCTGTGCAAGGAGGCCGAGGGGGAGCTCGCCCATCCGCTCGATGGGGCCTAGGACGTCCTGGGGCAGGCGCGGTTCGAGCGGGGGGCCTGGCGCGCATCAAGAAGGGAGAGGATTTCGCCCGCCTGGCCAAGACCCATTCACTTAGCCCCGAGGCGGCCCAGGGGGGGGATATGGGCGTGCTGGGACCAGCTCAGATGCCGCCCGAGCTGGCCGAGGCCGCGTTTTCGCTGGAGGCGGGCCAGACGAACGAGGTCGTTCCGTCGGCGTACGGGTTTCACATGGTGGGCGTGGAGGAGCAGCGTGCGCCCCGGAAGATCGAGTTCTCGGAGACCGCGGCGGAGATTCGAAGGCGGCCCCTGGGGGAGAAGCTGCAGCGATCGTACGCGGCCTGAATGAAACAGCGGTGGGAAGAGGTCCGGGAGCGGATTCTCGATCCGGCCCCTGGCCCCGGAGATGCGACAAGGAGACGGGACATGATGAAGGCGGTGCACCGGGTGCTCGTCGTGGCCTGCGCGGTGATGTTCATGGTCGCCTGCTCGTCCAAGGCGAAGAAGGAGCAGGAGCTGAACCAGAAGCTGGCCAAGTGGGAGAAGGAACACCAGGCCCAGAGGCCGGGGGGCGCGGGGGAGCCCTCCCGGCCAGGGCGCCTACCGGGGCAGCGCGAGGAAGGCATCGTGGCCCGGGTGAACGACGAGGTGATCTTCTTCTCCGACGTGGAGACGGCGGGGAAGGAGCTGTTCAAGAAGATCCGCACCGAGGCCCCCCCCCAGGAGGTGGAGAGGCACCTGGCGGAGGCCCGCCAGATGGTGCTCAAGACCCTGGTGGACAAGATGCTGCTGGAGCAAGAGGCCAAGAAGCGCCGCATCCGGGTCTCGGACGAAGAGGTGGAGGAGACCATCGGGGGCATCCTCAAGCAGCGAAACATGACCAAGGAGCAGTTCTACGTGGAGCTGGCACGGGACAAGGTCTCCCCGGAGCGGCTCAAGGAGAGCCTGCGCCGAGAGCTGATGGTCCACCGCATGCTGGACTACGACATCCGGTCCCGGATCCAGGTGACGGACAAGCAGCTGGAGGAGGCCTCGGCCCCGGGACCCGAGGCCCCCCCGGAGCCCGTGGTCGAGCCCCCGCGGGGGGGAGGCGGCGGGGACGTGAGGATCCAACAGATCGTTCTCGTGACGCGGGGTGCGCCGGCGGCGGAGAGGGAGACCAAGCGGCAACAGATCCAGGAAATCCTGGCCAGGATCCAGAAGGGGGAGGATTTCGGGAAGATGGCCCGCCAGTACTCCCAGGGACCCAATGCAGAGGGGGGGGGAGACTCGGGTTTCTTCAAGGAGGGGGAGCTATTGGAGGAACTGGATCGGGTGGCGTTCCGGCTTGGGGTGGGCGAGGTGAGCCCGGTGATCGAGACATCGGTGGGGTACCACATCATCAAGGTGCTCCAGCGGGGGTCGAGCAGCGCACCGGTTGCATCCGCCGCACCGGTCGCCAGGCGCCCGCCGCAGCCGGCGGGAGGCGAATCCAGGGAGCAGATCAAGGCCCGGATCGAGCAGAGCATGTTCCAGCGGGAGGTCATGAGCCTGCTCGAGTCGCTCAAGAAGACCGCGTACATCGACATCCGCCTATGAAGACGGAGCTGCCCACCCTGGCCATCACCATGGGGGACCCGGCGGGGATCGGTCCGGAGGTCGTGGCCAAGGCCCTTGGCCGGGATGCGACCTGGCAGGCGTGCCGCCCCGTGGTCATCGGGGACTGGGCCGTGATGGCCAGGGCCGCGGCCCTGGTGGGGTCGGCCCTGGCGGTCCGGCGCGTGGACAGTCCCGAGGATGGGGGGACCGGGCGTGAGATCCGCGTGATGCCCGCAGGGGGAGAGACCCTGGAGGGCCTTCCCTGGGGGCGCCTGGATCCCCGCGCGGCAAGGGCCCAGGTGGCCTATGTCCGGCGGGCGGTGGACCTGGCCATGGCCGGGAGCGTGGCCGCCATGGTCACAGGGCCCGTCCACAAGAAGGGGCTTCGCCTGGCCGGCGTGCCCCACCCGGGCCACACGGAGATGCTGGCCGACTGGACCGGGGCGACGGAAGTGGCCATGATGCTGGCGGGGGTCCATCTGCGGGTGGTGCCGGTGACCCTCCATGTGTCCCTCCGGGATGCCGTCGGCACGATCACGACGGAGGCCATCTGCCGGAGCCTTCGTCTCACCCATGGGGCCCTGGGGGCGTGGTTCGGGCTCCCGCGCCCCAGGCTGGCGGTCTCGGGCCTCAACCCCCACGCCGGAGACGGGGGGCTCTTCGGGTCCGAGGAGGAGACGATCATCGCCCCGGCGGTGCAGGCGGCGCGGGATTCGGGGTTGAACGTGGAGGGCCCCCTGCCTCCAGACGCCGTTTTCCTCATGGCCGCGGACGGTCGGTTCGACGCCGTGGTGGCCATGTACCACGATCAGGCCCTCATTCCCCTCAAGCTCCTGGACCGGGACAATGCGGTCAACGTGACGTTGGGCCTGCCCATCATCCGGACGTCGGTGGATCACGGCACGGCGTACGACATCGCAGGGGCCGGCATGGCATCCGAAGGGAGCATGGCGGCCGCCATCACCCTGGCGGCCCGACTGGCCCGGATCCGATGGGGTGTTGGCGGCTCGGCGTGCAGCGATCAGGGCGGGGCGGTCCACGCAGCCCGGGGCCGTCTTGCGACCCCTGACCCGGGCCCCCCGCCCCCCCCCCGACGCTGACCCATGCCCCCCACCGAGATCCATATCCGCGGGGCCCGCCAGCACAACCTCAAGGACGTCCATGTGACCCTCCCCCGCGACCGTCTGGTGGTGATCACGGGGGTCAGCGGTTCGGGCAAGTCCTCCCTGGCCTTCGATACCCTGTACGCCGAGGGGCAGCGGCGGTACGTGGAGTCGCTGTCCACCTATGCCCGGCAGTTTGTGGGCCAGCTGGACCGGCCCGACGTGGACGCCATCGAAGGGCTCTCGCCGGCCATCGCCATCGATCAGCGCACGCTGGCACGCAACCCCCGGTCCACGGTGGGCACGGCCACGGAGGTCTACGACTTCCTCCGGCTCCTGTTCGCCCGGCTGGGAACGCCCCACTGCCCCCTGTGCGGCATGGAGATCCGGGCCACCCCCATTCACGGCATGAAGGAGAGCCTGCTGCGCCTTGCCCACGGCACATCCCTTTGGATCTACGCACCCCTGGTGCGGGGCGAAAGAGGGAGCCACCGGAGGGTCCTGCAGCAACTCGCCCGCCAGGGGTTCATCCGGGCCCGGGTGGATGGGCGCCTGATGGAGATCCCGGAGATCGGGCCCCTGGATCGCACCATCCCCCATCGCATCGAGGCCCTGGTCGATCGCCTGGAGATCCGGGCCGGGATCATGGGCCGCCTGGCAGAAAGCCTGGAGGCGGCGGCGCGGCTCACCGACGGCCTGGTGCTGGTGGAGACCCCGGAGGGCAGGCAGCACTGGTTCAGCGAGAGGCCGTTTTGCGTCAGCTGCGGCGTTCGGGCGCCAGCCCCGGACCCCAAGCTCTTCTCCTTCAACGACCCACGGGGGGCCTGTGCGGCGTGCAAGGGTCTGGGCTTCCATCTGGCCGTCGACCCCGACCTGGTGGTACCGGACCCCCGCCGGTCCCTGGCTCAGGGGGCCGTGGCCCCATGGGCGCGGGGCGGCCTCCCGCATCTCCCGGCCGTGCTGGAAGGGCTGGGTCGGGATCCCGGGACGGACATGAACCTCCCTTTCCGGGACCTCCCGCCGGGGGTTCGCGAGGCCCTCCTGTGGGGCGCGCACACGGGGGGCGGTTCCGGACCGCCCGGCAGGGGCCCGAGGGCCCGAGGGCCCAAAGAGGGCGGGTGGGAGGGGGTGATCCCCTGGTTGGAGCGACACTACCAGGGGGCCGAGGACCCCCTGGTGCGCCGGGCCGTGGAGGGCTATATGAGCCCCCAGCCCTGCCCCGAGTGCGGGGGGGCTCGGCTGGGCCCCGAGGCCCGGGGCGTGCGCGTGGGCGGGTTCAGCCTCCCGGAGCTGTGCCGCCTCCCCATCGCCCGGCTGATCGCCCTTCTCGATACCCTGGCGTTGGGATCGGGCGCAGGCCCGCTGGCGGCGGGGATCCTCCGGGAGATCCGCCAGCGCCTGCAGTTTCTGGAGCAACTGGGCCTGACCTATCTCACCCTGGATCGCTCCTCGGAGACCCTATCGGGCGGAGAGGCTCAGCGGATCCGACTGGCCACCCAGCTGGGATCCAGCCTGGCCGGGGTGCTCTACGTGCTGGACGAACCCAGCATCGGCCTCCACTGCCAGGACCAGGTGCGGCTCCTGGAGACCCTCCGCCGCATGACCGATGCGGGCAGCAGCGTGGTGGTGGTGGAGCACGATGCCCAGACCATCTGGAGCGCCGACTTCGTGGTGGACATGGGTCCAGGGGCTGGGGAGGCCGGAGGCCGGGTCCTGTATGCGGGGCCGCCCGGGGGACTGGCCGGATGTGAGGCGTCCCTGACGGGGGCGTACCTCTCGGGACGGCGCAAGATCCCGGTCCCGCGCCCGCGGCGCAAGGGGTGCGGAGTCGATCTCGTCCTGCGGGGGGCGTCCGAGCACAACCTCAAGGGGATCGATGTTCGATTCCCCCTGGGTTGCCTGACCTGCGTCACGGGGGTGTCCGGCTCGGGCAAGAGCAGCCTGGTGGTGGACACCCTGTACCGGATGGCGGTGGCTGCCCTCCACGGCGGGCGCCGCCGGGCGGGCAAGGTCCTGGCTGTGGAGGGGTTGGAGCAGCTGGATCGGGTGGTGGACGTGGATCAGGCCCCCATCGGGCGAACCCCCAGGTCCAATCCGGCCACGTACACGGGGGTCTTCCGCCACATTCGGGAGATCTTCTCCCAGCTCCCGGAGTCGAGGGCCAGGGGATACGGGGCGGGGCGATACAGCTTCAACATCAAAGGGGGGCGGTGCGAGGCATGCCGGGGCGACGGGGTGCGTTGCGTGGAAATGCTCTTCTTGCCCGACGTGTATGCCACCTGCGAGGTGTGCCATGGGACCCGCTATAACGAGGAGACCCTGGAGGTTCGCTTCAAGGGGCTCCACATCGCCCAGATCCTGGATCTCACCGTCGCCGGGGCCCTCCCGCTGCTGGAGAACCTCCCCCGGGTGCGGGGCGTGCTGCAGACGCTCCAGGACGTGGGCCTGGGGTACCTCCGGCTGGGGCAGGCGGCCACCACATTGTCGGGGGGGGAGGCCCAACGCCTCAAGCTGGCCCGGGAGCTCTCGCGGCCCCAGGACAAGCGCACGCTCTTCATCCTGGACGAGCCCACGACGGGGCTGCACCTGGAGGACATCCGCCGCCTCCTGGAGGTCCTGCAGCGCCTGCTGGATGCGGGAAACACCGTGGTGGTCATCGAGCACAACCTGGAGGTCATCAAGTGCGCGGACCACGTCATCGATCTGGGGCCGGGCGGCGGCGATGCGGGGGGGCATGTGGTGGCCTGCGGCACCCCCGAGGAGGTGGCGGCCGCGGAAGGCTCGGTGACGGGGCGCTTCCTTCGGGAGCTGCTCCCGGGCCCGTGAGGGCTGGGAAAAAGAACGGGGCGCCGAGGCGCCCCGCGCGATCTTCTTCAGCCCCCGGCCTTCACACCACGAAGAGCATGATCAGGGCGATGACCAGGGCGTAGATGCACAGTGACTCGATGAGGGCCAGACCGATCAGCATCGTGGTGGTCAGCTTGCCCGATGCCTCGGGGTTGCGGGCCGTCCCCTCGCAGGCCGCTGCGATGGCGTTGCCCATGCCCTGACCCGTGCCGTGGGCCGCGATGCCGATGCCCAGTCCAGCCCCGATCATCACGGCCACCTTCACCCAGTTGGTCCCCCCGGTCCCCGCGTCGGCCGCCAGCGCCACGCCGGCACCGAGAAAGAGCAGCGCGAAAACCGTCATTCCCATGGTGATCCAAGTCTTTCGCATCGATCCTTCCTCCTTCGCATTGAGCTTGAGTTCACGCCGTTGTATGGGGACCCCCGATCCCTCCGCCTCAGTGCTCCTCGCCCACGGCACCCGCCAGGTACATGGCGGTGAGCAGTGCGAAGATCAGGGCCTGGATGAACGACACGAAAAGGCCCAGTACGAAGATCGGAAGGGGGACAAGGAAGAGAATGCCTTTGCTCATGGCCACGAGGAAGAAGAGCACCCCCAGGAGGATGTCCTTTCCCCGGATGTTGCCGAACAGCCGGAAGGACAGCGAGAGCATCCGGCTGAAATTGGAGATGAGCTCCACCAGGAAGAACAGGGGGGCCAGCACCGCCATGGGACCCAGGAAATGCTTGATGTACGCCCCGCCGTGCTTCTTGAACCCCACGTAATTGTAGTAAACGAAGACCAGGACGGCCATGGCCGCGGTGGTGTTCAGGGTGTTGGTGGGCGAGTCGAAGAGCGGGATCAGCGACATGACGTTGCACAGAAAGATATAGATGCCCAGGGTGGCGATGAGGGGGTAAAAACGCCGGGTCTCGTGGCCCAGGACGTCGTGGAAGAACGTGTAGATGCCCCCCACCACGGCCTCCAGCAGGACCTGACCCTTGCCCGGAATCATCTTCACCCGCGAGCTGAAGGCCAGCCCCAGGACGAGGATGACCAGCATGAGAAACCAGGTGAAGAACAGATGGTGGTCCAGATGAAGTCCGAACAGGTGGTACAGTTGGATGGGTTCCTTCATGACGGGCTACACCTCCAGTTGGATCTTGCGCCAATCCGCCACCGTGGTGAACAGCAGGTTCAGGACGACCACCGAGAGTCCCAGGACCAGGGCCAGCGGGTCGACCCCGTCCGAGGCCAAGATCAAGGCCAGGGCCCCGAAGAGCGCGGCCAGCCGGGCGTAATGGTAGGCCACGATCCTGACCCGCGCCTTGTACGCCGGCAAACGAAGGGCCCGCTCCACCACCCCCCGCAGCATGTGAAAGCCCAGCACGCTGAGGAGCCCCCCGCACGCAACCCCCGCCGTAAACCGCACCGGGCACAGAAAAACGCTCCCCGCCACCAGGATGCCGAGGATCCACCAATTCCTCCGCTCGATCCGTCCAACCACGGGAGCCCCCTTCAGCATGCGCCCCTACCCCCGGCCCTCACGGCTTGGGTTCCCTCTCCTTGATATATCGCTCGTAGAAGACCCACAGGGTCCGGTACGCGGCCAGGATGCCGACCACCAGCCCGATCCAGAAGAAGGCGCCCGTATGGAGCCAGCGGTCGAGCAGATGCCCCCCGATGACCCCCGTGGCCACCGAAATGGCCATGGACAGGCCCATGGTGCTGATGATGCCGAGCTGGGCCCACCATTTCCGATCCTGGGAGCTGCCCGCGCCCAAGGCCGTCTCCTGTGGGCTGCCTGCCGTGTCCGGGGTCCGGGGAACCGATCACCGCGAATCGATATCACAACTGCGCTCCTCCCGTCAAGACCCACCTGGGAT
>CAZEPJ010000055.1:0-29168 GCA_964514105.1 uncultured Desulfarculaceae bacterium | reverse complement strand
CGGGCGAAGACGCCGCTTGACAAGGAGGGCCAATACTCTATAATCAAAGGACTATCGGCCAAAAAACAGGCGTCGAAGGATAAGGACCATGGCTCGAGTGACCATAGAGGACTGCGTGGAGCAAGTTTCCAACCGATTCATGCTGGTGCAGACGGCCGTGCGGCGAACCCGGCAGATCATGGAGGGATCCAAGCCCATGGTGCCGGCCAGGAACCGCGATGTGGTGGTGGCCCTGCGGGAGATCGCAACCAGGAAGGTGAGGCCCTTGCTGGATCCCTCCCGCCCACAGGCCTCCGAGGCCACAGGGCCCCCGGGGGACTCCGATGAGGCCATCCTGGCCACCGCCATCGAGGAGGTGATTGTGGATCGGATGGAGCCGCGGGGATCCCTGGAGGAGCTGCGCGAGCTGGAGAGCCTTCCCGATGACGGCTTCCATGAGATCATGGAGGGCGAGGCAGAGGGCGACGAACAGGAGGATGACGACCGGGACTAGCTTGACGCCGCGGCGGCGCCGGCGCCCGAGGGTCCTTCCCTCGGGCGTCTTTGTTTGAAGGGGAGAGCGGGGCATGACGGTGGACTTGGCCGCGATCGTCGACGGGCTGCTCGCCCAGGTGAGCAAGCCCAGCCGCTACCTGGGCAACGAGGTGAACGCCGTGCGCAAGGACACGGAGCGGGCGGCCCTGCGCTTTGCCTTGGCGTTTCCGGACGTGTACGAGGTGGGGATGTCCCATATGGGGTTCCGCATCCTTTACCACATCCTCAATCGCCGGAAAGAGGTGGCAGCGGAGCGATTCTTCTGCCCGTGGCCCGACATGGAGGCCTTGATGCGCCGGGAGGGCCTCCCCCTGTTCTCCCAGGAGTCGCGCCTGCCCCTTTGCGCGTTCGACGTGCTCGGATTCTCCATTCCGTACGAGATGGGCTACTCCAACGTCTTGCACATGTTGGATCTGGGCGGAGTGGCCCTGCGGTCCCGCGACCGGGCGGGGGCCTTCCCCCTGGTGATGGCCGGAGGGCCGTGCGCGGTCAACCCCGAGCCCCTGACCCCGTTCGTGGATGCCTTCCTCATCGGGGACGGCGAGGAGGCGGTGGAGGAGATGGTGGATCTCCTGCTGCGGGCCAAGGGGGGGCGATGGCATCGAGAGCGCCTCCTGGAGGGCCTGGCCCGCATCGAGGGCGTGTACGTGCCCGGCTTCTTCCACATCCTGTACGGTCCTGACGGCGAGGTGACGTCCCGGGAGAACCGTCTGCCCGGGTACGAGGCCGTGAGGCGTCGCATCGCATCCGGGCTGGACCCCCTCCAGTACCCGTCCAAGGGGATCGTCCCGTACACCCAGGTGATACACGATCGGGTGAGCCTGGAGATCGCCCGGGGCTGCACGCGGGGGTGCCGCTTCTGCCAAGCGGGTTTCACGTACCGTCCCGTGCGGGAGCGAAGCCCGGCGCGGATCCTGGATCTGGCAGACCGGTCCCTGCGGGAGACGGGGTACGAGGAGCTCTCCTTGCTCTCCCTCAGTTCGGGGGACTACAGCACCATCACGGACCTGCTGGGAGGCCTCATGGCGCGCTACGGCCCCGAGAAGGTTGCCGTCTCCCTTCCCTCCCTGCGCATCGGCAGCCTTTCGGACGAGATCATGGCCATGATCAAGGAGGTCCGCAAGACGGGCATCACCGTGGCCCCCGAGGCGGGCACCGAGCGGCTGCGCCGGGTGATCAACAAGGACGTCACGGAGGCAGAGGTCCTGGAGACCGCCCGAAGGGTGTACGCCCAGGGGTGGCTGTCCCTCAAGCTCTATTTCATGATCGGGCTTCCCACGGAGACCCAGGAGGACCTGGAAGGGATCGTCGCCCTGTGCGAGCGCATCCTCCGGGAAAACCGCTCGGGCCGGGGGCGGATGCGACTCAACGTGAGCCTCTCGACCTTCGTCCCCAAACCGCACACGCCCTTTCAGTGGGCCCGCCAGCTCTCCGTGGCCGAGACCCGGGGGCGGCTGAACTGGCTCCGCAGGGCCCTCAGGCGACCGGGGATCCAGGTGAAGTGGCAGGAGCCGCGGTTGAGCCTGCTGGAGGGGGCGTTCTCCCGCGGGGATCGGCGCCTTGGGGAGGTCCTGGAGCGGGCCCACGCAATGGGCTGCAAGTTCGACGGATGGAGCGAGCAGGTGCGCCTGGATGCCTGGGAGGAGGCGTTCTGCGGCTGCGGGTTCCCCCTGGAGGCATACGCCACGCGGGAGGTGCGGCCCGGCAGCGTCCTGCCCTGGGCGCATCTGGACATGGGGGTCTGCGAGGAATACCTGCTGGAGGAGTACCGAAGGGCCCTGGCGGGGCAGCGGACGCCGGACTGCCGGGAGGGGAGCTGTCAGGGGTGCGCCGTGTGCGGCCAGGAGGGCCTGCAGCTGGTCCTGCGGGAGCGGGGGGCCCCGCTGCCCCTGTTTCCCGGCATGAAGGCGTACCAGGGGGTGTATCATCGCGCCAAGGGGCGGGACATCCACAGGCGGTTTCGGCTCGGGTACACCAAGGTGGGTGCGGCCCGGTTCCTGAGCCACCTGGAGTTGAACAGCGTCGTGGTCCGCGCCCTGCGGCGGGCAGGGGTCCCCCTTCGCTTCTCCCAGGGCTTTCACCCCATGCCCCGCATCGATTTCGGGCCCGCCCTCCCGGTGGGCGTGGAGAGCCTGACCGAGTATCTCGATTTCGAGACCTTCGGCGAGGTCGATGCCTCTCGGATCCTGGGGGCCTTGCAGGGCGTGTTCCCGGAGGGGATCGTACCCATGGCGTGCACGGAGGTCCCCCTGCGCTCGCCGTCGCTGTTTCGGATGCGAACCCGCGTGGCCTACGACGTGGGGATCCCGCCGGGGACGGGCCCCGCCGGGGAGGCCCTGGCGGCCAGGGTCCGGGCGTTCCGGGAGGCGCCCACCTTCATGATCCGCCGGGTGCGCAAGGATGGCGGCAAGGCGCAGGAGATCGACGCACGGCCGCACGTGGAGGCCCTGGAGATGGTCGGGCCGGGTGCCTTGAGCCTCCTCGTCTTGAACGCTCCCGACGGCGGGATCCGCCTCCTGGAGCTGCTGGGGGCGATCCTCGGGGTGGATGAGCCCACGGTGAGGCGCTTGAGGGTCACCAAGGTCCGCGTGGAGTTCCTCCATGGCCTGGAACAGCTGGCACAGGACCAGGGTCGGACCATGGGTGGAAAGGAGTGACGATCGGCATGCCTTCCGAACTCGTGATCAACGTGACCTCGCGGGAGACGCGGGTGGCCCTCTTGGAGCATGGCACCCTCACCGAGCTGTACGTGGAGCGGGAGTCCGACCGCAGCCTGGTGGGGAACATCTACATCGGGCGGGTGGTGAAGGTGCTGCCGGGGATGCAGGCCTGCTTCGTGGATATCGGCCTGCACAAGGCGGCCTTCCTCTACGTGTCCGACGTCAAGGGCACGGTGAAGGAATACAGCGAATTCCTCGGCCTCGACGACGCGGAGGACTACCGGGAGAACCACGGCGCGGGCCGGGAGGGGTGTCCCCCGCGGAGCATCGAGGAGCTGATCACCGAGGGGCAGGAGCTCTTGGTGCAGGTGGCCAAGGACCCCATCGGGACCAAAGGGGCCCGGGCCACGACCCACATCTCCCTGCCCGGGAGGAACCTGGTCCTGCTCCCCACCGTGGAGCACGTAGGCGTCTCCCGGCGCATCCAGCACGAGAAGGAGCGCCTGCGCCTGCGGGACATCATCCGGCGGCTTCGCCCCAAGAGCTACGGCTTCATCGCCCGGACCGCCAGTGAAGGGACGCAGGAGGAGGAGATCAAGGCCGAGATGGAGTTCCTCATCCAGGTCTGGGAGGGGATCGAACGCAACACCCGGCGGGGTCCCATCCCCCGGCTCCTGTACGCCGATCTGGATATCACGCTGCGGGCCGTGCGCGACCTCATGGTCGGCGAGGTGGATCGGGTGATCATCGACTCGCCCCCGGAATACAAGCGGATCCTGGCCTTCCTGGACGCCAATCTCCCCCAGAGCAACGACCGGGTCCAGCTGTACGAGGAGGACGAGCCGATCTTCGACGCCTACCATATCGAGATGGAGATCGCCCGGGCCCTGGAGAAGAAGATCTGGCTCAAGTCCGGCGGGCACATCCTCATCGAGGAGACCGAGGCCCTCACGAGCATCGACGTGAACTCGGGCCGGTACGTGGGGCGGCACAACCTGGAGGAGACCATCCTCAAGATCAACATCGAGGCGGCCAAGGAGATCGCCTACCAGCTGCGGCTGAGAAACGTGGGGGGAATCATCATCATCGATTTCATCGACATGGAGCGGGAATCCAGCCGCGAGCAGGTCTTTCAGGCGCTCAAGGATGCCCTGAAGAAGGACCGCAGCCGGACCAACATCCTCAAGATCTCGGAGTTGGGATTGGTCCAGATGACCCGCAAGCGGGTGAAGGAGGGGATCGGGCGCCAGCTGTGCGACCCGTGCCCCTACTGCGAGGGACAGGGCTGGATCAAGTCGACGACGACCCTGTGCTACGACGTGCTCCGGGAGGTCCGCCGGGAACTGGCCCACAACCCCGTCTCCCAGCGGGGGGATATCATGGTGGAGGTCCATCCCGAGGTGGCCAATGCCCTGTGCGAGGAGGAGCGGGCGGGACTCGAGGAACTGGAAGCCCGGCTCAACCGGAGGGTCCTGGTCAAGGCCAACCCCCGGCTTCATCGCGACCAGGTGGAGGTGATCGCACCGTAGCGCTGGGCCGAGGGATTCCGCAGCGGATGGCCCCACCGGCGGCTTGGGGGGTGGGGCCCAGGGGTTGGGGGCCGGCGGCGTCACCGGGATGGGGCGCGGTCGAGGAGCCGTCCGGCGTCGGATGTGTTCCGACCCCGGGGGACCGGGGAGAGGGGGGATGGAGCCCGGACAGATTCTCAAGATCTACGACGAGTTGAGCCGGCAGACGGTCTGGGAGGTCCTGCAGCAGGCTGCCCGGAGGCTTCCGGCCAAGGTCGCGGTAGTGTGCGGGTCGCAGCGGCTCACCTTCTCCGAGGTCCTGGATCGCAGCGTGCGACTGGCGGCCGGCTTGGAGCGGATCGGCCTGCGCAGGGGGGATGTGGCGGCGGTGTACATGCCCAACTCGGTGGAGCTGGTGGTCGCGTTTTACGCCCTGCAGAAGCTCGGTGTGATCGTGGCGTGGCTCAACCCCAATTACCGGGAGAGGGAGGCCCGCTTCATCCTGGAGGATTCGGAGGCCAGGGCGGTATTTCTCTTCCAGGAGTGGCGAGGGTTCGACTACCTGGATGCGGTCAAGGGCCTCGGCCCCATGCCCCATCTCAAGTGGGTGGTGGCCGTCCCGGCGGATGGGCGCGGTAGCAACAAGGAGGCGGGCGTCCTTTGGTTCGATGACCTCGGGGGAGACGACGCCCCGGACCCAGACGGTCGTGCCGGACCGTCGGATCTCTCCATGTTGCTCTACACGTCCGGGACCACGGGGCGCCCCAAGGGCGCCATGATCGCTCAATCCCAGGTGGTCCGGGCAGGGTGGTCGTACTCCCTGGGCGTGGACGCGATCCAGGACGATGTCTTCATCGGCTTCCTGGCCATGGCCCACTCGTACGGATGCGGGGCCCTTCTCGTCCAGCCGTTTGTCCTGGGCGCCACGGTGATCCTCATGGGGCAGTTCTCCGCCGAGGGGGCCTTCGAGCTGATCGAGCGCGAGCGTGTGACCCTCCAACTCGCTGCGCCTGCGCATTACATCCTGGAGCTGACCCATCCCAGACGGCGCAAGTACGACCTGTCGTCCCTCCGCGCCGGTCTCATCGCCGGCCAGATCGCCCCGGCCAACCTGATCACGCGGGTGGAGGAGGAGATGGGGATCTACATCTCTTCGTTTCTGGGGGCGTCGGAGGTGGGGCCGGGCCTCTCCATCATCCTCCCGTACGGGTCCCCCCTGGCGGTGCGCGAAACGTCAATCGGGTTTCCCCTTCAGGGGACCCGGGCCAAGGTGGCGGACCCCCTGACGGGGGTGGAAAAGGCGGCGGGGGAGCCCGGCGAGCTGCTCCTCTCGGGCTGGCACGTCACGAGGGGCTACTGGAAGAACCCCCGGGAGACCGCCCTGCAGATCCGCGACGGCTGGCTCCACACGGGCGACCTGGCGGCTCGCGACGCCGGGGGGTGTTTCCGGATCCTGGGGCGCATCAAGGAGTGCATCAACCGGGGGGGATTCAAGATCATTCCCTCGGAGATCGAGATGCTGCTGGTCCAGTGCCCGGGGGTGCTGGAGGCGTGCGTCGTGGGCACGCCCAACCCGGTCCTGGGAGAGTCGATCTGCGCCTGCGTCAAGCTCGAAGCCGGGACGGAAGGGGTCACCCTGGAGGGGGTGCGGGCCTTCCTGGACGGGAAGGTGGCCCCCTTCAAGCTGCCGGACGAGCTGCTGGTGATCGACGAGTTCCCGCGGCTGGGGGGAGGGCTCAAGGTCGACCGTTTCGGGCCCGGAGGCCTGGTGGAACTGGCCAGGACGGCCCCGGGAAGGCAGGTCTGGCGCCGCTGACGGGGACGATCCGCCCGGCCCCAACCGAGCCCGAAGCCGGGCGATGAACCCGAGGGAGGAGGTCTGTTCATGCGCTTGCCCATGTTCTCATACGAGCAGCCCGCGGACCTGGCGGGGGTGCTCCGCGCCCTCTCGCACAGACCAGGGGCCAGGCTCGTTGCCGGCGGCACCGACCTGCTGGTGAACATGAAGCATCGGGTGGAGCTCCCGGAAACGCTGGTCAGCCTGGGGCGGGTGGGGGAATTGCGGGGTGTCCGCCGGGAGGGTGACCGGCTGGTCATCGGCGCCACGACCACGCTGAAGGAGCTGGGGCACCATGGAGAACTGGCCGGGAAGTTCCCCGCCCTGGTCCAAGCGGCGTTCTCGGTGGGATCCCCCCGCCACCAGGCCATGGGCACGCTGGGGGGCAACCTGTGCCAGAACACGCGATGCCGCTTCTTCAACCAGTCGTGGCAGTGGCGGCAGGCCCGCAGCCTGTGTTTCAAGGCGGGCGGAGAGGAGTGCCACGTGGCCAAGCGGAAGAGCGCCTGTTTCGCCACCTACAGCGGCGACGTGGCGCCGGCCCTGTTGGTCCTGGACGCGGCGGTGCGGACAGCCGGCCCCGGCGGGACCAGGGAGTTTCCCCTGGCCCGCCTCTACTCCGGCGATGGGCGTGCCCCCCTGGCCCTGGGGCCGGGGGAGTTCGTGGAGGCCGTGGTGCTCCCCGAGGCCTCGGCCGGGGGGGCGTCCCGCTACGAGAAGTTCAGCCGCCGGGGGGCCATCGAGTTCCCCATCGTGGGGGCCGCGGTCTGGCGGGGGGACGGCGTGGTGCGGGCGGCATTCACCGGCGTGGACCGGGCCCCGGTGAGGGCCGCCGAGCTGGAGGCCAGCCTCCGCGGCGTCCCGATGACGCCGGAGTCGCTGCAACGGGCGGCGGCCCTGGCCCCCCGGGCGGCCCGCATCGCCCCGACAAGCACACATTCGGTGGCCTTCAAGCGGGCGCTCATGGCCACCCTTTTTCTCAAAGCCATGAGGGCCGTTGTGTGACCCACGGGAGGAGGAGAGCGGGCCATGCCGGAGACGCGCATCGTACGGCTCACGATCAACGGGGACGTTCACGAGATGGTCGTCCCGCCCAACACCACGCTCCTGGAGGCCCTCCGGGAGAAGGCGCTCCTGACGGGGACCAAGCGGGGGTGCGATCTGGGGGCCTGCGGGGCCTGCACCGTGCTTTTGGACGGCGAGGCCGTGCTGTCCTGCCTGACCCTGGCCGCGGAGGCCGAGGGACGGGACATCCAGACCATCGAGGGGCTGGCCCAGGGAGGGCATCTGACCCCCGTGCAGGAGGCCTTCGTGGAGCACGGTGCCATCCAGTGCGGGTTTTGTTCGCCCGGATTCATCATGAGCGCGACGGCGCTGCTGGCCGAGGACCCCAGCCCCAGCCAGGAGAAGATCCGCCGGGCGCTATCGGGCAACCTGTGCCGGTGCACCGGCTACGTCAAGATCGTGGAGGCCGTGGAGGCCGCCGCCGCCAGGGTCCGTGGAGGTGAACGATGAAGGTCCTCAATGTGGTGGGCCGCAGGGTGCCCATGCATGACGCCGCGGCCAAGGCCACCGGACAGGCCCAGTTCACCGACGATCTGGTCCTGCCCAACATGCTCCATGGCCGGTTTGTCCGCTCCCCGATCCCCCACGGCCGGGTGCTCCACGTGGACGCGAGCCGGGCCCTGGCCCTTCAAGGTGTCAAGGGCGTCATCACGGGCCGGGACATCCCGGACCGGGTGTACGGCATCGTCCCCAAGGCCAAGGACGAGCACGCCCTGGCCCGGGACAAGGTGCGGTACATCGGGGACGAGGTGGCGGCCGTGGTCGCCGTGGACCCGGAGACCGCCGAAGAGGCCGTGCGCCTCATCCGGGTGGAGTACGAGGAGCTTCCAGCGGTCTTCGATCCGCTGGAGGCCATACGGGAGGGGGCGCCCGTCATCCACGACGGCGCCCCCAACAACGTCAGCGCCTCCATCCGGAAGGAGTGGGGCGACGTGGAGGCTGCCTTTTGCCGATCCGACCACGTCTTCGAGGATTGCTTCTATTCCCAGGCCGTGAACCACGCCCCCATGGAGCCCCACGCTGCGGCGGCCCAGTGCGATCCCCACAGCGGCGCCTTGACCATCTGGAGCTCTACGCAGATCCCGTACTTCCTCAAGCGGAACCTGGCCACCACGCTGCTCGTTCCCGAGAACAAGATCCGGGTGATCAAGCCCAAGGTGGGGGGGGGCTTCGGCCAGAAGATCGACATGTTCGCCAAGGACTTCTGCGCCTGCTGGTTCGCCAGAGAGCTGCTGCGCCCCGTGAAGTTCGTGTACGATCGGGAGGAGGTCTTCCAGAGCACCCGGCAGCGCCACCCCATGTACCTCACCGTGAAGACCGGCGTGGCCAAGGACGGCAGGATCCTCGCCCAGAAGATCCTGGCCCACGCCGACGGCGGGGCGTACAACTCCACGGCACCCCTCATGATCACCCTTTCGTGCTTCTTCATCATGATCCCCTACCGCATCGAGAATCTCCTGTACGAGGGGTACCACGTCTACACCAACAAGCCCGTGGGCGGCGCCATGAGGGGGCACGGCATCCCCCAGGCCCGCTTCGCCATCGAGCGGCAGATCGATCTGATCGCCCGGCGTATCGGCGTGGACCCCGCGGAAATGCGCATCCGCAATGCCATCAAGGCCCACGAGCCCCACCCGGCCGGATTCCTCATCCATACCTGCGGGTTCGCCGACAGCATCCGAGAGGCCGCCAGGGCCATCGGGTGGGAGCAAAAGCGGGGCAAACTCCCGGTGGGACGAGGGGTGGGGCTGGCCGGGGCGTCCTTTCCGTCCGGCGTGGCCAATATGGCCCACCTGTCCTCGGGGGCCGTGGTGCAGCTCACCCGAGAGGGCCGGGTGAATGTCCTGTCCGGGGCGGCGGACATCGGACAGGGGGCCGAGACGGTCATCTGCCAGATGGTCGCCGAGCGGTTGGGTGTCCCCATGGAGGACGTCCACATCACCGCGGCCGACACGGGGATTTGCCCCCTGGACGCCGGCACCTTCGGCTCCGGGGTGACGGTGCGCGCCGGAAACGCGGCCCTCCTGGCGGCCAACGAGGTCAGGCGGCAGCTCCTGGAGTTCGTGGCCCATCGGCTGGAGGCGAGGGTGGACGACCTGGTGGCGGCGGACCGCCGCATCTGGGTCCAGGGAAGCCCCGACCGGGGGATGAGCCTGAATGAGGCCCTCCAGGCCTACCAGTACGCGGACAAGGCCGTCCCCATCGTGGGCCGGGGCTCGTGGATCCCGCCGGCGGAGCAGCCCACCTCGCTGCTGAGCCGAAACGGCAACTTCAGCCCGAGCTATTCCTTCATGACCCAGGCCGCCGAGGTGGAGGTGGACATGGAGACGGGGCGGGTGAAGGTCGTCAAGATGGTCACGGCCCATGACTGCGGTCAGCCCATCAACCCCATGCTGGTGGAGGGCCAGCTCGAGGGAAGCATCATGGGGGGACTGGGACAGGCCCTGTACGAGGACTCCACGTGCATCGACGGCCAACAGCACAATCCGTCCTTTCTGGATTACGGGTTTCCCACCACCATGGAGATGCCCGCCGTGGAGGCGATCCACATCGATACCGACGATCCTCTGGGGCCCTTCGGGGCCAAGGAGGCCGGTGAGGGGACGCAGCTGGCTCCGGCCCCGGCCATCGTCAACGCCATCGCGGACGCCATCGGCGTGGAGTTCCATCGCCTGCCCGTCACCCCGGAGATGGTCCTGGAGGCCCTGCGCAAGCAGGGGGAAGCCCATGGATCCGCGGCCCCCTCCCCGGGCCCCAGGCCCCCATGGAGTGGGGGGGCGATGAAGAACTCGGCAGGAAGCGACCTGTCTGGACGTACCCGGAATCATTGACAGGAGGCCCCATTTTCCTCTAGAATGAAGCATTTCCAAGGGACGGCATCGGGGCCTTGCGCCCCATGGCGGTTCGGCGGGGTGAGGGGAGGCAAGGATGTACGCCATATTCGAGAGCGGAGGCAAGCAGTATCGCGTTGCGCCCGGGCAGGTCGTCCGTGTGGAGAAGCTCGATGGACCCGTGGGGCAGACCGTGGAGTTCTCTCAGGTGCTGCTCGTCCAGGGTGAGGCAGGCATGCAGATTGGGCAGCCTTTCCTGCCGGGGGCGCGGGTGGTCGGCCACATCGTGGAGCAGGATCGGGGACCCAAGATCCGGATCTTCAAGATGCGCCGGCGCAAGCGCTACCGCAGGACCGTAGGCCACAGGCAATGGTTCACCGGGGTGCGCATCGAGGAGATCCGAGTATAGAACGGGCGCGGGAGGTCCGGCATGGCTCACAAGAAGGCGGTGGGTAGTTCGAGAAACGGGCGCGACAGCCAAGGCCAGCGCCGGGGCGTGAAACGCTTCGGGGGGGAGCGGGTCCGCGCCGGCAGCATCCTGGTCAGGCAGGTAGGCTCTCGGTTTCATCCGGGTATGAATGTGGGAATGGGGAAGGATTTCACGTTGTTCGCCAAGATCGACGGCGTGGTTCGATTCGAGACCAAGGGCGGCACGCGGAAACTGGTCAGTGTCTATGCCGCATAGGTCCCCCACCGCTCCAGTTCCCACCACCCCATGAACGCCGGAGCCGGCTCCGGTTCGCCCCGGGGGCACGGCCTGTCCCGGGCTGTGGGGGCATGGGATAGGGGCACCCGCCGGGGAGGGGGCCAACGGCGTTTTCCGACCCAGCGCAAGGGCATGAAGGTCGATCTTCAACCCGTCATGTGTCAACGGCCGTCGGCCCGGTTCGTCATGCCCCGGACGTAGGGCTGCGGACGGCGGGGCGAGGTCGCCCCCCCTGAAAGAAGCCTTCCATGCTCTTCGTGGACGAGGCCAGGATCTCGGTTCGGTCCGGACGGGGTGGCAGGGGATGCGTCAGCTTTCGACGCGAGAAGTACCGTCCCAGGGGCGGTCCCGACGGCGGCGACGGCGGCCGAGGCGGTGACGTCATCCTGGAGGCGTCGGCCAGCGTTCAGAGCTTGCTCGATTTCTCCTATCCCCGGCAACACCGTGCCCGCAACGGGACCCATGGGCAGGGGAGCGACCGGCACGGCGGCAATGGAGAGGACCTGGTGCTCAGGGTCCCTTTGGGCACAATGGTCAGCGACGCCGACACCCGTGAACGCCTGGGAGACCTGGTCCGGGAGGGGCAGCGCCTGGTGGTGGCTCGAGGGGGGCGCGGAGGCAGGGGCAACGCCCGGTTCGCCACGCCCACGCGGCAGGCGCCTCGCTTTTCCACCGAGCCCGGGGATGGGGAGGACAGACGCCTCCTCCTGGAGCTGAAGGTCCTGGCCGAGGTGGGGCTCATCGGCTTTCCCAACGCCGGCAAGTCGTCCCTGCTGGCGCGGCTCTCGGCCGCGCGCCCGCGCATCGCACCGTATCCGTTCACAACCCTCACGCCCCAGCTGGGCGTCCTGGTTTCCCCGCAAGGAGATCGGGTGGTCCTCGCCGACGTCCCTGGCCTCATGGCGGGGGCCCACGCCGGGGTGGGCCTGGGACTGCGCTTCTTGAGGCATGTGGAGCGGACGCGCTTGCTCCTGCATGTCCTGGACCTGGACCCGAGCAACGGCAGGGAGCCGCTGGAAGATCTGAAGGTCCTGGAAGGGGAGATCCGGCAGTACGACGCCGACCTGCTCCGTCGTCCCAAGATGGTCGCCCTCAACAAGGTGGATCTGCCCGGGGCTCTTGAGCGCGCGGTTCAGGCCAGGGGGCCCCTGGAAAGGGCGGGGATCGAGGTGTACCCGGTCAGCGCCCTCACGGGACAAGGCGTGGGGGAGCTGTCCGCCGCCCTGTTCCGTGCCGTGCCGGCCCATGGACGGGACGGCGGCGGGGGCGATGCCGAGGTCCCGCCCGGGATGGAAGCCGGGGGGCCATGGTGACAGAGGTCATGGATCGGCAGGCGCTGGTCAAGGGGGTGAGACGGGTCGTGGTCAAGCTCGGGAGCGCTGTTCTGACCACCTCCCACGGCGGTCTGGACACGGAGCACATCCAGTGTCTGTGCGATTCTTTTGCCCGCGTGCAGACGGGCGGGTACGAACTGGTCCTGGTGTCTTCAGGGGCGGTGGCCGCCGGGTCCAGGAAGATGGGGCTGCGGCGCAAGCCCAAGAGCATCCCGGAGAAGCAGGCCGCGGCGGCCGTGGGACAGGCCCGCCTCATGTGGGTGTACGAGCGGTCGTTCGAGAAAGGCGACGTCCAGGTGGCCCAGATCCTCCTCACCCGGGACGATCTGTCGGACCGCCGGCGGTTTCTCAATGCCAGGAACACCCTGTGGACCCTGATTCGGTGGGGGATCCTGCCGATCATCAACGAGAACGACAGCGTCATCACCGAGGAGATCCAGTTCGGGGACAACGATTGTCTCTCGGCCCTGGTGACCAATCTGATCCAGGCGGACCTGCTGGTGATCCTCACGGACATCGACGGGTTCTATGATGCGGACCCCAAGGTCAACCCCCAGGCCAGGAGGATCTCCGTCATCCCGGACGTGGACGACCGGGTGCTGTCGTCGGTGCAGCTTACCACCAGCGCGGTGGGGACGGGGGGAATGGCCTCCAAACTGCAGGCGGCCAAGACGGCGGCGGTGTACGGCGTGCCGACCATCATCGCCAGCGGGCGGTCCGGCACGGTGCTGGAGGAGATCCTCTCCGGGGAGGCCCTGGGGACCCTGGTGCTTCCCAAGGAGGCGCGCATTACGAGCTGGAAACACTGGATCGCCTACTCCAAGACGCCGTGCGGTCATCTGGTGGTGGACGCGGGGGCCAAGCGGGTCATCCTGGAACATGGGCGCAGCCTCCTGCCCTCCGGGATTCGCGCGGTCCACGGGGATTTCGGCGCCGGGGACTCGGTGAGCTGTGTGGACGAGGAGGGGGCCGAGTTCGCCCGGGGGCTGACCAACTACGGATCCGACGAGGTGCGAAGGATTCGGGGAAGAAAGAGCTCGGAGATCGAGTCCCTTCTGGGCTACAGGTATTATGACGAGGTCATCCATCGGGACGACCTCGTCGTCCTTCGCTGAGGGGGAGCCATGGACGTGCGGGAGTTGGTGAGCCAGGCCAGGGATGCCTCCAGAGCCCTCGCCGGAGCCGATACGGATCGAAAGGACCGCGCCCTGAGGGGCATGGCCGATGGGCTGGAGGAGGCCCGGGAACTGCTCCTGGCCGAGAACGCACGGGACGTGGGCGAGGCCCTGGCCCGGGGGGTCAAAGGGGCCTTTGTGGACCGCCTGACCATGACGGAGCGCTCGGTGCGGGACATGGCCCAGGGGATCCGGGAGATCGCGGCCATGCGGGATCCGGTGGGAGAGATCGTGCGCATGTGGCGACGACCCAACGGATTGCTGGTGGGCAAGATGCGCATCCCCCTGGGGGTCGTCGGGGTCATCTATGAGTCGCGGCCCAACGTCACGGCCGACGCGGCCGCCCTGTGCTTCAAGTCCGGCAATGCGGTGGTGCTCCGGGGCGGATCCGAGGCCATCCACTCCAACAGGGCCATCGCCGCCGTGCTCCGCGAGGCCGTGGAGCGGGAGGGATTGCCCCCGGCCGCCATCACCCTGATTCCCGTGGCGGATCGCGCCGCGGTGATGCAGATGCTCCGCCTGGAGGACCTTATCGATGTGATCATCCCCAGGGGGGGGGAGGCGTTGATCCGCACGGTGGTGGCCGAGTCCCGCATCCCCGTCATCAAGCATTACAAGGGCGTCTGCCATGTGTTCGTGGACGCATCGGCCGACCTGGACATGGCCGAGGCCATCTGCATCAATGCCAAGGTGCAGCGGCCCGCCGTCTGCAACGCCGTGGAGACGCTTCTGGTGCATGAGGGCGTGGCCCGCGACTTCGTGCCGCGCATCGTCGATCGACTGGCCTCGCTCGGCGTGGAGATCCGCGGCTGTCCGGAGACGCAGGCCCTGGTCCCCGAGGTCCGGCCCGCGGGGGAGGAGGACTGGTCCACCGAGTATTCGGACCTGATCCTCTCGGTCCGGGTGGTCCAGGGGCTGGAGGCCGCCATGGAACACATCGCCCGATACGGGTCCGACCACACCGAGTCCATCGTCACCCGGGACTATGCCAACGCGCAGCGCTTCCTCCGGGAAGTGCAGTCCTCGGTGGTCATGGTCAACGCCTCCACCCGGTTCAGTGACGGGGCTCAGCTGGGCTTGGGCGCCGAGATCGGCATCAGCACCACCCGGCTCCACGCGTACGGCCCCATGGGCGCCGAGGAACTGACGACCACCAAGTTCATCATCCAGGGCGAAGGGCAGGTTCGACCGTAGCGTGCGCATCGGCCTTTTCGGCGGGACGTTCGATCCCATCCATTACGGACACCTCCGTGCGGCTGAGGAGGCGCGGGAGGCCTTTGGATTGCAGCGCGTCCTGTTCGTCCCCTCCGCGCACCCTCCGCACAAGGACATGGGGGGGGTCTCCCGGGCCGGGCATCGGCTGGAGATGGTCCGCAGGGCCGTGGCCGGGCATCCCGCGTTCGAGGTTTCGGACGTGGAGTGCCGGCGCCCGGGGAAATCCTACGCCGTGGAGACCCTGAGGGCCCTGCGACGGCTCGGGGGGGAAGAGGGGGCGGATCTGTACACCCTGCTGGGCTCGGACGCCTTCCTGGAGATCGAGACGTGGCATTCCTGCGCGGAGCTGTTCGAGCTGAGCCACTGGGTCGTCATGCAGCGTCCCGGCACGGCCTGCGCGGGGAACAAGGACATTCCCGCGGCCCTGCGCCCTGCATTTCGCTTCCATCGCGGGGTCAGGGCATACGCCCATCGCAGCGGGCACTGGTTGTTCTTCAGGCGGTTGACGTGCCTGGAGATCTCGGGCACCCAGGTGCGGCGTCTCGTCCGGGCGGGACGCTCGGTCCGCTACCTGGTGCCCGAAGCAGTGGAGGACTACATCCGGGCCAAGGGCCTGTACAGCGCCCGCGGGTGATGCGGGCCCGGGGCCGAAAGGCGACGCCGAGAAGATGGACTCCCTGGAAAAGGCTTTGCGCTGTGTGGAGCTGGCCCGCAGCAGACGGGCCGGGGACCTCGTGGTCATGGACCTCCGGCAGCTGGTCTCCTTCGCGGACTTCTTCGTCATCTGCACCGGGCGATCGGACCGCCAGGTCCAGGCCATTGCGGAGCACATCGAGGTTCGACTCAAGTCTCTGGAGATACGCCCGTCGAGCCTGGAGGGGCGAGCCGGGGGGCGCTGGGTGCTCATGGATTACGGCGACGTCATTGTCCATGTCTTTCAGGAGGCCGTGAGGGCGTTTTACGACCTGGAGGGGCTCTGGTCCGACGCCCCCCTCGTGCCGCTTCCCCTCGACCCCGAGGAGGGCCTCCGGGGAAAGGTGCATGGGACCGAGGGGACGTGAGGCCCCATGGCAGGGTGGCCGGAGGCAGCGCTGGATCTTCTCTTCCCCCCGGTGTGCGTGGTCTGTCAACGGGCCTTGTGCGCGGGGACAGACCCGCCCCGGGTCCGGTGGCGGGGGCAGGGGCTGTGCAGGCCATGCGCCGAGGCCATGCCCTGGATGCCCCACCCGTGTTGCCCTCTGTGCGCCAAGCCGTTCCCGTCGGCTGCGGTCCCGCCCCATGCCTGCGGCGATTGTCTCCTCGCCCCGCCCCCCTTCGACTCGGCCCGGGCCCTCCTGATCTACCGCCATGAGGTCTTCCCCATCGTCCACGAGATGAAGTACGCCCCGAGGCCAGCCTTGGCCCGGTTCTTCGGCTTTCTGATGGGGAACGCCTTCGGGGAGGCGCTCATGGGCGTCTGTGCCGACGCCGTTGTGCCCGTTCCCCTCCATGGCAGGCGGCTCCGGCAGCGCGGCTTCAACCAGGCCGTTCTCATGGCCGAAGGACTGCACAGGAGCCTGAACGTCCGGATCCTGCGGGACGGCCTGCTTCGATGGCGGTGGACCGATCCCCAGGTGTCCTTGAGCCGCCCCCGAAGGGAGGCGAACATGCGGGGGGCGTTCCGGGTCCCCCGGCCGTCCGCTGTGGAGGGCAGGCGCCTCATTCTGTTGGACGACGTGTACACGACGGGCTCGACCCTGCGGGAGGCCGCGCGGGCCCTCAAGGAGGCCGGAGCCCGGCAGGTGCATGTCGTGGCCCTGGCCAGAGTCCTGTGACGCAAGCCGGGGGGCGTGCATCGGGGGCACGGTCTTGCATTGATGACTGTAACATGTTAGATTGCCTGAAAAATCGGTTCTCGGACGGCGGAAGCGGCGTGACGAGATGATGGAGATCCGCAAGGGGCCCAAGGCCATCTGGGCCGTTGGGGGCGGCAAGGGGGGCACGGGCAAGACCCTCATCGCCAGCAATATGGCCATTTCTCTGGCCAAGCGAGGCCAGCGGGTCCTCCTGGTCGATGCCGATCTGGGGGGCGCCAATCTCCATACCTGCCTGGGCCTGGAGCGGCCCCGTTACACCCTCGGTTCCTTTCTCGACGGCAACAAACAGGACCTGTCCAACTACATGGAGGAGACCGGGGTCGCGAACCTGTTCCTGGTGACCGGCACACTGGATTACCCGGGGCGGGGGCCCAAGGTCCGGGACACCAACCGGCTGAAGAACGCCCTGCGGCGGGTGGACATGGACTACGTGATCCTGGACATCGGATCGGGCAGCTCCCCCCAGGTGATGGACCTTTTCCTCTTGGGGGAGATGGGGGTGTACGTCATCGTGCCCGAGCCCACCTCCATCGAGAACACGTACCGCTTCCTCAAGGAAGCGCTGTACTGGATGCTGCTGCGCGGGAGCCGGAAGAAGTCGGTCAAGGCCGCGGTGCAACGGGCCTTTCATGTGGATCGGATCGAGGAGTTCGTTCCCATTCCCCAGTTCACCCGGCAGCTCTCCCGCACCGAGCCCATGGCCAGCCGGGCCCTCAAGGCGCGACTCAACGATTTTTTCGTGCGCATCGTCCTCAACCAGGTCAGGCGGTACGAGGATGTGGAAGTGGGCTTCGCGGTGCGCAGCGCCATTCACAAGTACTTCGGGATCCGGGTGGACTTCATCGGATACATCAACTACGACGACCGTGTCATTCAGTGCGTGCGGACCCGAAGGCCCCTGCTCCAGAACTTCCCCGAATCCAATGCGGCCAAGTGCATCGAGAACCTGACGGACCGGCTCCTCACCCAAGGGCAACTGGCCTTCGACTTCTTCTGACATTGGCTGGATATAGACCATGATCGATCTCGGTGGTTTGAGCCCCTACGACATCCTCGACGTGGAGCCCGCTGCCACCGTGGCCGAGATCAAACGCGCATTCCAGATCTCCATCAAGACGTACGGCCCCAACCATATGGCCACATACGGCCTTTTCACCGAGGCGCAAAGGGAGGAGATCCTCAATCGGGTTCACGAGGCGTACAACATCCTGATGGACCCGGAGCGGCGCTCCCAGTGCGACGAGGAGCTTCGCGGCAAGGGCGCCTTTCCGGGGGAGCGCCTCTCGGACTCCGTCGCCCAGGAAGCCCCTCCCCCCCCGCCGCCTCCGCGACCCCGGGTGTGGGAGATCCAGCGGGTGGAGGACCCGCAGGTGCGCGCGGAGCGGGAGCGCCGCATCCGGGAGGCGCTGACGGGGGCGGAGGAACGGGGGGGCTGGAGCGGAGCCCTGCTCAAGGAGGTGCGGGAGATCCGGGGGTTGACCCTGGACGACATCGCCCAGCGCACCAAGATCGGACGGGGACATCTGAAGGCCATCGAGGAGGATGCCCTGGACTACCTCCCGCCGGACGTGTACGTCAAGGGATTCGTGGTCCAGATCTCCAAGGTCCTGAGCCTTGACCCGGAGAGGATCGTGCCCCGGTTGATGGAACATATCCGTCGACGGCGCGGCCCTCGATAGGGTGGCGGGAGGGCCCGAGGAGGATCGGTCCATGCTGGAGAGCTATCCCAAGGTGATCGTCACCAAGGACGGGACCCATGCCATGCTCCGCCCCCTGGCCCGCGGTGATGAACGGGCACTGGAGGCCTTTTTCGCCAGGATCCCCCATGAGGAGAGGTGGTTCCGCCGGGAGCGCGTGGACGACCCGGAGGTCATCCGGCAGTGGATGGCCAACCTGGACTACGACCGCGTCCTGCCCATGGTGGCTGTCCATGCCGGGGACGGGCGCATCATCGCCAACCTGAGCCTCCACCGCAGGACCTTCGGCTGCCGCAAGCACATCGGCCATGTCCGGGTCATGGTGGATCCGGCGTTTCGATCCCAGCGACTGGGAACCTGGATGCTCCTGGATATGGTCAAACTGGCCATGGAGGCCGGGCTCGAGAAGCTGGTGGCCGAGTTGGTGGCCGGGGTGGAGGAGGCGGCCATCCGCGCGGCGGCCCGGCTGGATTTCTTTCGCGAGGCTGTGCTTCGGGACTACGTGAAAGACCAGGACGGGCAGCCCAGGGATCTGGTGATCATGGTCAAGACCCTGCACCGGGATTGGAGCGATTTTTGAATGATCCCCGGCCAACGCGCCCTTTGCCCGGCCGGGAGCGGCGGGTGGTGGTCCTGGAGACGCCCAAGGGGATCCTGACCCTTCGGTCCCTCTGCCCGCCCGGCTTCTTCGCGGGGCTTCGACTGGACGAGGGCCTGGGGAGCTTCGCCCACTACTCCTCCATGATCCAGAGGCTCGAGGTCTTCGAGCGCATCGCGAGCAGCGAGGACGGCAACGTGATCCTGGCCGTGATGGAGGGGATCCGGGTGGTGGGCTACGCGGCCTGCTACTATCCGGACCCCCAGGAGCGCTGGTCGGCCCTGGGGCGACTCATGTACGAGATGGGGGCCATCGAGGTGAGCCGGGGCTTCCGCCACCTGCGCATCGCCCGGCACCTGGCGCGCGTGGCCGTGGACGGTGATTTCCTGGACGACAAGATCGCCTTCATGAACGGCTTCTCGTGGCACTGGGACCTGGACGGGACGGGGCTCACCCTGGCCCAGTACCGACGGATGATGCACAATCTGCTTCGACCCTACGGCTTCAGCGAATACCCCACCAACGAACCCAACATCGCCATCCGGGAGGAGAACATCTTCTTGGCCCGAGTGGGGGCGCGGGTGTCGCCCCGGGATCAAAAGCGCTTTCGCAACCTGCTGTTCGGCATCGGGGACGAGGGCTGAGCGGGCCGGTGGCCCCGGCGGTGGTTCGGGCCGTCATTGGGGGCGGAAGCGGCGCCGGATCTCCTCCTGCTCCCTGGGCGAGAGGTTCTGCCATTGCCTGAGCTTCTCGCGATACTGTCGCTGCTCCTCGGGGCCGAGGCTGCGCCACTGTTCGAATCGCTGTCGGTAGAGGTCCCGATCCTGGGGAGGGAGCTGCCGCCAACGGTCCATGCGGTTGCGCAGGTCCTCCTTGCGCTCGGGGGGGAGGGACTTCCACTCCTGGAGCCGGCCCCTGAGCCGGTCTTTCTGCTCGGGGGAGAGCTGCTGGTAATTGCGCAGTCGCTCCTGGGTCCTGGGAGGCGGCGGGAGCCTGCGCTCCAGCCGCCTTTCCAGGCGCTGTTGGCTCCCGCGCCGCGAGACGTCCCTCGTCCCGTCGCCGGTCCATGAGTGCCCGTCCCCTTTCCCATGGGTCGGGGGGGGCGGCAGACGGCGCTCCCTGGGCTGTTCGGCCCACGACGGGACGGCCCACAGGAGGAGCAGCCCCAAGGCCCATACCACCAAGGAGCGGCGCATGGCCTGTGCCACCATGACGACGCGAGCCCTCATGGTCGGATCCTTGGTGCTTCTCTTGCCCCGGGGCGCCATTGGTCTGGGCAATGCCTTCAAAGCACACTGTCCTTTCGGTCGACTACCTGGATGAGCGTCTGAAGGACGTCCATCTCCTCCAGCAGATCCAGGTCCTCCAGGATGTCCAGATTCTGGACGATGAGGCGCTCCTCTGAGCCCAGATGGGTCAGGGCAGGGGACTCAGGGGGCCGGTCGGCCTCGCGTGCGCCGAACCAGACCGCGGCCACGACCAGCAGGCAGGCCGCCGCCAGAGCGGGCACAGGGGGAAGGGAGAGGCCCAGGAACGTCCAGCGGCGCCCCTGGCGCTGCCTCTCCCCTCGCAGGCTCCGCAAGATGGCTGCCCGCAGGGCCTCGGCCTCGGCCGAAGTGGGCTCAGGGTAGGCGGCCGCCTCCCGCACGCGCGCCAGGAGCGCAGCGACTTGCGCCCTGCGCCGGCGGCACGGCTCGCACGACTCCAGATGAGCCACCAGGGCCTCGCCCTCCTGGCGGGAGACCTCCCCGTGCACATCCAGCAGGAGGCTCTCCCTGAAATCGTCACACGTCCTCATGCCGTCACCCCCCATCCTCACGCCCAATCCTTCAGGGCCCGCTGGAGGAATTGCGTCGCCCGGAACAGATGGCTCTTCACGGTCCCCTCGGCCGCATCCATCACCTGGGCCACCTCCTTGAGGCTCATGCCGTGAAGGACCTTGAGCTCGAACGCCAGACGCTGCCGGGCGGGCATGGCGGCCAGCGCCTTGCGGACAGCTCCGGAAAGTTGCTTGCCACTGAGGACCTCGGAGGGGTTGGCGTCACTGGACGGATCCGGGCCTGCCTCGGGCGCGTCCTCCAGGTCCTGTTCCTCGTCCTGTCTCGGCCTCCAGAAGGAGAAGAGGCGATCGAAACGCCTGCGCCTCCGTCTTCCGTCCAGGCAGGTGTTCACCACGATGCGATAGAACCAAGTGTAGAACGTCGAGTCCCCCCGGAACTTCCGCAGGTTTCGGAAGGCGCGCAAGAAGGCCTCCTGGGTGAGATCCCTGGCCTCCTCCACATCGCCCATGCACATCTGCTGGGCGATGACGTGCGCCCTGTGCTGGTGGCGGGAGACCAGTTCCTCAAAGGCCCATGCCCCCCCGTCGCGGGCGCGAGCGACCAGCTCTTCGTCGGTCAAATCCATGCAGAACCCATCCCCTTCCGTGAGGGTCTGGTGTCTGAGGTTCAGGCCGTTGCCGCCTGCCTTATACCACACGGGTCTCCCGCCAACAAGGGAACCCCCCGTCAGGATCAGTACGCCCGCCGTTTCGCCCATCCCGCCCTGTGCCTCCACGCCCTGTACCGGGCCCAGGTCCCGTCGCGCGCCTCGCGATCTGTTTTCAAGGCCTTAGACGTTCCGACGAGAAGCGGGTTTACCCTGCGGCGGGGAGAGCAGAACGGGGAAAGGGATGGGGCGGGACGGGGGAGGCGCCGGGTCCGGCGCCTCCCCGTGCTCGGTGACCCGGCGGCTCACACCGGCTCGAAGGCGTAGTAGACCCGCTCCACGGACACGACGTCCCGCCCCTTCTCCATGGGAACCGGGGGGACGGGGAACACGTGGAGCTTCACCCGGTCTCCCTCCTTGAGCTGTCCGACCTTGGCGTTGACCACCCGGGCGAAGATCTTCAGTTGCCCGTCCAGGTCGATGAGGGCGTGGATCAGGGGGGTCTCGAAACCCAGCGGGACCCCCACCTCCTCCTCGGTGACCACCAGGACCTCGCCCTCCACGGGCAGATCCACCCAGTCCAGGCGCTCCGACAGGCACTGCGGGCAGATGACCCGCGGCGGGAACGCCCGGTGGCCGCAATCGCCGCAGCGCGTGGTGGTGAATCGTCCCGCCCTGAGGTGATCATAGAAGGCATGAATCCGGTTGAACTCCGGGGCCTGCTGGGGGTAAAGGTCCATGGTCCCGATGTACTTCCCTTCCAAGAGATCTCCGTGCTCAGCCATCACGCCTCCCTCCCGTACACCAGCACCGTATGCGCCGCGATGAACCCGCTGAGGTTGTGGGTCAACCCGAAGGCCGCCCCCTCCACCTGCCGGACCGCATCGCCCCGGAGCTGCCTGGCGATCTCGATGGCCTGCCGGATGCCCGTGCCGCCGAACGGATGCCCGCAGGACAGGAGCCCTCCGTCGGTGTTTACGGGGACCTTCCCTCCGAAATCCGACTGTCCGTCCTGGATGAAACGGCCTCCCTCCCCCTTGGGGCAGAACCCGAGGTCCTCGTACTCGATGATCTCCGAAATGGTGAAGCAGTCATGGGTCTGGGCCACGTCGATGTCCGACGGGGAGATCCGCGCCGCCTTGTAGGCCTGTTTGCCGGCGATCTCCAGGGCCTCCCAGGTCGTCCAGTTGGGCATGTTGGCCGACATGTTGTGTACCGAGGCCTGACCCGTCCCGCGGATATACACCAGCGGCCTGTCCGTCAGCTCCTTGGCCTTCTCCTCACAGGCCAGGATGACCGCCGCCGCGCCGTCGGTTATGGGACAGCAATCGAAGAGCTTCATGGGGCGCACGATGGCCTTGGCCGCCAGTGCGGTCTGCAGGTCGATGGGCTCCTGGAACTGCCCCTGGGGATTGTTGAGCCCGTTGCGCCGGTTCTTGACCGAGACCAGGGCCATCTGCTCCTCGGTGGTCCCGTACTGCTTCATGTGCTGCTTGGCCACCATGGCGAAGGCCGCCGGAGGCAGTCCGAGGCCCTGGGCGCCGTCCCAGTCGTGATCCACCGAGGCCATCTCGCTGTAAAAGACCTCCCATCGCTGGGGCATGTACAGCTTCTCCCCCCCGATCACCATGACCACATCGGCGACGCCCCCCTTGATGAGTCCGTACGCCGTGATGATCCCCGAGCTCCCGCTGGCGCACAGAAGCTCCACGCGCATGCACACATTGCGCGGCTTGACCCCCAGATGCTCGGCCACCAGCGGGGCCAGGTGGGTCTGGAAAGAGCACCGTTCGGTGTACGCGGACGACACGATGAGTCCGTCCACGTCCTTGTTGGTGACGCGAGGGTTGTCCTGGAAGCACGCCTTTCCCGCCTCCTGAAACATGTCCCTCTGGGAGGCCTTGCGGACCCCCCATTTGGACATCCCGCCGGCTATCACACAGACCTCTCTCATGCGCTGACCTCCGAGCGTGAAATGAAAAACCGAAGCCCCGCCGCCGCCAAGACCCTCCACCCGCGGGGGCCGGCATGAACCCGGCATGGGCAATACGTCTCCAGGGGAGATGGTTCAAAGGCATTATATCGGCCCGTGGGGCAATGTCAAACCGGTGGGGTTGGCCGGGAGTGCTCGGGGGCCGGGCGCCGAGTCGATGAAGGCCCGGTCCGGCCCACGCGATGGCGGCTGGGTCATGGATCTGGTTGAAATTCAAGTGTCTTTTCGTGGATGGGGGATATGAGGTTGATTCCGGTGGGCGACTGGACTAGGATGGGCGTTCGGACTCTGTCTTTCCAGCACAAGTGCATGCGGTTTCCCGCCGGGACCGGACGAGGACGGATGAACGGGATGCGGGGCCTCGGGGGCATGCGTGCCCTCGGCCGGGTAGCTCTGTTTTGGGGGGCGCTCCTGTGGACCTTGGCCGCCGGATGCGGCGGCAAGGAAGAGGGTGCGCCCGTGCCCAGCGGCGAGCCCGAAGGCAAGGTGGAGCGCCTGGAAGGGGACGCCATGGTCATCCGGGGGGGGGAAGGCCACGCCGTGCACCTCCATCTGGGCGACCCCCTCTTCCAGGGGGATGTGATGGTGACGGAGGGTGCGGGGACAGTGGAGTTCCGCCTCGTGGACGGCACCATCCTCACCCTCCGCCCCAACTCGCGGTGCCGGATCAACGACCGGGGGGCTTTTGAGGGCGAGGCGCCGTCGGTCATGCTCGTATGGGGGAGGCTTCTGAGCAGGGCCCTGACCACGGTGGGACAAGGCCGATTCTCGGTGGACAGCCCGACCTTGACGGTGGAGGTCCGAGGCACGGAGTTTGAAGTGGCCGTGGCCGAGGACCAGGGCGCCATGGCGGCGGTGTATCACGGGAAGGTGGAGGTGGATTCCGGGGGAGAGGGGGTGCCGCTGACCGCGCTCCGGGAGGTCGAGGCGGAGTTCACGGAGCCGCCCAAGGCGCCGCGAACCTTCAAGGAGAAGACGGAGGCCGACTGGGCCGGTTGGATGGCCGCCAGGACCCGAGATCTGCACCAGCGTCTGCCGGACTTGGCGGTGCGCATGGAGCGCCGGGTGCGGGAGATCCGGGGCAAGCGGCAGGGGGAGCGGGCTTCCATGGAAAAGGGGCTCCAGGACCTGGAGGCGGCGGCCCGGGCCATGGGTGGGGGGGGGGACGGCACGGAGGCGCCGCGGCGGGCCGAGTCAATCCGGCAGTTCCAGGTCTTGTGGACGGCCCACTGCCGGGCCCTCAAACGGGCCCAACAGATGGCGAACCGCCTCGTGGCTGCCCACGCGCACGCCGAGCGACTTCAACGGCGCGCCAAGGGGCTCAAGAAGGAGCTGGGGAGCGACCGCTATCGCCGCGTCGGCGAGTCGCTCAAGCGCATCGTGGAGGGACGCAAGGAGTGGCAGAAAGACCTCGCGGACGACCGGGCGGCCCTGCGGGAGCATTTCCGCAGGACCCGCGAGATCCTCGATCTCGTCCCCGAGGTCAAGGCCGCCCTGGGCGAGGCACGAGAACGGGAAGCCCGGGGAGCATCCCAGAAGGAGAAGGCGAGCCCGCCTCCTTCGCCCAAGGCGCGGGACGGGGCCAAGATCCCGCCGCGCTCGTCGGTGCAGAAAGGGGCGCCTCCGGCGCCCGCCAAACAAGGGGCAGCACAGAAGGGCGGCGGAGCCGCCGGTGCCAAGTCCGGGTCCTCGAAGGTGCACAAGGCGCCCGAGAAGGCCAAGAAGGAGCCTCCGGTCAAATCGGACAAATCCGCCCCCCGGGCCGAGGGTGGAAGGGGCGAGATCCCCAAGAAGGCGCCGCCGTGACGGTAGGCGCCCGCAGAGAACTTGCCGGGGTGGGCGGCATGCGCGGGCAGGGGAGGGAGCCATGAACCAGGACATCGTCACAGTACAACAGCACATCTTGGAGGAGCAGCGGGAGTGGGGCGGGCGGGGGGACTTCTCGGCCATCCTCCACCAGATCATCCTGGCCGCCAAGATCGTCTCCCGCGAGGTGACCAAGGCGGGCCTCCTGGACATCCTGGGGGCTGCCGGGGGCGTCAACGTCCAGGGCGAGGAGGTCCAGAAGCTGGATGTCCTCGCCAACAAGACCTTCATCCGGGCGGTGAGCTACATCGGCAAGATCGGAGTCATCGCCACGGAGGAGGAGCAGGACATCGTCCACATCCCCCAGCGGTATCCGGCCGGCGACTATGCCATCTTGTTCGATCCGTTGGACGGCTCCACCAATATCGAGGCCAATGTGTCCATCGGCACCATCTTCTCCATCTTTCGACGGGTCACGCCCAAGGGGGAGCCCTGCACCGTCGCCGACTGCCTTCAGCCCGGGGTGAAGCAGGTGGCGGCGGGCTACGTGGTCTACGGCTCATCCACCATGCTGGTCTATACCACGGGCCACGGCGTCAACGGATTCACGCTGGACCCCAGCGTGGGCGAGTTCTTCCTGTCCCACCCCGACATCCGGATCCCGGAGAGCGGGAGCATTTACAGCGTCAACGAATCCAACTATCCGTACTGGAAGCCGGGGACCCGGGCGTATATCGACTATATCAAGGAGATCGATCCGTCCACCAAGCGCCCCAAGACCTCTCGCTACATCGGATCCCTGGTGGCCGATTTCCATCGGAATCTGCTCTACGGGGGGATCTTCCTGTATCCCGAGGACATCAAGGATCCCAAGAAGGCCACGGGTAAGCTCCGCCTCCTCTATGAGGCCAATCCCCTGGCCTTCGTCGTGGAGCAGGCCGGTGGCGCCGCCACCACGGGCTACGAGCGGATCCTGGCCGTCCAGCCCACCAAATTGCACCAGCGGGTGCCGCTTGTCCTGGGTTCCAAGAAGGACGTGGAGATGTACGAGGAATTCGCCAAACGGAATAGGGAGGCCTGAGCCTGGGGCCCGGGGGGGCCGAAGCCCCCCCGGGCGGGAACACGTCCCGTCCCCATGGGGCCGGACGGTCACTTGGCGTATTGCACGGCCCGAGTCTCCCGGATCACCGTGACCTTGATCTGCCCGGGATAGGTGAGTTCCTTCTCGATCTTGCGGGCGATGTCGTAGCTCAGCAACGCCACCCCGTCGTCGTTCACCTTTTCGCTCTCCACGGCGATGCGCACCTCGCGGCCAGCCTGGATGGCATAGGACTTGCCCACGCCGGGGAACGAGTTGGCGATTCGCTCCAGATCGTCCAGGCGCTTGACGTAGCTCTCCAGCATCTCCTTGCGGGCCCCCGGTCTGGCCGCGGACAGGGCGTCGGCTGCCTGGACCAGCACGGCCATGACGGTCTGGGGGGGTTCCTCGTCGTGATGGGCCGCGATGGCGTTGACGATCTTGGGCGCTTCGCCATAGCGCCGGGCCTGTTCGGCCCCGATCAGGGCGTGGGAGCCCTCCACTTCGTGGTCCACCGCCTTGCCGATGTCGTGCAGAAGACCGGCGCGTTTGGCCTGCCGCACGCTCAAGCCGAGCTCCGAGGCCATGATCCCGCACAGGAAGGCCACTTCGAGGGAGTGCTGCAGGACGTTCTGGGCGAAGCTGGTGCGGTACTTGAGGGTGCCCAACAGCTTGATGATCTCGGCGTTGATCCCGTGCACGCCCACGTCGAAGGCGGCTTGCTCTCCTGACTCGCGGATGGTCACGTCCATCTCCTGCCTGACCTTCTCCACGATCTCCTCGATGCGGGCGGGATGGATCCTGCCGTCGCTGATGAGGCGCTCCAGGGAGATGCGCGCCACTTCCCGGCGCACCGGATTGTATCCCGATAGGATCACGGCCTCCGGAGTGTCGTCGATGATCAGGTCGATGCCCGTGGCGGCCTCCAGGGCCCGAATGTTCCTCCCCTCGCGGCCGATGATGCGCCCCTTCATCTCCTCGTTGGGCAGGCTGACCAGAGAGACCGTCTTCTCGCTGACGTAGTCCGAGGCGTACCGCTGGATGGCCAGAGAGATGATCTCCTTGGCCTTCTTGTCCGCGGAGGCCCGGGTCTCATCTTCCACGCGCTTGAGGATCTTGGCCGACCGCTCCCTGGCGTCCGCTTCGATGGACTCGATGAGCCGGTCTCTGGCCTCCTCGGCGGTGATCCCGGCCAGGCCTTCCAGCCGCCGCTTCTGCTCCTTGAGCGTGTTGTCCACCTCGAGGAGCTTGTCCTCCACGCTGCGCTCCTGCTGGAGAATGGCCTTCTCCCGCTTGGCCAGGTTCATCTCCTTCTGATCCAGCAGATCGACTTTCTTGTCGAGGTGTTCCTCCTTCTGAAGCAGCCGGTTCTCCAGTTTCTGAAGCTCAGAGCGCCGCTCCTTGGTCTCCCGCTCGAATTCCTGCTTGGCCTGATAGATGGTCTCCTTGGCCTGGAGGCGCGCCTCCTTGATGAGGGCCTCCGCCTCCTTCTGCCCGGCCTCCCTGGCCCTGAGCGCCTCCTGGGAGGACTGAACCATTCGCTGGTGATACAGGGCCCGAAAGAGCAAGAACCCGGCCCCGCAGCCCAGGCCCATGGCCAACAATATGGCGATGATCCACAGACTGTTCCATGTCTCCACGTTGATGCCACCCCCGTTCCGGCCGGGGACGCCGAGGATTTCCGCGTCGTGTCGAGCCGTGGCCTTTGCCTGCGGCGGGAGGACACGGCGCATCTCGGCTGCCCAAGCCTGTTATATGACCAACGGAGAGGACAACGGAGGGACGATCGAAGGGGAGGTGAGGAATCGATCCGCCCGATGGCTGCTCAGGGGGAGACGGCCCCGAGGCGGCAAAGGGGGCTGGGGGCGAGAAAACACCTCTCCGTGAACCCGGACGGCCCTCCGGCTTCCCGAACCTCGGGAGCCGGCCAACCCTTCCGCTTCGCGGGAGCCCTCCCCGGGGCGACTGGCATTTCGCCGCCCTCCCCAAGCCATGCCGCCTGCATCCACGCCGTGTTCGGCCCCAATGCCTCCGAGCAACAAACCTTCCAACCGACGCTGGGCCTGCCCCAGTGGTTCCCGAACGATCGTTCTGTCCGACTTCCGTCTCCGAATGGATCCCATGTGCCGGACCTCCTGGCGTGCCAGGGGCCCCGAGTCTCCTCATCGCGCGGTCCCGGGGTCCGCTGCCCCCCCTTGCGTCCCGCCCGTTCTTTACGGCGGCGTCCCCCGGCCGTCGAGATGGGCGGCGATTTCCTGAACCAGCTCCCGCGAGGCCTCCTGCACCGACAGGCGGAAGCTCTCCCGCGCCGCCCGCTCCTGCATCAGCTCGTCCGCGAGGTTGATGGCCACCTTGATGAAGACATCCAGAGTGTTGACCGTCTGCGTGGCCTCCATCACCTCCCGGGACTTGGCACTGACGTAATCGGCGATCTCCTGGATGTAGGCCTCGTCTCCATCGGTCCTGATGGAGTACTGATGCCCCATGATATTGATGTTGACCCGCTTGAGGGTTTTCTCGGTCATAGTTTGAGCGCGTCGAACCTGCTGAGGATGGCACTGATTCTCTGATAAGCCTCCTTCTGCCTCTGTTCCGACTGCTCACATCGCTCCCTGAGTTCTCGGATCTGCCGCTCCCGAACGAGGAGCTTCTCGGCGAACGACTTGTGCTCCTGTCGAAGGGAATGGGTGTACTCGATCAAGGCCTGGATCTTGTCTCTCAGCTCCTGGAACTCCTCGACGGCCATCGCGCGTGCCCGAGACGCTCTTCAGAATGGGGCAACGATCTCAAGAACTACTTGAAGTGATTATAGAAGACCCCATGGATTTGTCAAGGGATTTCTGGGATG
>CAZEPJ010000054.1:22428-30475 GCA_964514105.1 uncultured Desulfarculaceae bacterium | reverse complement strand
GTCCGGCAGCGTGGCATCGGAAGGCCGCACCCGCGCACCGTGATACCCACCCTCGGTTTCCCCTGGCGAAACCCTGGATTCTCTGCTATCCTCCTTCCGTTCCAGGGTGGGCCCAGGAGGCCTTTCAAGGGGGCTTCTGATCCGAGATGCGAGTCCCGGGGCATGGGCCTCCACCCGCCTGCGGCGTAATGAAGGGCACTGCCGAGGCCGCCGGACAGCCCATGAGAGAGCCCAAGGCAACCGGGGGGGACTATTACCGGTCCCTCAACCGAAAGATGGTGGTGAGCATCATCGCGGTCTCCTTTGCCCCCTTGATCCTCATCAGCGGCATCATCGGGTACTACTTTCACACCGCGTACAAGGACAAGGTCCGGGCCCACCTCCAGGAGCTGGTCAAGAAGCACAAGCAGAGCATCGACAGCTTTCTCTATGAGCGGCTGACCAACATCCAGCTCATCGCCCGGTCCTTCCGCTTCGAGCAGCTCAGCGACAACGCCTTCCTCCAGGAGAAACTCTCCATCCTGCGGGAGGAGTACGGCGGGACCTTCGTGGATTTGGGCCTGGTGGACGATCAGGGCATCCAGATCGCATATGCGGGGCCATTCGGACTCAAGGGGGCCGAATACGGCGGCACCGAATGGTTCAAGAAGGCCATGCAGTCCCACCTCTTCATCAGCGACGTGTTCCTGGGCCTTCGACGCACCCCCCACTTCATCATCACCCTGAAGCAGCGCTGGGGGGGGGGCGAGTGGGTGCTGCGCACAACCATCGACTTCGTGGCCTTCAACGCCCTGGTGGAGAACACCCAGATCGGCCGGACCGGCTCCGCGTTCATCCTCAACCGGCGGGGGGAGTTTCAGACCCGTCCCCGCTCCGAGTCCAGCCTGGACAGGGCGTTTCTTACGGAGCTGCTGGCCAAGGAGGTGGTGGAAGGGCAGGTGGCGGCCTTCGAGCGCCCGGACGGGACGGGCCGGGAGGCAATCTACATGATAACGCCCCTCAAGAACGGGGAGTGGATCCTGGTGTTCCAGCAGGACAAGGATGACGCCCTCTCGGAGCTGTACAGGGCCCGGGTGCTGAGCCTGGCCATCTTCCTGGTGGGGGGCGTGGGCATCGTCATGACCGCGTTGTTCATCTCCAGGCGAATGATCGGCCGTATGGTTCAGGCCGACAGCGAGAAGGAGATGATGAACGAGCGGGTCATCGAGGCGGGAAAACTGGCCTCGGTGGGGGAACTGGCTGCGGGCATCGCCCACGAGATCAACAACCCGGTGGCCATCATGGTGGAGGAAGCAGGCTGGATGGAGGACCTGCTCCAGGAGGAGGGGATAAGGGAGAGCGAGAACCTGGCGGAGTTCTCCCGGGCCCTCAAACAGATCAAGACCCAGGGGCGCCGCTGCAAGGAGATCACCCACAAGCTCCTGAGCTTCGCCCGCAAGACCGACCCCAGGGCCAAGGAGGTCCAGCTCAACGATCTGATCCGGGAGATGGTGGCCCTATCGGAGCAGCGGGCCCGGTTCAGCAATGTGAAGCTCCAGACCAACCTGGCGCCTGAGCTCCCCCGGATCCTGGCCTCTCCCTCGGAGATGCAGCAGGTCCTGCTCAACCTCATCAACAACGCCCTGGACGAGATGGAAAAGACGGGCGGGTCCATCGAGATAAGCACCCGTGCGGAGGTGGACAAGGTGGTGGTGGACGTCACCGACACGGGGGGTGGAATCCCCCAGGCCAACCTCGTGCGCATCTTCGACCCGTTCTTCACCACCAAGCCCGTGGGCAAGGGAACCGGGTTGGGGCTCTCCATCTGCTATGGTATCATTGACAAAATGGGCGGCGATATCACCGTCAACAGCGCGGTGGGTGTCGGCACCACCTTTCACATCCATCTGCCCATTGCCAAAAGGCAGGAGGGATTGGCGCGGCCGGAGGCGGGTGGAGAGATCCCGGCGGTTGAGCGGTCCGAGAGGGAGGGGGGTTGAAGATGGCGGCGGTGGTCCTGCTCGTGGACGATGAGGTGCCCTTCGTGGAGACCATGACCAAGCGGCTGACCAAGAGGGACCTCACCGTCCTGTCCGCGTTCAGCGGGCCCGAGGCCCTCAAGCGCCTCGGCGAGGACAAGACGGTGGATGTGGTCATCCTGGATGTGAAGATGCCCGGCATGGACGGCATCGAGGCCCTCCGGGAGATCAAGCGGGCCCATCCCCTGGTGGAGGTCATCATGCTCACGGGGCATGCCACGGTGGAGACCGCCATCGAGGGGATGAAGCTGGGGGCCTTCGATTACCTCATGAAGCCGTGCGAGGTGGAGACGCTCCTGGCCAAGGTGGGGGAGGCCAAGGCCAAGAAGCGCCAGCACGAGCAGAAGATCATGGAGGCCCGGCTCAAGGAGATCACCACGCGAGGCCGAGGCGCGTAGGGGCGTCGCCCCATGGGAAACGGCGAAAAGGCGCGGACGGGCCGCATCCGGCTTCTGCTGGTGGACGACGAGGAGGGGTACGTCAACGTCCTGGCCAAGCGCATGGCCAAACGGAACATGGACGTATCCGTGGCCTACAGCGGCTCGGCGGGCATCCAGAGCCTGCGGAGGAACGAGTTCGACGTGGCCATCCTGGACCTCAAGATGGAGGACATGGACGGCATGGAGGTCCTCAGGATCTTCAAGATGATGGACCCCGGGATGCCCGTCATCATGCTCACTGGCCACGGCTCTGAGAAGGCCGCCCGGGAGGGGATCGCCATGGGCGCGTTCGACTACCTCACCAAGCCGTGCGACCTGGAGGAACTGGTGGAGAAAATCCATGAGGCCTGCCGCAGGGGAGATGAGGGCCGTGGATGAGTTCAGCGTCCTTCTGGTGGACGACGAAAGGGAGTTCCTGGAGACCCTGGTCAAGCGGCTGAGGAAGCGTGACCTGCGGGTCAACAGCGCCTGTACAGGGGAGGAGGCCCTGGCCTTTCTCGGGCGCCAGCCCGTGGATGTGGTGGTCCTGGACGTGAAGATGCCCGGCATGGACGGCATCCAGGCCCTGCGGGAGATCAAACGGGTGGCCCCGTTGGTGGAGGTCGTCCTGCTCACGGGCCACGCCAACATGGAGGTGGCCATAGAGGGGATGGAACTGGGGGCCTTCGACTACCTCATGAAGCCTATCGACATCGACGACCTGCTCTACAAGCTCCAGGACGCCTACAAGAGAAAGCATATCCAGGAGCAGAAGATCCGGCACATCCAGGAGACGGGGGAGATCTAACAGGTCCCGGGGCCCGAAAGGGGCATGACCATTTTTCCGGGGCCGCGTCAGTGCAGTCCTGGGACCGCTTTCCGGCAACGCCTTGGCAGCGCAGTGACGACTCACGGGGAGGGGAGGGTGCGATGAAACGGGGGCGGCACTTGTACGGGATGTTCGTGCAGGCGTTCACGTACCACGCCAGGTGGGAGGTCGAGGTCTCCAACGTCATACTCAGGGACCGGAAACGGCTGTGGCTCCTGGGAGGCCTGGCGGGCTCGGCGGCCCTGGTCTCGGTGGCCATGGCAGCGGACCTTCCGGCCATGCTGGGGGGGAAGGAGGCGTACACGCCCTCCTTTTACACCCCAACCACGTTCCTGGTGTCCACCGTCATCGGCCTGTGCGCCGGGCTGATCACGGGCGCCATCGGGGCGGGGGGGGGATTCATCATCACCCCCGCCCTCATGAGCGCCGGGGTCAAGGGCATTTTGGCCGTGGGCACGGACCTCTTCCACATCTTTGCCAAGGCCATCATGGGGACCGTGGTCCACAAGAAGCTGGGGAACGTCTCGGTGAGCCTGGCCGTGGCGTTTCTGGCGGGATCCATCGTGGGGGCCATGGGGGGCGGGATGATCAACCGGGCCCTGTACGAGACCAACCCCGTTCTCAGCGACACCTTCATCAGCATCGTGTACGTGGTCCTGCTGGGCTTTCTCGGGATTTACTCCCTGGCGGACTTCCTCAAGCTGAGGAAGATGGGAGACCGCGTGGGGGCCCACCATGGAGAAAGCCCCCACGGCGCCGAGGCCGCATCGGGGGGCAAGGGGCTCCCGGCCCGCCTGCAGGGAGCCAGGATTCCGCCCGTCTTGACCTTCGACGAGGACCTGGTCCCCGGTGGCAAGAAGATCCCGGCCCTCTTTGTCGCCCTCTGCGGCCTGGTGGTGGGCTTCGTGGCGGCCATCATGGGGGTGGGCGGCGGTTTTCTGACCTTCCCCATGTTCGTGTACATCCTGGGGGTCTCCTCCTTCACCACCGTGGGGACGGACGTCCTCCAGATCATATTCACGGCCGGCTTCGCCGCCATCAGCCAGTACGTGATCTACGGGTTCATCTTTTACACCCTGGCCATGGGCATGCTCCTGGGCTCACTCATCGGTATCCAGCTGGGGGCCTTCACCACCAAGGTGGTCAAGGGGATCTACATCCGGGGGTTCTACGCCATGGCCGTGCTCGCCGGATTCGTGAACCGGCTGTTCGCCTTGCCCAAGCAGCTTCGGGAGATGGAGATCCTGGACCTCACCAGGGGGACCGTGGACGGCATCGCCACGGTGGGCAACTGGATCTTCTTCGTGGTGGTGGGCATCTTCGCGTTCTGGGTGGCCAGCAAGTTCTTCACCAATCTCAAGCCGCTTCGGGGGGAGGGTTGATTCCATGGCTGCTCACGCAAAGCGGTCCCTGACCGTCGGAATTGTCATGACCATCGCGTTCTTCGCCATCCTGCTGGTGATGTTTACCCCCCTGTTCGGAGGTCGGAACGCCTTCGAGGCGGCGGACATCTTCTTCAACTCCATCGCCAAGGGCTCCACCTACTACATCCCGGCGCTCCTCAAGGACGCCGAGGATCGAAAGGGAAAGGCCTTTCAGGCGAGCTTCAAGCTGGGAGACAAGGACGCCACGGCCAAGGCAGCCAAGCTCCTCAAGGCGGCCGGGGCCATGGTGGAGGAAAAGGACGGCCAGATCCGGACGGCCGGAGACCTGGCGGATATCTCCAAGGCGGCCCTCCGCGATGCCGAGGACATGTTCCATAACCGGGGCAAGGCAGTGGCCGACCGCTACGGCTTCTCGGAGCGGGAGGTGCTCTTCGTCTGGTGGTCCAGCTTCAAGGAGATGGAGAAGGACCTCAAGCGCACCAAGAACTTCGACGCGGCCGCCTGGCTCTCCGCGGTCTCCAAGCGGGGGTTGGAGGTGGGCTACAACTTTTACGAGATCGAGGCCAAGACGGTCTCGGCTGCCAGCGGCACCCTCATTTTCTCCCTGGTCTTCTACGTGGTCTACACCCTCTGGTGGGGATACGCCATCTTGTTTCTCTGCGAGGGGGCCGGGTTGCAGATCAAGGCAGGGGCCAAGAAGGAAGTGTGAGAGCGGGCGTTGTCCCCGGCAACGAACCCCATATTCCGTCGGCCTTCATGCATGGCGGGACCGGAGTGATCCCATTCCTCAAGCGGCTCGTCCCTTTCGGGCGCCGGAGGGAGGCGTCCGCCGGCAGCGCCGAGGCGCTGCGTGCCGCCTTCAAGGCCCGGTACCACAGCTTCAAGCTCCTGCTCAACGCCAACAACAAGGCCCTGGAGATCATGTCAGACATGGAGGGGGCCCTGCGGGGCAACCGCCCATTCGGCATGTCCTTCGTGCGGGCCAACAGCACGGCCGTCTCGGTCAACGTCTTCCGCATCGTCAAGAACATGGAGGAGCTGGCCCCGGGCAAGTACTCGGCGCTCCTGGACCGATTCAACGAGATCCGGGAGACGGTCAACGGACTGCTGGCCGACAGGGGCCTCCCGGCGACGCACCGCCTCTGCATCCCCCTGGACGAGATCGACAAGGAGGCGACCGATGCGGTGGGGAGCAAGATGGCCAACCTGGGGGAGATCCGCAACCGCCTGGGGCTGCGGGTGCCCAACGGCTTCGTCATCTCCTCCCTGGCCTACGGACGGTTCATGGAGTCCAACGACCTCCAGACGGAGATCGATCGGCGCGTTCAGGCCGCGGCCGTGGACGACCCCATCGCCCTCCACGGGCTGAGCGCGGACCTCCAACAGCTCATCATCCGCGCCGAGCTGCCCCGGGACGTGGAGGCGGCCATCGACCAGGCGTACCGGGAGCTGGAGCGGCAGGAGGGGGCGGCCATCACCGTGTCCATGCGCAGCAGCGCCCTGGCCGAGGATTCCGCAGGCCTCTCCTTCGCCGGCCAGTATCGCTCCGAGCTCAACGTGAGCCGCGAATACCTCATGCACGCGTACAAGGAGATCGTGGCCAGCAAGTACAGCGTGCCGGCCATGGCCTACCGCTTCAACCGCGGGGTGCGGGACGAGGAGATCGCCATGGGGGTGGGCTGCATGGTCATGGTCCATGCGGTGGCGAGCGGCGTCATGTATTCCCGCAACCCCATTCACATTCGGGATGACGCCGTCCACATCAATTCCGTGTGGGGGCTCCCCAAGTCCGTGGTGGACGGCAGCGCCACGCCGGACCTCTTCGTGGTCTCCCGCGGGGAGCCCATGGCCGTCTCCCACCGGGACATCCGGGTCAAGGAGCGGCAGTTCGTCTGCTACCCCGAGGAGGGGGTCTGCCGACTCACCTTGACCGGGGAGAAGAAAGATGCCCCTTCGCTGACCGACGAACAGGCCGTGACACTGGCCCGCATGGCCGTCCGGCTGGAGGAACACTACCAGACGCCCCAGGACATCGAGTGGGCCATCGGCCCCGACGGCGAACTGCACATCCTGCAGTCTCGCCCCCTCCGGCAGCGGGAGGGGGAGGCGGAAGAAGGGGGATCCCTTGCCCCGCCGGGCATGGAGGGCCGGCTGATCCTCCAGGGCGGGGCCACGGCCAGCCCGGGGGTGGCCTGCGGCTCCGTCTTCCGCGTGGAGAAGGAGGCCGACGCCCTGCGATTCCCCCAGGGGGCGGTGCTGGCGGCGTCCCAGGCCCTTCCCCGGTGGGCCGCCCTCCTCAACCGGGCCGCGGGGGTGGTGACCGAGCAAGGGAGCGTGACCGGACATCTGGCCAACGTGGCCAGGGAGTTTCAGGTGCCCGCCCTGTTCGGGGTGCCGGGGGTCATGGTTGCCCTGGCCGCAGGTCAGACCGTCACCCTGGACGCCGAGGCACGGAGGATCTACGATGGGTGCGTGGAGGCCCTGCTCTCCCGGGTGCCCCGGAAGCCCAACCTCATGGAAGGGAGCCCCGTGCACGAGACCCTCAAACGGGTCGCCGCGCACATCATCCCCCTGAACCTCATCGATCCCGACGGCCTGGAATTCCGCCCGCAGAACTGCCGGACGTTTCACGACATCACCCGGTTCTGCCATGAGAAGGCCGTGCAGGAGATGTTCGCCTTCGGCAAGGAGCACCGTTTTCCGGAGCGATCCAGCAAGCAGCTCGTGTGCGGGACCCCCATGCAATGGTGGATCCTCAACCTGGACGACGGGTACCGGGAGGAGGTGGAGGGCCGCTTCGTGGACTTGGACAACATCGCCTCCGTCCCCATGCTGGCCATCTGGGAAGGGATCACCGCCGTCCCGTGGGAGGGGCCGCCCCCTGTGGACACCCGGGGGTTCATGTCCGTCATGATGCAGGCCACCACCAATCCGTCCCTGGATCCCTCCATGCGATCCCAGTACGCCAACCGCAACTACTTCATGATCTCCCGCAACTTCTGCAGCCTCACGTCTCGCTTCGGTTTCCACTTCTCCACCATCGAGGCCCTGGTCGGCCCCTGGGCCGCCGAAAACTACATCAGCTTCCAGTTCAAGGGGGGGGCGGCCGACTACCCCCGGCGCGTGGCCCGATCCGCTTTCGTGGGGGACATCCTGGGGCGTTTCGGCTTCCACTTGGAAATGAAGGAGGACGCGGTCTTCGCGCGGATCGAGGGCCTGGACGAGGCGTCCATGAAGATCAGGCTTCGCGTCCTGGGATATCTCATCATCCACACGCGGCAGCTGGACATGATCATGGGCAACGGCCCGGCCGTGGCCCACCAGCGGGAGCGGATCCTGAACGACCTGGAGACCGTGGTGACGGCCGCCAGGGCGTCCCCCGTCTGACCGGCCCCC
>CAZEPJ010000054.1:0-22328 GCA_964514105.1 uncultured Desulfarculaceae bacterium | reverse complement strand
CCCTCCTGCCGCCAGGCGTCGTCTCTCCAGACAAGGAGGTCAACTTCATGAGCCATTGGATCCCCGTGGAGACTCCCGAGGATGTCCCGCCCCACTACCGGGAAACGCCCATCGGGCTGCTCCTGGAGTACCACAACCTGGCGCGCCCGCTGGAGGCGCACGGCAATGCCAAGCTCCTCATCGGCATGTGCATGGACAACCGAAAGCGCCTTCGCATCCCGGACAACTTCGCCTATGTCATCCGCACCGGGGGCGGCAACCTCCGGTACAACGAGTTCAAGGTCTCATATGCCATCGCTGCGGGGGGGGTCAAGGCCATCGCCCTCATCGGGCACGACCAGTGCGGCATGGTGAACCTCATGGCCAAGCAGGAGCGGTTCGTTCAGGGGCTCGTGGAAAACGCCGGGTGGGACCGGCGATGGGCCGAGGACCACTTCATGCACTTCGCCCCCATGTTCGAGATCGGCAACGAGGTGGACTTCGTGCTGAGCGAGGCCAAGCGGCTGCGACTCAGGTACCCCAAGATCCTGGTGGCCCCCATGATGTACCGTATCGAGGGCAACCGGCTCTACCTGCTCCATGAGGATTGACGAGACGGGCGGCCCCTGCCCGGGCCGCTTCGGGGCATACCGGGGAGACCCCCTGGGGAGGAGAGCGTCTCCCCTGGCCCCACCGAGATCGGGGAGGGGAGACGAAAGCCGGCCGGTGCCTCACGCGGGCGTCTCGCACCAGCGCTGTTTGATGGTCTTCCAGCCCGCGATCTCGTAGAGGGCGGCCAGGCCCACGAGCAGGTAGATGATCCTGCTCGCCATGGCCGCGCTGCCGCCAAAAACGGCGGCCACCACATCCATTCCCATGGCCCCCACCAGCCCCCAGTTCAAGGCCCCGGCGACCAGCAGGGCATAGGCGATCCCGTCCAAGAATCTCATGAAGGTCATGTCTCGCCCTCCTCCATTGCGCCCGCTCCAGACAAAGCACAATGGGACTTGTTTGTATTACTGATAACAGCCTATTGCGACTTGAGTAGGGTTTCAAGTCCGCCTGTCACCATCCGGGGCGATGGGGCCCCCCGGTCTCGCCCCCGCCGTGGCGCCCGCTGCTCCAGCGCCGGGGTCGACGCCTGTGGATGAGCCGCTCTGGAGGCGACAGGTGGGCCCGATGGGCCTGCCGCTGCCGGGCGCGGATCCAGCACGAAGGTCCCCCCCGGATAACTTCGCCCTCTCCCGCTTGCTCGGTCAGCCCGAGGCCGCTGCGCCCGGTTCTCAGGCGCCTCGCCGCGGGCGGGTCGATTCCAACACCGTTGTCCGCCACGGTCGGCCAAAGTCGCCCGTCAAGGCCCCTTCCTGGCGACAGAGAGCGCGCCGCCGGCCGGCCGCTGAGGGTTGCCTCTTGGAAGCCGTTGGCGGCGATCTGCGAGCAGTGGATCTCGCGCGTCTTCGGAACGCCCGACCCGCGCCCTCCAACTCCACAGACAGCCTCCGCCCACGGCCTTTACTCCTGTACCGCACGAGTTAGGGTGATGATAGAGATCGTTGGGGGGCGACATATGGGAATCGGAGGCTTGCTTCGAACGCGGCGCCGCGGGGTGTCGTTCGAGTTCTTCCCTCCCAGGACCGAGGAGGGCCGGGAGGAGCTTGTGGGGACCGCCCTGGAGCTCAGGAAGCACCACCCCCTGTTCGTCTCGGTCACGTACGGTGCCGGGGGGGGCAGCCGGGACAGGACGCGGGACACGATCCTGAGGCTTCGGGATCTGAACGGCCTCAGGGTCATGTCCCACCTCACGGGCGTGGGGGCCACCAGGGCGGACATCGATCATATCCTGGCGGATTACGCGGCCAACGGGGTTCGAAACATCCTGGCCCTGCGGGGAGATCCGCCCAAAGACCTCGAAGGGTTCGATCCGTATCGGGGGGAGTTTCGCGATGCCCGTGAGCTGGTGGCCTACGTTGCGGCGCATGGCGCCTTCTCCATCGGGGTGGCCGTCTATCCCGAGGGGCATCCCGAGGCCCGCTCGCCCGGTGAAGAGCTGGAGTATACCAAGAGCAAGGTCCAAGCGGGGGCTGACTTCGCCATCACGCAGATGTTCTTCGACAACACGGCCTTCTACCGTTTCATGGATCGAACCCGACGATCCGGCATCGACGTCCCCATCCTGCCCGGTATCATGCCCCTGGTGGACTTCGCCAGGGTCAAGCGGTTCGCCGAGGTGTGCGGGTCCGCCATCCCCCGGTTCATCGAGGAGCGCATGGGGAAGGTCTGGCGCAATCCCGGGGATGCATGGCGGACGGGTATCGAGCTGACCGCGGCCCAGTGCGAGGACCTCCTGAGAAACGGCGTCCGGTTCCTGCATTTCTACACCCTGAACCAGTCCAAGGCCGTGGGGCAGATCCTCAACGCCCTCGGGGCGCGGATCTCCATGGATGAGACGGCGAATGCAACGGGGTAGGCTCCTGCCCCGACTGGGGCGGGCCATGACACCCGGGGCCCGGATGTGGTAGGATACGGGCAGCGCCATTCCGTGGAAGCCCGATGGATGATCTCAAGCATCTCAAGGCGGGGGAGTCCCCATACAAGGACCGGGTGGACCCCGGCCTCCTGGACAGTTTCGCCAACCCGCGGCCCCGTCGGCCCTACGAAATCCGCTTTTCGACCCGCGAGGTGACGAGCCTCTGCCCGGTGACTGGGCAACCCGACTTTTACGCGGTAGCCATCTCGTACGTCCCCGGCGAGCGCTGCATCGAATCCAAGTCGTTGAAGCTCTACCTGTTCAGTTTTCGAAATGCGGGCCTCTTCGCCGAGGAGATGGCCAACCGGATCCTGGAGGACCTGGTGGCCGCCTGTGAGCCGGACTGGATGCGGGTGGTGTGCCGCATGAGCCCCCGGGGCGGCATCGGCCTGACGGTCTGTGCGGAGCACGGGCAGCGCCCGGCCGGCTCACCCTCATGACGCCCCTGCCGGGACAAGGGGCCGGCGCCACGGAGTCCACCGGCTCCTTCTGGCTCCTCGCGGTCACGGGTGTCCTCCTCACCAGCCTCATCACGGCCAACATCATGGCCGTGAAGCTCGTAAGCGTCCTGGGCCTGGTGCTCCCGGCCGCCATCGTCGTCTTTCCCCTGAGCTACATCGCCGGCGACGTGCTGACGGAGGTCTATGGCTACCGCGTGGCCAGGCGCGTCATCTGGCTGGGGTTTCTTTGCAACCTCATCGCCGTGGCGGCCATATGGCTCGGCCAGACCCTGGCCGCGCCCCCTTTCTGGGACGGCCAGGCCGCGTACGAGCGGATCTTTGGCCACACCCCGCGGATCCTCGGGGCCTCTTTCCTGGCCTATCTCGTGGGGGAATTCGCCAACGCGGCAGTCCTGGCCAGGATGAAGGTGGCCACCGGGGGGCGGTGGCTCTGGAGCCGCACCATCGGGTCAACCCTGGTCGGTCAGGGGCTCGACTCGCTGGTCTTCATCAGCCTGGCCTTCGTGGGAACCCTGCCCACCGGCGCTCTGCTCGGGATGATCGTCACCCAGTGGCTGGCCAAGTCGCTGTATGAGGCCGCCGCCACGCCCCTCACCTACCTCGTTGTCAATTTCCTCAAGCGCAGAGAGGGGATAGACGTGTACGACCGGGGAACACGATTCAACCCGTTATCCCTGGGGAGCTAGGCCGGCTGGGGCCCGCTCCCAGGGCCGGTGCGAGATGTATCCCGATCTGTTCCACGAGCAGGGAATGGACCGCGGGGCTCCCGGCCACGATGTGCCCGTTGCGCAGGTGGCCGGCCTGACCCCAGAAGTCGCTCACCCGCCCCCCGGCCTCCGTGACCATGAGGCTGCCGGCCGCAACGTCCCAGATCTTGAGGCCCGGCTCCCAGAAGCCGTCCATGCGGCCGCAGGCCACGTAGGCCAGGTCCAGGGCCGCCGACCCCATGCGCCGCATGTCGGCCACGCGGCCGAAGACGGCCCGGAAGGCATCCAGGTAGGGTTCCACCAGCTCCCTGTGCCGGTGTGGGAAGCCCGTGGAAACGAGCGCGTCCCCCGTGCAGCGAAGGCACCGGACCTTCACGGGCCGGCCGTTGAGGTGCACCCCCCGCCCCTTCTGGGCGGAGAAGACCTCCCGCCGGACCGGGTCCAGGATCAGCCCCAGCACGACCTCCCCGTCGGCCAGGGCGGCGATGGAGACGGACACGAAGGGGAAGCCCTGGATGAAGTTGGCCGTTCCGTCCAACGGGTCGACGACCCAGGTGACCCCCGGGCGCCAACCCTCGAACGGTGTCTCCTCGGACAGGATCTGGTGTCCGGGAAAGCGCCGACGGATCAGCCGGACGATGATCTCCTCGCAGGAACGGTCCACGTCGGTGACGTAATCGGAGGTCCCCTTGCTGTCGATCTCCACGGGCGCCCCCAGTCGGGCCCGGATCAATGCACCGGCCTCCGTGGCCGCACGCCGCGCCACCGCCGTCATGTCACGAAGAATCCCGTGGCTCAGGGGCGGTTTGTCCGTTGGCATTGATCCTCCCGCTGCCCTATGATAGATGAAGCAATGATCAGGCGCCAGGGAGGGAGGGACGGGTCGGAGCCCGCCTCCGGCTCGCCGCCCTCCCAGGGGGCCCCATCCGACATGCCATGGGGAGGGATGGCCATGGAATGGGTGAGCGTCAAGGCGGAGATACCCGAGGGGTGCAACCTCATCCTGGGGCAGTCCCACTTTATCAAGACCGTGGAGGATCTGTACGAGGTCATGGTCTCGGGCGTGCCTCAGGCCAAGTTCGGCCTGGCGTTCTGCGAGGCCTCGGGGGATTGCCTCATCCGTTCGGAAGGCAACGACGAGGCGTTGCGCCAGGCAGCGGTGGCCAACGCCCGAAGCATCGGCGCCGGCCACAGCTTCGTGCTCATCCTGCGCGATGCGTACCCCGTCAACGTCCTCAACGCGGTCAAGCTCTGCCAGGAGGTCTGCGGCATTTACTGCGCCACGGCCAACCCCGTCGAGGTCATCCTGGTGCAGACCGCACAGGGCCGGGGGATCATGGGTGTGGTGGACGGGGCCTCCCCCAAGGGCGTGGAGGAGGCCAAGGATGTGGAGTGGCGGCGGGGGCTGCTGCGCAAGATCGGGTACAAGCGCTGAGGGAACGCTACAGCTCCAGCTCCACCCGGATCTCACGCCAGCCGCGAAGCCCGCGGAAGTGGGCCAGGGCCCCCAGCAGGGTGTCCCGCGACACGACCCCTGCGAACCCCTTGTCCAGGTGCAGATCCACGGGTCGCCCGTCCACGTGAAGCTCCAGCTTCTTTCCCTCCATGCGGAAGAGGGCCCTGCGGGCACCCTGGGTCCCCTTGAGGGAGATGAGGATGGCATGGCTCACGTTGGCCAGAAAGGTCCCCACAAAGGGGTTCATCTCCACCGGTTGGCCGTCGACGTGGAGCAAGGCCTTCATGAGAGTCCTCCTGCGGTCTCGTCTCTTCCCAAGGTAAGGGAAAGGGGCACGGCATGGCAAGGGAAAAAGCGAGGGGAGGCCTCGTGATCCGCTGGCTGGCGCGGGGTGAGATCTGGATGATCCTGATCGGCCTCCTGGCCCTGTGGAGGGTCGGGGAGGCCTCCCGTGCGCCGGATCCACCGGCCGGGGAAGATCAGGAGGTCCGGGTCCAGAGGGTCCTTCGGGACCCCCGCACGGCCCAGCCCGTGGCCGTGCTGGCCGACCCCGAGGGGCAGCGCGCCATGCCCATCTGGATCGGGGAGGCCGAGGCCGCGGCATTGGAAGCCGCCCTGCGGGGCGTGGCCCATCGCAGGCCCCTGACCCACGACCTTCTGGCCGCCGTCTTGGAGAAACTGGAGGCCCGGATCGTGCGGGTCCGCATCACCGAGCTGCGGGAGGACATCTTCTACGCCGTCATCCACCTGCAGACCCGCGGCGGGCCGATGGAGATGGATGCCAGGCCCAGCGACGCCATGGTGCTGGCCGTGCGGGCCCGCTGCCCCATCTCCGTCCAGCGGTCCCTGTTTCTCAGCCGATCCACCCCCCTGGAGTCCGGGTCCCTCCAGGCCCTGGGGCTGGAGGTGCAGGAGCTCACCGAGGACCTCCGGGTGGCCCTGGGGCATCGGGGAGGGGGGGTCCTGGTCACCCATGTGGCAGAGGGCGGGGCGGCCGGCCGTGCCGGCCTCCGGCGGGCGGATGTGATCGTGGCCGTGGGGGACACGGCCGTCGACTCCGTGGAGGACCTGGAGCGGGCCCTGGAGGAGGGCCGGGGGCGGGGCGCGGTCGCCATCGTGCGCCGCGGTCAGCGCCTGGAGCTGACTTTCCCGTAGGAAACGGCAAATTCGCAACGGGAGGAGACCGTGAAGGACGTGCTGGTTGACGAAGATGGGGTCCGGGTGACGCGGCTGGTCGTGGGGCCTTATGAGAACAACGTGTACCTGGTTCGGGACCCCCGACAGTCGGTCAGTGTGCTCATCGATGCCGCCTTCGAGCCCCAACGCATCCTGGAGGCGGTGGGGCGGGACCGCCTGGCGGCGATTCTCCTCACCCATGCCCACATGGATCACATCCAGGCCCTGGGGCCCATCCGCGAGGCAACGGGGGCCCTGGTAGGCGTCCACCCGCTGGAGCCGGAGGCCGCGGCGCTGAAACCGGACCTCCCCCTGGAGCACGGCCGGAAGATCCCCGCAGGCGGCCTGGAGCTGGAGGTCCTCCACACCCCGGGGCATACGCCGGGAAGCGTGTGTCTTGTCCTGGGGCAGTCCATCTGCTTCTGCGGGGACACGGTGTTCCCGGGAGGGCCCGGAAAGACGTGGAGCCCCGAGGCCTTCGAGCAGATCGTCCGGAGCCTGGAGACGAGGATCTACACCCTGCCCGACGGCGTCCGACTCCTCCCCGGACATGGCCAGGGCACCCGGGTCGACGCCTCCAGGGCCGAGTACCAGCGATATTGCAGCCGACCCCGCAAGGGCGCGCCCTTTGGAGACGTGTTGTGGGACGAGAGCTGAGGGGCGGTGCGGCAGGGGCCGGGGATCTGCAGGTGGGCCGGGGCCTGCCGGTCTCAACCGGCGAGCTCCTCGCCTTGCGTCGCTCAGTGGGTTGGCCCACAGACGGGGACTACGAACGGATCCTCCGGGAGGACGTCTTCCACGTCAGCGCCAGGCTCCACGGCCGCCTGGTCGGGTTCGCCCAGGTGGTGGGGAGCCCCCACGGGGATCTCCTGCTCCAGGACGTCTGCGTCCATCCCGATCTGCAGCGCAGGGGGCTGGGGACCCTCCTGGTGGAGGCGGCCCTGGAGGGATGCGCCGCATTGGGCCCCCAGGGCGTGAACGTTCTTTTCGAGGAAAAGAACCTCCCCTTCTTCAGGCGGTTCGGCTTCCGCATCCTGCACGGGGGGTACCTGGACGGGCCCACCTTGGCCAAGCGCTTCAGGCCCGAGGGGCCCGGTTGACCACGCGCCTCCTTACGGCCGGTTGTACATCAGCGGGTTGGGCGCCAGCACGCATTCCTGGGCGATCTGCATCCCCGCGATCTTTCCCTGCTCCCGGAGCTGGAACAGGCGCGGGACGAGCTGGTCTCTCAACTGCAGGTAGCTGATGGGGTTGATGTAGATCTGGGTCCCGCCCTCGAAGCCCGCCGGATTGTTCACCCGCCACTTGATCATGATGTGCCAGGGAATCCGCTCCAGGCAGTCCTCGGGCATGAAATACCACTCCTCGTTGCAGGAGACCGCCCCTCCCGTGGCGGCGTGGCACGCGTGCACCAGGTCGCTCATGCCCCGGATCTCCTCCGCCGTGTGCTCGTACGGCCTGAGGTTGCGGCTCTTGGAGTAGATGGCCACCGTGGGGAAGCGATGGCCGATGTCCACGAAGGCGATGGCGTGGGCGTTCTCCGCGATGACCCGGTTCGTGTAGCTGGCGAAGTTCACCCCCAGCTCGTTGTACGCGTTGGGGTTGTCCCGGGCCAGGACCACCTCGTTCTCGATGTCGGTGCCCCACTCGTCCAGACCCACCATCTGCTTGTGCAGGTGTTCGAAGGACGCCCCGGCCGGCGTGAGCCAATTCTGGAAGACGACCACGTACCGGATGTAGCGGTTGACCCGGTACAGGTCCTTGACCGCCTCGATGGTGAAGGAAAGGTAGTGGAAGTGCTCCTCGGCACTCATGGCCCCCGAAGAGTACAGCTCGTGGTCGTACTGGGCCCCCTCCCGGTAGTGGCGGCCGGCCACGATCAGTTCGTGCCCTCCGCCGAAAAAGGCGTCGGACATCTTCTCCCGCTCCGGGTAGTCGGTGACGGCCGCGATCTGCTGGGGGCTCCTTCCCATGAGCTTGAGCTTGGAGTCCACGATCCCGAAGGCGTGCTTCCTGCCGGCGGGCAGGCTGAGGTACGCCTCCTTCCAGGCCAGGAGGTCCGCGCCCATGCGGTAGTCGTAGTTCTTCTCCCAGTAGTCGGTGGTCACGATCTCGAAGAGGTTGGCCACGCGGCGGAAAAGGGGCTTGGTGTCGGCCAGCTGATTGGGCATGAGGCGGGTGAGGATCTGATGCCCCTCGGCGGTCCGAACGAGACGGGATTTCTCCGGGGGGGTCTCCAGGTACCGGGCCTCGCAGAAGCTGCAGTAGTCCTCCACCGGCTTGGCCTCCAACGGCTTTCTCTGGTCGGCCTTGTGATGGGGCAGGGGTCGGTCGCCCCGTCCCGGCACGTACCAGGACTCCCTGCCGGTGAGGGGGTTGAGCTGCTTGATGGTTCCGTCCGACATGCGGACGATCATCTCGGCGTAGTTGCGCGTGCCGCTCATGGTTGAGACCTCCTTCGGGGTCCGTGTATCATAGCAACGCCGCGACGGTGAGGTCAAAGCGTGCGCGGGAACGCCTCCCGAGGTGCCGCCGGGCGTGAACGTCCTGCTCATCAATCCTCCCTATCCCGTCAGCGAGGGGCTGACCATGCCCTTGGGCCTCCTGTACCTGGCCGGCCGCCTGGAGCGGGATGGCCACGGCGTGGCCGTGGCGGACCTGCAGCTGTCCCGGGCGCCCGGGCGGGCCCTGCGGGGGATGCTGGACGCCTTCCATCCGCAGGTGGCGGGGGCGACCTCCTTTTCCATCAACGTCTCCGAGGCGTCCCGGCTCCTTCGGGCCACCAAGCGGCGGCTCCCCCAGACAACGACCGTGTGGGGGGGGGCCCATGTCAGTTTCGACGATGAGGGGATCCTGGCGAGCCATGGGTGGGTGGATGCGGTGGTCCGGGGAGAGGGTGAGGAGACCCTGTCGGAGATCGTCTCCAGGGTGGCCTCGGGCCGGGATCTGGACGGGGTTCGGGGTGTGACCTGGCGGGATCGGGCCGGTGTGGTCCGGCGAAACCCGCCGCGCCCCTTCGGGGAGGACCTGGAGGCCCTCCCAAGGCCGGCGTGGCACCTCCTGCCCCTCTCCAAGTACCGGGCCTTCGGGGGCGGGGCCAGCCTCATCACCTCCCGAGGATGCCCCCACCGCTGCCTGTTCTGCGTGGGACGCCGGATGATCGGTGCCCGGGGGCGCTTCCGCTCCCCCGAGTCCGTGGCCGACGAGATGGAGGCGTTGGTCCACCTGGGCTTCGATAGGCTCCGGGTGGAGGACGATCTGTTCACGTTCCGGCGGGACAGGGCCCTGGCCATCTGCCGGGAGATCCACCGCCGCCGGCTGGGGGTGTCGTGGAGGGCCTATGCCCGGGTGGACACGGTGGACCCGGAGCTCCTGGGGTGGATGAAGCGAGCCGGCTGCGAGCGGATCCTGTTCGGCGCCGAGAGCGGCGACCCCGAGGTCCTCCGGCGCATCCGAAAGGGGATCACGCCCCGACAGACCCGGGCGGCCGTGGACATGGCCCGGGCAGCCGGCATCGATGTGCTGGCGTCATTTGTCCTGGGCCTTCCGGGAGAGACGCCGGAGAGCCTGGAGCGGACCCTGGGCTTCGCCGACTCCCTGGGCGTGCGGTACAGCCTCAACCTCCTGACACCGTACGTGGGCACCGAGGTGAGGGAGCGGGCGCCGGAGCTGGGCATCCGCATCCTGTCCCATGATTGGCGCCTGTATGCCCAGGGAAAGCCCGTCACGGCCACAGGGCGGGTGGGTCCGTGGCATCTGAGCCGGGCCGTGGGCCGGCATCTCAGAGGGGTGCGCGCGTACCTGGCCGACCTCCTGCGCGCCGAGCGCCTGGGTGCCCTGACGCCGGAGCAGGCTCAGGAGCTCCACCGGCATCGTCATGGGGAGTTCCTGCGGCAGCTTGTGGCGGGAGAGTTCATCGAGCGCCTGGCGCAGGACCCGGCCGAGGACGCCGCCGATCCCTCCCGATCCCTTGCCCATCGGCTGGCCGCGGCCATGGGACGCCCTCTCGCCCAGGTCCAAGGGCACATCTGCCCGCTCCTCCAGGCCCACCTACTCGTCTCCCGGCGAGACCCCCGCGGTGGGACCCATTGGCAATGGGCCTGAGGCCGGCCCGCACCGGCGCCGCTCAGACGGACACCACGCCCTTGACCTCGGGCAACCGCTCTTTGAGCCGCTTCTCGATCCCCATCTTGAGCGTCATCTGAGACATGGGGCATCCGCCGCAGGCCCCGGTGAGCTTCACCTTCACCACCCCGTCGTCCACGCCCACCAGCTCCACGTCGCCGCCGTCGGCCCGCAGCATGGGCCGGATCTCCCTCAACACCGCTTCCACACGCTCGTTCATTCCATCCTCCCCGGCCGCGGCTGCGGCCCCTGCCTTGGCAAGCTCGTTGACTCCGACCATATCAGTATGGTCCGGCCTGCGGCAGGGGGCAAGGCGTCCCCCGGCCGCAGGTCCCCGGAAGCACGGCCGTCCCAGACCCCCAGACCCGGCCATTCACTCCCCCCATTGATGGCATCCTACGCGGCCGGCGCCTCCGTAATCCCCGCCCACCCGAACAGACGGGCGGCGTTGGCGCCCAGGAGTCCGGAAACGTCGGCCTCGGGCAGGCCCAGCCCGCTGATCTCCTTGAGGTATCGCCTTGGATGGATGAGGGGATAGTCGCTCCCCAGGATCAGGCGATCCCCGCCCACGATCTCCAGGGCCACACGGTAGATCTCGGGACGGTACAGAAAAGGCGAGGCCGCCGTGTCGTAGCACACGCGGCGGCAGGCCGTGCGCACCTCCGGCATGAGTTCGTAGAAGAAGAGCCCTCCGCCCCAGTGAGCCAGCACCACGTCCAGGTCGGGGTGGGAGAGGATCCAGGCGTACAGGGCCTCGAGGTCGGTGCGGTCCTTTCCCGGGTAGGTATGTCCCACCGGCTCAGTGACGTGGAGGAGCAGCGGCTTGCCCCAGTGCGTCAGGAGGGCAGCCAGGTCCCCGAAGAACGGGGCGGCCAGATCCCATGCGGCACCGCCGTACGCCGCCACCTCGCCGATCCCCCCCAGGCCGCCCCGGAGGCATCGCTCCGCCTCCTGCAGCGCCGCCTCTCCGGCCCAGGGGGCCACGCACCCCAGGCCCACGAGCCTCCCCCGGTGGCGGGCGCACGCCTCGGCCACGTAGTCGTTGTGCTCCCGGCACAGGGACGCGTCCCGCCAGGGGAAGCCGCAGGCCACGGCCCCGTCGGCCCCCACATCGTCCAGGGCCTGCAGCACGTCCTCGGCCGAGGCCATGCGGGCCGCGGGGTTCCCGTACACGGCAGCGAAGGCCCGGTCGCGGCTGCAGAACCGCTCCCGCCCGCGGCGGACCTCCTCGGGGAAGATGTGAACGTGTCCGTCGATGATCATGGCGGCTTCACCGCGCCCGGGCCTGCTGGGTGCGCCGCCCATCCCCCAGCAGTTGTGACACGGTCACCCACTGGTATCCTTCGGCCCGGGATCGGTCCACCAGTTCGGGCAGGAGCCGCAAGGTCTCGGGATAGGGATGGCAGATGCCGATGGCGTGGCCCTGAAGGCGGGCCACCTGGAGAAGCCTCCGGAACTGGCCCCGGATCTTCTCCTCGTCCTGGACGGGATCCAGGAAGACGTCGCGGCGGTATGCCGCAACGCCCTTTTCCCGCGCCACATGGAACCCCACCGAGCGGGGCGACGTGAGGCTGTCCACGAAGTAGAGCCCCCGGGATCCCAGGACTTCCATGACTTTGCCCATGCGCTCCCGGTCCTCGGTGAGCCGCGAGCCCATATGGTTGTTCGCGCCCTTGGCCTCGGGCAGCCCCCGGACGAGGGCCACCAGCCCCGCCTCCACATCATCCAGGGCCATGGCCGCCATGAGGGAGCCGGGGCCGGGCCGCTTGTCCGGGTACCCCCACGGCTCCATGGGCACGTGGAGCATGACCTCCACGCCCCGCTCCCCGGCCTCGCGGGCGATCCGCCGGGTCTGGGAAAGCCGGGGCAACAGGGAGAAGGTCAGCGGGACGTTGAGGGCCAGCAGGGAGCGGGCCGGCTCATAGGCCTGGCCCAGGTCGTCCACGATCAGGGCGATGCGGGGCCCGGCCGACGGGGCGAAAGCCGGAGGCCTGGCGGTCTCCTCGGACGCCTCCTTGAGGAACACGCGATGGGTGAGGTACCCCTCCACCCAGATATCCGCGGCCCGATGAATATCCCCCTCGTCCACCCAGAAGACCTGGACCCTGCGCTCGGTCCCCTGGGCAATGCGTTCCATGCCCTGGGAAGCCCGGATCAGGGAGACCTCCCGGGGGAGCCGGACATCGAGGACCCGCATCTCCCACTGGGTGCCCTGCCATTCCCGGTCGGGGATGGCCTCCAGCCGAACCCGGGACAGGGGGACCCCCAGCTGCGCCCAGAGCCCACCCAAGCGCTCGTCCATCCATCGGGCCGCGTGGTCCACGGCGGGGCTCCGGCCTGCGGCGGGGGAAGCTTGGTGGAGCTGGGCCGGAGGCGGGGAGGGACGCCTCGCCGGGGACAGGATGAACCCCAGGCACACCCCGCCTACGGCGATGAGCCCCATGGCCACGGCTGCCCACGGGGAACGCCGGCTCCTTTGCCTCTCCTTGGCCACAGGGATCTACCCCTCGTCAGGTTGCCCCGGGGGTCGGACCCCTCAGGAGGACTTGCCGTTGGGAAGGTTGTGGAACACGCTCCAGCCTTTGAGCAGTTCCAGGGCGCGGATCAACTGGATGTCCTTGGCCTGCTCCTCCCTCAGCCCCAGGGCCCTGGGCTCCTCTGGGGCCGGCTTCTTCCCCTCTTTTTCCAGGTGCCCCGTGAGGTCTTTTTCCCGGACCACCTTCTTGTTGGAGGAGGCCTTGTACTCCCACTCGTCCTCCTCCACCCGCACATCCGGGGCGATCCCCTTGGCCTGAATGTTCCGGCCGTTGGGCGTGTAGTACAGGGCCACGGTCAGGCGGAGGCCCGAGCCGTCCTCCAAAGGGCCGTAGATGGACTGCACCGAGCCCTTGCCGAAGGTGGGGCTGCCCAGGATCAGGGCCCGCTTGTGGTCCTGCAGGGCCCCGGCCACGATCTCGGAGGCGCTGGCGCTCCCGCCGTTGACGAGCACCACCATGGGGAAGTCGGTCCGGCTCCCCTCGGCGCGGGCCATGAACTGCTTCTTGTCCTGACGGCCCTCGGTGTAGACGATCAGGCCGCTGGCGATGAACTTGTCCGCCACCTCGATGGCCTGGGGCAAAAGACCTCCCGGGTTGTTCCTCAAATCCAAGATGAGCCCCTGGATCCCCCCAGGGCCGGACTCCAGCTCCTTGAGGGCCCGCTCAAGATCCGGGGTCGTGCTTTCCTGGAAGCTCTTGATCCGCACGTACCCGTACCCGTCCTGAAGCCGCTCGTGCTTGACGCTGGCGATGGGGATCACGTCCCGGGTGATGGTGAAGTCCTTGAGCTCGGTCCACCCCTTGCGGAGCACGGAGATGGTCACCTGGGTCCCCTTGGGGCCTCGAAGCCGCTTGATGGCCTCCATCAAGGTCATGTCCTTGGTGGACTCCCCGTTGATCCGGATGATCTGGTCCCCGGCCTTGAGTCCGGCCCGAAACGCGGGGGTGTCGTCGATGGGGGAGACCACGGTGAGGACCCCGTCCCGCACCGTGATCTCGATCCCCAGGCCCTCGAAGGTCCCCTTGGTCTCGACCTGGAGCTCCTTGTACACCTCCGGGTTCATGAAGGAGGAATGGGGGTCGAGCGTCTGGAGCATTCCCTGGATGGCCCCGTACACCAGCTTGTTCATGTCCACGGCTTCCACGTAGTTGCGCTCCACGTACGCCAGGACGTCCGTGAAGATCTTGAGCCGCTCGTATCGTTCGAAGGACTCCTTGGGAACGGCCAGGACCCAGCGCAGCCCGCCGCTGTTGACCAGCATCCCCAGGACGAACGCCAGGGCCAGCAGAACGCCGATGCGAACGGAAGACAGTCTCTTGCTCACTCCCGAACCTCCTGCGGAGGCGCGCCGGCTGCTCCCTGCAAGGAGCCCTGAACGCGGCGCCCGCCCCCATGTATCTCACAAGCTGTCACGCCATTAAGATATCCCTGCGACCCGAAATTAGCAAGGAAAATGTGTGCTTATGGGGGCGCCGTCCCTTCGGGAAGGGCGCAAAGTGGGAACACCAAGGCGGTCTCTTGATCGTCCTGCCTTGTACAACCGGCGGCGGAGGACTCTCCGGTGATCCGCGCCAAAGGGGACGTCCCCTGGATGCACACGGGTCGTGGCCGGGGGGTCAGGCGATGGCCCCGGCCTCCAGGCACCGGATGAGGTAGTCCAAAAGGTCGGACTCGGTGAGGATGCCCACCAGTCGGCCCGCCTCGTCCACCACCGGGCAGCCGCCCACCTTGAGGGCCCGCAACCGCTTGGCGGCAGCCTCCAGTGAGTCGCCGGGCGACAGGGTCGCCACCTCGGCCGTCATGCATGCCCCCACGGGGACGTGGTCCATGATGTAATCGTCCCGCCCCTTCTCGTGAACCACCATGGGGGTGTTCATGGCCCGGCGCAGGTCGCGATCGCTCAGGATCCCCACCACCTTTCCCCCCTCGACCACGGGCAGACGGCGGAATCCGCCCTGTCGCATCAGCTCCAGGGCCCGGCGTATGGGAACGTCCGGTGAGATATGCATGGGGTCGCAGGTCATCACCTCTTCCACACGTTTCACTGGCGCACCTCCGGAAATCCCCCGACCCGCAGGCCGGTCGGCGGATCTGGTCTCGGCCCCGGGGCCGCTCTCAAGGGGCCAGCCTGCGCCTCACATCAGCTGCAGCCGCCCGGAATCGTCGAAGCGCAGGGATCGGGGGGTGGGGTCGATCTTCAGTCCGGGTCGCCCCTTCAGTTCCGGGAGCAGGGCCTCGGAGGCCCAGAAGGTCCCCAGGGACAGGGTGCTGGCGATGCGGGCCATGCGGACGCCCGACGGGTCCGGGACCAGGCTGAGGGCCACCCGGATGGCCTCCCGGTCGTTTGCCACCGCCACGGGCATCCGGGCCGACCTCAGGACGCCGGAGGTCAGGGCGTTCATGTACGTGGCCTGAAGGTCCACTTTCGCCATGACCCGTTGGGTGGTGAGGTCGGCCATGCCCAGGCCCGTGGCGTTGCCGTGGGACTCGGCGGTGAGGTCCAGGACCACCAGGGTGCGGTAATCCGGCCTGCGCTCCCCCCCCTCCCGGCGCCAAAACCCGATGACATTGGGATCCATGCCGGCCCCGCTGATGTCCTTTCCCATGGCATCCACCAGCAGGATGTCCAGATCGTCCAGGGGGAGTCGCGGCAGGAGCGCCCAGGCTTCCCGGAGCAACTCCCGGTCCGTTTCCACGAACGCCTCCGCAAGGGCCATCCTCACCCGGCTCGTTCCCCCCGCGGGGGTTTCCAGGACGGCTAGGCCGCACAGGATCGGGGCGCGTTCAAGGATCATCCGGGCCGCCGGGACGATGGTTCGGGCCAGCCCGTGGCGGTGCACCTCGGACGCCCCCCGCTGTTTGCCCAAGCCGATGACCAGCATCTTGCACAGCCCCGATTCCACCTCGCCGCGAAACGCCGTGTGGGGCTTGACCCGGTTGATGGCCACCACATGGTCGGCCTCCAGGGCGTCCCTGGCGAAGAAGACCTCGCAGCCATGGTCCAGCCGCCCCAATGGGACCACGTCCATGCCGGAGCGCACGGGCGCCCCCACGGTCTCCTCGGTGACTCCCAGCCGGGCGAGGACTCGGGCCTGCCCCCGGGCCGTGGCCCCACCGTGGGACCCCATGGCCGGGACGATGAAGGGGGCCAGTCCCAGCCCGCGAAGGCATTCCACCGCCGCCGCCACCAGGTCCCGCAGGTCGTGGATGCCCCGGGACCCCACGCCCACGGCCACCTTCTGGCCCGGGCGGATGCCCTCGCATCCCCCCAGCGGTGCCAGGGCCTCCCGCACCGCGCCTCGGACATCGCCCAGGGCCGGGGCGTCGAAGCGCTGCCGGACCTCATACATGGGGGGAAACCCTCTGTCCTCCTTCACACCGTGCCCCTCCTGCCGGGAAGACCGCCCCCGATCATAGCACAACCTTGACACCCGCGCCGCCCCTCGCCTAGCATGGCGCCATTCCCCAAGGCTCCGCCGGGAGGAATCAGGAGGAAGAGGAGACCATGCCCAGGCCCATCCAAGGCATCATCCCTGCGGTGGTGACCCCGTTCGACGCCGACGAGCGGGTGGACGAGGCCGCGTTCCGACGGATCATCGATTTCCTCATCGACAGCGGCGTCCACGGGCTGTTCCCCGTGGGAAGCCAGGGCGAGTTCTTCGCCCTCACGCTTGAGGAGAAGCAGCGCCTCATGGACGTGGCCGTGGAACAGGCCCGGGGACGGGTCTTCGTCATGCCCAACGCAGGTGCCATCACCACCCGGGAGTCCATGGCCCTGGCCCGGTACGCCCAGGGGGCCGGGGCCGACTGCGTCTCCGTGGTCACCCCCTTCTTCATCACCCCCAGCCAGGAGGAGCTCCGCGAGCACTTCACGGCCATCTGCCGCTCCGTGCGCATCCCGGTCCTGGCGTACAACAACCCGGACCGTACGGGGGGCGTCGCCCTGGCCCCGCCCACCCTGGCCCGCCTGGCCCGGGAGGTGCCAAACTTCGCGGGCGTCAAGGACAGCTCGGGGGACCTCACAGCGGTGGCCGAGATGATCCGCCTGTGCCCGCCGGAGTTCCGGGTCGTCATGGGCCGGGACACCCTCATCTTCGGGGCCCTCATGTACGGCGCGGCCGGGGCCGTGGCCGCCACGGCCAACGTGGCCCCCAGGCTGGTGGTGGAGATCTACGAGGCGTTCCGGGCCGGAGATCTCAGCCGCGCCCGGGATTGCCAGAGGGCCCTGGCCCCCCTTCGCGCAGCCTTTGGCCTGGGCTCCTTCCCCGTGGTCATGAAGGAGGCCCTCACCCTGCTGGGGTTTCCGGCGGGGCGCTGCAGGGGGCCCATTCAGCCCCTGAACGGCGAGAAGCGCGAGCAGCTCAAAGGGATCCTGGTGGAGATGGGCCTCCTTCCCCCGTGAGGCGGCCGGCCTGCGGGAGGAGTCCTGGCCCGGCCGCCCGGGGCGAACCGCTCAACCCCTCAATGCCTGGACCGCGGCCGCAGCCGCCCCCCCGAGGAAGTTGAGGTCCGTGGAGCACGTGATCATGGTCATGCCCCGGGCCTGCCACGCCTTGAGCTGCGCCACGTTCACCAGATGGATCCCCGTGGCCACCCCGTGGCGCCGCCCCGAGTCCACGACCTTCTGAATGGCCGCGTCCACGGCCTCGTCCTGGGGGCCGGGTGCCCCCAGGGAGAGGGTCAGGTCCTGGGGGCCGATGAGGGCCGCGTCCACCCCCGGAACCGAGAGCAGATCGTCGATCCCCTCGATGGCGGCCCTTCGCTCGATCTGCATGACGGCCAGGACGTTGTCGTTGGCGTGGCGCGCGTAGTCCCAGATGCCCACCTTCCTGTAGTCGGAGTTGCCCTTGCCCGTGGAGTAGCCCCGCTCCCCCGCGGGCGGGTAGCGCAGCGCGGCCACGGCGCGCTCCACGGTCTGCCGCGTCTCCACCCGCGGCACCATGACCCCCATGGCCCCCGCGTCCAGCACCCGGGCGATGAGGTGATACAGGGCGTCGGGCACGCGCACCAGGGGGACGATGCCGGCCAGTCTCGCCACCTTCATGATGTCGGCAACGGTCTCCATGTCGTACGCCCCGTGCTCCATGTCGATGAACACGAAATCGAAGCCCGCGTCGGCCAGCACCATGGCGATGGCCGGCGAGCGTATCTCCGAGATCATGGTCCCGTACACGGGCTTTCCCTCCCTGAGGGCGGCCCTCACTCGGTTCTCTCTCATCTCTCTCCCTCCCCCTCCATGTGATCGGCCGCCCATGCCGCGGCGAAGCTTGATGGATCTTATCCCATGGGCCGGAGCCCGGGCAAGGCCCAACGCCCCGAAGGCAACGGGGCTGTCATGGAAAGGGGCAGCCCCAGGCAACTGCGCTTTGAACCGGTGGGGATGCCCGCCATCGGACTTTTCCATTGACACGGCGGGCGCGTACGGCTAGAACCGTCCCATTCTCGCCCAGAAAAGGAGGAGTGGAAGATGCCCAAGCTTCATGAGGTGGTCGTGATCGATGCGGTGCGTTCCGCCATCGGGAAGTCCGGAAGGAAGGGGATGGAGAAGGGGGGGCAGCTGTGTCAGGCGTCGGCCCAGGACCTTTTGGCCAACACCCTTCGGGGGCTCCTGGACCGGGTCCATGCCAAGTCCCCCAGGTTCGACGAGCGGGAGATCGAGAACGTGGTCATCGGCTGCCTGAGCCAGGTGGGCGAGCAGGGGCTTAACATCGCCCGCATCGCATCGCTCCTGGCCGGCATCCCCCAGGATGCGGCCGGATGCACCGTCAACCAGTACTGCAACGCCGGCCTCAAGGCCATCAACATCGCCGCCCACGAGATCATGGTGGGCGAAGGCGACGTCATGGTCTGCGGCGGGGTGGAGATCATGTCCCACTACGGCATCGGGGCCGACGTTCAGGTGGCCATGCAGGCCAAGTTCCCGGTGCGCCTCTCCGCCCGGGTGGGGGAGGTGGCCCTGGCCGTGCCCCAGGGGGTCTGCGCCGAGATGATCTCCAAGGATCAGGGACACTCCCGGGAGGAGCTGGAGCGGTTCGGCATGTGGAGCATGCAAAAGGCGGTGGAGGCCGAGAAGAAGGGCCTCCTCTCCGAGAACATCGTGCCCTTCGAGTTCACCTGGGAGGGGGTGACTCGCCGGGTGGAAAGAGACGAGGTCCTCCGCCCCAAGGCCGTGACGGATCCGGAGACCTATCTGGCGGACTCCATGAAGCTCCCCACCCCCTTCCAGGAGAACGGACTGGTGAGCGCCGGGAGTTCATCGGCCATCGTGGACGGGGCGGCGGCGGTCCTGCTCACGAGCGCAGAGAAGGCCGAGAAGCTGGGCCTGGAGCCGCTGTGCAGGATCTCCGCCTGCGCCGTGGCCGGCGGGGCCCCGGTGCCCATGCTCCTGGCCCCCATCCCGGCCGTTCGCAAGGCCCTGGCCCGGGCGGGCAAGACCATGGACGACATGGACGTCATCGAGCCCAACGAGGCCTTCGCCTCCCCCCTCCTGCAGTTCGCGGACGAGCTGGGGTACGACCGCTTCGACCCGCGAATCAACCCCACGGGGGGGGCCATCGCCCTGGGGCACCCCATCGGGGCCTCGGGGGTCATGTACTTCGGAGAGATGGTCCACCAGTTGAAGCGGACCCGGGGCAGGGCGGCGGTGCAGATGCTCTGCGGCGGAGGGGGCGTGGGGATCGCCACGGTGGTGGAGGCGGTCTGAACCGGGCCCGGCGCGCCCAGATCCGCTCCTGGGTTCACGCCCCCGGGCGCTCCAGGGACACGGTGAGCACCGGGCATGGGGAGCGCCGCACCACCCGGTGGGCCACGCTGCCGAACATGATGAGCTCCAGGGGGGAGCGGCCGCGGGCCCCCATGACCACCAGGTCCACGGCCATCCCCCGAATCGCCTGGAGGATCTCCTGGGCGGGCGGGCCCGCGCGCACGATGATCTCGTGGGGCCGGTCGGCCGGAATCCTGGAGACATAGCGCCTGCCCATCTCGGCCTCCGCCTCCTGCTTGAGCCGGCTCTCGGCGTGCTCCACCACCTGGGTCATGACGTAGGGCTCGGCCAGGACCGGGTACACGGGTTGATAGACCGCGTGAAACAGCAGGAGCCGGCCCCCGTACATCCCGGCCAGATCCAGGGCGTAGTCGAAGGCCTTGTCCGCCGTCTCGGAGAAATCGGTGCAGTACAGGATCGTTCCGAAGAGGCTCATGGGCATCCCCCCTCTTGCGCCCCGAACCAAGGGGCCATCCGGCTTCGCGGGGCTCCCCGCCTGGATCAGGCCAGGTGCTCCCGGATGAACGCCACGGCGTTTCGAAACAGCGCGATCCCCTGCCCCTCCTCGGGGAGCTCTTCCCGGGTCCACCGGGGGTGGTTGGTGCGGTGATGAAAGGCCTCGGGGTGGGGCATGAGGCCGAAGAGGCGCCCCGTGGGGTCGCAGATCCCCGCGACGGCCCGCAGCGAACCGTTGGGGTTCCAAGGGTACCCGGCCGTGGGCCTTCCGGAGTCGGGCTCCAGGTACCGCAGGACCACCTGGTGGGCGCTCTCCAGCCTGTCCAGGAGGGCCTCGTCCCTGCAGAAGAACTTCCCCTCTCCATGGCGCACGGGGAAGTACAGCCGCTCGCACCCCCGGGTGAAGACGCACGGGCTGTCTCCATCCACCCCCAGGTCGACCCAGCGGTCCTCGAAACGGCCCGAGTCGTTGAAGGTCAAGGTCACCGTCTGCGTGTCGTATCGGCCATCCAGAGCCGGCAGGAGGCCCAGCTTCACCATGAGCTGAAAGCCGTTGCAGATCCCCAGGATCAGTTTTCCCGTTTGAATGAAGCGGTGGAGCTGTTCGCGCAGGGGCTCCCCCGTGGAGCTCACCCGCGCGTAGCGGAAGCGGTTGGCCGCGGCCTTGGCCGCCCCCAGGTCGTCGCCGTCCAGGAACCCCCCGGGGAGGCAAAGGAGGTGGTAATCGTCCAGACGGCGCTCGCCGTGGAGGAGCTGCCAGAAGTGGACGATCTCCACCTCGTCGGCCCCGCCCAGACGGCAGGCGTGGGCCGTCTCCACCTCGCAGTTGATGCCGTTCCCCCACAGGACCATGACGCGCACATCTTCTGCCAAGGCCACCTCGTCAATCCCACCCTCGACCCGAGTCGCCCAGCTCATGGCAAGGGATGCCCATTATGTCACCCGAGAAATCCGCCCGTCAACGACAGGAAAAGGCCCCAAGGGGCGCCGGTCCCCCCGGGGCCGACTCGTGCGCACTCGCTCAGGCCTCACTTGGGCGGGAACACACCTTCGAAGTTGACCATCATGGTCTTTCCCGCCGGGTCCACGAAATTGGCCACCCCGGCCTTCACCTTGATTGGGAATCCGAAGTCCCCCACGGTCTCCCACCACTTCTGAACCAAAGCGGCCTGGGTGGTGCCCATCTTCTTGATGCGGTCAGCCGCCAGGCCTCCGACCATGAGGCTGGCGATGGTTGCCTGGGCCTCCTGCACCACCACCACCCTGACTTGGTTCGTCCTCCCGGGTGGCACCCACTGCTTCTCGTAGGCGGTGGGCATATTCACGTCGAAGTCGTCGAAGGCGATGGTGAACCGCATCTCGTCGAGCATCACCGGGACCCGGGTTGGGTTCTGGATTTCAAAGACATAGGCCAGGCTCAGGGTGCTGGTGTAGCCATACCCCCCGACCGTCCCCGGATTGTTGCAGTCCTTGAACCCGATTCGCGGCCCGATGTAGAAGGGCTGGATGTGGTTCACCTCCACCCGCTCGAGCTTCACCACCGGGGCGTTGCCGGTGGCAGCCGGGGACCCCGTCATCTGGGCGCTCTCCATGGTCTCGCAGCCCTGGAGGGCCAGACCCATGGTCACCCCTATCATCACGGTCAGAAAAGCGAATCGTCTCACGGACGCCTCCTTTCGTTTCAAGGTCACGGGTCACGAATCCCTGGTCTCGGGTCCGAAATCCGCCGTTTCGTCATGTGGATCGGGACCCCGGACTCGCGACCCGCGACCGGGTGTCAGGTCAACCACCGCTTCCGGCGCTTGTAATGCTTCACGGACCGAAAGCTCTTGCGTTCGCCCAGGTCGGTGAGGCCCAGGTAGAAGTCCCGAATGTCCGGATTCTCCCTTAGCTTCTCCGAGTCGCCGTCCATGACGATGCGGCCGTTCTCCATCACGTACGCGTGCTGGGCCACGGTGAGGGCGAGCTTCACATTCTGCTCCACCAGGAGGATGGGGATCTTCTCCTCGTGGTTGAGCTTCTGGATGATCTCGAAGATCTCCCGAATGAGGAGGGGGGCCAGTCCCATGGAGGGCTCGTCCAAGAGCATGAGCCTGGGGCTGGCCATGAGGGCCCGGCCGATGACGGTCATCTGCTGCTC
>CAZEPJ010000053.1:5512-31221 GCA_964514105.1 uncultured Desulfarculaceae bacterium | reverse complement strand
GCATGAGCCTGGGGCTGGCCATGAGGGCCCGGCCGATGACGGTCATCTGCTGCTCCCCGCCGCTGGCGAACCCGGCGATCATGCCGCGCTTCTCCTTGAGGCGCGGGAAGTAGCGATAGACCATTTCCAGGCGATCCTTGAACTGCCCGCCGGTCCCGCCCCGCAGGTGCCCACCCACGCGCAGGTTCTCCTCGATGGTCAGGTGCTCGAAGACCCGGCGCCCCTCGATGATCTGGAAGACCCCCATCTTGGCGATCTCCTCGGGGTCCCGGCGGTGGATCTGCCGGCCCATGAACTCGATGGCGCCATCGGTCACCGCGCCGTCCTCGTGCTTGAGCAGGCCCGAGATGGCCTTGAGGGTCGTGCTCTTGCCCGCACCGTTGGCCCCCAACAGGGCAACGATCCCCCCCTGGGGCACATCGAGGGATACGCCCTTGAGGACGAGGATCACCTCGTGGTACTTGACCTCGATATTGTGTATCTGAAGGATCGGTCCTGCGGGATCCACCCCACTTCCTCCTCCCTGCGAACTACCAGCCCAACCAATCCTTGGCCCACTTGTCGGCCCAGCGCTGCTTCATGTCAATGAGGGCCAGCTGCTGGAACTTGGCATCCTTGTATATGTAGACCTGGGCGATGCTGGTGGGGCGGTGGTCGCCGGGCGTGAAGGTGATGGGCGGGGCGCCCAGGCCGATGTCCAGGTCCTTGAAGGTCTCGAAGGACTCCATGATCCCCTTGCCGTTGAGCTTGCCCGCCTTGTCGGCTCGCTTCATGGCCTCCCAGAGGACCATGACCGCCCCCCAGGCCTGGGTGGATCGGATGAGGCGCTGCTCTTTGGGAACGCCCGGGTTGAGCTTCTGGGCGTAGGCCACCACCTGATCCATGAGCTTGACGTTCTCGCCGAAAAACGCGCAAGGAGCGGCCCCGATGGTGTTCTTGGCGGCCTCGCCGGCCAATCGGGGCAGATTCTCGTCGAAGCCCCAGTTGTTGATGATGTGCCACGCCCCGAGGTTCTGGGCGAAGGTGTCCTTGATGGCGGTGGAGACGCTCATGGTGGTGTTGCCGTGCCAGATGACGTCCGGCTTGAACCTGGCCGCGGCCAGGACCTGGCTCTTGGTGTCCAGGGCGGTGAGGGCCACGTCCTGATCGTCTCCAACCTGGAAGCCCAGGAGCTGGGCCTGATCCTTGATCGCCTTGATGGGGGCGCTGGCGTACGGGACGGCGAAGGCATAGAAGCAGACGAACTTGGGCCTGTCCCCCTTGGCCGCCCGGTCCCTGAACATGGGATCCTTCTTCCACACCTCCTCGTACCAGGCCGTGAGGCAGGCACGGGCATTGGTGGAGTAGTCCGCCGAGAAGAACAGGTTGTACGGCGTCTTCTTGGGGTCCGTGAGATGGGCCGAGTACGAGGCGGAGACGTAGGGCATGGTGTCCTTGTTGATGATGGGGGAGAGGGCCTCGGTGTCCCCCGTGCCCCATCCCAGGACGGCGATCACCCGGTCGAAGTTCTTGAGGCGCTTGTACGTGGTGATGGCCTCGGGGATGCGATAGCCGTAGTCATACAGGAAAAGCTTGATGGGCTTGCCGTTCACCCCTCCCTGGTCGTTCACATACTGGATGGCCTCCCGGACGGCCAGGGCGTAATCTTTGCCCACGTCCGACGTGGCCCCGGTGATGTCCATGATGGCCCCGACCTTGATCTCCTCCGCCCCCCGGGCCGGGACCGTTGACAGCCCGACCACAAGCAGGGCCATGAAGACGCACCACCTTGCCTTGCGGATGTCCATGCCTCACCTCCTGAGAAGTCTCTATGATCAGAAAACCTCCGCTCTTTTCAACGCCTCGACGTCCCCTGTTCTCACCCCCTTTCCCGGCCGATTCGGGACCTCCGGCCGCCTAGTACGAGAACGGCCAGAGGTTGAAGTAGTTCTTCAACTGCCACCAGCGGTACGAGATCCCGTTGGGCTCGTAAATGAGAAACAGGGCGATGGCCAGTCCGAAGAGCCCCTCCTTGATGAACAGGAACTTGTCCATGAGCTCCGGGTACACCCCTCCCAGGGGGCTCATGACGGCCTTGAGCCCTTCCATGATGAGCACCATGAACATGGAGCCGAAGATGGTCCCATGGATGCTCCCCACTCCCCCGATGAGGATGACCCCCACCCACCAGAGGGACCAGAACCACTGGAAATGCTCGGGGCTGATGATGGTGTTGAAGTTGAGCCAGAAGACCCCGGCCACGCCCCCCATGGCCCCGGCCACGAAGAAGGCCAGTAGCTTGTAGTACACGATGTTGACGCCCATGGCCTCGGCGGCGATGTCGTTGTCCCGCACGGCGATCCAGGCCCGGCCCGGCTTGGACCGGAGCATGTTGGCCAGGGCCGCGGTGATGATGAGGACGAAGATCACCCCCAGGTAATAGACCCCTTTGTCCGAGTCGACGGTCCAGGGACCGATGGCGAAGTGCTCGGGCATGACCACGAAGGCCTGGGCCCGCCCCCCGATCTGACTCACGTACTGGGTGATGAAGAACTCCACGGTGATCCACTGGGCCGCGATGCTGGTCATGATGAGGTAGAAGCCTTTGACCCTGGCCGAAGGGAGCCCGAAGATCACGGACCAGAGTCCGGAGACGAGGCCCGCCAGGACGATGGCCACGGGGTACAGGAGCCCGGCCTTCATGAGGCCGGCGCAGACGGCCGAGAGGATCCCCATGAGCGGGCCGCCGGTTTCCCCCATGGCCGCCCACTCGGGGCCGTGCATGAGCACCAGGGCCGAGGTGTACGCTCCAACGGCCACGAAGGCCGCGTGGCCCAGGGTCACTTGGCCGCAGTATCCGATGAGGAGCTGCACCCCAGTGGCGGCGATGATGGTGTAGAACAGCACGATGGCGATGCTCAGGACGTATGGGCCCATGTTGGGGGCCACCAGGTCCATGTGGGGGAACAGGACCAGGACCAGTCCCGCCAGGGCCACCATTTTGCCCCGGACGAAGGCCGTCTGCCACCATGCGTGGTCCTGCCGGTAGTGCTCGTGATAGACGCCGCAAGGCAAGAAGCTCATGGTCTACACCCTCTCGATGCGTTCCCAGCCCCACAGGCCGAACGGTTTGAACAGCAGTACGATCACCATGAAGGCCAGGGGGGCCACCTCCTTGACCCCCCCTGGGGTGAACTCGGACAGGTACCCGTCGGCCAGGTTCTGGAGGACGCCGATGATGATCCCCCCCACGATGGCGCCCGGGACCGAGTTCAGGCCGCCCAGGACCACCGCCGGCACCACCAGGAGACCCAGGTATCCCACGGAGATGTTCACCCCGTTGACGTTCCCCAGGAGCGTCCCCCCCACGCCAGCAGCCATGAAGGCGATGGCCCACGCCAGGGCGTACACGTACTTGGCGCTCACCCCCAGGGAGAGGGCGGCCATCTCGTCGTCGGCCGTGGCCTGCATGGCCAGACCCCAGCGCGTGTACTTGAAGAAGGAGACGAAAATGAGCAGGAGGATGATGGCCGCCACAAAGCTCCAGAGATACACCGAATCCACGTAGATGCTCCCCCAGATGGGGATGGGCTTCTTGCTGAAGACCTCCGGGGTGAACACCCGGGTGTCCGTGCCCCACAGGAACTCCACCACCCCTTTGAAGAAGAACGAAAGCCCCACTGTGACCATGATGACGCTGAGCACGGGCTCCCCGATCATCTTCCGCAGGAAGACCCGTTCGGTGAGCAGGCCCAGGACCGCGCCGACGACGAGGGTCCCGGCCAGGGCAAGCACGAAGGCCGTGGTCCCATGGCCGATGGGCCTTTGAAACCATGTGAACAGGGACAGGCAGACATAGGCCCCGATGAGGGTCAGCTCGCCCATGGCCAGGTTGAGGACGCCGGAGCACTTGTAGATGAGCACCCAGCCCAGGGCCACCAGGGCGTAGATGCTCCCCACCATGATCCCCGAGACCAGGAGATTGAACAGCACCTCCATCAGCGACCTCCCTCCTGTGGGACTTTGGCGATGCGCATGTCGGCCACGATGCGCACCACCCGGCCGTCCTCGTACGTGATGTTCGTGTCCATGTGGACCGTATCCGCCTCGCTGTACAGGGCCTGGACGATGTCCTTGTAGCGCTCCTCCACGAAGGCACGACGGATCTTCCGGGTCCGGGTGAGCTCGTCGTCGTCGGCGTCGAGCTCCTTGTAGAGGTTGAGGAACTTCTGGATCTTGGCCGAGGCCGGCAGGGTGCGGTTGACCTCCATGATGGGCCGGGTTACCAGCTCATAGACCTGGGGCTTCTGCGACAGCTCCGAGTAGCTCGTGTACGGCAGCCCCCGCTCCTCGGCCCATTTCCCCACGGTGTTGTAGTCGATGCAGATGACGCAGGCGGTGTACGGAAGCTGATGGCCGATGACCCAGGCCTCCCGCACGTACGGGCTGAACTTGAGGCGGGCCTCCAGGAACTGGGGGGAAAACTTGCGCCCGTCGTTGAGGATCATGATGTCCTTGGATCGGTCGAAGACCACCAGGTGGCCGTCCTCGTCGATGAACCCCGTGTCCCCGGAGTACAGCCACCCGTCTCTGAGGGTCTTCTCCGTGGCCTCGGGGTTCTTGTAGTAGCCGAGAAAGACGCTGGGGCTCTTGGAGATGATCTCGTCCTCCTCGGTGATGCGCACCTCGGTCTCGGGCAGCGGTTTTCCCACGGTGTCGAACTTCACGTCGCCGTCCCGGTGCAGGACGGAGATCCCGGCGATCTCGGTCTGGCCGTAGATCTGCTTGAGGTTGACCCCCAGGGCGTGAAAGAAGCGGAAGTGGTCCGGGCCCATGGCCGCGCCGCCGGTGTAGGTGTGGCGGATCCGGGAGAGGCCCAGGTGGTCCTTGAGCTTCTTGAAGACCAGCGCCTCGGCGATGGCCCTTCCCATCCGCAGCCCCAGACCCGCGGGCTTCTTCTCGAAGAGGCAGTCGGCCCAGGCGTACCCGGTCTTCATGGCCCACTCGTGGCACCTGCGCTTGAGCCACCCGGCGTCCAGGTGTTTGACCTGTACGTTGCGGACCATCTGCTCGTACACCCGGGGGGGGGCAAACATGGTCTGGGGGCCGATCTCCCGGATGTTCTCCTGGGCGGTCTCGGGCTCCTCGGGGAAGTTGATGGTGAAGCCCACCTGCAGCCCGGCGGACAGGGACATCATCTGCTCGCCGATCCAGGCGAAGGGCAGATACGACACGAAGTCGTCCTCGGGGTAACAGGGGTCCACCCGCATGAGGTTCTGCCCCATGGTGAGCATGTTGTAGTGGCTCAGCAGCGCCCCTTTGGGCTGGGCCGTGGTACCGGAGGTGTAGAAGAGTAGGCACACGTCGTCCCCGTGCCCCTGGGCGACCAGCGACTCGAACAGCTGGGGGTCCTGGCGGTCCAGCTCGCGGCCCAGGCGCTGGACCTCGGCCATGCTGATGAGGATGGGGTCGTCGTACCCGCGCATCCCCTTGGGGTCGTCCCAGATGATCCGCCTGAGCTTGGGGCACTTGTCCCGGATGGAGAGCCCCTTGTCCGCCTCCTCCTGTCCCTCTCCCACCAGGAACAGGGCGTCGGAGTGGTCCACGATGTACTGGACCTCGTCCATGAGGCTGTCCTGGAAGAGCCACACCCCCACCCCTCCGGCGCACATGGCGGCCATCTCGGCCCACAGCCCCTGGGGGCGGTTGTCCCCGATCATGGCCACCTTGTCGCCCTTCTTGAGCCCCAGGGACACGAAGCCCAGGCACAGGGCCTTGACGTTCTCCAGGTAGTCGTCCCACGTGATGGGCCGCCAGATGCCGTATTCCTTCTCCCGCATAGCCACCTTTGCGCGCCCGTACTGTCTGCACTTTCGCAGGAAGAGCTTGGGGAGGGTCAACTCCTTGGTAATCTCGGCACCGAGTTCAGCGTCGTGTGGCATACAGATCCTCCACATCCCCCAGGTAGGCCCGGATCACCTCGGGGTTCTGCTGGACCTCCTTGGGGGACCCCTCGGCGATCTTCTGTCCGAAGTTGAGCACGGCCACGCGGTCCGAGATGTCCATGACCACGCCCATGTCGTGCTCCACCAGGATGCAGGTCACCTTCCAGCGCTCCTCCTCGTTGATGTCCAGGATGAAGCGCGCCATGTCTTCCACCTCCTCCAGGTTGAGTCCCGCCATGGGCTCGTCCAAAAGGAGGATCTTCGGATTGAGCGCCAGAGCCCGGGCCAGCTCCACCCGCTTCTGCAGTCCGTACGGGAGCATCCCCACCACCTTGTGCCGGATGTGTTCGATCTCCAAAAGGTCGATGATCTCTTCCTCGATGAAGGCGCGGTTGGTCGTCTCCTCCCGGGCCGTCCTGCCCAGATAGAACGACGCGCTCAGGATCCCGGACTTGAGATGGATGTGCCGACCCAGCCGGATGTTGTCCAGGACCGTCATCCCCGAGAAGAGCTCGATCTTCTGAAAGGTCCTGGACAGGCCGGCCTCGGCCCGGCGGTACGGGCGCCACCGGGTGATCTCCTCGCCCCCCATGAGGATCCGCCCCTTCTGGGGTCTGTACAGCCCGTTGATGCAGTTGAGGGTCACCGTCTTGCCCGCCCCGTTGGGGCCGATGACCGAGAAGATTTCCCCCTTTCTCACCTTGAAGGAGACACCGTACAAGGCCTGGACCCCCCCGAAGGAGATGGACATCCCCTCCACCTGGAGATGCCAGGGTCCTCCTGCTGAAACGGCCGGTTGTGCATCCATGAGGACAACTCCTGGGATCGCTCGCCGGGCGGACGGTGTCCGCCCGTCCCGGGACATGAAGACCGCCCCGCGCCCTGCCGCAGCTCCGAGACGCGGGCTCGGTGCCGTTCTCGTCATCCACCGCCCGGCGGTGGATGCGCTACGACCAACGGGCAAGGGACAGTGCCCCTCGAACGGCCGATAACCGGATGGTCTCCCGGGGCGCAGGCGCCCCGTCTGTCGGCGCGGGCGTTGCGCATCCATCTCCCTCGGGCAAAAGGCTGCGGGCAGAAGCGGTCGTGTGTCGCATCAGCGGGAACTCGTCGCATGGCAGGTGGGGGAAATCGCCGGGGAACGGGAAAAGGAATCCTTGCGCGCGCGAACATGCCCTGCAGGTGAAACTCAATCTGGGACCTCGGGGTCAGGAAAAGCGTTCTGGGCTGTGTCGGTAGCTATTACCAGATCCCCTCTTGCGTTGTCAAGATACCCCTAACGAAAACCGCACGGTGCGTTTGGGGGGCCGCCGCCGGCCGTCTTCAGTCGGACTTGATGAACATGAAGTAGATGGTGGTGCCCACGATGACCGCCCCCCCCACGAAGAGCTCCACCAGCTGTTCGAAGCTGATCTCCTGCCCTTCGGGGGGGATGGCGAAGTGCAGCAGGACGATGGTGGCGCACAGGGCCAGCACCGCCACGGCGCTGCGGATCCACCGCTTGATGAGAAAGACGATCACCAGGACCGCCGTGGCAATGCCGAGGATCATGAAGCTCCGCTCGTCCAGCTCCAGGATGAACTCCTTGAGGTTCTCCGTCTCAAAGAAGGAGACCCATTGCGAGATCCGGTCCTTCAGGCTCATCATCCCACCTCCTGCGGGGTTGGTAGGTCGGGAGGATTATAGCAGAGTCGACTCCGCCCCTCCAGCCAAAAGTCCATGAAACTCAAGGATCTTGCGGCTTGACACGCCCCGCAAAGTGGCCTACATTGACGCGGCACTGCGGGCGCGCCATGCCCGCGCGGGAGGAAGCATGAGGTCCAGGCCCCGAGCCCGTTCCGTGCGAAGCCGGAAAAAGCCGTCTTCGAGGCCCAGGAGGGAGGCCCCCCGAAGCCGCAGCAGATGGAGGACCCTCGGATTGCTGTCCATTGGGGTGGCCGTGCTGCTGGCCGCCGCCTGGATCGGGTACGGCCTCTGGGGTGGCAGGACGGGCAAGGGCAAGCCCCAGCCCCCGCGGGAGGCCCTCCCCAAGCCGACAGAACAGATGGCGGTGACCCTCTTCTTCTCCGACGATCAGGCCGAGTATCTCGTGGCCGAGGTGCGGCGCGTCTCCAAGGCGACGGGCGCATCCGCGATGGCCGGGGCCGTGATCCGGGAGGTCATCCTCGGGCCTCGCTCGGGCCTGCAGCCAACCATGCCCAAGGGGACCGTCCTGCGCAGGGATCCCGTGTGCCAGGGAGGGAGCTGCACCCTGGATTTCAGCGAGGAACTCGTCCGGAACCACCCGGGTGGCACCTCCATGGAGCTGATGACCGTCTACTCCATCGTTGAGAGCGTGCGGGCCAACGTCCCGGGGGTTCGCGCGGTGCAGATCCTCGTGGAGGGAAAGGCTCGGGAGACCCTGGCCGGCCACATTGCCATCGGGGGGCCCGTCCAGACGGACCCCCGGTTCATTCGCAACCAGCGGTCGTCCGGAGATGACCCCCGCTCTGTTATCAACCGCGGGCCGGCCTAGCGCCGTCCCGAATGCCACGGTTCGGCCAGGCGCCGCGGCGGGCGCTGGCCGTGCCCTGGGTTTCTGGTCATGGCCAAGCTTCAGCGCGTGCGCAACATCGGCATCATCGCCCATATTGACGCCGGCAAGACCACGGTCACCGAGCGCATCCTGTACTATACGGGGAAGTCGTACAAGATGGGCGAGGTGGACGAGGGCACGGCCGTCATGGACTGGATGCCCCAGGAGCAGGAGCGGGGCATCACCATCACCGCTGCGGTGACGACCTGCACGTGGAAGGACCGGGAGATCCACATCGTGGACACCCCCGGGCACGTGGACTTCACCATCGAGGTGGAGCGAAGCCTTCGGGTCCTGGACGGCGCCGTGGTGGTCTTCTCCGCGGTGGAGGGGGTCGAGCCCCAATCGGAGACGGTGTGGCATCAGTCGGACAAGTACCACATACCGCGGGTGGTCTTCGTGAACAAGATGGACCGGGTGGGCGCGGACTTTTCGGGCACGGTCCGCATGATGCGGGACAAGTTGGGCTGCCGACCCCTGCTGATCCAGCTCCCGTGGGGGCACGAGGGGGGCTTCGTGGGAGTCGTCGACCTGGTGAGGATGCGCGCGGTGCGCTGGCAGGAAGAGTCCCTGGGGGCGTCCTTCCAGTGGGTGGACATCCCCGGGGAGATGCGCGCCGAGGCCGAGAGGGGGAGGGAGGCCCTCATCGAGGCCCTGGCGGACCGCAACGACCGCATCGCCGAGCTCTACTTGGGAGGTCAGCCAGTGGAGGAGGATGTCCTGGTCGGGGAGATCCGCAGGGCCGTCATCGGCTTCGAACTGGTCCCCGTGCTCTGCGGGGCAGCCCTGAGGAACAAGGGGATTCAACCCCTCCTGGACGCCATCGTGGACTACCTTCCCTCCCCCCTGGACGTCCCGCCGGTGCGGGGCGTGGTCCCGGGCACTTCGGACTGGGAGGAGCGGCCGCCGGACGACAAGGGCCCCCTGGCCGCCCTGGCGTTCAAGGTGGCCATGGATCAGGGCCGCAAGCTGGTCTATGCCAGGGTCTATTCGGGGACCATCCGGGCCGGACAGGAGATCTTCAACGCCACGCGGGGGAAGAAGGAGAAGGTCGCCCGGCTCCTGCAGATGCACGCCAACAAGCGGGACCGCATCGAATCGGCGCCGGCGGGGAGCATCGTGGCCGCCGTGGGGCTCAAAGAGACGGGCACGGGCGACACGCTATGCGACGAGGCCCATCCCCTGCTCCTGGAATCCATGGAGTTCTACGATCCCGTGATCTCCGTGGCCGTGGAGGCACGGACCCGTGGGGATCAGGAGAGGCTGGGATTCGCCCTGACCAAACTGGCGGACGAGGACCCCACCTTCCACATCAAGGAGGACGAGGAGACGGGGCAGACCGTCATCTCCGGCATGGGGGAGCTCCATCTGGAGATTCTGGTCGAGCGCATGCGCGTCGAATACAACGTGGACGTGAACGTGGGCAAACCCCAGGTCGTGTATCGGGAGACCATCGTGGGGACGGCCGAGCGGGAGGCCCGCTTCGATCGGGAGATCCAGGGAAGCCTCCAGCGGGGTCACGCGGTGGTCCGCGTGCAGCCCCTGCCGCGGGGAGAGGGCAACCGCATCACCCTCCAGCTCCCCGAGGGGCAGATCCCCCCGTTCCTCCAGGAGGCCATGCGGCTGGGGATCCAGGAGGCCTGGCACGGTGGGATCAGCCGGGGCTACCCCGTGGTGGACGTCCACGCCCGGCTGGTGGGGGGCTCGTACCAGGAGCAGGCAGGCACCGAGCTGGCCTTCAAGGTGGCGGCCTCCATGGCGTTCCGGGCGGCATGCGAGGCGGCGGAACCCATCCTGCTGGAGCCCATCATGCGGGTGGACGTCCTCGTCCCCTCCGAGTTCCTGGGGGAGGTCCTGGGGGACCTGCACGCCCGGGGGGGCAAGGTGGAGGGCATGGAGCACAGAGGCGTGATCCAGGCCATCACGGCCCTCATCCCGCTGCGCCAGACCTTCGGGTACTCCACGGCCCTGCGATCCCTGACCCAGGGCCGCGGGACCTTCAGCATGCAGTTCTCCCGCTACGACCGGGCCGAGCGCTCGGGCTGAAGCCGGACGCTTGGCCGGGGGGCTGGGCCGCCGCCTCACGGGGCGCGGACCCGTGCCTGGGGCTGCCCCGGCGGAGGGGACGGGAGGCCCGTGAGCTCCGCCCACGCCCGGGCGTTTTCCCGGCGGGAGAAAAGCAGCTCCTCCTCGCGGCCGTGGAATGCCGGCTGAACCGAGGCCAGGATGCGCCTTCCCAGCGCTCCGCGGGTCTCCCACAGCACCGGGAGCCTGCCCAGCGGGTCGTCTCGCCCCCCCACGGGGAGCCGGTCTGTGTGCCGGATCACGGGGACCAGATCGTTCACCCGCAGCCAGAACCCGGGATCGCCGGGGCAGGACGACAGGACAAAGGGCCTGCAGGAGAGCCTCAGGTATGGGTCCGGGGCCAGGGACCAGACCCCGGACTGGTACGCCTGGGGTTCATGGAGGGCGCGGATGGTCTCCGCCAGTTCGGCCAGGGAGAAGGGGCGCTCGGTCCGGATGCCCCAAAAGGGCATGAGGGTGGGGAGATGGCGGCGCTGCCACGCCCCCCAGGCGCGCATGGCCTCCCACGGCAGCTCTCCCTCCCCGGCGTGAAAGAGAAAGACCGGGCACTGGGCCAGTCTCCCGGAGACGTCCTGCCCGAGCCCCACGCGCCCCCCCGCCGCCAGCTCCACATCCACCAGCCCCACCAGCCCCCCGGCCGAGTCCTTGGGGGTCAGGTCCGGCAGATGGAGGGGGAACACCCCCAGGCCCAGGCGCCCCTCGGCCCCCGCCATGGCCTGGCGCAGGCCCTCGAGGGAGAAATGGGGCGTCTGCTCGACCTGATACGGCGGGCGGGGGCGGAATCGGAGCCCCATCCCCGCTGCCTTGTCCCGCAGGGGGGTGCCGGGAAGGGCCAGCAGGGGATAGATGGACACCCATTGCGACAGGCCATGTTCGACCAGGAAATCCAGGGTCTGCAGAAAGCCCTCGGGCGTGTCATGGGGCAAACCCAGCATGACGTCGATCTGGAGCCTCAAACCCTCGCGGACGAGGCGCGCGGCGCCCCGGGCGAAGGCTTTGATGTCTGCGGTGCGGCCGATCCCTCTCAGGACGTGGGTGTGGATGCTCTGGAGTCCCGTCTCCATGGAGGTGAACCCCGCCCTGGCGAAGGCCCGAGCCAGTCCGGCCGTCATGCCGTCCACCCGGGCCTCGGTGTGCAGGGCCATCCCGCCGGGGTTCCAGACGGCCAGGCGCTCCAGACGACGGGCCAGGGCGGGGGCAATCTGGAAGGAGGGGTCCAGGAAATAAACCTCCCGGGCCTCTCGGCCCCGGGCCCAGGCCAAGTGCTGCTCCAGCCACGACTCGGGGAACCATCTCATGCCCGAGAAGGACTTGCCGTAGCGGCAGTACTCGCAGCCGAACGGGCACCCCCGCATGGTCTCCACCCAGGCGGAGCCGTCCGGCGCCAGGGGAAGCAGGCCCGTGAGGTACGGCGAGGGGAGTGCCTCCAGGGGAACCTCCCGGGGGGCGCCGGCCGCCGCACCGGCCAGGGTCGGGTTCGACGGGTCGGCGGACAGGCGTTCCAGGACCCCGGCGAACGCCCCTTCTCCCTCCCCGTCGTGGACCCAGTCGAAGGGGTGCCCTGCAAATCGCTCGCTGAACTCCCCTGCGGCCTCGGGGCCGCCAGCCAGGGCTCGGAGGCCGGGCCGGACGGCCTTGACCTGTCCGAGGATGCGCGCGCAGCGCTCGGCGTTCCACAGATGCAACGTGGCGGCCACCACGTCGGGGCCCAGATCCAGGACGGACCGCACCAGGGCCGCATCCGAGGCGAAGGAAGTCAGGGACGGGGGAAGGAACAGGGGTTCGTGGGCCACGCCCCGGGCCAGGGCATAGGCGGCCAGGTACCCCCCGGCCAAGGGGTGGTCCGCACCCCAATAGTCGTATGCGAAGTCCGGGACGGGGAGCTGGAGATACAGGACGCGAAGTCGCCTGGCCATGCGTCATCCCGGGCAACGGCCGGCCCCTGCGGATTGCGGGTCGGAACGCCCACCGCCCCCGGATGACCTCCCGGCGCCTCTGCCGGATCGGCCTTTCGGCCGCGGATCCCCTGTCCGTTGAGGGGCCCCGAGGGCCGCTTCCCTCCGTACCATGGCCCCGGCTCGACTGTCAAGCCGGGATGAAAGGCACCGGAGGGACAAGATCGGCCCAGGGCGCGGGAGGATGACGGAGGGGATCCTCGGGCGAGTCCTTGGAGGTTGAAATCAAATGTCTCGTTTTATAGAATAGGTGTTGCACTATTTGGGATGGCGGCCGGGGAAAGACCGCGGGGCATGGCCACCGCCCCGGGCCGGGACGGGAGGGCCGGGCAGCCCGACGGGAGGAGACGGGAATGACTGTGAAGATCGGGGTCTACGTCTGCCATTGTGGGACCAACATCGCGGGAAAGGTGGCGGTGGAGGATCTGGCCAGGTGGGCCAAGTCGCTGCCTGGCGTGGCCGTGGCCCGGGACTACCGCTTCATGTGCTCCGAGCCCGGCCAGGCCCAGATCCGAAAGGACATCGAGGAGATGGGGCTGAACCGGGTCGTGGTGGCCGCCTGCTCGCCCCGCATGCACGAGAACACCTTCCGCAAGACCTGCCAGTCCGCGGGCATCAATCCCTATTTCCTCCAGATCGCCAATATCCGGGAGCATTGCTCCTGGATCACCGAGGAGCCCGCGGCGGCCACGGCCAAGGCCGGGGATCTGATCCGAGCCGCCGTGGCCCGGGTGGCCTTCCATCAGCCCCTGCCGTCCCAGGAGGTGCCGGTGAACCCCGACGCCCTCATCGTGGGGGGAGGCATCGCCGGGATCCAGGCCGCCCTGGACATCGCGGACGCGGGCCGCACGGCACATCTCGTGGAGCGTCTCCAGTCCGTGGGGGGCCACATGGCCCAGTTGGACAAGACATTCCCCACCCTGGACTGCTCGGCCTGCATCCTCACGCCCAAGATGGTCGCGGCGGGGTCCCATCCCAACATCCGGCTGCACGCATACAGCGAGGTCCTGGAGATCTCGGGATACGTGGGGAACTTCAAGGCCAGAATCCTGCACAAGGCGTCGTACGTGAACCGCGAGCGCTGCACGGGCTGCGGCGTGTGCCAGGAGAAGTGCCCCAAGAAGGTCCCCTCGGAATACAACCAGGGATTGGGACAGAGAAAGGCCATCTATACCCTCTTTCCCCAGGCCGTCCCCAACAAGCCGGTCATCGACCGGGAGAACTGCATCTACTTCCAGAAGGGCAAGTGCCGTGCCTGCGAGAAGTTCTGCGAGATGAAGGCCATCGACTTCGAGCAGCAGGATCGGGTGGAGGATGTGGAGGTGGGCTCCATCATCGTGGCCACCGGCTACGACCAGATGGACCCCTCGCCCATGACCAACTACGGGTACGGCCGGTATGCCAACGTCATCACAGGCCTGGAGTTCGAGCGCCTCGTCTCGGCTGCGGGGCCCACGGGGGGCCACATCCAGCTCAAGGACGGCACGGAGCCCCGGGATGTGGCCATCATCCACTGCGTGGGGAGCCGGGACAAGAACTACCACGAGTACTGCTCCCGGGTCTGCTGCATGTACGCCCTGAAGTTCGCCCACCTCATCCGCGAGAAGCTCAAGGCCAACGTCTTCCTCTATTACATCGACATGCGATGCTTCGGCAAGGGGTACGAGGAGTTCTACGACCGGGTCCAGAACGAGGGGGCCGTATTCATCCGGGGCAAGGCGGGCCTCGTCACAGACCAGGCCGTGACCTCGGAGGAGCAGGGGCGCCTGGTGGTCATCGGGGAGGACACCCTGTCGGGAGAGGTCCTGCGGGTCCCGGTGGACATGGTGATCCTGGCCTCGGCCATGGAGCCCCGGGCCGACGTGGAGAAGGTCTCCCGCACCTTTCTCCTGGGGAGGAGCCGGGACGGGTTCTTCCTGGAGCAGCACCCCAAGCTAGCCCCGGTCAACACCGCGGCCGCCGGGATCTTCCTGGCGGGCACCTGCCAGGGCCCCAGGGACATACCCGACACGGTGGCCCATGCGTCCGCTGCCGCCGCCAAGGCCCTCTCCCTGGCTAGCCGCGGCAAGGTGGAGGTCGAGTCCATGATCTCGGAGATCGACTCCGAGATGTGTGTGGGCTGCCAGACCTGCTTGGGGCTCTGTCCGTCCGGGGCCATCTCGTACCAGGAGCGGGCGGGCATCTCAAGGGTCAACGACGCCCTCTGTTTGGGCTGCGGATCCTGCGCTGCGGCCTGTCCCAGCGGCGCGGCCCGGCTCAAACACTTCACCTCCGAGCAGATCCTCGCCGAGATCGACGCGCTGATGGGGGCTTGAGGCCATGGAGACGAATTGCGCCCACGTGAACCTGCTGGAGGAGAAGGCCCCGGAGGACCATCCGGAGGCCCATGTCCTCGTCGTCGGGGCCGGCATGGCCGGGCTCACGGCGACCTTTGACCTGGTGGAGGCGGGCCGTCGGGTCGTGCTGGTGGACCAGGCCTCGTCCCACGGCGGCACCATGACCCTCCTGGACCGGCAGTTCCCCACGGACAGTTGCGGCTTCTGCCAGATCCTCCCCCACGACCCCGGCTCCTCCGATGCCTGCCTCAAGTCCCTGCTGCGTCACCCCGGCGTGGAATTCCTGCCTTCCACGCGGCTGGAGCGGGTGGACGGTCGGGCCGGGGCCTTCACGGTTGAGCTGGTTCGGGCGGCCGTTGGGGTGGACCCGGCCAAGTGCACCCACTGCGGCCGATGCATGGAGGCCTGTCCCGAGTCGTACCCCGATCCCCTCCATGGGGGCGTGACCACCCGAAAGGCCATCGGCAACCGATCCCCCCTGTGCGCCCCAGCGCAGATCGCGGTGGACTGGGAACGCTGCACCCGGTGCGGGGCCTGCGTCACGGCCTGTCCCGAGGGGGCCGTCGACCTGGAGGCCCGGGATCGGGCCGAGATCCGCAGGGTCTCGGCCATCGTGCTGGCCACGGGATTCCGGCTCCATGACCCCTCGGATCATCTGGAGTTCGGCCACGGCCGGTTCGCCGACGTGCTCACCTCCCTGGAGTTCGAACGGCGCTTCGGCAAAGCCCTCTTGGAGGGACAGGAGGAGATCCGGCGTCCCTCGGACGGCCAGGTCCCGTCGCGCATCGCCTGGATCCAGTGCGTGGGCTCCAGGGACGAGGGACACAGCTACTGCTCCTCGGTCTGCTGCATGATCGCCCTGAAGGAGGCCAGGCTCTGCCGAGACCTGATGCCGGAGGCCCATCTGGAGGTCTTTTACATGGACCTTCGCGCCTGCGGCAAGGGGTACGAATCGTACCTGGAAGCCAGCCGAAGCAGGGGGATCCGGCTAACCCGGGGACGCCCCGGGGAGGTCCTGCGCCGGGACGGCCGCCTGTGGCTCCACGTGGAGGGAGAGGACGGGAAATGGCGGGAGGACCCCTTCGACATGGTGGTCCTCTCCGTTGGATTGGAGGCCACGCCCGAGACCAGGCGGTTGGCGGCCCTCCTGGAGATCCCCCTGGATGGGGACGGGTTCTTGGAGCCCGCCCCCGGTTCCTTGAGCCGGACGCCCCGCGACGGCGTGTACATGGCCGGGGCCGCGGCCGAGCCCAAGGATGTCCCCGAGGCGGTGGTCCAGGCCCATGAGGCCGCGTCCCTGGCCGCCTCCCATGTGCCTCCTTCCCGTGGAGATCGGGCCCCCGCGGCCCGGCCGGTCACGGATCTGATGGAGGAGGATCTGCGGGTCCTGGTGGCCCTGTGCGACTGCGGGGGCACTCTGAAGTCCCAGTTGGATTGGGAGGCGCTGCGAGGCGCCCTGGGGCGGGAGCCCGATGTGGTGGTGGCATCGGGCTCGCGGATCTGCAAGGAGGCCGGCCTCTCGGCCCTGCGGGAGGGCCTGGCGGCCCACGGCGCCAACGCCCTGGTCGTGGGCGCCTGCACGCCCCGATGGCTCCATTTCCGGCTTCGGGAGGCCCTCGCCCCCGCGGGCATCGATCCCAACCTGATCCAGATCGTGAACCTTCGGGAGCAAGGTGCCTGGGTCCACGGCGGGGACGCGGCAGGGGCCACGGCCAGGGCCGCGGCCGAGTTGCGCGCAGCCCTGGCCAGGTGTCGCAACTACCGCGTCCTGCCCCCAGCAGCGGGTGTGACCCCGGACAGGGGAGTGCTGGTGGTGGGAGGCGGGCCTGCGGGGATGAGCGCGGCCCTGGCCCTCTCGGAGCTGGGGCACTCCGTGACCCTGGTGGAACGCACTGCCGAGCTGGGGGGGAACCTGCGCTGGCTCCGTTATGGCCTGGACCCCGCGTTCCAGCCCGCCAGGCTCCTGGAGGGCCTCCGGGCCGCGGTGGAATCCACCCCCCAGGTCCGAGTCTTCACCCAGACCACGGTCCGGGCCGTCAAGGGGCGCCCGGGCGCCTTCCTGGCCGAGCTCCAGGGCGATGGCGGCACCCCGGATCCGTTGCGCGTGGGGGCCGTGATCCTGGCCACCGGTGGGGAGATGCACCGCCCCCGGACCTTCCGGTACGGGCAGGACGGCCGAATCATCACCCAGCGGGAGCTGGAGGAGCAGATCGCCGGCGGCGGCCTGGATCCCAGGGCCTTGAGGGAGGTCGCCATGATCCAGTGCGTGGGCTCCAGGGACGAGGCCCATGCATACTGCAGCCGCGTGTGCTGCGCTGCGGCCCTCAAGAACGCCCTCAAGCTGACCGAGGCCAACCCGGACCTCCGCGTCCTGGTCTTCTACCGGGACCTGCGGGCCTTCGGGACGCTGGAGCGCCACTACCGCCGGGCCCGGGAGGCGGGCGTCCTGTTCGTCTCCTTTGACCCCGCGGATCCGCCGGTCCTGGACATCCAGAACGGGGATCTGACCCTCACGGCCCTGGACCCCGTGGTGGGCGTCCGGGTGCGTTTTCGTCCGGATCGGATCGTCCTGAGCAGCGGCGTGGAACCCACCCTGCCCTCCGGGATCCTCCAGGGGCTGGGGCTCTCCCCGGATTCGGACGGTTTTCTCCCGGAGGTCAACGCCAAGTTCCGCCCCCTGGATCTGCGCGATGGGGTGTACGCCGGTGGGCTCGCCCTCGGGCCCGCCTTTCTGGGCGAGGCCATGGCCCAGGGGAGGGGGGCGGCCATGCGGGCGGCGGCCTTTCTCGCCGGGCTGGAGCAGGTCCCCATGCCGCAGGGGGCGCGGGTCCTGGCCGGGCGTTGCTCGGCCTGCGGGTTGTGTGTGGAGGCCTGCCCCTTCGAGGCCCGGGCGCTGAGCGAGGAGGATGGGCACGCCGTGGTCCACGCGGATCTCTGCCAGGCCTGCGGCACGTGCGCGGCGGTCTGTCCCAACGATGCCAGCCAGTTGGTGGGCAGCTCCGATCGGCAGATCCTTGCCGCCATCGATGCCCTCCTGGAGGGTTGATCAAGATCCGTCCCGGCTCCCGAGTCGCGGGTCAGCGCCCAGCGTTGAAGGCGAGGCACGGGACGCGCGGCTTGCGACGCGACGCTGGAGGTGAAGAGCGATGCAGCAGACCAAGGAACCCACCATCATCGCCTTTCTGTGCAACTGGTGCACGTATGCGGGCGCGGACCTGGCAGGGACGGCCCGCATGACCTATCCCCCCAATGTCCGCACCGTGCGCCTCATGTGCACGGGCTCCCTGGACCCCATGTACGTGGTCAAGGCCTTCCTCGAGGGGGCCGACGGCGTGCTGGTGGGGGGATGTCATCCGGGGGACTGCCATTACACCAACGGCAACTACAAGGCCCGCAGGCGGGTGGCCCTCCTGTGGGAGATCCTGGACGCCCTGAAGATGGATCGGGATCGCCTGTGGCTTCGATGGATCAGCGCCAGTGAGGGGGGCCTGTTCGCCGAGACGATCCGGCAGATGGTGGATGCCCTGAAGGCCAAGGGCGCAAGCCCCATCCAGGCCCAGATGATCCTTTGAGGATTCATTGAGGAGGAGAGAGCCCATGGCCAAGTCATTCGCGCCGCCCCAAGCCGATGGCAAGGGGCTGTCGGCATCGATGACCCAGCTATGTCGGGGCCTCCTGGAGGGGAGGCGAGTGGAGGCCGTCCTGGTGCCCCAGCACCTCCCCCAGGGGGCCATGGTCCAGCACACGCTGGTGAGGGACCCCGCGGCCCTTCGCGCCGTGGACCCCGTGGCCCCGGTGTTGCCCGTCAATGGAGGGATCCTGGCCGCCCAGCTCACCCGCCAGGACCCCGGGGGGCTCATCGGCGCCCTGCTGAGGCCCTGTGAGATGCGGGCCTTCGTGGAGCTGGTGAAACTCCACCAGGGGGATCGGGATCGACTCCTGCTTCTGGGGATCGACTGCATGGGCACCTTCGAACCCCCGGCGTACCGGATCTGGGACCAGGCCCACCCGGATTCCAGCCCCGCCTTCCTGGAGGCCATGCGAAGTGGCGGCCCTGCACCCCAGGGGGCCCCGGAGCTTCGTCGGTGCTGCCAAGCGTGCGAGCACCCCACCCCCGAGGGTGCCGACATCCAGATCCAGCTCGTGGGCACAGGCAGCCAGGGCCCCTGCCTGGCCGCGGGGACGGGGCGGGGCGAGGAGACCCTCGAGGCCCTGGGCCTTTCGGAGATGGAACCGCCGGCCCAACGCAAGGGCGCCGTGGAGGCCTGGGTGAAGGGGCGTGTCTCCTTCCGGGACAGGCTCTTCGAGGAGACGGAGGCCCAGCTCCTTCCCCTGGAGAAGCTCCTGGCCGAGTTGGCCCTGTGTATCAACTGTTACAACTGCCGCGACGTCTGCCCCGTCTGCTACTGCAAGACATGCGTCATGGACAGCAGCGCCATGGAGCACCCGGCATCCCAGTACGTGCGATGGGCCATGCGAAAGGGGGCCATCAAGATGCCCGCGGAGACCCTCTTCTACCACATGACCCGCCTGGCCCATATGAGCACGTCCTGCGTGGGCTGCGGCCAGTGCACGAGCGCCTGTCCCATGGGCATCCGGGTCGGGGAGATCTTCCGGAGCGTGGCCCGGAGGACCCAGGCTGCCTTGGACTACGTCCCCGGTCGCGATCTGGCCGAGCCGCTGCCCCTGGCCACGTTCAAGGAGGAGGAGCTGTCGCCGCGATGAGCGAAGCGGAAGTCCTTTCGGGGGGCCTTCAAAGTGGCGCCACCGCCCGTGGTCAGTGGTCCGTGGGAGAGGGCGACTGACAACAGACGATTGACAACGGACGCGAACGAGGCAAAGTGTGATGGAAGACCAAACGAACAGCAAGGCCGAGGCCGTCCTCGATAGCAAGGCCTTGGATCCCGGATTCGCCTGCGAGGTGGCGGCCGAGCCCGGCGGCGAGGGGATCCGGCAGTGTTTCGCCTGCGGCACGTGCACGGCGGGCTGCCCGGTGCGGCGCTTCAACGCCGCTTTCAACCCCCGGAAGATCATCCGAATGGTGCTCCTGGGCATGCGCCGGGAGGTGCTCAGGGAGCCCTTCGTGTGGCTCTGCGCCACCTGCTTCACCTGCCAGGAGCGCTGTCCCCAGGGGGTGAGGATCGCGGATCTCATGCGGGCCTTGAAGAACCTCGCCCTCCGGGAGGGGAACATGCCCGAGGGGATTCCCATGCAGGTGAACCTCCTTCGCGAGAAGGGGACCCTGTACCCCCTGGACGAGTTCGACAACAAGAAGCGGGTGAAATCCGGGCTTCCGGCCATGCCCCAAGCGCATGATGACGTGGCGCCCCTGCTGGAGTCGCTGCAGGGGATGGGACGAGAAAACAAGTCCGCGGATTGACGCTGAGGAAGGAATCCATGGGGAAATCGTACGCGCTCTTTCTTGGCTGCACCATCCCGGCCCGGGTCCGCAGCTACGAGCAGTCGGTGCGCGCCGTGGCCGCCCGCTTCGACATCGACCTGGTGACCCTGGAGTCGTTCGCGTGCTGCGGCTTTCCCATCGCCGCGGCCGATCATGGGGCGGCCCAGGCCCTGGCCGCTCGGAACCTGAGCCTGGCCGAGGAGAGGGGACTGCCCATCTGCAGCCTGTGCAGCTCCTGCACCTCCCAGCTCACCGAGACCTCGCGCCACCTGGCCCAACACCCCGGGGAGCGCGAGACAGTGAACCGGCGCCTGGCCAAGATCAACCGGAAGTATACGGGACCCGTGGAGGTGAGACATTTCGTGCGAATCCTCTGGGAGGAGGTGGGGCCGGAGCGCATGCGGGAGGCCTTCACGCTGCCCCTGGCCGGCCTCAGGCTCGCGGCCCACTACGGCTGCCACTTCCTCAAGCCCTCGGCGCTGTACGGTGGCTTCGATGTTGTGGAGGACCCCCACACCCTGGACGACCTCATCCGTCTCACGGGGGCCACGCCCGTGGACTACACCAGGAAGAAGCAGTGCTGCGGGGGGTCGGTGCTGGTGGCCGATCAACGGACGGCCCTGGAGATCGGGCGGGACAAGTTGGCCGAACTGAAGTCCCTGGAGGCCGACGCCATGGTGGTGGTCTGTCCCTTCTGCGGGGTCACCTTCGATTCCAACCAGAAGGTCATCGAGAAGACCTTCGAGCAAAGCTTCGACATGCCGGTCCTCTATCTCACCCAGGTCCTGGGACTGGCCCTGGGCATGGGGGAGAAGGAGTTGGGTCTGGGCACCCACGCCATCAAGACCAAGGCCGTGGTGGAGAAGCTCCAGGCGGCGGCGGGCTGATACCGCGTCCATCCATGCCGCCCGCACAGGGGGCGGTTTCCATAGGGGCGATCCCTCGGGGTCGCCCCACGTGTTTCCGGCCCCGGCCCGTCTTGTCCCCCGGGGTGCCCACCCTGTCGGTCCCGCAGGGCGACGGTTGTGCCTGGGCAGGGAAGTGGGATACCATGGCCCCCTCGTCGCGGGATCGGCTCGGGATCGCCGAGCGGGAGAGAGCCGGGGGGTGGAAAGGAGGCGAGACCATGGCGACAGGACTGGAGGAGGAGGTCAGGGGGGGGGCCCGCCGGGGCGGAGCGGATCTGGTAGGCGTGCTCCGTGCGGGGGACCTCCCGGAACATGCGGGCGAGATGGACCGCATCTTGCCGGGGGCGCGCAGCGTAGTCGTGGTGGCGGCCCGGCACAGCCTGGCCGCCCTTCGCTCCGGGAACATTCAGATGGGCCAGTTCGACACATCGTTCACGTACGACCAGGCCGGATGCTCGGCCCTGGCCGCGGCCCGGGTCCTCGAGGGCCGCGGGTTCCCGGCCGTGGCCGTCCCGGCGTTTCTCCCTTTGGACATGCGGTCACCCAAGAAGGGGATGCGGGGAGAGATCTGCCTGCGTCGGGCCGGGGTGCGGGCCGCACTGGGCTCTTACGGGGAGAACGGACTGCTGGTGACCCGGGAGTTCGGGTCGGCGGTTCGACTCTCGGCGGTCCTGACGCGCGCCCATTTGAACCCCGATCCGCCGTTGAAGGAGGATCTGTGCGATCACTGCGGGCGTTGCGTGGGGGCATGTCCGGTCCAGGCCCTCTCGGGCGGGGGGAAGATCAACAAGAAGCTCTGCGGAGACCGGATCTTCCAGTTCGGGTTTCGGGGGTTCCGGGACTTCGTCGAGGGGCTCATTCGCCGGCCCAAGGAAGAGATGGCGGGCCGGATCCACGATTTCGAGCTGCGGGAGCTGTGGCAGACCCTGGTGACGGGGAGCTATTACTACTGCTTCGCCTGCCAGGCCCAGTGCCCGGCGACCGACCTGCCCGGGGCATAGATAGACGGGCACTGGAAACGTACCCGTCTCATCTCAAAGACGTCCTGGTTGACACCTCCCACAGCTGGCCTCCATGAGCATGGGGATGTCCGGCCGTCCAGAGGCACGGGGTTGTCCACGGCACTCCCACGGGTCAAAGGGCGGCGGGGGCGCAGCCGCGGGCCGGCCGTGCCGACCCGGCCGGCGTCCCTCGCCATCCCCCAAGAAGCGCCCAGCCCCCTGTCCCCTGGGACCCGTCACCCCAAAACGCCCCTGATCTTCCTTGGAGGGGCGGCTCTCGCATGACCCGAGACCACCGCGAATGCGCCACGCACCCCCCCTTGACCCGCCTCCCTGCCGCAGTAATCTGATACAGGTAGTTCCAGACTGGGAAATGGGGTGTTTTATTGCACCCATGAACGTGGCTTTACTGGAAAGCCTTCCACAATCGGCGAGCCGTTTCAATGCCTCACCCAGAGACAGGGCCCAAGAAAGGAGCTTGAACATGAATGCGGCGGAGACATGTCTCGATTTGCGGAATCCTGCAGCGGATCTCTATGGGGCGGATGCCTTCTCCCGGATCGACGAGGGCGACGACGCCCTTTTTTACGCCAGGGACCGCTTGGTGGGGCACCTGGACGCCCTGGCGCTCTCCACCGTGGAGCGGATCATCGGCGCCCTCATCACCGAGCAGCGGCCCGCCATCCTGGATCTGATGGCGGGCTGGGACTCCCACATCCCCGCCGACGTGATGGCGGCCGAAGTGGTGGGCCTGGGCCTCAACGGGAACGAGCTGTCCCGCAACGGACGGCTCACCCGGCGCGTGATCCACGATCTGAATCGGGACCCCCGCCTCCCCTTTGAGGATCGATCCTTCGATGTGGTCATCAACACGGTGTCGGTGGACTACATGACCAGGCCCCTGGAGGTCTTCGGCGAGGTCGGCCGGATCCTCAAGCCCGGCGGGCTCTTCCTGGTCATCTTCTCCAACCGCATGTTTCCCCAAAAGGCCGTGAAGCTCTGGCGGGAGTCGGGCGAGGAAGATCGGATCCTGTTCGTGGAGGATCTGTTCAGGCGCGCGGGGGCCTTCGGACCGACCAGCGTCTTTTTCTCCAAGGGCAGACCCCGGCCGCGGCAAGACAAGTACGCCCATCTGGGTATCCCCAGCGATCCGGTCTACGCCGTCTATGCGGAGAGGCATGGCGGGGATCCGTCCCGGAGGCCCAGGTCCGTACCCGCCGTGGACGTGGAACCTGCACCCCCCGAGGAAGACCTGAAGGGGCGGATGGCGCGGGTCAAAGATAGCTTGCTGTGCCCCCACTGCGGCGAGCGGCTCCGGAAGTGGGCCGTCCCCCAGACCCCGTTCACCGAGTGGAATCGGGAGTTCATGTACGTCTGCTTCAATGATGCCTGTCCGTACCTCATGCGGGGCTGGGGCGTCATGGACGCCCAGGGCAACCGGGGCATGTCGTACCGCTGCATGTACAATCCGGATACGGACCGCTGCATGCCCGTGCCCGTGCCCTCCATCCACGCCCTCAAGGACGGGATCATGGAGCGGTAGCCGATCCCGGCCGCCCCCCCCCGGCGCCGCCGGGGGGCCAACGCGGGACAAACACAGCCCCTGCGCCCGCGGGGGGGGAGGGAGTCGGGCTACACGTGGTTTCTCAATTGTAGCTCCACGGGGTGGGGGTCGAGGTAGACCTGTTCCCGCAGGTAGGGCTGGTTGTACTTGCGGACGTAGTGACGCAGAAGGGTCACGGGCACGATGAGGGGGATGTGCCCGCCCTTATAGCGCCCGATGACCTCCAGGAGTTCCTGCTTTTCGTCCGGGGTCAGGTCCTTCTTGAAGTACCCCATGATATGCATCAGCACGTTGGCGTGCTTGCTGGGCGAGGCCTTCAGCCTGAGCGCCTCCATGAGGAGCGCCTGGTACTGCTCGAACAGGGTACTGGCCGGGATCTCCCGGGCCCGGGCCACCAGCTTCCCCATGAGGGCCTGGTGTTTGGGGCTGTGGGACAGGACGAGCAGCTTGTGCCGGGTGTGGAAGTCCACCAGCACGCCCGGTCTCGCCCCCCGGGCCGCGGCCTGCCGCCACCGCTGCATGGCGAAGATCCGCTCGATGAAGTTCTCCCGGAGTCTGGCGTCGTTGAGGCGGCCGTCCTCCTCCACGGGGATCAGGGGGAAATGGGCCATGAAGGCCCGGGCGAACATGCCCACTCCGGTCTTGGACGGCATCCCCTGCTCGGTGTACACCTTGACCCGCTCCATGCCGCTGCTGGGCGAGCCGCCCTTGAAGATGAAGCCGCAGAGGTCCTCCTTCTCCAGCTCCTTCAGGCGCCTCTGGGCCCACCGGCGCATGCGATCGGTATGATCCAGGCCGGTGCGAACGGTCATCAGCCGGGGGGCCTCCGGGTCTCCCACCAGCCGCATGGCCTCCCGGGGAACTCCCAGTCCGCACTCCACCTCGGGACACACGGGGACGAAGGCCACGTGTGGGCCCAGGGTGTCCTGGATGAACCGGTCCAACTTGTGCCCGCCGTCGTAGCGCACCTTCTGCCCCAGCAGGCACGCGCTCACACCCAGTTTGATCCCATCGTCCATGGCGTTTCCTCCCATATCGCTCTACAATATACCTTTAGCCAAGGGGAAGGAACTCCATCCGGGGGGGCGCCTGGGGGTATAGACGGAGGAAGGACCATGCTGGAGACCATGAAGGCCCTGATCCGGGAAAAGGACCTGTGCGTCCTGGCCACGGCCATCGACAACCGGCCCCACTGCTCGCTCATGGCCTACGCCGCGGACGACCAGTGCCGGGAGATCTACATGGTGACCCGCCGGGATTCCACCAAATACCGAAACCTGATGGGCAATCCCATGGTCAGTCTGCTCATCGACACCCGCGAGGAGGACCTGCCGGAGAGGCGCTCCCGGGCTCGGGCCCTGACGGTGAGCGGCCGGTTCCGTCCGGTGGAGGACGCGGACAAGCGCGAGGCCGTGCGGGAGAGACTCCTGGAGCGCCACCCCCATCTGCACGAGTTCGCCCATCATCCGGACGCGGAGCTCCTCTGCGTGCGGCTGGAATCCTTCCTCCTGCTCGACGGCATCGCCGATGCCCACTTCGAGCTGCTGCCCTGATGCCCGAGCGGCGAGGACCTTGCTCTTCTCGCCCCCACGCCCGGGCGGCCTGGGACGAGTCATCCAACTGAAAGGAGACATGGCCTTGGACTGGAAGATCTTCCTGGCGACTTTCGGAACCGTGTTCCTGGCGGAGATGGGCGACAAGACCCAGCTCGTCGCCATGACCATGACCGCCGAGAGCCGCTCGCCCCTGGCCGTGGTCGCGGGCGCCTGCCTGGCCCTGATCCTGGCGACCGTCCTGGGCGTGGCCTTCGGGGCCCTCATGTCCCAGTGGGTGCCCGCCTCCGTCCTCAAGAAGGTCGCGGCAGCGGCCTTCATCGTCATCGGGGTGGTCATGCTCCTGGGCAAGTGGTGACGGAGGGCGACGGTTGAATCCCGGTCAGATCGTGGAGTTCATCGAGGAC
>CAZEPJ010000053.1:0-5502 GCA_964514105.1 uncultured Desulfarculaceae bacterium | reverse complement strand
CTTGGTCACGTCCGTCTGCATGGATGAGCGCAAGGGGCGCATGCGGGTGCTCACCGAGACCGGACGTGAGATGAGCCTGACCGCCGGCCGCGTGGTCCACGTCTCCGACTCGAGGGTTCCCCTCGACCAACCGCGGGAGGCGCTGGCCAGGAGGCTTCGAGAGATCGGCGCCCTGCGGGAGGAGCTGAGCGGGCGTCTGGACCTGATCAGCTTGTGGGAGCTCCTCCATGAGGAGGGGGCCGAACACGCGCCCCGGGATCTGGCCGAGCTGGCCTTCGGGGGGCGCGTTGGCGACGATCAGGTCTCGGCCGTGATCCGGGCCATACTGGCCGACCGGGTCCGCTTCCGATTCCGGGTGCACGGATTCAGGCCCAACGACGCACAGACCGTGGAGAAGATCCGGACCCAGCGGGCCCGGGAGGAGGAAAAGGAGCGCCAGGCCCGGGAGGGGAGCCAGTGGATCCGGGAGGCCTGGGAGGGCCGCGCGGCCGCGCGCCCCCAGGGCTGGGAGGAGATCGTGGAACTCCTCAAGGAGCTCGCCATCCACGGCAAGGGCGCCCCCCGGGCCCAGCGCTGCGAGGAGATCCTCAGGCGGGCCGGCATGGCGAACCCCTTGGCCCCTTTTCAGGTGCTGGTCCGCATGGGGATCTGGGGCCCCGACGAGAATCTCCTGTTCCACCGGTTCGGGACGCGCCGGGCCTTTTCCACCCAGCTCCTGGAGGAGGCCGCCTTGCTGGCGGGCCGGAGGGCCTTCGACACCGGGGAGGATCTTGCCCGGGAGGACCTCCGCCCGCTCCACGCCTTCACCGTGGACAGCCCACACACCCACGACATCGACGACGCCCTGAGCCTGGAGGCCCTCCCGCACGGCTGGCGGGCGGGGATCCACATCACCGACGTCTCCTGGGTGATCCCCAGGGACTCGCCCCTGGACCAGGAGGCGCGTCTTCGGGGGACCTCCCTGTACCTCCCGGAAGAAAAGGTCCCCATGTTCCCCCCGGCGATCTCCGAGGGACTGTGCAGCCTTCGGGTCGGCGAGATCCGACCGGCCGTGAGCCTCCTCATGGAGGTGGATGGCGGGGGGGGCCTGCTCGCCCACCGATTCTGTCTCTCGTGGATCGGGGTCAAAGAGCGCCTCTCCTACGAGGACGTGGATCGGGCCATGGAAGAGGCGGGGCGTCCCCTGGTGGCTCTGTATTCGTTGGCGCTGGCCTGGCGGGCGGAGCGGGTGCGGCGGGGGGCACTGCTTTTGCCCCTGCCCGAGGTCACCGTGCGGCTGGACGGGGAGGGTGGGATCGTTCCGGAGACCCGGGACCGAGAGAGCCCTTCTCAGATCCTGGTGAGCGAGATGATGATCCAGGCCAACTGGCTGGCGGCCCGGCACCTTGCCGAGATGGGCGCCCCGGTCATCTACCGGGTCCAGGCCGACCCCAGGGAGCGCATCCTGGACGGGCGGGGGGCAGACCTCTTTCTCAACTACCGCCAGCGCAAGCTCCTCAACCGGGCCGAGTCCCGGCTGGAGCCAGGCCCTCACAGCGGCCTGGGCGTGGCACCCTACGCCATGGCGACGTCGCCCATCCGGCGCTACACGGACCTGGTGACACAGCGGCAGCTGACGGCCTCGCTGCGCGGCGCGCCGCCGCCGTATAGCCGGGAGGCGTTGGAGGAGATCCTGGCAGCCGCCGACGAACTGCAGGCCCAGGCCACCCAGATGGAGGCGGCCAGGCAGCGCTACTGGCTTCTCAAGTACCTGGAGGGGAGGCGGGGGGAGGAGACCCCGGCCTTGGTCCTGGGGCGGTTCGGCAACCGGGTCCAGCTCCTCCTGCCGGCCTACATGCTCGAAGCGGGCATCCCCATCTCGGCCGCCTCGTGGCTCCAGGATGGGCAGGAGGTGGCGGTCCGCATCGTGAGATCCAAGCCGCTGGAGGATTCTCTCCGGGTGGAGCTGGCCTGAGCGGCGCACCCGCTGGGCCACACACAACGTCAGGCACCTGCGTTGCCGTTCGGAACAGATGAAGCCCGGCCTTGGGGCCTCACCTCATTGGGCCGCACGGCGATGGACCCTCGCCCCGTGTGATTGGACCTGTGTGTGCCCAGCGGGAGTGACCCGGTGGGTGTGCAGTCAGTGGGGGTTCTTCCGGGGTGTCTGGGCAGATGTCCGGATGTGGCCCTTGTCAGAGAGCCATCGCTGGACCCCTTGCCCCCGGGATTCCGTGAAAGTCCGTTGGGGCCCCGTGGGGAAATCGAAACCAACGAAAGCGGGGCTGGGAAAGGCCAGCCGGAACAGGGGAGCCAAGAGTGACTCGCACCGGCGACCTGTCAGGAATGGATGGTATGGGAATACCACCAACCCCGCGTATCGGCGAAGATGCCACCAACAGTGGTGGTATGTCCACGGGTCTTGCTGGAGGAGGTTGGAGAATGAATCGGCCGGGAAGCCCTGTCTTTCCTTGCTTTCCCGGCCTTATATGGATGGTAATTGGATGTCCTGTTGGTGGCGGTGCAGGGCTTCGAACCCCGGACTCTGCGGATATGAGCCGCATGCTCTGACCACCTGAGCTACACCGCCCATGCGGGGCTTATCATAGCCGAACGCCCGAGGAGGGTCAATAGATGCACCGCCGTGAACTCCAGACGTTTGCCAAGTTCCTCCACTACGTGCTGGGCGTGCGGCCGGACGAGTTCGGGCTCGTGCCCGACCCCGATGGGTTCGTCTCCATCAAGGAGTTGCTTCAGGCCATCCGGGAGGAGGAGGGCTGGTCATTCGTGGGGCGTGGGCACATACAGGAGTTGATGCACGGCTCCGAGCGCGGGCGATTCGAGACCGCCGAGGACCGCATACGGGACGCGGCCCCGTCGGTGGTCTTGGCGCCGGAGCCCCTGGCGGCCGCACCCCCTCGCCTGTTCCATGGCGTCAGGACCAGGGCTTACCCCGTTGTCATGCGCCACGGACTGCGGCCCGCCAGGGGTCCTTGGGTCGTCTTGAGCGTCACCCGGGAGATGGCCGCCCGTCTGGCCAGGCGCCGGGGTCCTGATTCCGTCATCCTCGAGATCCACGCTGGCGATGCGGCCAGACGGGGCGTTCGCTTCTACGGGACCCAGGGGCTGCTCTTCCTCGCCGCCTCCGTGCCCCCGGCCTGTCTCTCCGGCCCCCCGCTTCGCCCGGACCGGGAACCCAACCGGACCCCGAAGCCCGCAGCTGCGCGGCCCGCCCCCCCGCCGGGGTCGTTCTTCCCCGAGTTGGGGCCCTCCTTGCCGGGACAGCAGACCAGGTGGGTGTCCAAGGACAAGGAAACGCGGCGGCGCGAGAGGCGCCGGCGGGAGAGGAGCTGACTCGGGCGGGGTCTCAGGACGTATGAGGCGTCCTCTGGAGCTTGCCCGTGTCGTAGTGCAAGCGGCCCAGCCTCTCGACGATGCGCCCGTATAGGCCCTCGTCCAACTGGGGCCTGCGGCTGAGGATCCACAGGTATTCCCGGCTGGGATGGCCCACCACGGCGTACTGGTAGTCATCGCCCAGTTCGATGACCCAGTAGTCCCCATAGAAGGGCCAGAAGAACGAGACCTTCAGTTTGGCGTTGGTCTTGGGGTCCGCCACCCGGGCCGTCCCCTGGACGCGATCCAATGGACCTTCCATGGATCCCTTTCGGCACTCGTTGATCACGCCCACCCGGCCGTCCTCCAGGAGGGTGTACGTGGCCTTGGTTCCCACGCATCCGATCTGGAAGCTGTTGGGGAGACGTGCGATCTCGTACCACGTGCCAGCGTAACGCTCGAGATCGACCCACGGCACGACCTCCAGAGGCGGTGCCCCCTCCCGCGCCGCCGGGGTGCACCCGATCAGGGCGAGAGCAGCCAGCCAAACGCCTTTCATCCGGAACAACATGACGCCCACCTCGAGGCACGAAGCCCGGCTTTCATCGTTCCCCCAGGACCGATTCCCGCCCACCCGTCTAATATACATCGGCGCTGGTGGGGTGACCATGTTCAGGGGGCATGTCATGGCCCCGGCGGAAAAGAAAAACCCCGAAGGGTCCCTTCGGGGTCTTGGGGAATCGGCCCTGCCGATTCTGGGCGTTCAGTCAATGCCGCGTGCCCGTGGGGGGCTTGAGCTTGTCCCTGAGGAACGTGGGCAGGCAAAACGCGCTGTGGTGGATCTGGGGGTTGTAGTAGCGGCACCCCTCGGCGATGCGCCGCGCGTACTGCTCGTCGGGGGCCGTCCGGGCCAACGGACCTTGGGCACACAGGGCAAAGGTCCACAGACCTCCGGGGTACGTGGGGATGCTGGCCACGTACGGCTCCACGTGAGGCCAGACCTTCCTCAGATTGGAAAACATGGCCTTCTGTTCCGCCTCCTGAACCCACGCCGAGAGGGCCTGGGCCGCGAAGACCCCGCCCGCCCTGAGGGCGTCTCGGCAGTCCGCATAGAATCGGGAGGCGTACAGCGCCTTTCCCGGCCCAATGGGTTCCGTGGAGTCCACCAAGATCACGTCGTACCGGCCGGGAGTCCTTCGGACAAAGGCCGCGCCGTCCTCGTAGTGCAGATGGGCCCGGGGGTCCCCGAAGGAGCACCCGATTACTGGCAGATGCTCCCGGGAGACGTCCACCACCTCCCGGTCGATCTCCACCATGTCCACCCGGCCGACCGTGGGATGGCGCAGCACCTCCCGGAGGATTCCGCCGTCCCCGCCTCCGATGATGAGGACGTCCCTGGCGGACCCGTGCACGACCATGGGCACATGGGAGAGCATCTCATGGTACACGAACTCGTCCTTCTCCGTAGTCATGACGAACCCATCCAGGAAGAGCATGCGACCGTAGACCGGGTTCTCCATCACCAGGATCTCCTGGTACTGGCTCCGTGTCCGCACCAGCTCGCGCTCCACGGCGTACTGGTACCCCAGCAGGACGCGTTCACTCTCCCCGCGGTCCCCGTAATACTCCGTGAACCAGGGCGTCGGGCCCTTGGCCCGCCCTTCCTGGGGCACGGCCCATTCCTTGCCTTCCAGCTCGCTCCCCCGGGCGTGTCTGCTCTTCACCACATTTCGGGGGGCGAGGGCCTCCTCGAAATGGCTGACGGCCGCATCGACATCGATGCGCGTGCCGCACGTGAAATAGTCCATGGCCACGTACGAGAATTCCGGCCAGGAATGCAGAGAAAGATGGCTTTCAGCGATGATGATGATCCCGCTGACGCCCTGGGGTTGGAACTGCTTGAAGTGATCCCCCATAATGGTCGCACCCGATCGTCTCACGCCCTCTAAGGACATCTGGCGGAGGAACTCCAGATCATTGAGACGACCGGGATCGCAGCCATAGAGATCGAGCAGAACGTGGGTGCCAAGTCCGGTCATTTCGTCACCCCCCCACCTCTATGGGATTTGCAGGCTCTTGATAATCACGCCCCTTCCTGGTCACCCCCCGCCGTCGTTGCGGGGACCGCCGGGTGTCTTATCTGAATAAGACTACGGGATTGTGGGTTGGGGGTCAAGAGAAATCTCTGCG
>CAZEPJ010000052.1:0-31687 GCA_964514105.1 uncultured Desulfarculaceae bacterium | reverse complement strand
GGGGCTGGGCATTGGATGGCACTCTACACGGTGTGGGCCTTGTGAGTCAACAAGGGGCCCCGGCGGGGCGCGAGACACGAAGGGAGGGCTGGTCCCGCGTGCAGTGTGCCGGTGCGACTGGCCCACGGCGGTTCTGTGCTCGGAAACGAAGCGCCCGCGGCGATTCTCTGGGGAAAAGGCCCGGACATGGATCCGGGGTGAGGCATGGGAGAGACGGGTAAAGAGGCGGAGCGGGTCCACGGGATCTCGGGGCCCGGTGGGAGGGTCAAGGAGCGGGCCCTGGAAGAGGTCAAGGAGCGCTACCGGCTCTTGGTGGAGCTGATCCCGGACGCCTTGTGGGTGTCCGACGATCAGGTGGCCTGGTTCGCCAAGCCCGCGGCCGCGAGGCTGCTGGGGGCCGCCACGCCGGGGGAGCTGATGGGGCGAGCACTGACGCAGGTCTTTCATCCGGACTCCCACTCCCAGGTGCAGGAACGCACCCGGCTGGTCATGGCGGGCAACCATCTTCTCCCGCCCGAGCGGCGCAAGGCGGTCAGGATGGACGCAGAGGTGGTGGATGTGGAAACCGCGGTGGGGCCCCGTGCGACTTCGGGGGAAAGCGGGGCGTGGTTCGTGTTAGCCGGGATATCACCGCGCGTCTTCGAAACGAGGAGGCCCTCATTTGCAAGGACGAGGAGATCTCCGGCCACATGGAGCGGGTGGAGAAGCTCAACACGGCCCTCCGGGTCCTGCTGGAACATCGCGAGAAGGAGGGCCTTCAGAATGACGAGAACATGCGAGCCACCTTGGACGGGCTGGTGATCCCCTATCTGGAAGAACTGGAGGCCACGCGCCTGGACGGGGCCCAGCGCACCCTGCTCTAGATCATCCAAGGGAACCTCAAGGATCTCTCGTCGTCTTTTGCCCGGCGCCTGGCCGCGTGGCATGAGCGTCTGACCCCCACAGAGGTGCGCGCGCGTGGCCAATCTGGTGATGACCGGCAAGAGAAGCAAGGAGATCGCCTCCCTCCTCAAGATCTCCGAGGCAGCCGTGGCCTTCCATCGCTCGAACATCCGAGCCAAACTCGAACTGAAGCGCAGGCGGGTCAACCTCGTCTCGCACCTGAAGGCCATGGGCGGCAGATAGACGGCGGTTTCATCCCAACGCCGTCTCCATGTCCGCTGCCGTCTCTGCCCACACGTGGGGTGCCGGCCTCGAAGCTGGGATGCGGGCACCCCCCGGCGCTCGTGGCCGATTCGTTGCACCGCCCGGTTTCCCCTCGCCAGGAAACGATTCGACGGCATTCAGATACTAAGAAGCTCATAAAACACTATTCTTCGATTCCTATGAGCCGCCCGGGCCTCCGTGGTAAGTCCGTCCTTCAACCCCGTTGGACCAGAAGGGCCGGGCATGGGACCTCGAGGAGGTGCGGCATGTCGGAGGAGGAGAAGCAGGACCGGGCCGGTTGGACCAGGGGGCTTCTGGGAGGGGGAATCGTGGTCATCCTCATGGGCCTGGCGCCATCGCCGTGGCCCTGGTGGGCATCGTGATCAACGCCATTCAATCCAGGGCCAAGCGAGACGCGGCCCCTGTCACCGACGCCCGGTGACCCTCAGGGGGCAGGACGGGCTTTGAAAGATCCCCCAGAGGAGCGCCGCGCGGCAGGGCTCGAGGATCTGCCGCGGGCTTCGCTCCCTGACTGGAAGCGGAGGGATTCGTCATGAGCGCGAAAGCGAATCCGACGGTGATGACCGGCCGTGCGACCACGGAAGCCGAGCGGATCGAGTCCAGGCCCACGCGGCGGAAACTGGCCCAACGACTGCGCCTGCATGAGGACCGGGTGGGCTTCATCCCGGACGGCTTGGCCGCCTGGACAGGTTCGGCCATCTTCTGGACGCTTCTTGCCTGGTTTGTCTTCGGCTGGGGATAGCCATTTTCGGAAACGCCCCCTTCCTCGGTCCTCGTCAGGGGGATGGCGGCGGCGAATCGCGGCCTCCGGCTCCCCCAAGGCGCAGGAGGCCCGCTTTTCGACGACTCCCCGCAACGACCCGACCCGCCGCTGAGAACCGGCCTTTCCCGCCATGCCGGCCAGGAGAGTGTGATACACTCTGCGTGATCTGTCCGCGCCGCCCGAGACAAGGCGGAGGGCCCGCGGGTCCGCGCGGGAGGGCTCGACGGGTCCCCACGCATGGCATGGCACAGGTGCCCCACGGAGATGGGGGAGGCGATGAACCTGGTGGTCTTCACCGACTTGGACGGAACCCTCTTGGACGGTGGGACATACTCCTTCCGGCCGGCCGTGCCCGCCCTTGGCCTGCTGCGACGCAGGGGGATCCCCCTGGTCCTTTGCTCCAGCAAGACCCGCGAGGAGATCCTCCACTGGCGACGAAGGCTCCGCAACCGGGAGCCTTACATCTCGGAAAACGGCGGGGGGATCTTCTTCCCCATGGAAACGGATTGGGTCGTGCCGTCCATGCTCCCGGCGAGGGTGGAGGAGAAACCCTGGGGCTGGTTGATGCGACTGGGGGCGCGGTACACCGAGTTGCGCGAGGCCATGGAGGCGCTCCGGGAAGACGGCTTCGCGGTTCGGGGCTTCGGGGACATGGACGCGGCAGAGGTCTCCCGACTGACGGGGCTGCCGGCCAGGCAGGCCGAGATGGCCAAGATGCGGGATTTCGACGAACCGTTCGTATTCCGCGGGGGGCAAGAGGAGATGGCCGCCCTGGTTGAGGCGATCCGGGGCAGGGGGTTGCGGGTGACCCGGGGGCGGTTTTACCACCTGATGGGGGAGAGCGACAAGGGAAGGGCGGTCTCGATCCTGACCGGCGTCTACCGAAGCGCGTGGGGGGAGATCCGGACGGCGGCACTGGGGGACGGGCTCAACGACCTGCCCATGCTGGAAGTCGTCGACGTGCCCATGTTGGTGCAGCAGGCCGACGGGAGGCATCACCCCAGGATTCATACGCCCGGCCTGGTCAGATTGGAAGGCGTCGGGCCGGAAGGGTGGAATCGGGGAATCCTCAAGGTCTTGGGGGCCCAGGGGACCTGAGCCGCCCCCGCGCCATTCCATGGGGAGGGGGGGAATCGAGATGCCCCATTACGATACCGCGCTGCGCCACTACACATCCAAACGCCTGGAGGAGATCGAGCGGGCGGACATCCTGGTGGGAATCCCCTGCTACAACAACGAGCGGACCATCGCCCATGTGATCCAGATGGTCACCCGCGGCCTGGCCAAGCACTACCCGGACCGCCGCGCCGTGATCTTCGTCGCCGACGGGGGCTCGACGGACGACACCCGGGAGGCGGCCCGGGAGTTCGAGATCAAGCCATGGCAGGAGAAGATCGTATCCATCTACCGCGGCCCCGGCGGCAAGGGAACGGCGCTGCGCTCCATCTTCGAGGCGGCGGCCAGGCTCGATGTCCGGGCGTGCGCGGTGGTGGATTCCGACCTTCGGAGCATCACGTCGGACTGGGTGAGATACCTCCTCGATCCGGTGATGGACGGCGGCTACGAGTTCGTGGCGCCCGTGTACCTTCGGCACAAGTACGACGGGACCATCACCAACACCATCGTCTACAATTTGACCCGGGCCCTGTACGGAAAGAGGATCCGGCAGCCCATCGGGGGGGACTTCGCCCTGTCCCGCGATGTGGCCAGGTATTACAGCCAGCAGGAGGTGTGGGATACGGATGTGGCCCGCTTCGGCATCGACATCTGGATGACGACCCACGCCATCACTCAGGGTTTCCGGATCTGCCAGTCCAATCTGGGGGTCAAGATCCACGACGCCAAGGACCCGGGCCAGCACCTGGGCCCCATGTTTCGGCAGGTCATCTGGACGCTCTTCTCCCTGATGGAGGGCTTCGAGGCCTACTGGAAGGGGGTCCGGGGCAGCGTCACGGTGGAGACCTTCGGCCATCGGGGCCAGGAGGTGCCCGAGGCCGTGGGCGTGGATCTCCCGGGGTTGATCGAGCACTTCAAGCTGGGCTTTCAGCAGTTCTCTTCCCTGTGGAAGGAGGTCTTCTGCGACGACTGCTTCGAGGAGATCCGCAGGGCCGCCCATCTGCGGGAGAGACGTTTCGATTTCCCTGTAGGCACCTGGGTGAAGGCCCTGTACGAGCTGGCTGCGACCTTTCACGCGTGGCCCGTGAACCGGAACAAGCTCATCGATGTTGTGACCCCGCTGTACTATGCCCGGGTGGCCTCATTCGTGAAGCAGAGCTGGAACATGTCCTCCATGGAGGCGGAATCCCTTGTGGAGGAGCAGGCCAAGGAGTTCGAGGAACACAAAGATTACCTGATCGCGGTGTGGGACCGCAAGCCCGCGGCCGCGTGGCCGGCGGGGGGCCGTGCCGGCCGGGCGGCCAGGCGCAGGGCGAAGGCGCTCCCCTCGTGAGATGCGGGCGAAGCCTTGCACCTGCCATGGTTTGGACGGTGAGAAAAGTGCGGCGATCTGCCCGCCGCGCAGAAGTTCATCAGACGCCCGACGCAGGGAGTGCCCCGTGTTTCCCCGCCTCGGGCATCCGTCTCCCAGCGGATCTTGTCCGGGAGGCGCATAGTCTGCCGTCTTGCGGCTCATGGGGGAGGAGGCGCCATGCCGGATTTCCATCAGGAAGGAATCGTCACCAATCTCCACGCGCTTCACGGGGTGTTCGACCCGGAGGCATACCTGGTCAATCTGGAGCGCAAGCTGGAGATTTACTCCCGCCATCTCAGGATCAGCCTCCTGCTGCCGTGCCTCCACTCTGAGATGCTGACCCCGAAGGTGCTGGATCGGATCTTGGACCAGATCGAAGACGTGCGGTACCTTCACTGCGTGGTGGTGGCACTGGGCGGGGCTCCGCGGGAGGCCCAATTCCGGGAGGCGGTCCGGTATTTCGGGCGGTTGCGAAACCGCACCCGCGACGTGAAGGTCGTCTGGGTGGAGGGGCCCCGGGTGCAGGGGATCTTCCGGGCCATCGAGAAGCGGGAGATCTCCACCGGCCTGCAGGGCAAGGGTCAGTCTGTGTGGATGGCATTGGGCTACATCTTCGCCCGGGAGGACTGCGATGTGATCGGTCTGCACGACTGCGACATCCTCACGTACGATCGGACCATGCTGGGCCGCCTCCTGGAGCCCACCGCCAATCCCAACAACGACTTCGAGTTCTGCAAGGGTTACTATCCGCGCATCTCCCTGGGCGAGCGAGCCATGAAGGGAAGGGTCACCCGACTCTTTGTGACGCCCCTGGTGGACGCCCTGGAGGGGATCATGCACCAGAGGGAGTTTCTTGATCTGGAGCGGTTCTTCCGATACCACAGGACGTTCAACTACCCCCTGGCCGGCGAATTCAGCTTTCTCACCCGGCTGGCCCGAGGGATCAACATCGCCTACGATTGGGGCTTGGAGGTGAGCACCCTGTCCGAGGTCTACCACCGGGTGATCCCGCGCAAGATCGCTCAGATCAACCTGACTCCCAACTACGACCACAAGCACCAGATCCTGTCCGTCGAGGACGCCGGCAAGGGGTTGCACCGCATGGTGGTGGATATCGGCAAGTTCTTCTTCAACTACATGCGCTCTCACGGCGTGCCCCTGGACGATCCGTTCGTGGACATGATCCAGCAGACCTACTTCCAGAACGCCCTGGCCTTCATCAAGGCGTACAGCGACGACGCCGAGGTCAACGACCTGGTCTTCGACCGCCACGAGGAGGAGTTGACCGCCCGCTATTTCAGAGACTTCCTGCAGGAGGCGTGGGCGCAGAGTCAGGCCGAGCCAGACGGGACGCTCATCCCGTCATGGAACAGGGTCCTGTATTCCGCGCCGGAGATCTACAGCCAACTCCTTGCGGCGGTGGAAGAGGACAACCGCGAGACCGGCAGGCGCGCCAGGACGACCTGAGGCGACCTGCAACCGGGGTCCGGGGGGGGGGAAGGGGCGTCATCCCGCCGAGCCGGACCGCCGGACGCCGGACGGCGAGGGACATGGAGATACCCCTCCTCAAGGACGTCGTGATCGTCTTCGGGCTGTCCGTGGCTGTCATCCTGAGCTGCCACCGGTTGCGCATCCCGACCATCGCCGGCTTTCTCATCACCGGAGTGCTGGTGGGGCCCCACGGATTCCGCCTCGTGGGGGCCGCACACGAAGTGGACGTGATGGCCGAGATAGGGGTCGTCTTCCTCCTGTTCACCATCGGCATGGAGTTCTCCCTGCGCGAGTTCCTCCGGGTTCGACGGGCCGCGCTGTTGGGGGGCGGACTGCAGGTGGGCCTCACCGTGGGGGGCACGGCCCTGGTGGCCTTGGGCCTGGGCCTCAGCCATCAACTGGCCGTGTTCATGGGGTTCCTGGTGGCGTTGAGTAGCACGGCCATCGTGCTGAAGCTGCTGCAGGATCAAGCCCAGGTCGACAGCCCGCACGGTCGCACGTCCCTGGCCATACTGATCTTTCAGGATATCGCCGTGGTGCCCATGATGCTGTTGGTCCCCGCACTGGCCGGTGTTGAGGCTTCGGTCGCAGGAGGGCTGCTGATGATGGGGGTCAAGGGGCTCGCCATCGTGGGTTTGGCCCTCGTCAGTGCCAAATGGGTGGTTCCCTTCCTGCTTTTTCAGATCACCCGGACCCGCAGCCGGGAGCTCTTCGTCTTCGGCGTCCTGCTCATCTGCCTCTCCGTGGCCTGGCTGACCCACGCTGCGGGCCTCTCCCTGGCCCTGGGCGCCTTTCTCGCGGGTCTGGTCATCTCCGAGTCCGAGTACAGCCATCAGACCATCGGCAACGTCCTCCCGTTCCGGGACGTGTTCACAAGCTTCTTCTTCATCTCCATCGGCATGCTCCTGGACGTGAGATACCTGGCAGGAGACCCCTGGCGAATCGCGTTGGTGCTGGCCGCCACGCTGCTCCTCAAGGGCTTCCTGGCCGGGCTGACCGCCCTGGCACTGAGTTTCCCCATCCGCACGGCGGTGATGGTGGGCATGACCCTGAGCCAGGTGGGGGAGTTCTCCTTCATCCTGTCCAAGGTCGGATTGCATCAAGGCCTCCTTCCTCGGGAGATTTACCAGGTATTCCTGGCCGTGGCAGTGCTCAGCATGGGCGCGACCCCGTTCATCCTGAGCCTGGCCCCGCGGGCAGCGGACCTCACCGCCAGGATCCTGGGTCCTGTCTCCCGGAGGCACGACCGGTCCGGACGCCAGGAACCGCTGTCCGATGGGGGCGCCGGGCCCCTGGCGGATCACCTCATCGTCATCGGCTTCGGCCTGAACGGGCGAAACGTGACCCGGGCGGCCAAGGCGGCGGGCATACCCTACGTGATCGTGGAGATGAACCCCGAGACGGTCAGGTCGGAGAGACGCCGGGGGGAGCGGATCCAGTACGGCGACGCCAGCCAGGAGGCTGTATTGCAGCACACCGGTGTCACCAGGGCCCGAGCCATGGTGATCGTGATCTCCGACCCGGCGGCCACGCGCCGGGTCACCGCGGTGGCCCGGCAACTCAACCCCGCCCTCCACATCATTGCCCGGACCCGATTCCTGCCGGAGATGAAACCCCTCATGGAGTTGGGCGCCGACGAGGTCATCCCCGAGGAGTTCGAGACGGCTGTGGAGATCTTCGCCCGGGTACTACGGACCTACCTGGTGCCCCGCGACGAGATCGAGCAGATGGTGCGGGAGGTCCGTTCGGACGGCTATGAGATGTTTCGGGGATCGAGCCCGCGGGGTGTCACGGTCTGCGGGCTGGAGCAATACCTGCCGGGCATGGATATCCGCACATACCGGGTGGCGCAGGGTGCGCCGGCGGCGAACCGATCTCTGGCCGAGCTGGCACTGAGAAAGCGATGGGGTGTGACCGTGCTGGCGGTGGGGCGGGGGCCGCGGATCATTCCCAACCCCGAACCGGACACCGTGCTGGAGGGAGCCGATGTGGCCCTGGTCATGGGGTCGCCCGAGCAGGTCCGGGGGGTGCAACCGCTCTTTCATGGGGCGTCGCAGGAGGCGCGGCCGTGATTCCCATTGTGGCGGCCGTCATCCACATCGTTGTTCGCAAACAGGCCAGGACATGCCCCACCTGGGGGAAGAGGCAGATCGCGGCAAGGCGCCGGGACAAAGAGGCCGTCGCGTGCGAGCACTGCGGGGCCAGGATCCGGCCCGCCAAGACCCCTGGAAAGGGGTGACGGGGCGCTTCCTCAATCCCAAGCCCGGGGGTGCCGCAGCGGCGGGAATCCCTCCAGGGGGCAGCCCGCGCACCGTGGGGTGGGGCGGCACCAGGTCTTTCCGACTGCCACCCAAAGGGCATGATACTCGTTGTAGAGGGCGACGTCCGGGGGCAGGTGTTTCATGAAGACTGACTGGATTTCTCGGTACCGGGCTTGGGGTAGGATCCAGCGGTGCCGAAGCAGGGCCCTGCGGGTGTAGGCGTCCACCACGAAGACGGGTCGCTGGGCGGCGTACAGGAGGATACTGTCCGCGGTCTCGGGGCCGACGCCCGAGACGGCCAGGAGGGTCTGGCGAAGCTCGTCCGTGGGACGAGCGAGAAAGGCGTCCAGGTCACCGTCTCCCAGGCCGTGGGCCGTGAGGATGAGGTTCTTGAGGCGGCGGGCCTTGACGCGGAAATAACCGGCGGGACGGATGCGCCTGGCCAGGTCCTCCTCGGTTATGCGCACCAGCGCCTCCAGGGAAAGCTCCCCCGCGGCCCTGAGGGCGTCGATGGCACGCTCCACGTTGACCCAGGCTGTGTTCTGGGTGAGCACGGCCCCCACCATCACCTCCAGAGGGGTCTCGCCAGGCCACCAGTGCTGGGGGCCGAAATGCTCCAGCAGTCGGGCGTAGACCGCCATGAGCAGACGGGTCGTGGGCGGGCGGATCCCTCCGGGCAATGCCATGGCGCCTCCTGGGGTCGATGTGCGCTGCCGGAGCATAATGCCGCAGGCGCGGGGTGTCAAATCCACTCGGGCGCAGCGAAATCCTGGCAGTCATCCCTCGTTGCGTGTACAATACAAGATTATGCCATCGATTCAGGGGTGAACATGAACGGACTGAGTTTCGTGCCCAGCATGATTTTCCTCACCAAGGGCGTGGGGCGCCACAAGGAAAAGCTGGCGAGCTTCGAGGCTGCCCTGCGCAACGCCAAGATCGCCCCGTTCAACCTCGTCAAGGTGTCGAGCATCTTCCCTCCGCGCTGCAAGCTGGTGTCCGTGCGTGCGGGGCTGCCCCGGCTCAGGCCGGGACAGGTCGTCTTCTGCGTGCTGAGCGAGAACGCTACCGACGAGCCCCACCGCCTCCTGGCGGCCTCGGTGGGGCTGGCCATGCCCAAGGACCCGGACCAGTACGGGTATCTGTCTGAGCACAAGAGCTTCGGACAGACGGGCAAGGTGGCAGGGGACTACGCAGAGGATCTGGCCGCATACATGCTCGCCACCACCCTGGGGGTGGATTTTGACCCTGATGCGAGCTATGACGAGAAGCGCGCCATTTGGAAGATCAACGGCAAGATCGTCCGCTCCATGAACGTCACCCAGACGGCCATCGGGGACAAGAACGGCCTCTGGACCACGGTCATCGCCGGGGCCATTTACGTGCCATAGGGGGCCGGGCCCGCCGGGGCGCCGCCGGTCGGTTGTCCGTTGTGGCGCCGGAAACATGGCCGCCAGGTTTCCTCCCGGCGCCTGCCGCGGCAGGGAAACGGACGGCCCCCGAGAGGCCCAGACAGGAGACCCGCCCGGTGTCCATGCGTCGCTTCGGGGATCTGCCCGAACGGTATTGCGACTACAGGACTTCACGCGCCGCCATCCTCCCTGTTCCCCTGGAGGCCACCACCACCTATCTCAGGGGCACGGCCCTGGGGCCCAACGCCATCCTGGAGGCCTCCCCCGCCCTGGAGTTTTACGACGAGGAACTGGACTGGGAGCCCTTCCTGGCGGGGATTCACACGTGCCAGCCACCGGACCTGGAGGGTGAGTCGGAAGCGAGGGCCGTGGGCGTCATCGAGGAAGCCGCTTCGCGCCTCGTGGAGGACGGGAAATTCGTCCTGGGCCTCGGAGGGGAGCATACGGTGACCGTGGGTCTCGTCCGCGCCCAGCTTCGCCGCCATCCGGACCTGACCGTGGTCCAACTGGACGCCCACGCGGATCTCAGGGAAACGTACGAGGGGAGCCGGTTCAACCACGCCTGTGCCATGCGGCGGGTTCTGGAGTCGTGTCCCGTGGTGCACATGGGCGTCCGGGCCCTGGATCGAGAGGAGATGGCCCTGGCCCGAGAGCGGGATCTGCCCCTGTTCCTCGATCTGGATCGGCGGCGGGATCCGTCCTGGTTGAGCCGCGCCGTCTCGGGTATCGGGGGACCGGTCTACATCAGCGTGGACCTGGACGCCATGGACCCGGCCGTCATGCCCGCCGTGGGCACCCCGGAGCCAGGCGGATTCGGATGGTACGAGATCCTGGAGGTCTTGCGAACCCTCTTCCATGGGTTCCCGGTGGTGGGGGCCGACGTGGTGGAGCTCTGCCCACGCCCGGGGCTGGAGGCCTCGTCGTTCATCGCCGCCAAGCTCGCGTACAAGCTCATCGGCTATCGTTTCGGCCCGCGGGCTCGCCGGGTCTGAGCCCATACCGTTTGATCTTGGCGTACAGAGTCGATCGGTCGATCCCCAGGACACGGGCGGAGCGCTGGATGTTCCATTCGTTTTCCGCCAGGACCTGGCGGATATGAAACTGCTCCACCTGCTGGAGGGTCTTCTGAGGAAAGACCCCGGGTCCATCGGCATCCTCCGGCCGGTTCAGGTTGGGAGGCAGGTCTCCTGGCAGGATGATCCCTCCTTTGTTGATGATGACCGCCCGCTCCACCACGTTCTCCAGTTCCCTCACGTTGCCCGGCCATTCGTGTTCCAGCAGGATCTGGAGGGCCTCCTCCGAGACGCCCTCCACCTTCTTGCCCGACTCCATGTTGTACTTCCCGATGAAATGGTCCACCAGGATGGGGATGTCCTCCTTGCGCTCCCGCAGGGCGGGGACCTGAATGGAGATGACGTTGAGGCGGTAGTACAGGTCCTCCCGAAAGGCCCCCTCGCGCACGGCTTCCTCCAGGTTGCGGTTGGTGGCGGCGATGATCCTCACGTCCACGCGGATGGTTTCCTCGCCGCCCACCCGATGGAATTCCCGCTCCTGGAGTACCCGCAGGAGGTTGAGCTGGAGCTTGGGGCTGATCTCGCCCACCTCATCCAGAAACAGGGTACCCCCGTCGGCCAGCTCGAACTTCCCCCTCTTGAGGGTCTTGGCGTCGGTGAAGGCACCCTTCTCATGCCCGAACAGCTCGCTCTCCAGCAAGGAGTCCACTAGGGCCGCGCACGAAACCGAGATGAAGGGATGGTGGCCCCGGTTGCTCTCGTAGTGGATGGCCCGAGCGATGAGCTCCTTGCCCGTGCCGCTTTCTCCCTGGATGAGGACCGTGGAGCGGGTGTCCGCGATGGTGGAGATGAGCTCGAAGATGCGCTCCATCTTGTGGCTCTTGCTGATGATGCCCCGATGGTCGTAGCGCTGTTCGAGCTTGAGCTTGAGGTAGATGTTCTCCCTCTTGAGGGCCAGATCGTCGATGGTGTGGTGGAGGGCCAGGGATACCTCCTCCGGATTGAACGGCTTGGTGATGTAGTCGCTGGCCCCCTCCTTCATGGCCTGGATGGCCGTGTCCACGCTCCCGTACGCCGTGATGATGAGGACCGGTGTATTGGGCTGGTATTTCTTGCAGGCCTTGAGGACCTCCACGCCGTCCATCTGGGGAAGCCTCAGGTCCAGGAGGATGGCGTCGTAGACCTGACGCCTGACGGTCTCCACGGCCTGACGACCGTCGGCCAGGGCGTCCACCTGAAACCCGTCCTCTTGGAGCCACGCGCACAAGGACTCCCGCATGATTTCCTCGTCGTCCACCACCAGGACGTTTCCCTTGCTCTTGACCATCAGGCCTCCGACGACGACTGGTCAGGGCCCCCCGGGTCCTCGGGATGGGCCACGTTGAGCTGGACGGTCACCTTCGTGCCCTTCTGCGGCTGGCTGTCGATGCTGATGTCCGCATTGTGTTTCTCCAGGATCCCGTACACCACCGCCAGGCCCATGCCCGTGCCCCGGGGTTTGGTGGTGAAGAACGGGTCGAAGACCCTGTAGATGTTCTGCTCGGAGATCCCTTCCCCCGTGTCCTGGATCTCCACGAGGACCGTCTGGGATTCCCGGTGGTGGTGGGTGTGGATCGTCAGCACCCTCTCCTCCCCCTTCATGGCCTCCACGGCGTTGAGGATGACGTTGAGGAACACCTGCTTGAGCTGTCCGAAGTCCCCCAACACCTTGGGAACCTCCTCGTACGCCTTGGTCACAAGGACGTCGCTCTTGATGAGCGTGTAGTTCAGGAGAAAGAGGGTGTCGTCGATGACACGGCGGATCTCGAGATCCCTCAGATCGGGCTCCGAACTGCGGGCGAAGTCCAACAGGTTCTTGACTATGTTGCCGCAGCGTTCGGTCTCCCGTTCCATGGACAGAAGATACTGGCGATAGGTCTCCTGCTGCTCCGGCCGCAGTTGCCCCCCCTCCAGCTTCCTGCGGATGAGCTTGAGATAGGTGAGGATGCCCGCCAGCGGGTTGCTGATCTCGTGGGCCACGCTGGCGGCCAGTTGCCCCATGGAGGCAAACTTCTCGGATCGGATCATCTGCGCCTGGGCGCGCTTCAGTTCATCGTGCTGGCGCTGCAACTCCTCCTTGCTGATCTGGAGCTCCCGGGTCTTGGACTCCAGCTGGTCGTGGTAGCGCACGGCTTCGTCGGTCATCTGCTGCAGGGAGTGGGCCAGGACGCCCAGTTCCCCTCCCGCGCGAATGGTCCCCCTCGCAGGGCCCCGTCCGGGCCCCAGCTCCCGCACCGAGTCGGTGATGCGGCGGATGGGGCGGATGACGCGGAAATAGACGATGACGGCCACCGACATGGCACACACGATACTGACCAGGACGATGCGCCAGACCACCAGCGGCACGACGGTCTCCAAGCTTCGTTCCACGGAACCCAGGTCCATCCCCACGTGGACGCTGGCCACGGGAGGGATCTCCACCGTCACGGCCACATCCATCACCTCTTCGGTTGAGGAGGAGATAGCGCCCGCGCCCGCTCGTCCCCTGCTCCGGGGCGCAAAGGAGTCGGGGAGAGGTGCACCCTCATGACCCCGGGCCAGGACCCGCCCCTCGGCGTCGACCACTGCGATGTACGCCACCCCGTGGATCCGGCTCAACTGGTCGATCAGGTCGTTTATCCGCCCGGCGCTCCCCTCCAGGGATTGTCTCTGGACGCTGACCGCAATGCCCCTAGCGACGCTCTCTCCCTTGACGGCCAGATCGTTGCGCAGGGATTCGGCGTACTGGGTGCGAATGATCAGCCCGGTGATGGCCCCGAAGACGATCAGGCTCAGGAGGACCAGGGCCCCGATCTGGTACGCCATACCGAAGCGAAGGGCTGGAACGCGCGTTCGTGGGGGGGACTCCTCCCCGTGTCTCTGCTCAGCCATCTGCACGTCCCATTCCGGCCCCCGCGCGGGGGTCCCATTCATCTCTTACCACAGGCCCCTGGACGCATCAATACGCTGCCCTGGGGCTCGTCGATGGGATGTTTCAATTCACGGGGTTCGACCCTCGGGCCGCCGCGCCAATGCCCCCACCAGGTGCTTGAGGTCTTCCACGCCCGTGAGGTGCAGGGACAGCCCATAGGTGATCAACCCCGCCAGGATGGTGGCGCCCAACAGGAGGACCTTGTGCACGAAGGGCCCTCCGCCGGTCCAGTCCATGAACGACGCCAGGATCCCACACACTACGCCCATGGCTGCAGCGGCGAGAACGACCTTCCCCAGGGAGGCGGCCAAGAGGGCCGGCCTCAACCCGCCCAGTCGGGGGCTGAGCCACGCCAGGAGGATCGCCAGTTGAAAGGCGGCCGCCACAGAGATGGCCAGGGCGAGCCCCGCATGCTGCAAGGGGATCATGAGGAGAAGGGACAGCAGCACATTGGCGGCGATGGCCAGGACGGCGGCCTTCATGGGGGCGACAGTGTCCTTGAGGGCGTAGAAGGCCGGCGCCACCACGCGGATCTGGGCCACAGACCAGAGGCCAAGGCTGTAGAAGAGCAAGGCCTGGGCGGTCATGCGCGTCGCCTCGGGATCGAAGCGCCCCCGCTGGAAGATGACGCTGATCAGGGGCTCCCGCAGGACGACGAGCCCTACGGTGGCCGGGATCATGACGAGGGAGACCTGCCGAAAGGCGAACCCCAGGGTCTCCTGGAGTCCTTCCAGATCCCCCCGCGCCGCCTGCCTCGACATGGCGGGCAGGGCCACCGTGCCCATGGCGATGGCAAAGACCCCCAGGGGGAACTCCATGAGCCGATCGGCATAGAAGAGATAGCTCTGGCTGCCCTCGGGCAAGAGGGAGGCGAGCACTGTGATGACCACCATGTTGACCTGGTAGACCGTGGAGCCAAACAGCGAGGGGAAAAACAGGCGCCCCACCTGCTTGAGACGGCGGTCGCCCGGATCGAGGAGGGGGCGGTACCGGAACCCCCGGCGCCAGAGGGGGGGGATCTGGAGGAGGACCTGTGCCACCCCGCCCAGGAGCACACCTGCGGCGATCCCCATGACGGGATCGGCCAGGAGGCGCCAGGACAGGAGGGCAGAGAGGGTCAGGGCGATGTTGAGCGTGACCGGCGCGAAGGCCGGGGCCGTGAAGTGCCCCATGGCATTGAGGATCCCCATGGCCAAGGCCGCCACCGAGATCAGCAGGATGTACGGGAACATGATGCGGTTGAGGGTGACGGTGAGAGAGAACTTCTCCGGGATCTCCGTCCATCCCGGCGTCATGAGGCCCACCACGGAAGAGGAAAAGAGGATGCCCAGGACGGAGATGAACACGAGGGTGGGCAACAACCAGGTCAGGAGGATGGAGGCCAAGCGGAACGCCGGCACCCGCCCCTCCTGGGCGTAAACCTCCGTGAACACGGGGATGAAGGCCGTGCTCATGGAACCTTCGGCAAAGATCCTTCTGAGGAAGTTGGGGATCCTGAACGCCGCGAAGAAGGCGTCGGCCGGCATGGAGGCCCCGAGGATCCAGGCCAGGACCACATCCCGGGTCAGGCCCGTGATCCGACTCGCCAGCGTCGCGAGGCTCACAGACGCCGCCGAGCGGGCCATGGCATGCTGTTCTGTGGGCGGGAGGAGGCGCTCTTTGGTTGACATGGGGCCTTCGATTCGATATACAATAATGTTTACGCAGCTCTCAAGACGACAGGAGGCACAGGTGGCCAACCATTTATCCGCCCTGAAGCGCATGAGACAGAGCGAGCGGCGCAGGGCCAGAAATCGAAGCATGCGGACCGCGGTGAAGACCCAGATCAAGAAGCTCCTTCGCGCCGTGGACGAGGGAAAGATCCAAGACGCCCAGGATGCCCTGAAGGTCTCCACCTCCCTGCTCCAGAAGAGCGTGGGCAAGGGCGTGTATCACAGGAATGCGGCATCCCGAAAGATCTCCCGCCTGGCCGGAAAGGTCAGCGCTATCGGCGCGTAGCGCCTCGCGATCCTGGCGTGCCGGACGGGACCGCGCTCCGAAGCTGGGAGTCCGGGGCGAGGGCAGCGGGCCCATGGACCGGTACGCCGTCACGAAAGCCGGGTCCCGTCGGTTCGGCGCAAGGCCTGGCGCCCGTGACGGATCCCCACGTCCAGGACCCACCGGTCCATCACGATCTCGTGCCCCAACCTCCCGGTCTTGATTTCCCGGTCCGCCCGGGCAAGGGCTCGGATCGCCTCTCCCAGCTCCCTGTCCCCCCAGCGCCTGGCCTGGGCCACGAGTTTCTCCCGGGCAAAGGCAGGGCCGGGCAGATCCGGTCCCGCTCCTCCCGCCCGCGGGGAAGCGGCCAGGGAGGCCCTGGTCGACCAGATCAAGCGCACCTGGCGGGCCAGCATGCCCAGGACAGCCAGCGGGGCAGATCCCTCTTCCAGCAACCGGTGAACGATCCGCAGGGCGTCGAGGACGCGCTGCTCGCCCACGGCATCGGTCAGATCAAAGATGCTATGGGTCCGGGCATCGGCAGCCACATCCCGCACGTCCTCCTCCCGCACGCCGGGGGCGTCCCCCACATAGGCGAGCAGCTTGCGGACCTCCCCCTCCAAGTCGCCCTGGCGCGTCCCCACGCGCTCCACCAGGGCCCGCGCCGTGCCGGGCTGGAGTCGCTTGCCCTCGCGACGGAAGCGTTCCGAGACCCAGGCCTCGGCCTGTCTCTCGGACCACGGCCGCAGCTCCACGATCATGCCGTGCTCGGCCAGAAGCTTGCCCAGATCACGGTCGCTCGGGGCCCTGTCGCACCGGAGGATCAGGCACGTGGATGGGGTGGGGTCCCTCAAGTAAGGGGAGATACGCCCCCAGCCTCCCTTGTCCAAGAACGAGGCATTGGCCACGATGACCAAGCGTCTGGGGGACATCATGGGGAGGCTTCGCGCCGTCTCCATGATCCGATCCGCGCCCGTCTCCCGGGCGTCGAGATGATTCACATTGAAATCGCGCACGCCCTCCTGGACGCAAGCGCTGCGCAACTCCTCGATGAGCGCCAGGATGCGGCCCCCGTCCGCGCCGTACAGGTACAGGAGTGGAGGCACCTCCCCCCGAGCCATGCGGGCCCGCAGGGCTTCCTCGGCTGTTGCGGTCCTCGAAGCTATGTTCGGCTCCCTCTTGAATCCCACCCGGGGCCCGACGGGGCGCGACCGCCTCGTCGCGGGCCTCTCCGGCGTGGAGTGCACTCTCACCAGGTGTCCTGCACCCTCACCCGGATCCGGTGGGCCAGTTCCTCTGCAATGCGCGCCACGGCGTTGAGCTTGCTCCGTTCATTCAGCAGGACCCCGTCTCCGATGGGGTAATCGGCAAAGGTCCTCAGGTTGTTCTCATGCCACAGGTCTTTCTTCGTGGCCCGCTCCTGCAGCCGGACGTCCAGAGACATGGTGGCCCGGTTCTCCACCGCGAGCCGCTGGGTGGAGACCAGGTGGGGTTCCGCGACGAACTTGGTCACGATCCCCTTGAGCACGTATCGACCCTCCCCGGGTGGCGCCACTCGCCACCCGGGTGCCGCCCGCATCTGCGCCAGGATCCGTTCCGTGACAATGGTCTCGATCCCGGTCTCCACCGTTCGATTCTCGAAGACCGGCACCTCGATGGTCGCCCCGTCCGGGGCGGTGGCCCCCTGGAACCGATAGCCGCACGCGGACACCCAGGCGATCAATACAAACCCCAGCAGCCAACCCACGCGCACCCTCATGCAGGCACCTCCTCAGATCACCAGACTCAGGAGGCGATCCTGGACGTAGACCACCTTCCTGAGCGGCCTTCCTGAGACATGTCTCTGAATCCTCGGATCGGCCAGGGCCGCCTCCAACACCGCCTGCTGAAGAGACCCCGCGGGGAGATCGAGCTGTCCCCTGAGCTTGCCGTTGACCTGCACAGCGATCTGCACCTCCTCCCGAACCAGCATGGCGGCATCCCAGACCGGCCAAGGGTGGTCCGTCAGACCGCTGGTGTGTCCCATCCCTTCCCAGAGCTCCTCGCACATATGAGGGACGAAGGGGTACAGGAGCACCACAGCGTCCTCCATGGCCTTGCGCAGCACACCCCTCTCCACGGCCTCCAGCCCATCCGTGGGGAACTCCTGGATCCGGTTCACCAGGGTGCGGATGGCGCTGATGGCCGTGTTGAGATGATATCGCTCCTCGATCTCCTCCCCGACCTTTCGGATGGTGGCGTGGGTGACCTGAAGCAGATCCCGAGCCGGGCCCGCGGCGGGCAACGTGCCCGCGTACGGCGGGTCGTCCTTCACCAGCGACAGACGATCCACCATCAGGTTCCAGAATCGGCTCAGAAACCGATGGCACCCCTCCACGTTCTGATCGCTCCACTCCAGGTCCTTCTCCGGAGGGGAATCCGAGAGGCAGAAAAAGCGCACAGTGTCGGCTCCGTACCGCTGCACGATCGCATCGGGGTCTACCACGTTCTTCTTGGACTTGGACATCTTCTCCACGCGTCCGATCCGGACGCCACTGCCGCAGCGCCGACAGAACAAGGCCCCGTCCCGCTCCTCCACCTCCTCGGGATACAGATACTCATGTTCGGGGCAGTAACAGCTCTCCTTGCAGACCATTCCCTGGGTGAGCAGCCGCCGATAGGGCTCCCCTTCCGCATACAGGCCCAGATCCCGCATGAACATGGTCCAAAAGCGGGAGTACAGCAGATGCAGGATGGCGTGTTCGATGCCCCCGATGTACTGATCAACCGGCATCCAGTACCGGGAGGCCTCCACGTCCAACGGCGCCTCATCGAACCTGGCGCAGGTGTATCGCCCGAAGTACCAGGATGAGTCCACAAACGTATCCATGGTATCCGTCTCGCGACGGGCATCCCGGCCGCAGCGCGGGCACGGGACCTTGAGAAAGGCCTCGGAGTACGGCAGCGGCGACCGGCCTCCCTCCACCAGATCCAAATCCAGCGGGAGCAGCACCGGAAGGTCTCGGTACGGGACGGGAACCACCCCGCAGCCGTCACAGTGGATGACCGGGATGGGGGTGCCCCAGTAGCGTTGGCGGGAAATGCCCCAATCCCTCAAGCGGTAGTTAACGGTGCGCGTGCCCAGGCCCTGCTCCTCCAGAAAACGGCCGATGTCGTCCAGGGCCTCCTTGCTGGACCTCCCGTCGAAGGACCCCGAGTTGACCAGTCGACCCTCCCCGACGTAGGCCTGGATCATGGTCCTCTCGTCCAGCGATCCATCGGGTGGCTGGATGACCACCCGAACGGGCAGGCCGTACTTCCGGGCGAAGTCCAGATCCCGCTGGTCGTGGGCGGGCACGGCCATGATGGCACCGGTCCCATACTCCATGAGCACGAAATTGGCCACCCACACGGGGATCTCCTCCCGGGTCAGCGGATTGACGGCGTACCGCCCGGTAAAGACCCCCACCTTCTCCGTGCCTTCTGCCTCTCGGACGAACTTCTCGATGCGACTCTGACGTTCTATGAACTGCCGGACCTCGGCCTCCTGGGACGTGCCGGCGCACAGATCTCGAGCCAGCGGGTGCTCTGGGGCCAGGACCATGAAGGTCGCCCCGTACAGGGTATCCTGCCGGGTGGTGTAGATGCGGATGGCGCCCGGCCCGGAGACCAGGGGAAAGTCCACCTCTGCGCCGTGGCTCTTGCCAATCCAGTTCGTCTGCATGGTGAGAACGCGCTCGGGCCAAGTCCCCTGGAGAGCCTTACAGCCCGCCAGTAGTTCCTCCGCATAGGCCGTGATCTTCAGGTACCACTGCTCCAGTTCCTTCTGGACCACCTCCTTGTGGCACCGCCAGCACAGGCCGGCTTCCACCTGCTCGTTGGCCAGCACGGTCTGGCATGCATTGCACCAGTTGACGAAGCCCTTGCGGCGTTCGACCAGGCCCTTTTCCATCATCTGGAGGAAGACCCACTGGTTCCAACGGTAATAGTCGGGGCTGCATGTGGCCAGCTCCCGGCTCCAGTCGTAGCTGTACCCCAGGCGTTTGAGCTGAGCCCTCATGAAGTCGATGTTCTGCAAGGTCCATTCGGCCGGGTGAACCTTCTGATCGATGGCCGCGTTCTCGGCGGGCATGCCGAATGCGTCCCACCCCATGGGATGGAGGACATTGTATCCCTGCATGCGGCGGAACCGGGCCATGACATCGCCGATGCTGTAATTGCGCACGTGGCCCATGTGGATCCGTCCCGACGGGTACGGGAACATCTCCAGCAGGTAGTACTTGGGGCGGAGGGGATCCATCCCCACCTCGAAGATCCTCTCGTCGGCCCACCGCCTCTGCCACTTCGCCTCTATGGCATGGGGTTCGTAGCGTTCGTGCATTTGAAACTCCGATTTCCCAGAATAATTAGATGCTTATCATATCGCCAACGGATGGGGGTGTCAAAGGCTTTCGCAGTGCCCCGTGAGGCCGGCGGGGAAGAGCACCTCCCCGTACGGGAGCCATGGGCGCGCGGCGTCAGCGGCCTTCCACGTCCACCATGAGGGCCTTTTCCACCTGGGGGATCGCCTGGCGCTTGGCAAAGATCACCACGCGATCCCCGGGCAGGATCACCGTCGCCCCATGGGGGATCATGATACTGACATCGCGCACCACGGCGCCGATGATGGCGTCCTCGGGGAAACGGAGGTCCTTGAGGGGGCGGTTGACGATCTCCGAGGCCTCCGTGGCCCGCACCTCTATGGCCTCGGCACGCTCGGCGCCCATGGTGGCCACGCTCAGGACTTCACCCCGGCGCAGGTACCGAAGGATCCGGTTGATGGCCGCCATCTGGGGATTCAGGACCACGTCCACGCCGATGCTGGAGGCCAGAGAGACATACGAGAGGCGGGAGACCAGGGCCATGGTGCGGCGCGCCCCGAGCCTCTTGGCCAGAAGCGCCACCAGGATGTTGGCCTCCTCGTCATCGGATGCCGACACGAAGTAGTCCGCGTCCTGCACGTTGAACTCCAGGAGCAGATCCTGGTCCGTCCCTTCCCCGCAAAGGACCATGACCCGATCGAACTCCTCCAACAGGCGATTGCATATGGCCTCATCAGGGCAGATGAACTTGGTGGAGAAAGGGAGGGCCTCGAGCTCCTTGGCCAGATATACGGCGACCTTGCTGCCTCCATACAGGATGACGCGCTGCGTGGGAGAGACGGTCTTGCCCAGGGCTTCCAGGACCGCCGGGAGTCTCTCTCTTTCTCCGACGAGGAAGATCTCGTCCCCGGGCCGGATGCAGTCGCCCCCATGGGGGATGATGAGCTGCGCCCCGCGGTGGAGTGCCACCACGAGGACCTTCCCGCCCGAGCCGCCCCCCAGCCGGACGTCCCTGAGAGGGCGGTTGAGCAGGGAGCTTGCCGTGTCTATGCGAGTCCCCACGAGCAGGACGCGCCCGCCGGCGAACTCCACGAACTCCCTCGCCCCGGGGATCTCCATGAGTTTGAGGGCCGTAACGGCCGCTTCCTTCTCCGGGTGAATGCACAGGTCGATGTGCAACGGGTCCCGTTGAAACCCCTCCATGGCCCTTGCATACGCCTCATCGCGGATGCGGGCAATCTTCATGGGGACGCGCACCCGGGACGAGGCGATGAAGCAGACGAGCAGGTTCACCTCGTCGCGCTCCGTCACGGCGATGAGCATGTCGGCCTGATCGATCCCCGCCTGCTCCAGGATGTCCGGGCTGGAGCCGCTTCCCACGATGAGCCGGACGTCCACGGTGGTCCTCACCCGGCGGGCCACCTCGTCCCGCAGCTCGATGAGCGTGACGTCGTGATGCTCGCGGGAGAGGGTCTGTGCGATGTGCAGCCCCACGTCTCCGGCACCGACGATGACGATCCGCAACTCAGTTCTCCCGAGACGTGGCCGCAGGCTTTCGGGGGCCCTCCGCACAGTCCCGTTCGGCGCGCAAGAGGATCCGGACCTGATCCAGCACCCCGTTGACGAACGCCCCCGTCTCCTCGGTGCCGAACCGCTTTCCCAACTCGATGGCCTCGTTGATGGTCACCCGATCCGGGATTTCCGGGCAGTGGAGGAACTCGAAGACGGCCAGCCTCAGGATGTTTCGATCCACCAGCGGCATCCTGTCGACGCGCCAGTTTTCCGAGGTACGCTCAAGCAGGGCATCGAGTCGGGGCAACTCCTCCCGCACTCCCACCACCAGCTCCCGAGCGAAGCCATAGATCTCGTCGGAGGGATCGAGACCCTCCCAGAGGCTCGCCAGGGTGTCCCCGAGAGGGTCCCGGGTGAGGTCCAGTTGATAGAGGACTTGAAGCGCCATCACACGCGCCTTGCGACGGGAGCCCACAACCTGCCTCCGAGTCATAACCCATGCACCACGGCATCGGTCGGCCCCGCCCATGCCGGTGCGCTTCCCGCCCCGCGCCGGGGAATCCCCCGCGCCGCGCTCAGTCGCCCAGCGCCTTGAGCTTCCTGCGCAGCTGGGCCAGTTCCATGACGGCCATGGCGGCATCCCACCCCTTGTTGCCGGCCTTGGATCCCGCCCGCTCGATGGCCTGTTCGATGGTGTCGGTGGTCACGACGCCGAAGGCGACGGGGACGGGGGACTCCATGGCCACGAGGGCGACCCCTTTGGAGACCTCCGCGGCGACGTAGTCGAAATGGGGCGTGGAGCCCCGGATGACAGCGCCCACGCAGACCACTGCGTCGAAGCGGCCTGCCGTCGCCGCCCATCGGGCCATGGCAGGGATCTCGAAAGCCCCGGGGACCCGCAAGACATGGATGTCCTCATCCCGGGTCCCATGGCGGACCAGGGCGTCGACCGCCCCCTCCAGGAGGCGCCCTGCGATGAATTCGTTGAAACGACTCACCACCAGGGCCACGCGCAACCCATCGCCGCGGATCTCTCCTTCGTGTATCTTTGGCATCGCATCATCCCCTTTCTCATCCGGCCACGCCGCGGGCGCATTCGCCGAACCTGGGGCGTCATGGCACCCGCCTCATCCCTGGGGCTTGATCTTCAGCATATGCCCCATCTTGTCCCGCTTGGTCTGCAAGTACTTCAGGTTGATCTGGTTGGGCTTGACCTCCAGGGCAACCCGCTCCACGATCTCCAGGCCGTACCCCGTCAGGGCCACATACTTGGTGGGATTGTTGGTCATGAGACGCATCCGCCGGATCCCCAGGTCACGGATGATCTGGGCCCCCACACCATAGTCGCGTTGATCCGGGGGAAAGCCCAGCTCCAGGTTGGCCTCCACGGTGTCCAGCCCCTTGTCCTGCAGCACATAGGCCCTCAGCTTGTTGCACAGACCGATGCCGCGTCCCTCCTGGCGCATGTAGACGAGGGCCCCGCGTCCCTCCTGGCGGATGATGTCCAGGGCGCGATGCAACTGCTCTCCGCAGTCGCATCGCTGGGAATGGAAGACATCCCCCGTGACGCACTCCGAGTGAACGCGGACCAGCACCGGGTCCTCGGGCTTCCAATCTCCCAGAACCAGCGCCAAGTGCTCGTTGGGGTCCACGTCGTTGGTGTAGGCGATGGCCTTGAAGTCCCCGGCGATGAGGGTCGGAAGGACGGTCTCCGCGGCTCGGTGCACCAGCCGCTCGTGCTGGAGCCGGTATTTGATCAGGTCCGCGATGGTGGCGATCTTCAGGTCATGCGCCGCGGCGAAACGGTCCAGGTCGGGACGCCGGGCCATGGTGCCGTCCTCGTTCATGATCTCGCAGATGACCCCCATGGCCTTCATCCCCGCCAGCCGGGCCAGGTCCACCGAGCCCTCGGTCTGGCCCGTTCGCGCCAGGACGCCGCCGGGCTTGGCGATGAGCGGGAAGACATGCCCCGGTCGTGCGATGTCCCCGGGGGACGTCCGCGCGTCCACCAGGGTCTGGATGGTCAGGGCGCGGTCCGGCGCCGAGATGCCGGTGGAGACCCCCTTCTTGGCGTCTACGGAGATGGTGAAGGCGGTTCGAAATGCGCTGGTATTGTCCTGGACCATCGGGGGGAGGTCCAATTCCCGCGCTCGCTCCTCGGTCATGGAGACGCAGATGAGCCCCCTCCCATACCGGGCCATGAAATTGACGTGCTGCGCAGTGACCTTCTCGGCGGCCATGGTCAGGTCGCCCTCGTTCTCCCGGTCTTCGTCGTCGACAAGGATCACCATCTTGCCCTGGCGGATCTCCTCGATGGCCTCCTCAATGGTGGCGAATGACATGTCCCATTCTCCTTGCGCCCAGCGACCTAAGACGTGAAGCCATGCGTTCTCAACAGATCTTCCGTCACGCCCCCCCCTGGAGACAATGGCCCGGCCAGCCGCCCCTGGAGGAACTTCTCCACGTACTTGCCCAGGATATCGCATTCCACGTTGACGATCGCCCCCTTTGCCTTGCTCGACAGCGTGGTCTCCTGGATGGTGTGGGGGATGAGGTTCAGCCCGAACCAGTCCCGGCCGCATCGGTTCACGGTCAGGCTGACGCCGTCGACGGCCACGGATCCCTTTTCCACCAAATAGCGGCCCATCTCCACGGGGACGCGGATCTCCAGCTCCAGGCAGCGGCTGTCCAGGCGGCGCCTTTCAATGGTCCCCGTCCCGTCGATGTGTCCGGTGACCAGATGCCCGCCCAGTCGATCCGTCAGGCGCAGGGCTCGCTCCAGGTTCACCTGCCGGCCGGGCCCCGCTGTGCCCAGAGCCGTTCGTTCCAGGGTCTCGGGGGAGATCTCCGCCTGAAAGACTCGCGGGTCGCTGCTGATCACCGTGAGGCAGACGCCGTCGACGGCGACGCTCTCCCCCTGCGCAAACCCCGATGCGGCCAGACGGGTCTCAACCGTGAGCAGGACGAGCTCTCCCCGCCGGTCCAAGCGCCTCACGACGCCCACGTCTTGGATCAGGCCGGTAAACATCTAAACATCCCCGCGCGCAGTTGCAGCACCCGTCGGGTCTTGCCGCCGGTCATCCGGCGGTCAACGGGCCGGGGGCAGTTTCACCCTGCTCCCGCTGGCTCCCGGACAGCAGATCCCGGACCTCCTCGATGAACTGGGTGATATCCTTGAACTGCCGGTACACGGAGGCAAAGCGCACGTACGCCACATCGTCCAGTTGATACAGGGCCTTCATGACCATCTCCCCAATGTCGGAGCTGCGGATCTCGCGCTCGCCCAGCTCCTGGAAATGCCGCTCGATCTGATCCGCCACCTCTTCGATGACCTCGGTGCTGATGGGGCGTTTCTCACAGGCCTTGGTGAGCCCGGCCATGATCTTCTGGCGATCGAAGGGCTCCCGGGAGCCATTCTTCTTCACCACCACGGGCAGGGTCTCCTCCACCCGCTCGTACGTCGTGAAGCGCCTCTCGCACAGCAGGCACTCCCGGCGGCGTCGGATGACATGGCCATCTTTGGAGAGCCGCGAATCGATGACCTTGTTGTCCAGCTCCTTGCAGAAGGGGCATTTCATGGGGCCTCCTGGGCGACTCGATCGCTGGTTACGCCGGCCTGTTGGAGCATCTCCCCGGCCAGCTGGTCTGCATAGCCGTCTCTGTACACCACCCGCTGGATCCCGGCATTGATGATCATCTTGGTGCAGATGACGCACGGATGGGTGGTGGAGTACAGGGTGGCGCCTCTTATGCCGACCCCATGGTTGGCGGCCTGGATGATGGCGTTTTGCTCGGCGTGCAACCCCCGGCACAGCTCGTGCCTCTGCCCAGAGGGGACCCCGCGGTGTTCCCGCAGGCAGCCCACCTCGTCGCAGTGGGGCAGCCCTCTGGGGGCGCCGTTGTACCCGGTAGCGAGGATCTGTCGGTCGCGGACCAGCAGGGCCCCCACCCGGCGCCGCATGCAGGTGGATCGCTGGGAGACCAGATCGGTGATCCCCATGAAGTAGTCATCCCAGGGGACCCGGTTCATGACAGGCGCCTCCGGAGCCCGGCGTCTGTCGAGGAGGGATGGGGCGTCGAACCCCGGTACACTGGGAACCCCGCGCAGAGGGATCGGACCTCCGCGTGCACGGCCTCCAGGGTCGCGGCATCGCCCGGGGCTTCTAGGACGCGATGGATCCAGTGGGCGATGCGCCGCATTTCGGCCTCCCCCATGCCTCGTGTGGTGACGGCCGGAGTCCCGATGCGGATGCCGCTGGTTACCTGAATGCCGCGGGTGTCGAACGGCACGGCGTTCTTGTTCACGGTGATCCCCGCCCGATCCAGGGCCGTTTCTGCGTCGGCCCCGGTGATGGGCAAGCGGCTGAGGTCCAGCAGGAAAAGATGGTTGTCCGTTCCCCCCGAGACGATCTCGTATCCCCGGGCGGCCAGCTCATCGGCCAGGCAGCGAGCGTTGCGCACGATGTGGCGCTGATACTTCCGAAAATCGTCCTGCATGGCCTCCCGGAAGGCCACCGCCTTGGCCGCAATGACATGCATCAGCGGCCCCCCCTGGATCCCGGGAAAGACCGCGGCGTCCACGGCCTGCGCGTACTGCGCCTTGCAGAGAATGAGCCCGCCGCGCGGCCCGCGCAGCGTCTTGTGCGTGGTGGCGGTGACGAAATCCGCGTGGGGGACCGGGCTCGGGTGCACCTGGGCGGCCACCAAGCCGGCGATATGGGCCATGTCGACCAGGAGATACGCCCCCACCTCCCGGGCAATCTCCCCGAACGCCTGGAAGTCGAGGACGCGGCTGTATGAGCTGGCTCCCGCCACGATCATCCTGGGGCGCGTGGCCTTGGCCGTCCTTCGGATTTCGTCGTAGTCCAGGACCTTGGTGTCCTTGCGCACCCCGTACGAAACCGCGTGGTAGAGTCTGCCGGAGAAACTGGCAGGCGCCCCGTGGGTCAGGTGCCCGCCGTGGGCCAGCCGCATGCCCAGGATACGATCTCCGGGCTTGAGGGTCGCCAAGTACACGGCCATGTTGGCCGCTGATCCGGTCACCGGCTGCACATTTGCATGATCCGCTCCGAACACGGCCAAGGCCCGCTCGATGGCCAGACGTTCCACCACGTCCACGTGCTGACACCCGCCGTAGTATCGTCGCCCCGGATATCCCTCCGCGTACTTGTTGGTCATGACGCCGCCCTGGGCCTCCAGGACTGCCTCGCTGGCGTAGTTCTCCGAGGCGATAAGCACCAGGCGGGATTCCTGCCTGCGCCGTTCATCCTCCAACGCCCCGGCCACCTCCGGGTCTGCCTCCCACAGGGCCCCCAAGCCTACACTCCTTCCTCTTCGTCGATGATCTGCCGCTCCAGACGTCGGATCTGCTCCAGGCGCTCGCTGTGCCTGCCGCCGTCAAAGGGCTCCTGGAGCCAGGTCTTGACGATCTCGGCGGCCAGACCCTTTCCGATAACCCGGCCCCCGAGAGCGAGACAGTTGGCGTCGTTGTGCCGCCTGCTCAGGATTGCCGTGAACAGATCCTGGCACAGGGCCGCCCGCACACCCCGAAAGCGATTGGCCACCACGGACATCCCGATCCCGGTGCCGCAGATGAGGATTCCGCGATCCACCTGTCCCGAGGCCAGAAGCCGGGCGACCTTGCCGGCGAACAGGGGGTAGTGAACGGAGTCGGTCCCCTGGGTCCCCACATCGACCACGTCATGGCCCAGTTCCTGGAGGACGGGCTTGATCTGCTCCTTGAGCTCCACACCGGCGTGATCGGCCCCGATAGCCACCTTGAGCTTCATTTTATACTCCTGCCGCAACCGCGTCAAAGACGCTTTATCATAGGAGGAAATGGCCACGGCTCCCCCGCGGCAAGTGGGCGGCCGCGCCCATCCATGGCCTTGGGGTGCGCACTGCTAAGGTCGGGAAGACCTATGCTCCGAGGGAATCTGGCCGGGACCCGCCGGGCATGGGGAATCGGCATCCCCGGCGGCGGGTCGGAGGAGGCACCAAGAGCGCGCCCTTCCATTCCCCCGGGCGGTCTTGCGTCGGTCTCGCGGGACAGCGTCATCCGGAGCGCCGGGGACCTCTGGGACATCGTCCGAGGTGCCGTCAGCTGACGCGACGGACTCCCTCCCTCCCGACAGCGCTCAGGAAGGCAAGGGCCAAAAGGGGCAGTGAGGGGATGACCGCCGGGCAGCGGACGGTTGGCCCATTGCGGCCCCTCGCCGCCCACCCCACCCGGTCATGCAGTCCTCAGGCGTTCTCCGTAATGTAGTTGATCGCGTCCTGGACCGTCTGGATCTTCTCGGCATCCTCGTCGGAGATCTCCATCTCGAATTCCTCCTCCAAGGCCATGATCAGCTCCACTAAGTCCAGGGAGTCCGCGCCGAGGTCGTCCACAAAGGAGGCCTCCGGGACGATTTCCTCCTCGCTGATCCCCAACTGCTCCGCGATGATCTCCTTCAGACGCCGTGTGATCTTCTCCACATCCGCCATTCCAGGCACCTCCTTGACACGGGATTGTCTTGTTCTCCTTGGATCGCCTGCCCGAGGACCCGCATCGTCGTCCTCCCCATGGGGGCGGGGCGGCCGGGCTTGACCTGCGAGATTACCAGAACTGATCCCAACGCGTCCAGTTCCCGCCGAAGGACCTCCGTATGGTCGGGCATCAGATGCAGAGCCCGCCACTCACGTTGAGCACCTGGCCCGTGACATACTGCGAGACCGGGGATGCCAGGAAAAGCACGGCCCAGGCCACGTCCTGGGGGGTACCGAATCGGTCCAGCGGGATGAGGCCCTTGATCTCGGTCTTGGCCTTCTCGGGCAGCTGATCGGTCATGTCCGTGGTGATGAAACCCGGCGCGACCGCGTTGACGCGAATGTGCCATGGCGCCAATTCCTTGGCCAGCGCCTTGGTCAGCCCGATGAGGCCCGCCTTGGAGGCCGAGTAGTTGGCCTGGCCCGGGTTTCCACTGAGCCCGGCCACCGAGGCCATGTTGACGATGCACCCCTCCCGGCGTTTCATCATGGACTTGGTCACGGCCCTGGCGCAGTTGAAGGCACCCGTGAGGTTGACGTCGATGACCTGCTGCCAGTCCTGCGGCTTCATGCGGACGAAGAGCTGATCCCTCGTCACCCCGGCATTGTTCACCAGGATGTCGATGCGGCCGTGGGTCTCCACGATCGCCTGACAGGCGCCTTGGACGGCCTCGAAATCGGCCACGTTGAACTTGAGGGGCTCGCTCTTCCCGCCCCCGTCCCGGATCTCCTGGGAGATGGAGCGGGCCGCCGCCTCTGCGCCCTGATAGTTGATGAACACAAGGGCGCCGCAATCCGCCAGGAGTCGAGAGACGGCCCGGCCGATTCCTCTGGATCCCCCCGTGACCAGGGCAACCCGCCCCTCCAAGCCCCAAGCCGATTCTGCCATCGGGCACCTCACCCCAGGGCCTTTCTCGCCGCTTCGATCCCCCCGCGGTCCTCCACCTGCAGGGCCTCCACGTCCGGCGCAATGCGCTTCATGAGACCGACCAACACCTTCCTGGGGCCCAGTTCCAACGCCAACCCCACACCCCGCTGCGCCATGGCTCGCATGCACGCCTCCCATCTCACCGGATGGCTCACCTGACGGGCCAGGATGTCGGGAATGGCTTGGGGGGCGGGATAGGCGGCTGCCTCCAGGTTGGAGATCACGTCGAAGGCCAGAGGCCGCACCGCGATGGCCTCCAGGTCGACCCTGAGCCGCTCTCCGGCGGGGGCCAGCAGCGGTGAGTGAAACGGGGCGCTCACGGCCAACGGGATCACCTTCTTGGCGCCCCGGGCCTTGGCCTCCCGAGATACGCGCTCCACGGCCTCCGCATGCCCCGAGATGACCACCTGCCCCGGTCCGTTAAAATTGGCGGGCACCACGACCTGCCCCTCGGCATGCTCCCGACACAGGGCCTCCACATCGGAGCCCTCCATGCCCATGACGGCGGCCATGCTTCCCTGTCCCTCGGGGACGGCCTCCTGCATGTACTGACCCCGCTTGCGGACCAGGACCACGGCGTCGGAGAACGCCATGGCCCCAGCCGCCACCAGGGCGGCATACTCGCCTACGGAGTGCCCGGCGGCGCACTGCGGGCGAAGGCCGGTCTCAGCATGCAGGGCCCGGAAGGCGGCCACGCTCACCGTCAGGATGGTGGGCTGGGTGTTGGCGGTCAGGCGGAGGCTCTCTTCGGGTCCTTCGAAACAGAGCCGTGCCACGTCCTGATGGAGGGCGTCGCTGGCCTCCTCGAAGGCCCTTCGCGAGGGCTCGAAATTCTGCCAGAGATCCCTCCCCATGCCTACCCACTGCGATCCTTGGCCGGGGAAGAGCAGGGCGACTTGGCGGTCCATAAACTCCCTCTCGGATCTTCAGAGTCGGAACAGGGCGGCGCCCCATGTGAAGCCCGCCCCGAAAGAATCCACCAGGATGAGGTCCCCCCGTCGAATCTTTCCGCTTCGGAGCCCTTCGTCCAGGGCCGTGGGGATGGACGCGGCAGAGGTGTTGCCGTACTTGTGCACGGTGACGATGACCTTCTCGGCAGGGATCTCCAGCCGTTTGGCGACCACCTCCATGATCCGCAGGTTGGCCTGGTGGGGAATGAACCAGTCGATATCTCGGGCGGTGACATGGTTGCGCCTCAGAGCTTCCTGCGCGGCATCCACCATGGCCCGGACCGCATGCTTGAAGACCTCGTTGCCCTGCATCTTGAGATACTGGAAGCCGGCGTCGACCATCTCGTGAGATGGCGGGATGCGGGAGCCGCCGCCGGGCAGGTTCAGCAGTTCCCACAGGGACCCGTCGGAGAAAAGATGGGTCGAAAGGATCTCCCCGCTTCCGTTGCCGTTGGACGGCCCCAGCACCACGGCCCCCGCCCCGTCGCCGAACAGGACGCACGTGGCCCTGTCCTTGTAGTCGACTCGGTTGGAGATGATTTCCCCCCCCACGACCAGCACGTGTTCGTGAGAACCGTCCTGAATGAACTTCTGGGCCACCGCCATGCCGAAGATGAAACCCGGGCAAGCCGCCCCCACGTCCAATGCCGCCGCCCCCTTCGCCCCGAGACGATGCTGCACGATGCACGCCGCCGACGGCGTGATCATGTCGGGAGATACGGTCCCGACAATGATCATGTCCAGTCTGTTGGGCGCCACGCCGGCCATCTCCAGCGCCCTCTCCGCAGCGGGAACCGCCAGGTCCGAGAGGGCCTGCCCGGGCTGGACCATGCGACGTTCCTTGATCCCCGTTCGGGTCAAGATCCACTCGTCCGACGTCTCCACGATCTGTTCGAAGAAGGCGTTGGGGACCACGCGCTCTGGCACACAGGAGCCGGTCCCTTTGATTGTGACTTTTCTCACGCTGGTCTCCCACTGCTAGGGTCTGGAGGCACGGGGCCCCGGCGGCCCTCATTCGGTCTCGATGATCTCCTTGCCCTTGTAAGAACCGCAGTGGGGGCATGCGCGATGCGGGGCCTTTGGTTCACTGCACTGGGGACACAGGGAGACGGCGGGCGGGGTGATGTGATCGTGGCTCCTCCGCTTGTCTCGGCGGGTCTTGGATTGACGCCTCTTGGGTACAGCCATGACGATACCATCCTCGGGCGATCGGTGCTCACGTGGATCAGGACGGGGACTTGAGCCTCCGCAGCGCTTCCCAGCGGGGATCCGAACTGGGAGACGCGCAACCGCAGATCCCCTCGTTGAGATCCGCCCCGCATTGGGGGCAAAGTCCCCTGCACTCCTCGTGGCACAACGGTTTAATGGGGAACGCGAGCACGATCTGTTCGTACACGGCGGCCGACAGATCGATCTCATCCCCGTCGTATGTTCCCGTTTCAACATCCTCGACGGCGAGGGACGCCTCCTTCTTCGAAGCCGGGCTCTTGGGCCCGGGGCAGAAGGTGTATCGGGAGCTGGCCTCCACAGGGAACCCGAACGTCCTCAGACAGCGGGCACAGGCCATGGAGGCCGCGGTGTCGATCTTGAGGCGCAACCGGATGTCCCTGCCGGCTCGCTCCAAATGATACCCCACCACGATGGGCTTCTCCAGCACGGTCGGGTGCTGCGGGTCGTCCGATCCCTCTGGAAGGGAAAACCAAGACGCGGCCAAAACCCGCTCTCCCGACAATCCTTCCGGAGGGATCTGATCTATGGAAAAACGCAGTGTATCCATTCCGTCGCGCTGCGGGCGATGCCTGGCCACCTCTTGGAAGAAACAAAACCCAAAAAGTTTACTATAAATAAAAGCCATGATGTGTCAAGTCATTTCCGCTCCCTTTGTGGCTGCAATATGATTATGTCACCCCCTGGCCGCAACGAGATTG
>CAZEPJ010000051.1:0-32584 GCA_964514105.1 uncultured Desulfarculaceae bacterium | reverse complement strand
TAATTCGCGCGGGGCTGGACACGTACCGGTACGACGCCGACGGCCTGCGCATAGAGGCCACCGTTGATCGCCGGACGGTTCGCTACGTGCAGGACCCCGCATCCTCGGCCCCCCGCGTCCTGGAGGAGCATGACGCCAGCGGCAGGATCATCGCCCGTTACGTGTACGGCATCGGGCTCATCGGCCGGGAGGATGTGAGCCGCAGGCAGAACCGGCTGTCGGTGTACCATTTCGACAGCCGGGGCAGCACCGTGGCCCTGACGGACCAGGCTGGCGGCATCACGGACCGCTACGCGTACAGCCCCTTCGGAAAGCTCATCCGGCGGGAGGGAAAGACGGTCAACCCCTTCACATACTGCGGCCGCCACGGGGTCGTGGACGACGGCAACGGTCTTTACTTCATGCGGAACCGCTACTACGAGCCCACGCTTATGCGGTTCATCCAGAAGGACCAGATCTTTGCCGGCTCGCCGGCATCCCCCCAGACGCTCAACCGGTACGCGTATGCGTTGGGCAATCCCATCCACGGCATCGACCCCAACGGCGCGTGGTTCGGTCTGGACGATCTGATCATGATGATCGGCGGGGCCATCGTCAACGTCTTCACCGTTCTCATCGGGGATCTCATCAGCGGGGAGTGGAGCGGGTGGGAGGAGTACCTGGGCGCCTTCGTCGGGGGCATGGTCATGGGGGAAGTGCTTCTCTACTCCGGAAACCCTGTGCTGGCGAGCACCTTGGGGGCGGTGGTGGAGAACCTGCTCACGTTCGGCCTGGAGTGGGCAAGCGGGAAGCGCAATGCGGAGAACATGTCGGATCCGGGGGCCATCGTCGAAACGGTCTTCGGCTTCATCTTCGAGGTGGGGGGCGCGGCCCTGGGCGCATACGCCTTCGGGAAACTGGGGGCAAAGCTCGGGTCCAAGTTCATGGAGAAGACCTTGTGGAACTTGGCGAAGAGGCAGTTAACGTGGTCTGTGGGTGGGTTGTTCATGGAGGAACTGGTCTCTGGGGTCGTGCTGGGCTCGGTGGCGGATTTCCTCAAGCGCGGAGACCGCTGGGGAGGGAGGGACTACATCCTGCAGGGCGTGGCCACGGCCGGCATGTTTCTCTTCTTGAGTCCCATGTTGTTCTGATGACGCGACCGGACGCCGGGCGCATTGCGTAGAGGGGGATTTGGAACGATGAGACGGTCCTTGAGGGTTCCCGGAAGATGGCGGGTCGGCGTGCCCCTGGTCATGTTCTGTCTTCTCTCTTTGCCGTGTCTGACCTGGGCCGCTCGGTATGAATACGACGCCCTGAACCGGTTGACGAAGGTGACGTACGATAACGGCCAGAGCATCGCCTACACGTACGACCCGGCAGGGAACATCATCCGGGTGGAGACCATCGGTCGGGATTCGGCCACCATCTGCGCCACCAAGGGCAGGAAGGCAGGCAAGCATGTGTTCATGTTCCGGGGCAGCCCGGGGGAGGCCGTCACCTTGCGGCTGGAGGCCGAGCCGCGGGAGTCGGGCCTGGGCAAGCGGGCCACCCTGGGCTTGAAGCAGATGAAGGCCCGTAAGGGGTTCCAGGTCCAGGACGGCGGCGTGCTGCCCAACGAGATCACCCACGTCGTGGGGGAGGCGGGACCGCTGCTGGTGGAGGTGAGCGGGTATCGGGGCGGCTACTGCGTGACCCTGGAGGCCTCGGAGCACACCAGCGTGACCCTGGAGCAGGTGGCCGGGGCCCGATGACGGCTGCGCTCGAGTCCCCCGGGATCCCGTGGGGGCGGGGTCAGTCCTCCAGGGCGGCCCGGAAGTCCTCGATCAGATCCTCGGCCGCTTCCAGCCCTACGGACAGCCGGATGAGTCCGTCGGAGATTCCCAACCGCCGGCGGTCCTCGGGGGCCATGCCCGAGTGGGACGTGGTGGCCGGCCGGGTGATGAGGGTCTCGACCCCTCCCAGGCTGGGGGCCACGATGGGCAGGCGCACCCGTTGCAGAAACCGCTTTGCGGCCTCCAAACCCTCCTTGAGCTCGAAGCTCATCATCCCGCTGAAGCCGTCCAGGAGTTCCCGGGCCCGGGCGTGGCCGGGGTGGCCCTCCAGACCCGGGTAGTTCACCCTGGCCGCCGCCGGATGTCCTTGCAGGAAGCGGGCTATCTTGAGCGCGCTATCGTTCTGGTGCCGCACGCGCACGGCCAGCGTCTTCATCCCCCGGTGCAGCAGGAAGCAGGCGTGGGGGTCCAGGGAACCGCCCAGGTGGTTGAGCTTGTGGGTGACGCGCTCCACCAGATCCCCCCGGCCGATGACCGCCCCGGCCACGATGTCCGTGTGTCCGTTCAGATACTTGGTGCAGCTGTGGACGGAGAGGTCGAATCCCCACTCGGGCGGCCGGAAGTTCACCGGACTGGCAAAGGTGTTGTCGATGATGGATACGAGGCCGTGGTTCCGGGCGAAGCCCACCACGGCCTTGAGGTCCGCCACCTTGAGGAGCGGGTTGGTCATGGTCTCCACGTACACGGCCCTGGTGGTGGGCCGCAGCAGTGCCTCCCAGGTGTCGGGCCTCTCGCCATCCAGAAAGGCGACGGAGATCCCCAGGGACGGGCAGTCCTTGGTCAGGAAATCGTGGGTGCCGCCGTACAGGGAGTCCTGGGCCAGGAGGTGGTCGCCCGTGGACAGGACGGTGAGGACGACCGTGGAGATGGCCGCCATGCCGCTGGCCGTCACCAGGGCCGCCTCGGCGTTCTCCAGGGCGGCCAGCTTGCGGTGCAGGGCCACGTGGTTGGGGGTGTTGTTGAGGCGGATGTACCGCAGATCGTGGTAGCTATCCTGTCCCTCGTACTCGAATGTGGAGGACTGAAAGATGGGGAGGCTCACGGCGCCCCCGATGCGGGGCATCGGCTCTCCCGCGTGGATGAGCTTGGTGTCCAGGCGATGGGTCGGATCGCTCATGGGAATCCCCCTTGGGGTCGCCGCCGCGCGGCTCAGACCGTCTGATCCTCCGGTGCGTCCGGCGCCTCCTGCTCGCCGCCCTCGTCCTCGGCGCAGTTCGTGGCCGCCTCCAGCGCGTCCTCGATGGACTCGAGGGCGTCTTCCAGGAATGCTCGGGCGGCCTTCAGATCCCTGGCCTCGTACGCCAGGAGGGCGTTCTCGTACGCCAGGAGGGCGTGGTCCTCCGCCTCGGGGCATCCGCACGCTGAGGAGGCGTCCCGGATGTCCTGCGTCGCCCGAAGGAGGTTCTTGAGGAAATACCGGACGTCCTCCAGGGAGGTGGCGTCCCAGGCCCTTCGGGCGTGCACCAGGGCGTCCTGGGCGTCCTCCTGGGCCTGGGTGCAGTCCGCCGCCGAGGGGCGGGGCGACACGAGCCCCACGGCGAAGATCAGCGGAAGGAGGAGGCGTTTGGCGTTCATCTCGGATTCGTCCAAACAGTCCGGGTCGAGCAGCGGTAATTCCATGGAAGGATATCCAATGGGCCGATGGAGCGCAAGACCGGATGGCATCAGGCAGGGGGAAGAAGGCAGCAGCCGACAGGCGAGAGGCAACGGGCGGCGGGCGGGGGCAGGGGGTTGCGCACCCCGTGCCCATTGGGGTATATGAGGGTTCTGCCCGGAAGGAGGATGGCCTTGAGACGCCATCCCGGCGCAGTTCTTTATTGGGGAGGACGAACACAGAGCGCCCGGTCATCGCCAGCGGGATGGTGGAGGACTGAGGCCGGAAAGGGCGGTGACATGCGGGGCTTCTTCAACCCGTCTTCGGTGGCCGTGGTGGGGGCCAGCCGTCAGAAAGGCGGGTACCATCTCGTCCAGAACCTGCTGTCGGGGTTCCGGGGCGCCGTGTACCCCGTCAATCCCAACTACCCCGACATCGAGGGCCTGACCTGTTATCCCGACCTGCACAGCGTCCCCGGATCGGTGGATCTCGCCATCGTCTTCGTGCCGGCCCCGGCCGTTCCCCGGATCCTGGAGGCTTGCCGTGCCAAGGGGATCGGACGGGTGATGATCCAGAGCGCCGGCTTCGCCGAGGTGGGAGACGAGGGAAGGGCCCTGCAGCAGCGCTGCCTGGAGATCGCCCGGGACGGAGGGATCCGGATCTGGGGGCCCAACTGCATGGGCCTCGTGGACATCGCCAACAGGGCCTGCTTCTCCTTCATGCATCCGCGGATCCGCGAACAGGGTCTCTACCCCGGCCCGGTCTCCCTCGTGGTCCAAAGCGGTATGCTCTCGGCGGGGTTCCTGGCCGACGTCATGGGCCAGGGGATCACGGGCATCGCCAAGGCATGCTCCATCGGCAACAAGGCCGACGTGGATGAGTGCGACATCGCCGAATACCTCCTGCAGGACCCGCAGACCCGCGCCCTGGCCATGTACCTGGAATCCGTGCCCCGGGGCCGCCGATTCGCAACGATCGCGGCGGGGGCGCACAAGCCCATCGTGGTCCTCCTGGGGGGGCGCAGCGAGCAGGGCGCCCGGGCCGCCATGAGCCACACCTCGAGCCTCTCGGGAAACGCCCACCTGGCCGAGAGCGTGCTGCGCGGGGCCGGGGTCCACGTGGCCCGGGACTTCTACGAGATGGTGGACGTGGCCAAGGGCGTGGCCCTCCTCCCGCCCATCCCGGAGGCGTGCCGGCTGGCCGTCCTGACCTTCAGCGGCGGGGCGGGGATCCTGACGTGCGACCTGGCCGAGGGCCGCGGGATCTCCATGGGCCGCCTGTCCCGGAAGACCGTGGATGAGCTGGGACGGGTCTTCCCGCCCTGGATGCCCGTGGGCAACCCCGTGGACCTGTACCCGGCCCTGGAGCGCCGCGGCAGGGTGAGGACCTATGAGGAGGCCTTCTCCTCGGTCCTCCAGGACCCCGCCGTGGACGCAATCCTCATCCATTACTTCGTGGGACTGGAGCAGGAGTCGCTGGATCTGGAGGCGATGCGGGACGCGGCCGGCGCATCCGGGAAGGCCCTCCTGTTCTGGGCCCTGGGGCTCCGGGACGGGGTGTCCGACTTCCAGGGCCGGGCCCAGGCCCTGGGCCTCCCGGTGTTTCGGGAATTGTCCAGGGCCGTGGATGCCCTGTGGGCGGCCAGGCGGTTCTGGAGGAGGCCAAGGTCATGACGGATCCCGATCGGTTCAAGTTGGACGGGAAGGTCGCCCTGGTCACGGGCGGGAGCAAGGGCATCGGTCGTTACACGGCAGGTCTTCTGAGCGGGCAGGGGGCGTCGGTGGGGGTCTCCTGCCGCCACCTGGTGGCGGCCGTGGTGGCGGCCGGGGAGATCCGCGGGGGCGGGGGGGACGGGACGGCCCTGTGCGCCGACGTCTCCCGGGTGGACAGCCTGGCGCCCATGGTGGCACAGGTCCTGGCCTGGCGGGGCAGGATCGACATCCTGGTCAACAACGCCGGGACCAACGTTCGCAAGCCCGCCATGGATTTCTCGGAAGCGGAGTGGGACCGGATCCTGGACACCAACCTCAAGGGGGCCTTTTTCTGCGCCCAGGCAGTGGCCCGGGAGATGGCCCCCCGGGGCGGCGGGACCATCATCAACATCTCCTCGGCGGCGGGGGGGATGCCGGTGCCGTGGCTCACCCCGTACAGCGTGAGCAAGGCGGGGATCAACCACCTGACGCGGGCCCTGGCCACGGAGTGGGCCCGCCTGGGCATCCGGGTCAACGCCATCGCACCCAGCTACATGGAGACACCCCTCACCCGGGAGTGGCTGGGCGACCCCGCGCGGCGCGCCGCCATCGAGCGGCGCTCGCCCCTGGGGCGCATCGGCCGCCTGGATGATCTGGCCGGTGCCCTGCTGCTGCTGGCGTCGGAGGCCTCGGCGTACATGACCGGCCAGATCCTCTTCGTGGACGGGGGGAGCGGTGCCGGCTGGGCCATCGATTGGGAGCCTTCGCCGTCCTGCCGGCGGCCCGCATGAACGCATCTCCAGGAGGGGGTCCCATGACCTGGCCCAGCTTCCCCGCGTACGTCAAGGAGAAGGCGGCGCGCTACGGAGAGCGGGTCTTCATGGCCGACGTGGGGAGCCCAACGGCCTACACGTACCGGGTCCTGGATGAGGGGACGGACCGCCTGGCCGGGGGCCTGCGCTCGCTGGGTCTGGCGGCCGGCGAGCGGGTGGCCATCCTCCATCCCAACCACACGGACTTGGTCCTGGCTTACTTCGCCGTCATCAAGGCGGGGGGGGTGGCCGTGCCCGTCAATCCCGCGTACACGGCCCGGGAGGTCTCCCACATCCTCAACGACTGCGGGGCCCGGTGGGCGATCAGCACCCGGGCGTTCCTCCCCCTGCTGGAGGCCGTGCGGCCGTCGGTCCCCGGACTCCGTCGGGCCGTGGTCAAGGGGGAGGGGGAGGACCTGGCGGCGGCCCTGGAGCGGGCCGGGGCGACCACGGCCATCCACGAGGGGGAGGAGCGGGGCCCGGACGACCCGGCGTTCATCTTCTACACCTCCGGGACCACGGGGAGTCCCAAAGGGGTGATCCTCACCCATCGCAACATCCTCTTCGGGGGGGCCAATACGGCCCAGAACTACGGGTTGCGGGAGAGCGACTCGGCCCTGGCCTGCCTCCCACTGGTGCACATCTTCGCCAATGCGAGCCCTGTGCTGGGGAGCTTCAACAGCGGGGGGTCGGTCTGGATCATGGAGCGCTTTCAGACCGAGGCGGTCTTCGAGGCCCTGGGTCGAGGCGACATCACCTGGTTCCCTGGGGTGCCCACCATGTTCGCCTTCCTGCTCAACGCCTTCGACGAGCGGCCCAGGCGCCTGGGGGCCCTGCGCATGGGGCTCTCGGGCGGGGCGTCCCTCTCGGCCGAGCATCTGCACCGGTTCGAGTCCCGGTTCCAGGCGCCGGTGCTGGAGGTCTACGGACTGACCGAGTCCACGGGCCTGGTCACGGGGAACCCGGTCCACGGGGTCCGCAAGGTGGGCTCCATCGGCATCAGCGTCTCCGGTGTGTCGGTGCGAATCCTGGACCCGGCGGGGCGGGATGTGCCCCGGGGAGAGGTGGGGGAGATCGTCTTTCGGGGCCCCAATGCCACACCCGGTTACTGGAATCAGCCCGAGGCCACCGCCGCCGCCATCCGGGACGGATGGGTGCGCACCGGGGACCTGGGGTGGCAGGACGGCGATGGATACCACTTCCTGGTGGGGCGCAGGGACGAACTGATCATCTCCGGGGGGTACAACGTGTACCCCCGGGAGGTGGAGGAGGTCCTGTATCTCCACGAGGGGATCGCCGAGGCGGCCGTGGTGGGGGTGGACGACCCCGAGCTGGGCCAGGTCCCCAAGGCCTGCCTCTCCGCAAGGGAGGGCCATCGCCTGACCATCGAGGCCGTGGAGGCCTTCTGCCGGGAGCGCCTGGCCCCGTACAAGGTCCCGCGGCACTGGCAGATCCTGCAGGAGCTGCCCAAGAGCGCCACGGGCAAGATCCTCAAGAAGGACCTGGGCCGGAAGTGACCGACGGACCGGGGAGGGACCCATGGATACCGTGCTTTCCGAGGAAGATCGGGCGTTCAAGGCCCGCTGCCGGGACTATGCCCGGGGCGAACTGGCGGACCTGGCCCGCCGCCTGGGCGAGGTGAACGTGGTGCCCAGGGATCTGCGGGACTCCTTGGGGCGCTCCGGGCTCTACGGTCCCCTGTTCCCGCCGGAGTATGGCGGCGAGGGGGTGAGCGCCGTTCGCATCTGTCTGGCCAGGGAGTCCCTGGCCGGGGTCTACGGGCCTGCGGACACGACGTACGCCATGCAGGGCCTGGGGGGATGCCCCATCGTCCTGGCGGGCACCGAGGCCCAGAAGGCCAGATACCTTCCGGCCCTGGCGGCCGGCGAGCGGCTCACCACCTTTTGCCTCACGGAACCCGAGGCCGGATCCGACGTCTCCGCGGTGCAGACCACGGCGATTGCGGTGGACGGAGGCTTCGTCATAGAGGGCCGCAAGCGGTTCATCTCCAACGGATACTCGGCGGACATGGCCGTGCTCTTCGCCCGGACCCCGAAGGAAGAGGCGCCCCGGGCCCTGTCGGCCTTCGTCATCGAGAAAGGGATGCCGGGCTGGGATGTGGCCTGGCGAATGGAGCTCATGGCCAGCCATGACATCGTGGAGTTCCGATTCGACGGCCTGCGCGTCCCCGGAGAGAACCTGCTGGGGGAGGCGGGGGGCGGGTTCAAGCTGGCCATGCGGACCCTGGAACTCATGAGGATGTCCGTGGGCGCCGCCGCCGTGGGGATGGCCCAGACCGCCCTGGAGGAGGCCCTTCGCCACGCCCGGGGCCGGGTCCAGTTCGGGCAGCCCGTCGCCCGGTTCCAGGGGGTGGCCTTCAAGCTGGCCGACATGGCCACCAGGATCGAGTCGGCCCGGGCCCTGGTCTATCTCGCCGCCCTGAAGAAGGATCGGGGGGAGCCGGACGCGGGGCTCTTTTCCTCCATGGCCAAGCTCCACGGCACCGAGGCTGCGTTCCAGTGCATCGACGAGGCCGTGCAGATCCACGGCGGCATGGGTGTGCTGCGAGGCGCCGCGGTGGAGCGCCTGTACCGCGAGATCCGACCCCTGCGCATCTACGAGGGCACATCCGAGATCCAGCGGCTCGTCATCGCCAACCGGCTGCTCAAGGGGCACGAGGGGCGAGGGGCCTGAAGGATGGCGCGACCCTGCGGGGCCCGGGTCGAGTGCCGGCGCCTGCAATGGGTCCCGAGGCCGGACGGGACAGTCCCAGATGCCGCACCTGGGCGCGGAGTGGACGCAGCCGGGCACGGTTTCGTAACGGCAGGAGACCCGGGCGAGTGATTTCCGCGGGTTGCAAATGGCACGGCCCTTGCTCTCTTGGATCCTCCAGGATGCCTGCAAGCGGGAGGCCTGCCATGGAGACCAGCAGCGCATACGAGACCCTCCTCACCCGGGTCTGGGTGCGGAAGGTGGACCGGGAGGGAAGGCAGTGCGGGCCCAAGGTGGTGGGGTACGAGTTCGAGCCGCCCACCCAGGGCCTTCCCTACATCGTCTATTTTCCCGGAGGGAATGTCTTCCGGACCAGCCACGTGGAGGGACTCAGCGACGAAGGCGGGCAGATCGTCCTGACGACCCGGAACTCGACATACCGAATCGAGTATCCCCAGGGGGCCCCATCCCGGACCTGCACGGATCTGGAGCGCTTCGTCAGGGGCGCCAGGCACGGACGGGGCGCCCGGGGCGGCACGGTGACGGCGACCCAGGAGCTCCCTGCCAGAAAGATCTCCCTGGCTGCGGTGGCGCGGGGGGGCGGGGGGAGCGAGGAGCCGGAGCTGGTGGGGTGGGAGACGGCGCCTCCCCAGGAGGGCGAGCCGTACGTGGCCTACCTGGAGCGGGGGGGGATCTTCCAGACCAGCACCGTGCAGGAGGTGCAGGAGGCAGAGGGCGGGATCCTGCTGCGGACCCGCAACTCCCTGTACCGGGTGAGGTATCTGGGTGCGGGGCGGCCGTGACCGGCGCCCTGTGTCATGGGCGCATGGGAGGAGGGGGTGTGACAGGGCTTGCGGTGGGATCGCGGGTCCTGGGAATCCTCAGCGGGCTGGGTGGATGGGCCCTGACCCGCCGCTTCCGGACCTCTGCCGCGCACGCGGAAATCGGCCACCCCTTCCCGGCGTCCTGCTCGTCATCGCGGGCCTCATCGTCCTGTTGACCGCCGCGATGATCACGTTTCTGTGACCCGCCTGCGGGACCCCGGGTGGGCGGCAGTCCGGCACCTGGATCGTGCACCCGGCGACGTCACCGGGACGAGCCCTCCATCCCGCCCGGCCATGGCATGCCACGGGGTCACGGAACCTGGGTCGCCAGGCGGGATTCCAGCCATGCCGCGAGGTATTCCAAGAACTCCTCCCGGTCCACGTCGTTGTGGGGCTCGTGGTACCCGCCCGGGAGGATCCGCAGCTCCTTGTCCCCGAACGTCACCTTGGCATGGAAGGCCCGGCTCCCCTCCGACGGGACCAGCCGGTCCGCCCCGCCGTGGACCACGAGGAGGGGAAGGCGCCACCGGTCCGCGTGGGCATGGACCCAGGCCACGGCCCGCTGCATCTCCGCGCCCAGGCGGGCGCTGCCCAGCCTGTGGACCAGGGGGTCGTTGCGGTAGGCCTCAACCACGGCCGGGTCGCGGGAGATGCGCGAGGAATCGAGCCGGGTGTCCATGCTGAAGCGCGGCCAGAGGCGGGACAGGAATCGGCCCAGCGCCAGGAGAAAGGGGGAGATCCCGGGTGGGGCCAGAGACGGCCCCGAGGCGATGATCCCGCAAAGCCCGTCGGGGTGATGGAGGGCGAATTCCAGGACCATGAGCCCGCCCAGACTGTGACCCATGACGAAGATGGGACGGTCCCCCTCGACGGCGCGGACCAGGTCGAGGAAGGCCCCGACGTCCTGGCGAAACTCGGCCCACCCATGAACGTGTCCCCGCTGCCCGGGAGACCGGCCGTGCCCGCGGTGGTCGAAGCCGTGCACGGCAAAGCCTCTGGGCACGAGCGCGTCCACCACGCTCTGGTACCGGCCGCTGTGCTCACCGAATCCGTGGACCACGGCCAGCGCCGCCCGCACGGCCCCCTCCGGGCGCCAGGCCTGGCGATACAGATCGAGTCCCCCGGCCCCGGAAAAGGTGCCCTCCTCATGCGTCATGAGATTTCCCCCACCCAGCGGTCCTCGACCGGCTGGCCCCTACGGCTTGCCGGAAACTGATCTGAGCTCCAGCCAGTCCCACATCTCCTGGATGTTCCTGGAGAGCTGCCAGCGGCCGTTGGCGAACACCCCGTAGTCGGCACCGGCCATGGCCGAGGCGAAGCGCGTGGAGTTGGCGAAGAATAGCCACTGCTCCACCCAGCGCTTCTCGATGGCCTCGTTGAAGATGCTGTCCTGTCGGGCCATTCCCTTGGCCAGACCCCTGTCCCATGCCGCCAGGAGGATCCGGGTGGCGGTGAGGGTCATGTGGTTGGTCTTGTCGATGGTGTCCTCGAACCGCGCGAAGTGCCCCTCCACCCAGGGCCGGCTGTGGCAGCTGAGGCAGACCTTCTTCATGGCATCGAGCCTGCGGCCCTGCTCCTCGGGGTCGATGAGGAAGTCGGCTGCCGGCTCCCCCGTCAATTCGGTGGGGAGGGGCAGGCCGGCCTTGTTGCGGATCACGGTGGTGTCCGGCCCCTTGGGATGGGCGTGGGCGTACGGCAGGCCGAAGATGCGCCAGGGGAGGCGGTCGTTCATGCGGTGGGTACGCTGGGCCACCACCTCGCCCTCGCCACTGACCAACAAGGCCGCGTGGCAGGCGGCGCAGGTGGGAGCGGTGAAATCCCGGCCCACCTGCCACGGGACCGTATGGAAATCCCAGCTCTTGCCCACGCTCGAGTGCATGTTGCCGTGCTTGCTCACCTGGTACACGGGATAGGCGGGCACGTCGGGGCCGTGGTGACACTGGGAGCAGGTGTGGGGCTTGCGCGCCATCTCCAGCGAGAAGGCGTGGCGGGCGTGGCAGGAGGCGCAGGAGCCCAGGGATCGGTCCGGGTTGACGCGCCCCACGCCCTGGTTGGGCCAGCCCTGGAGAACGGGAAAGACCATCTCCCCCATGTCGGTCTCCCGGGGGCGGGTTCCCTTCACCTCGACCACGGTCCCGTGGCAGTGAAGGCACGAATCCATCTCGGCCTGGACGCCGGGGGGGGCCAGGGCCGTTGCCTTGCCGTCGAACGACTGGGGGCCGTTGATGGCGTCGGCCAATTGCTTGTACACCGGGTTTTTCACCAGGTTTGCGTGGGCGTGGGACATGAGGTTGTCCCCGTACTGGCGGGCCTCGTCTGGATGGCACACGGCGCAATCCCGGGGCGTCACCACCACGTGCACCCGGTGGCCGTTGTGCTCGAAGGAATCGGGATGGCTGTCCGGGTTGAGGGTGTGGCACTCGGCGCACCCCACCACGCGCTCCAGCAGCGGTTCGGGGATCTTCTCGGCCGAGACCCGCCGCTCCAGCCTGACCTTCTTCAGGGCCTCTGCCGGGCTCACCCCGGCGTGCCGGCTGGCCTGCCAGTCCCCCACCATCCCCGGCGAGGCGGACACGTGGCAGGCGATGCACTCCTGGGTGGCAGTGCTCAGGGGGGCCTGGGCCCGGGCATGGGGGGCCCACGACCCGATCAGGACGCACAGGGCGAAGATGATCTGTCGCATGAGGCACCTCCGGGGTCCCAGCGGTGCAGCGCGGTCACGCGTAATGATTCAGGACCCGGGCCAACCGGGCCCGATCCACAGCTCGGCCCACCAGGGGGCCCTGCCGGAGGACCTCCAGGCGATCCTCCAGGGGGGGGCGATCGTTTCGATAGATCACGCCCACGAAGATCCGCTCCTCCCACTCCTGGGCCAGACGCATGGCGGCCTCCCAGTCCGCGGGGTCGTGGGAAGGCGGGATGGGGGTACAGCGCTCCTTGTACCAGGCGTACGTGTTCACCCGGTTGAAGGAGACGCACGGCTGAAGGATGTCCACCAGGGCCAAGCCCCGGTGCGCCATGGCCTGCTTGATCATCTCGGACAGATGATCCCCCATGCCCGCGAAGGAGCGCGCCACGAAGCCTGCCTTGAGCGCGATGGCCACGGCCAGGGGGTTGAAGGGCGCTGATACGACCCCGTCGGGCTGGGCCTTGGTCACGAAACCCTCCGAAGACGTGGGGCTGGCCTGCCCCTTGGTGAGCCCGTACACCTGGTTGTTGTGAACGAGGACGGTCAAGTCGATGTTCCGACGGACAGCCGCCAGGAAGTGGTTGCCGCCCTCCCCGTACGTGCAGCCGTCTCCGCTCTCGACGATGACCTTGAGCCGGGGGTTGGCCAGCTTGGCCCCGGTGGCCAGGGGAAGGGCGCGGCCGTGGAGGCCGTTGAAGAAATTGGCGTTGAGGTAATGGGGGGCCTTGGCCGCCTGGCCGATGCCCGAGACAAACAGGACGTCCCAGGGGGCCAGCTGGAGGGAGACCAGGGTCTCCTTGACGGCCTTGAGGATGGGGAAGTTGCCGCATCCCGGACACCAGGAGCTCTTGTATTCGCCGTAATCCTCGAGGGTGACCATGGCGACTCCTTGGAAGAAACCTCTAGAGTGAATCACGTGCCCAGAGCCTCTGGAGCGCCGGGCATGCTCCTCGCGCACAAGGGGCCCGGCGCCCCCGGGGGGGGGGCCCAAGCCGGCCCCTCATTTCGATCCACCAACCGCCAACGCCAGCCGCGAAAACGGACCCGGCACGCCTGCTGCTCACACCTCCAACCCGCGCAAGATGTACTCCGGGGTCATGGGCAGGCCGTCGAACCGGGCGATCCGCCTCGAGATGTGGAACCCCGTTTCCTGCCGGAGGAGCCGGGAGAACTGGCCGGTGGCGTTTCCCTCCACCCCCACCACCTCCTTGGCCTCCCCAAGGAACTCCAGAAACCGGTCGGCCGCCAGGGGCCAGACCTGGCTGAAGTGGAGGGCGGCCGTGGGCTTCCCCCGGGCGGTGAGCAAAGCGGCCGCCTCGGCCACGGCCCCTTTGGTCGAGCCCCAACACACCAGCAGCAGTTCCGGGCGCTGGGGGCCTTGAAAGTCGGGGGGCACGGCCTCGCTGCGCATGCCCGCCTCCTTGCGCAGCCGCTTGTGCACCATCCTGGGCCGCAGGGTGAGGTCCTCGGTGATGTGGCCGGCCTCGGTGTGTTCGTGGCTGTCGGCCACGACCAGGTGCCTGCTCATCCCAGGCAGGAGCCTGGGAGATACGCCGGCCTCGGTGAGGGCGTAGCGGCGATACGGGGCCTCCACCGCTGCCGGGTCGGACCCAACGACCACCGGCCCCAGCCCCTCCACGTCGAAGGGCGCCACGTCCCGGTACGAATCGGCCAGGAAATGATCGGTGAGGATGAAGACCGGCCCCTGGTATCGTTCGGCGATCTCAAAGGCCCTGCGGGTGAGGTGAAAGCATTCCTCCAGTGTCCCGGGGGCGAAAACGGCCCTGGGAAACTCGCCGTGGCCCGCGTGGAGCACGAACCCCAGGTCGGCCTGCTCCGTCCGGGTGGCCAGGCCCGTGGCCGGTCCGGGCCGCTGCCCGACCAGGACGACCACCGGGGTCTCGGTGATCCCCGCCAGGCTCACCGCCTCCACCATGAGGGCGAAGCCGCCCCCCGAGGTGGGCACCAGGCTGGGGGCCCCGGCAAAGGCCGCGCCGATGGCCATGTTGAGGGCGGCTATCTCGTCCTCGACCTGCTCCACGAGAATCCCCATGGGCTTGGCCCACTGGGTCAGGGTGGCTGCCACGGACGTGGAGGGGCTCATGGGGTAGTACGCGCAGAACCTGACGCCGGCGGATATGGCCCCCAGGGCCACGGCATCGTGGCCGTTCATCACCAGGCGGCCCGCGGGCTTGGAGGGGGGCGGGACCCGGTCCACGCCGTGGGTCGATTCCGCGAGCCACCGGAAAGCCGACGCCAGGGCCCGGCGATTGTCCGCCGCCATCTCCGGGCGCCCCTTGCCCAGCAGGTCGTCCATGGTCCGGGCCACCGTGGCCTCGTTGAGCCCGAGCAGCGAGGCGGCCACGCCCAGGGCCGCCATGTTGGTGAAGCCGTCCGAGGTGAGGGCCTTGAACGGGACGGACACCAGGGCGGGCTCGGCGGGCAGGGCGAATGCCGCGTCGGCCAGGATGCGTCCGTCGGGGGCCACCTGGCTTCGGTGCAGGGCCACGGTCTGCGCCGTGAGCGCCACCAGCAGGTCGACGGTCTCCGACGGCGCGCACACGGGGCCCGCGGCGAACCGGATGGCGAAGACGTTGTGCCCCCCCCGCACCCGCGACTCGTACGTCTGGGTGACGAACACGGCGTAGCCGCTGCGCACCAGGGCGCGGGCAAAGATCTCCCCCACGGTCTGGAGCCCCTGCCCCGCTTCCCCGCCGATCACGATGTTGAACGTCCGCCTCTGATCGTCCATATCCTCTCCTCGGGGTCTCGTTCCCCCATGGCGTGCCTGGAGAAATCGTCCCACGCCTCCCGCCCCCAGATGCCTGGCCTCGTCAACACGAAATCGTATCGCGCCGGATCGGCAGGCGCCAGCCTCCGAAAGGCCGCCGTCACCTCCAGGGCCGTCCGCATGTCGGCCTGAAGGCGCCGGGTCATGCCCAGGCGCCGAGCCACGCGATGCATGTGGACGTCCAGCGGGACGATGAGCCGGGACGGCGACACCCCCTCCCAGCCGCCTGGATCCACGGCGTCCTTCCGGACCATCCAGCGCAGGAAGAGGTTGAGCTTCTTGCACGCGCTGGCCCCCCGGGGAGACACCAGAAGGGCGTTGCCGTTGCCCTCCCGTCCCCCCCGGAGCTCGTCCATGAAGGCGCACAACGCCGGCAAGACGGTGTCGTCACGGGGCCTCGCGTGGGCGACGAAGCACCCCTCCAGGGAGCCGTGGCGCGCCAGGACGCCCTTGAGCCCCCAGAGGGTCGCCACCAGGTCGTCCCCGGATGTGAACCGGTGCCTGAAATGGGAGAAGCCATCCCGCAGGACACGCCGGGATGCCCGCTCCAGGAAACGCCGGGGCCGTGGCCCCAGCCGCTCCACCACCCACTCCACGCTCCGGAGGATCTGCGCCACCCGTCCATAGGCCAGCCCCGCGGCCACGAAGGCGACGATCTCCCGGTCCCGCACGTCCGGACAACGGTACAGGAACTCCAGGGGATCGGGGTGGACGAATTCCCTTCGGTTGCAGGCACCATAGAGGGTCTCCAGCCGCGAAGCCAGGCCCGGGGCAGGTCGGAAGGACGGAGCCGGTCGCCCCCCGCCGCAAAGGCCCCTCATGGCGCAGTTCGTCATGGCTTACCCGAGGCGCCTGAGCCCGCTGGAGATCTCGTCGAGGGCCGTCCGGTCAAGGATCCGGATGCGGCGGGATCCGTCCGACCGGATAAGCCCCTCGCGGGTCATGCGGGCCAGGATGCGGGACAACGTCTCGGGGATGGTGCCCAGGAGGCTCGCCAGCTGCCCCTTGGAGATGTCCAGGACAAGCTGCTCGCCCTCCCGGTCGCTCAGGTACAGCAGATAGGACGCCAGCCTCCCCGGGACCTCCTTGAGGGAAAGGTCGTCGATGAGCGCGGCGAAGCGCCGCAGGCGCTGGGAGAGCATGGCCAGCATGTTGAGGGCCAGGGACGGCTCCCGCTCGATGAGGGCCACCAGGGACTCCCGGGGGAAGAAGAAGACCCTGCTTTGCTCCAGGGCCTCGGCATGGGCGGGAAAGGGCTTTCCCGTGAATACCGCCACCTCCCCGAAGGGCTCCCCCGGCCCCAGGATGTGGAGGATCTGCTCCTTGCCGTCGGCCGACAGCTTGAATACCTTGACCCGACCCGAGACGGGCACGTAAAACCCGGCGCCGTCGTCCCCCTCGGTGAATATGGACTGGCCCTTCCGGAAGACCTGCTCCACCACGATCATGGCCAGCTTCTCCAGATGCTCCCTGGAGAGCCCCTGGAACAGCGGGATGGCAGCGATATGGTGGACCATGTCCATGGCGTCACGCCCCCCAAGAAAGGCATGGGGCAATTGATCCAAGTCAAGGCATCGGCAATGCGAACGGATATGATAACGATCATAGCATTTCATCGGCCCGGAGGCGAGATCATGCGATGGAGTCAGGAGGCGGAGGAGGCGGTCTCCAAGGTCCCGTTCTTCGTCCGCAAGCGCGTCAGGAGACGCGTGGAGGAAGAGGCGGCCCGGAGTGGCGCCGCGCAGGTCCGACTGGCGCACGTCCGTGCCGCCCAGAGGCGGTACATGGAGCGCATGGAGGATGAGGTGCGGGGGTTCCAGATGGAGACCTGCTTCGGGCCCACCGGATGCCCCAACCGGGCGGTGTCCCATGACGAGCTGGCCGGACGGTTGGAGGAGCGACTGGCCCGCCGGGACCTCAAAGGCCTTCTCAAGAGTCGCGTCCAGGGCCCGCTCAAACTCCATCACGAGTTCAGGGTCTCTGCGTCGGACTGCCCCAATGCCTGCTCCCGGCCCCAGATCGCGGATGTGGGCCTCATTGGGGCGCGCAGACCCAGGATATCCCAGGCCCCCTGCAGCCGATGCGGGGCCTGCCAGTTGGTCTGTCGGGAGGGCGCGCTGTCCGTGGCAAAGGAGGGGCCCGTGCTGGATGAGGCCCGCTGCCTTTCCTGCGGGCAGTGCCTGGGGGTCTGCCCCACGGGGACCCTGGAGGAATGCGCCCGGGGATATCGGGTCCTTGTGGGCGGCAAGCTGGGACGGCACCCATGCCTGGGCCGAGAACTGCCCGGCATTCACAGCCTGGAGGAGACCCTGGCCCTGGTGGATCGGTGTCTGGACCATTATGAGCGACACTGCGAGCACGGCGAACGGCTGGGGGAGGTCCTGGGGCGCACGGGGGTCGGGGAGATTCAAAGAGCGGGCCGGGCCACCGATGGCGGATGAAGGCTCGGGAAGAACTGGGGCCTTGACTTGGGTCAAGGACGAACCCCGAGCCGGGAGGTAGCATGTGGGCAGCATGGGGTCGGGCGGGTCTTTTCGCGCGTCCCGGTGAATGGGGAGCGACAAACCATCATCGCAGAAAAGGAGGAACGGACAATGGGAGGCGAGACCATGTTTTGCTATCAGTGCGAGCAGACGGCCAAAGGGCAGGGTTGTGACAAGATGGGGGTTTGCGGCAAGGGGCCGGAGGTGGCGGCCCTGCAGGATCTCTTGGTGTACGCCATCGAGGGGCTCTCCCAGGTGGCGGTGGCGGGTCGCAAGGTGGGCGTGGTGGATTCGGAGGTCAACGCGTTCACGGTGCAGGGGCTCTTCGCCACCCTGACCAACGTGGATTTCGATCCGGAGCGCTTCGTCGTCCTCCTGCGGCGCTGCGTCTCCCTGCGGGATGGGCTCAAGGCCAAGGTGAAGGCAGCGGGGGGACAGACAGACTTCGGCGGCGGCCCGGCCGATCTGACCCTTCAGCCGACACTGGACGGGCTCGTGGCCCAGGGGGAGAAGACGGGGCTCAAGGCCGATGCCTCGGTGGACCCGGATATCCGCTCCCTTCAGCACACCACGCTGTTCGGCATCAAAGGCGTTGCCGCCTATGCAGACCATGCCCGGATCCTGGGCAAGGAGGACGACGCCGTGTACGCGTACATCCACGAGGGGATGGCGGCGCTGCTGAGAAAGGACCTGGGCCTCAACGACTGGGTGGGGCTCGCCCTCAAGTGCGGGGAGATCAATCTCAAGGCCATGGAGCTGCTGGATGCCGCTAACACGGGCACGTACGGCCACCCCGTGCCCACCAAGGTGCCCCTGGGACACAGAAAGGGAAAGGCCATCCTGGTGTCGGGCCACGACCTCAAGGACCTGGAGGAGCTGCTCAAGCAGACCCAGGGAAAGGGGATCACCGTGTACACCCACGGGGAGATGCTTCCCACCCACGGCTATCCCGAACTGAAGAAGTATGAGCACTTCTACGGCCATTACGGGACGGCCTGGCAAAACCAGCAGAAGGAATTCGAGGCCTTTCCCGGGGCCATCCTCATGACCACCAATTGCATCCAGAAGCCGAGAGACACGTTCCTGGGCAACATCTTCACGTGCGGCCTGGTGGGCTGGCCCGGGGCCACCCACATCGCCGGCCGCGACTTCACGCCGGTCATCGAACGGGCCCTGGCGCTGCCCGGGTTCGCCGAGGACGGCAACGGCAAGTCGGTCACGGTCGGGTTCGCCCGCAACACGGTCATGGGCGTGGCCGGCACCGTGATCCAGGCGGTGAAGAACAAGGCCATCCGCCACTTCTTCCTGGTGGCGGGGTGCGACGGGGCCAAACCGGGCCGCAATTACTACACCGAGTTCGTGGAGAAGGTGCCCAAGGACTGCGTGGTCCTGACCCTGGCCTGCGGCAAGTTCCGGTTCTTCGACAAGGATCTGGGGGACATCGGCGGGATCCCCAGGCTCCTGGACGTGGGGCAGTGCAACGACGCGTACTCGGCCATCCAGATCGCCGTGGCCCTGGCCAACGCCTTCAACGTGGGGGTCAACGACCTGCCATTGTCCATGATCCTCTCCTGGTACGAGCAAAAGGCGTGCGCCATCCTGCTGACGCTGCTGCACCTGGGGATCAAGAACATCCGGCTGGGCCCCAGCCTGCCGGCCTTCATCACGCCCAACGTGCTGGACGTGCTGGTCAAGAACTACAACATCCAGCCCATCACCACCCCGGATCAGGATCTGAAGGCGATCCTCGGTTAGACTGGCAACAGGGAAGGGGCAACGGACGGCAGGCAACGGGCACAAGGCAACAGGGGGCGGAGCAAGGGGGGGAGGCCCCCCGCTGCCCGCCAGGGGCGAGCGCACCGAAGTCCAGGGACGTCAGGGGAAGCGCCATGAAATGTCCGGGACAGGACACGCGATACTGGAAGGCGGGGGCCGTCTTCGAGGCCGAGTGCCCCCAGTGCGGCAACACGGTGGAGTTCTTCAAGGATGAGTCCACGCGCAAGTGCCGGCAGTGCGGGCAAAGGCTGGTCAACCCGGAGATGGATTTCGGGTGTGCCGCGTACTGCAAGTTCGCCGAGCAGTGCCTGGGGGATCTCCCCCCGGAGCTCATCGCCCAGCGGGGGGAATTGCTCAAGGACCGGGTGGCCATCGAGATGAAGCGCTACTTCAAGCAGGACTTCAGGCGCATCGGTCACGCGACCAGGGTGGCCCGGTACGCGGAGCAGATCGCCCGCGAGGAGAAGGCCGATCTGGCGGTGGTGCTGAGCGCGGCCTATCTCCACGACATCGGGATCCCCCAAGCGGAACGGCTTTATCAGAGCACGGCCCCCAAGCACCAGGAGGAGCTGGGGCCGCCCGTGGCGAGGGAGATCCTGGGGAGGCTGGGCGCCGGCGCGGCACTCACCGAGGAGGTCTGCGACATCGTGGGCCACCACCATCACCCCCGGGCGGAGGAGACCGCGAATTTCAAGTCCGTGTACGATGCGGACCTGCTCGTCAACCTGCAGGAGAGCCACGAGAAGGAGGGGGCCGCGGACCCGGCGAGGCTGCAGGCCGTCATCGAGGGATCGTTCCTGACCCGCAGCGGAAGGGAACTGGCAAGGGGTGTGCTCCTGGGCCGCAGGGAGTGACCGGCCAAGGCCGCCGCCCCTGGAGACGAGAGAGGTGAATCCAATGAAGGTCAAACGCAAGATCGTGGAGATAGACCAAGAGCGGTGCGACGGCTGCGGGATCTGCGTGCCCGCCTGTGCGGAGGGGGCCATCGAGATCATCAACGGAAAGGCCCGCCTGGCCGCGGAGAGATTCTGTGACGGGCTCGGTGCCTGCCTGGGGGAGTGCCCCAACGACGCCCTGCGGATCATCGAGCGGGAGGCGGACGAGTTCGACGAGGCCGCCGTGGAGGAGCACTTGGAGGGCAAGGCCGAGGCCACGGCTCAGGCAGAGGCGGGGAATGGGGCACAGAAGGCCCCGGCCATGGCCTGCGGCTGCCCATCGGCCCAGATCCAGTCGTTCGTCCGGGAGACCTCCTGCCACAAGGCCAGCGCCCCCGCGGTCCAGGGGCGGGCGGATCTCTCCAGCCTCTCCCACTGGCCCGTGCAGATCCGCCTGGTGCCGCCCACGGCGCCCTTCCTCAAGGGGGCCGATCTCCTGGTGGCGGCGGACTGCACCCCCGTGGCCTACCCCAACTTCCATCAGGACTTCCTGGAGGGCAAGGTGGTCATGGTGGGGTGCCCCAAGTTCGACGAGGGGGAGGCCTACATCCAGAAGTTCGCCGACATCTTCCGGACGGCCGGCATCCGGAGCGTGACCGTGCTGACCATGGAGGTGCCCTGCTGCCAGGGGCTCCCCATGATGGTGCGCCGGGGAATGGATGCGGCGGGGAAGAAGGTACCCCTGGAGCAGGTGGTCATCAGCACCCGGGGGGAGATCCTCAAGCGCCAGGGCTTGGTGGCCTGACCGGTCCCTCGGCCTCGCCCCGCTCCGGGATGGCGCGAACGGGCCGGGCGGCGGGGGGCCAGACGGCCGGGTTTCGCGGATGGGAGGCCAGGGAGATGGAGCTGATCCAGTTGAACGATCGGGCGCGCTTCTGTGCGGACCGGTTCGAGATGGACCTGGTGCACGATATGTACACGTTTCGGATGATCGTCTTCAACTTCGAGGCCGGTCAGGAGCTCCCCGTGCACCAGCATCCGGCGGACTCGGAGGTGGCGATCCAGGTCCTGGAAGGAGAGGGGGTCTTCACCGGGGGGGCGCAGGACGTCCCCGCCCGGCCGGGCTCCCTGCTCATCTGCAAGGTGAGCGAACCCCACGGGGTGCGGGCCGGGACCCGGATGCGCGTCCTGGTGACCATCGCGCCTCCCATCTAATCCGGGGGCGGCACCTAGCCTCCCTTGGAGAAGTTCTTGACGGTGACCTTCCCGTTGACGAACTGGATGGAAATCCTCTTGTCCTTGTCCTTCCAATGGGCGGAGGTGCCCGAGAGGGGCCCCAGGCCCATGGCCGAGGACTCCGTGGGCTCTCCCAGGATGCCCTTGACCTCCTCCATGGTCATCCCCGACTTGATCTTATCGAAATTCTCCTGGCTGATCTTGGAGCCGCAGGCCGCGAGCATGGCGCCCACGGCCAGGGCCAACGCGAGGCGAACAGCCCGATTCAAGGCTCCGTGCGGCATGTGGCCCTCCCCCCGAAAAGCGGCTCGCCCGGCGGCTGAAGCCGGGCAAGGGGAGGCCTTTCCCGGAACGCCCCCCTGGCCGGCCGAGGCGACCCGCGCGTCTACTTGGACCAGGTGTTGACCGAGAGCACCTGGTAGCCCTTCTTTTCCAGATCCTCCACGATGGGCTTGTAATCGTCCGTCTGGATCCGGATGGCAGCCACCCGCCTTCCATCGATCTGGTACGACGGCGAGATGATGCTGATCACGTTGACGCTCCGGGCCTTCATCACCTCCAGGGCGCCGGACATCTGGCCGGGCCTGTCCTCCAAGGCGATGGCCAGGCGCGTGCCCTTGAGACGGAGGCCGAAGACGTCGACAAAGAGGTCCAGGATGTCCGTCTCGGTGATCATCCCCACCATCTTTCCGCCCTCCACCACCGGCAGGCACCCGATCTTGTGATCGTGCATGAGCTGGGCCGCTTCCTCCACGATGGTGTCGGGGGTGATGGTGATCAGCTTGTCCCGGGGCGTCATGAAGGAGGAGACCTGGAGTTTTCCCAGGAGATAGTGAAGCTCATGGACGCTGAAGGTGGTGGCATCCGAGGGGGAGGCGCGGCGGATATCGCGGTCGGTGACGAGCCCCGCCAACTTGCCGCTCTTGTCCACCACCGGCAGGTGCCGGATGCCCTTGTCGTGAATGAGCGTCCTGGCCTCATAGAACGACGCATCGGGGCGAATGGTGGCAAGATCCTTCTTCATATGCTCCCTGATGAAGCCCTTGTACACGATTCCCATCGCCAGATCTCCTCTCCGTCTCTAGGTATCGTCTGTCCCCGGAGCCGGTGGGCTCCCCACGAGTGCCTGGACCCGGCTGCCGACCCGATGACGCGCCGGCCTCGATGGGGGCATCTTATGACAAAACCCTGGTTCATGGCAAGCGAACCGCAGCGTCAAGCCTGCCGCCTGACTTGCACCCCGGGGCAGCCGACGCGGGAGGTGGCGTATCCATCTGCGCTGGGAGCTCTCGGGGCCGACGGACCATCCATTGTGACCAGCCCCAGGGGGGAGAGCCCATTTGTTGTCTTGCTGGACGTCTTAGGGGACGTGCGTTGACAGTGGGAGCTCGGGTGTGAGAGGGCCGCAGCAAGCCCAGACAGCCGAGACCGGATGCACCCGGGGTGTCGCACCACGTGATGGGGCGGGGAATCGAAAGGACGAGGATCTTCCGGAGGCAGGCGGACCGGAAAGCACTTCGTGGAGGGGATCGCCGGGCTGTGTGAGGCAGGGGCCTGGGTGGTGCACGCCTGGGCGCTGATGCCCCAAACACTACCTGTTGGAGCTGACCCGGTAAATCCACCTCAATCCGCCAAGGGCAGGGGGGGGCAGCAGCGTGGAGGAGTTGGGGAAGTGTCCCTGGACGGGCCACTCGAGGATGGAGGGGGATGTGAAGAGGCCGTGGCAGGACACGGATAGATTCTTGTCGCATTTTGGCAGCGAGAGGGGGGGCGCTCCGGGGGGCATGAGGAGTCTGTGCGGGAAGGGGCAGCGCAGGGGAAGCGTTCGGATCTGGTGGGAGGTGGGCTGGTCAGGAGCGGGGGAGGATGGTCTTGGGTGCTCTCCATGAGGAGGCGTGGGGAGTGGATCTGGGGGCGATCCGTTCCGGGAGCCGGGCGCGCAGGGTGTTGGTTGCGCGCAGGCTGCTTTGCCAGCCGGCGGTGAGGCGGATGGGGTATGCGGGTGCGCAGGTGGCGCGCTATCTGGGAGTCACCACGTCGTCCGTGCCCCGGCTGGCCAACTCTGAGGAATCCCCCGTGCTGAGCCGCGACCTCTCATGCAACGTAACACCCACGTCCCCTATGACGGCTGCCGTCCCACGAACCCATCCACAGCGGCACCCCTCATCAGTCCGACCCCTCCTCGCCAGGGGGGCGCCCCCCTGCCTCCTTCATGCCGCGGATTTCCCGCTGCACCTCCTCCCACATGCAGCCGTGCAGGGTCAGGGTGAGCTTGCAGAAGGGGCACTGGAGCGGGGCGCCCTCCACGAGCTGGGAGACGGGGCGGTCGGTCTTCCGGCCGCAGATCGGACAGGCGAATGCAAGGAGCTTCTCCATGGATGGCCTCTCTCAGGATCGTCGACGCGTGCATGGCGCGTCGGACTGGGGTGCCGCCCTCATTCCTTTCCGATGGCCACCACCTTGCGCGGGGCGGCCAGCCAGAGGCATATGCACGAAAGGCCCGCTGCCGCAGCGGCCAGGGCAAAGGCCCAACGGTATGTCTGGGTCCGGTCGAAGAGATATCCCGCCAGCCAGGAGCCCAGAGCGGCCCCCGCCCCCAGTACCCCCTCGACCATGCCGTAGATGAGCCCGAAGCTCCGCCCCTGAAACAGGTCTGCCGCAGTGGACATGAAGGTGGGGGCGGTCACGGCCCACCCCATGCCGAAGAGGATGGCGAAGAGGTACACGAGCAGGGAGGAGTCGCGCCCCTCGCGCAAGATCAGCACGGAGATCCCCGACGCCAGGATCACCGCGCCCAGGCTGTACGTGCGTTCCCGCCCCACATGGTCCAGGCCCCAGCCCCAGAGGATGCGAAACACCGAGGTGATGATGCCGGCCAGGGCCAGGACCCCGGCTGCCGCTGCCGGCGACATGCCCTGATCCACCAGGAACCGCACGTGGTGAACCAGCACGGTGTACACCGCCATGACCGCCATGAACGGGAAGGCGAGGAGGGCCCAGAAGCGGGGCTCGCCCAGGACCCGGCCCAGGCGCCAGTCGGTCTCCCGCCAGCCGGCATCAACGATGCGCCATCGCCCCCGGCCGCCCCGGGCCCCCTGGCGCGGAGCCCCGTCGGGGACCAGACCCATGTCCTGCGGTTTGTGCCTGAGCAGGACCAGGTTGACGGGGAGCAGGATGCCCAGCACCAGGGCGGCCAGAATGGCGAAGGCGGGCCGCCAGCCCCATGAGGCGATGACCTCCTGGCACAGGAGCGCGAAGGCCATGGTCCCCAGGCCCATGCCCGACACGGCGATGCCGTTGGCTGTCCCCCTTCGCCTCTCGAACCAGTGGGCCAGGATGGCCGTGTACGAGACGATGGCGATTGCCGTGACCCCCACGGCCACCATCAGGCCGTAGAAGACATAGAACTGGGCCAGAGACTGGATCCTGGAGCAGAGGAAGAGGCCCAGGGCCAGGATCAGGATCCCCGGCCCCACGACCCGGCGCGGTCCGAACCGGTCGATGAGGCCCCCGGCGGCGGGCGCCACGAATGTGTACACGAGCATGGCCATGGACTGCACCCCGGCGGCCTCCCCGCGCCCCCAGCGGAACTCCTCCAAGAGGGCGACGTAGAAGATGGAAAAGCTGCTCCGGATCCCGAACCAGAAGGCCATGGAGAGGAGGGCCACCCCGACGATGACCCAGCCGTAAAAAGGACGCAAGGGGCCTCCTTCCGCCATCGTCACTCCATCGGGCCAGGGCGGCCCGTTGCCCCGAAGTCCCGCTTCGTGCCAAGCGCCATCAGGCCGTCCGCCGTCGGACGCGGAGACGGGGAGTCGCGCCGACGCCGACACAGCCTCGGGGTCACGCCGTTTCCTCGTCTCCCGAACAAGATCCTACCCGAAGACCCCCCCCATGCGGGACCCCGCCAGCCGGCTGATGACGAACAGGCACAGGGCCCCCAGGACGATGAGGATGAGCCCCAGGGCCGCGGCCTCGTTGACCGAACCCCCGATGTAGAAGTTGAAGATCCCGACGGTCATCATCTCGTGGCCCGGAATGACCAGGAGCAGGGTGGCCGAGGCCTCCTGCAGCGCCAGGATGAAGGAGTACAGGGAGCCCACCAGGATCCCCTTCCAGATGAGCGGGGCCGTCATGTCCCGGAAGGTCCTGGCCTTGGTGGCGCCCACGCTCTCGGCCGCCTCCTCGATGGATCGATGGACCAGGAGAAGGGACGCGAAGGTCCCCCGCACCGTGTACGGCAGCCGCCGGACGCCTAGGACCACGGGGATGACCACCCACACGCCGATGAGGGCGGCGTTCATGAGCGGGAGCGGGTCCCGGAAGGCCCTGAGGTACGCGATGCCGATGCCCGTCCCGGGCAGCGCGAGGATCAGGGTGGTCAGGGAGTCCAGGATCTCCCTCCCCGGCAGCCGGCTGCGGGCCATGACCCAGGCCACTGGCACCCCGACCGCGATGCAGATGACCACGGAGATCCCCGAGTACAGCAGGCTGTTGATGATGAACTTGGGGGTCTCGATGGCCACCCGCTGGAAATACTGGAGGGTGTACTTCACCGGGATGGGCGTGAGTGCCCACCCCTTTCCGAATGAATCCAGGGCGATGCCCAGGTACGGGATGAACGCAAACAGGAGGACCCCGATGAGAAAGACGAGGGAGAGGCACTGACCCCAGACCGGAAGCTGCCTGCGTTCGATGCGCGAATAGGACAGGGAGCTGTAGTCCTTGATGGCCACGTACCGCTTGGCCACGATGAGGAAGACGATGGCCAGGAATACCATGATGGCCGAGATGACGATCCCCATCTTGAACAGCCTGCGGTCCACGAACTGGACGATGTTGAGGTAGGCCTGGGAGGCCAGCAGGTCATCGACCCCCACCACCAGGGGGGTGGCGAAGTCCGCGAAGGTCCAGATGAAGACCAGCAGGGCCCCGCTCACGTAGCCGGGCGTGGTCAGGGGGAATGTGATGTCCCAGAACTTGCGCAAACCGCGCGACCCCACGCTCTGGGCGGCCTCGTCCAGTGACGGGTCGATCTTGCCCAGGGCGTCCACGATGGACAGGGTCATGAGGGGGAACAGGTGCAGGGTCTCCACCAGGAGCACCCCGTGGATGCCGTACATGAAGTTGACGGGCTTGGCCAGGCCCAGATAGTCCATGAGGATCACGTTGACGGTCCCGGCGCGACCCAGGATGAAGACGAACCCCATGACCCCCACCAGGGGGGGCATGATCATGGGGATGATAGAGAGAAACGAGAACAGGCCCCTTCCGGGGAAGTCGTACCGCAGGAGCAGGTACGCGATGGCGACGCCGACGATCGACGTGGTTAGGACCGTGGCCAGGCCCAGAAGCAGGGAGTTGACCAGGGCACGAAGGTAGAACGCGTCGGTGAAGAACTGCTGGAAGTTCCACAGGGTGAAGGCCCCCTCCTCCGTGGTGAAGGCGTCGTAGAAGAGCCGGATGAGGGGGTAGATGAGAAACAGGGCGAAAAAGGCCCAGATGGCGCCGTAGCCCAGGAGCCCCCATCCGGGGATGCGGGACCAGGGGCGTTCCTTCCCCGAGGGGACCGCCCCGACTCCAATGGCGGTCACGGGCCCCCCCCGGGGCGGCTTCCGCGGATGGCGAGGGTCACGGACGCCGGAAAACGGATGAACACCGCTTGCCCCGGCGGGAACGGCTCGTGTCCCCACGGGTTCTGCACGTCCACCTTGAAGATGAGGCCGTCGACGATCTCCACGTCGTACCGGATGGTGTTGCCGATGTACGAGGCGAATCGGACGGTCCCCGGGATGCTGTTGATGCCGTCCGGCGCCTCGTCGTTGTCCGCGATGGCGGCCGTCTCCGGGCGGATCACCACCATGCAGTCGTCTCCCGGCGCCAGGGCCTCCCGGCCGATGCAGCCCAGGGTGCCCACGGCGGTCCGGACATGCAGCGATCCCCCCCTCTCCCCGTCCTCGCATACCGCGCCAGCGATGAGGTTGTTGATCCCGATGAAGTCCGCCACGAACGGGTTCTCCGGCCGCTCGTACAGCTCCCTTGGAGACCCCACCTGCTGGAGCCTGCCGTGGTCCACCACCGCGATGCGGTCGGACAGGGTCAGGGCCTCCTCCTGGTCATGGGTCACGTACACCGTGGTGATGCCCAACCGCTGCTGCAGGGTGCGGATCTCCGCCCGCACCTGCAGCCGCACCTTGGCGTCCAGATTGCTCAGGGGCTCGTCCAAGAGGAGCACGTGGGGGTTCAAGACCAGGGCCCTGGCCAGGGCCACCCGCTGCTGCTGCCCCCCGGAGAGCTGTCCGGGGTATCGGCCCTCCAGGCCGGCCAGGTTCACCAGTTGGAGGGTCTGGCGGACCTTGGATGCGATCTCGTCCCGGGGCAATTTCCGCAGTCTGAGCCCGTACGCCACGTTCTGGAAGATGGTCATATGGGGCCACAGGGCGTAGTTCTGAAAGACCATGCCGATGTTGCGCAGGTACGGGGGGATGCCCGAAACGGCCCTGCCGCCGAAGAAAACGGCCCCCTCATCGGGCCGGTAGAACCCGGCGATGAGGCGCAGGATGGTGGTCTTTCCGCACCCCGAGGGACCCAGGAGGGTGAAGAGCTCCCCGTCGGCGATCTCCAGGGAGATGCGGCTGACGGCCTCCAGGTGACCGAAGCGCTTGACGACGTCTTGCAGGCGGATGTGCATGGCGGTCGCCCGAGCTGCGTGACGCGATGCGCCTCACTTGTCCTTGACGATCTCCTTGTGCTTCTCCGCGATCTCCTTGCGGAAATAGGCGTTGACCTCCTCGATGCGCCTCTTGGGGCCGGCCACCTTGTCGTCGTACACGTTTCCGACCTCCATGTCGAAGAACGAGCGCATGCCGCCGGTGAAGGCCACGGTCTGCTCCTGCTTGGAACCCGGGGGGCCCTGGACCTTGTACTTGGGGGTGATGGGAAAGAGGCCCATCTGGGCAAGGAGCATCTGCCCCTCCTCGCTCAAGACGAACTCCACGAAGGCGTGGGCCGCCTTGGGGTGCGGGGCGCCCTTGAGAACGGCCATGGGCTCGGGGGTGACATAGGCGTTCTTGGGGTACACGAACTTGACGTCGTAGCCGGCCAGGACCTCGGCGAAGGCCATGTAGCTGGGAACGGCGTACCCCACGGCGAATTCTCCCTTGGCCACCACGTTGGGCACATCCCGAGACCGGGCCGTGAAGATACCGGTGTTGGCGGCCAGCTTGGTGAGCCACTCCCATCCCTTCTCCCAGCCGTGGGTCTGCAGGATGACCTCGTACGAGGCGTGGCTCGAGCTGGATCGATCCGGGGTGCACTGGGCGATCTGCCCCTTGAGTTTGGGGTTGAGCAGATCGTCCCACTCCTTGATCTCCACCCCCAGACGCTTGAGAAGCTTGGGCTGGTAAATGAGACCGTACGGCTCCAGGGTGGTCCCCACCCAGAACTTCTTGGGGTCCTTGAGGGGGAGGGCCACGGGCTTCCCGATGGTCGCCGGGATCTCATCCCACATCTTCTGGGGGACCTGGACCTGTTCCAGGAGCCCCTCGGCGGCCAGGTTGTCGAAGAGGGTCCCCTCGCCGCCCCAGAAGATGTCCGCCTGGGGCCGTCCCTTCCACTCGAGGATCTGGCCGTAGGCGACGGGCGTCCCCTTGGGGATGGCGCTGGTCTTGACATCCACGTTCCATTTCTTCTTGGCGTACGCGGCGAACGCGGCGAGCATGGGGTCGTGCACGTCCTTGGAGACGGGGGTAATCAGATAGAGCTCGCCCTCCAGCGGCTGGGCGACGGCCCCTGGGACGGGCAGTGCGATACACAGTGCGGTGAGCAGGAGTCCTGCACCCAGAGCGGTGGTTCCCTTCATGGCGTCCCTCCTTGCGAAGATGGAGAAATGGAAAAAAAGAGTCGATCACCCGAGGGTGGATGCCGAACGCGCGCCCAACATAGCCCAAGGGGGCTCGGGTTGTCAACGGCGACATGCCGTTGATCCGAGCCATTGACAACCCGGGTCGCGGCGGCATAATACCTTCACGTCGGACCGGGCCGGGAGTCAATCCCCCTTTGGCGACGGGGAAAAGCGGAGGCCATCCCATTCCACGGCAGGCATTGGGTTTCTGCGGCTACATCTTCGACCTGGATGGGACGATCTATCTGGGCGAGCGGCTCATCCCCGGGGCGGGGGATGTGATCGCCCGACTCAAGGCCCTGTCCAAGCGCATCGTGTACGTCTCCAACAAGCCCATCCAGACGCGGGAGCACTACGCGGCCAAGCTCACCCGACTGGGCGTGCCTACGGCGCCGCAAGCGGTCATCAACTCGTCGCTGGTCATGGCCCGGTGGCTCTCCGCGCGCGCCCCCGGGGCCGCGGTCTTCGTCATCGGGGAGCCGCCCCTCATCGAGGAGATGAGACGGGGGGGGTTCCGGATCAGCGAGGACCCTGCAGCGGTCCAGTGGGTCGTCGCGTCTTTCGATCGGACGTTCGACTACCGGAAGCTCAACATCGCCCTTCAGGCCATCCGGCGCGGGGCGCGGTTCGTGGCCACCAACCCGGACCGCACGTGCCCGGTGGAGGGGGGCGAGATCCCGGACTGCGCGGCCATGATCGGCGCCGTGGAGGGGGCCACGGGCAAACGGGTGGAGACCATCGTGGGGAAGCCCTCGGACATCATGATCGAGGTGGCGGTGCAGGCCATGGGCCTCAGCCCGGGCCAGTGCCTCATGGTGGGCGACCGCCTGGAGACCGATGTGGCCATGGGCAGAAACGCGGGCATGGCCACGGCCCTGGTCCTCACCGGCGTCACCCGCCGGGAAACCCTGGAGCATTCCCCCATCCAGCCCGACTTCGTCTGGGAGAGCGTGGCCGAGATCCTCGGATAACGTTGGGCGGGTCAAAGGAAGAGAACCGTCCCCCTCCCGGACGGCCCTCTTCACCAGGAACTCTAGAGCCCCTTGACGTCCTTGGCCTGCAGGCCCTTGGGGCCCTTCTCGATCTCGAACTCGACCCGCTGTCCCTCCACCAGCGTCCGGAAACCGCCGCCGGCGATGGCGCTGAAGTGCACGAAGACATCGTCGCCGTCTTCCCGCTGGATGAAACCGAACCCCTTCTTCTCGTTGAACCACTTGACTGTTCCGTCCATGAATTGTTCACCTTTCTACTTTTTGATTGTTGGGATTCGGTCTTGGAAAGAGCGTTTCCGGAGGGGAAGATCGACTGCGGGGAACTGCCCTTGTGTCCAGGTCGCATCCACAACTTGTCTCAAGCATACAACAGATCCCTTGGAAGAACAAGAGAGGAAACGCGCCTTTGCCTGATTCCCGGCAATTCTGTATCCTGGAAGCGGACGAAACGGAGCTTCCCTGCCCTTTCCTGTCCCGGGAAATGGACGGTATGATCGGGCCTCCCCCACCCCTGGGAGGGGCGCCGGGCCTCTCGGCCCGAGAGGAGGGTCTTTCATGCGCACGCGCCAGGACCTGCGAAACCTGGCCATCATCGCCCACGTGGACCACGGAAAGACCACGCTGGTGGACGGCATGCTTTGGCAAAGCGGGGTCTTCCGGGACAACGAACAGGTCCCGGAGCGGGTCGTGGACAGTCTGGATCTGGAGCGGGAAAAGGGCATCACCATCATGGCCAAGAACGTCGCCGTCTTCTTCCGGGGCACCAAGATGAACATCGTGGACACCCCGGGGCACGCCGACTTCGGCGGCGAGGTGGAGCGCATCCTCCACATGGTGGATGGGGTGATGCTCCTGGTGGACGCCACCGAGGGACCGCTCCCCCAGACCCGCTTTGTGCTCGGCAAGGCCCTGGCCGCCGGCCTCCCGCCCATCGTGGTCATCAACAAGGTGGACCGGCCGGACCGGCGCATCAAGGCGGTGATGGACGAGATCTACGACCTGTTCATCGACCTGGACGCCACCGAGGATCAGCTGGACTTCCCGGTGCTGTACACCAACGCCAAGGCCGGGATCGCCCTGACGGACCCCGACGGGGAGGGCAGAGATCTGGTGCCGCTCTTCGAAGCCGTGATTCGCGCCATCCCCGCACCGTCCTGCGACCCGGACGGCCCCCTCCAGTTCCTGGTCACCAGCCTGGACTACAACGACTACGTGGGCAGGATCGCCGTGGGCAAGCTGGCCAACGGCTCCCTGCGCCCGGGGCAGGAGGTCGCCCTCATGAAGCGGGGCCAGGTGGCGGGCAGGGCCCGCATCAGCCGGGTGTATACCCACGAGGGGCTGGCCCGTGTGGAGCGCGACCTGGTGGAGGCCGGGGAGATCGCTTCTGTGGCGGGGGTCCCGGATGCGTTCATCGGGGACACCCTGGCCGACCCTGCGGATCCGCGTCCCATGCCCATCATCACTGTGGAGGAGCCCACCATCTCCATGGTCTTCTCGGTGAACAGCTCGCCGCTGGCGGGCAGGGACGGAAGCCTCCTCACTTCCCGGCACATCAAGGAACGCCTGGACAAGGAGCTCCTGTACAACGTGAGCATCGGCGTGGAGCCTGCGGAGAACCGGGAGGCCTTTCGAGTCAGCGCCCGGGGCGAGCTGCAGCTGGCCGTCCTGGTGGAGACCATGCGCCGGGAGGGATTCGAGCTCTCCCTTTCCAAGCCCCAGGTCATCACGCGGGATGTGGGCGGCAGGCTGGTGGAGCCCCTGGAGCTGGCCGTGGTGGACGTGCCCGAGGAGTACGTGGGGATCGTCACCGAGAAGATGGGGGCGCGCCGGGGTCGATTGACCAGGATGGTCAACCACGGCTCGGGCCGGGTGCGCATGGAGTTCAACATCACGTCCCGGGGCCTCATCGGGTTCCGGAGCCAGTTCCTCACGGACACCCGGGGCACGGGCCTCCTGAACACCATCCTGACGGGCTTCACCCCCCACGCGGGGGCCATCGCCGGCAGGCCCAACGGGGCCCTGGTCTCCGACCGCGGCGGGCGGGCGGTGGCCTACGCCATCTTCCATCTCCAGCCCCGGGGCACGATCTTCGTCGAACCGGGGGACCCGGTCTATCCCGGCATGATCGTGGGGGAGAACTCCCGGCCCAACGACCTGTGGGTGAACATCACCAAGGACAAGAAGCTGACGAACATCCGGGCGGCGGGCTCGGACGAGGCGCTGCGGCTGGTCCCGCCCCGCCGGTTCACCCTGGAGCAGGCCATGGAGTACCTCAAGGAGGACGAGCTGCTGGAGGTGACGCCCAAGGCCATCCGGCTGCGCAAGGCCGCCTCGCGGTGACCCTGGCGTCCAACGTTGACAGTCCCATCGGCCGGTGCTAGCGTGCCGGACATAC
>CAZEPJ010000050.1:10136-33787 GCA_964514105.1 uncultured Desulfarculaceae bacterium | reverse complement strand
CCCCCGCCCCCGCGGGGCGAGGGAAATTGACACGATCGGGGGGGGTGGGATAGAGTCTCGTTGCCGCACGGGCTACAAGGAGGGGAATCCATGGACGGGAGCGTGGAGGTGGGGTTTGCCGGCGCCGGCCAGATGGGGGAGGCGTTGATCCGAGGACTCCTGGAGGCGGGATTCTGCGAAGCGGAGCGGGTCCTGGCCTCGGACATCCGGCAGGAGCGGGCCGCGGAGCTCGTGGCCAGATACGGGATCCGAACGACCCGGACATCGGCGGACCTGCCGAGTCAGTGCACCACCCTCATCCTGGCTGTGAAGCCGCAGGATATGGGGCCGCTCCTGGGGGAGATGGGCCCCAAGACCGGCAAGAGGCATTTGGTCGTGAGCGTGGCCGCGGGGGTCTCGCTGGCCAGCCTGGAAGGGCGGCTGGGCAAGGGGACTCGGGTGATCCGGGCCATGCCCAACACGCCTTGCCTCATCGGGAAAGGATGCACGGCCCTGGCACCCGGCAAGGCGGCATCGACCCAAGACATGGATCGCGCCCGCGCCATCTTCCAGGCCGTGGGGGCGGTGGTGGAGGCCCAGGAGAAGTGGATGGACGCAATCACCGGCCTCAACGGCACCGGACCGGCCTACGTCTTTCTGTTTCTCGAAGCGCTTATCGAGGCGGGCGTGCGCATGGGTCTCCCCCGCCCCCTGGCCCGGACCATGGTCCTGCAGACCACCAAGGGCGCGGCCGAGATGGTCCTGGCCACCGGGGAACACCCGGCCGTACTCAAGGACCAGGTGGCCTCTCCCGGCGGCACGACCCTGGCGGCCCTGGCCGAGCTGGAACGGGGCGCCTTCCGTTCCCTGTTGCAAAGGGCCGTGGAGGCCGCGACCCTGCGCTCCGAGGCCCTGGGCAGGGAGATGGGCTAGACGGCCGGGGGTCAGCGGGCCGGGCGCGCGCCGAAGATGGCCGTGCCGATGCGCACCAGCGTGGCCCCTTCCTCGATGGCCGCCTCGAAGTCCCCGGTCATGCCCATGGAGAGCTCCTCCAGGCTGTGGGGCGCGGACACCTGCCCGCGCAGGCGGTCGCGCCATTGGCCAAGGGCCCTGAAGAACGGGCGGGCCCCCTCGGGATCGTCGAAAAGGGGAGGTATGGTCATGAGCCCGCGCAGGCGCAGGTTGGGGCACGCCTGGACGCGGCGGACGAGCTCGGCAAGGGTTTGGGGGGTCGTCCCCGACTTGGTCGCCTCGCCGGAGATGTTTACCTGGACGAGCACCGGCACGGGCGAGTCCGCCGCGGCCCTTCGGTCCAGCTCCAGGGCCAGGGAGGGGCGATCCAGGGTGTGGATCAAGGAGAAGGGGCCCACCACCAGCCGGGCCTTGTTCCCCTGCAGGTGGCCGATGAAGTGCCACTCGGGGCCGGGGCCCAGGGCGCGGATCTTGGGGAGGGCCTCCTGGACATAGTTCTCCCCGAAGCAGCTCAGGCCGCACGCCATGGCCTCCCGGATGCGTTCGGCACAGACCGTCTTGGTCACGGCCACGAGCCTGACCGTCCCTGGATCCCGCCCCGTGCGCCGGCAAGCCCGCGCCACGCGTTCCTGGATGACCTGCACGTTGTGCGCAATGCCCATGGCGCTTCCCTCACCCGCCGGCCGACAGATCCCACGCGCCCAGCTCCCGGAGGATCTGGATCAACTCGGGCACGGGGAGGCCCACCACGTTGGTGTACGAACCCTCGATGCGGGTGACGAAGACGCTCCCCAGTCCCTGAATGGCGTACGCCCCGGCCTTGTCGAACGGCTCGCCCGTCCCCACGTACCACGCCGTCTCCTGCGGGGAGATGTCCCGCATGTGCACCGTGGTGCGCACCACCCGCTGGGCGGACGGCCCATGGGGAAGGCGCAGGACGCAGATCCCGGTCAGGACCTCGTGGGCCCGCCCCTGAAGGGCCCCCAGCATGGCGTGGGCCTCCTCCACCGTCTCGGGCTTGCCCAGGATCATCCCTGCCACCAGGACGATGGTGTCCGCCCCGATGACCCAGCGCCCCGGCCGTCGCGCGGCCACGTCCCGGGCCTTGAGGCGGGAGAGTCGAAGGACGCGGGCCTCCGGGGACTCCCCGGCTGCCGCCGCCTCGGAGACCGAGCTGCGCACGACCCGAAAGGGGATGCCCAGCTGCCGCAGGAGGGCCCTCCGCCTGGGCGAAGCCGACGCCAGGATCAGGGGCTCGTCCATCCCCGTGTCATGGGCCGGGCTCTTCATGGAAAGACAAGATAGCACACCGGGGGCTCCATGGTGAGCCGACCCCCGTCGGGCCGGGGAAGAAAAAAAACGCTTGACACGGCGGCGGGTGCTGTAATAGGAAGGGGCAGACCGACCGGTCTGTCTCTCTGAGCAAACATGATACAAGGGATTGCGTGGCCGTGGACTTGAGAGAACACATCATCATGCAGTCGCTCAGGCTCTTCTCCCTCAAGGGCTTCCTGGCCACGTCCCTTCACGATATCCAGGAGGCCACTGGCACCTCCAAGGGGGGGTTCTACAACCACTTCAGGAGCAAGGAGGACCTGCTGCTCGCCGTGCTGAGCCAGGCGCGCAAGCTCTGGCGCGAGCGAAACCTAACGGGCATCGAAGAGACGGCGAGCCCCCTGGGACGGGTCAAGCGCATCCTGGAGAACTACCGCGACCGCTACCTCAAGGACACGGAGCACTTCCCCGGAGGATGCGTCTTTGTGGCCCTCTCGGTGGAGCTTGACGATCAACGGCCTCGGCTGGGACGGGAGATATCAGAGGGATTCACCCGGCTCCGGGCCCTTATCCGACGGCTGCTGGATCAGGCCAGGCAAGCTGGGGAACTGGCTCCGGGGACCGACACCGAGGCCCTGGCCGAGATGATCTTCGCCGGCATGATCGGTTCCTCCGTGCTGTTCAGCATGGAGAAGTCCTCGGCCAGCCTGGATCGCATGATCAACAGCCTGATGGGATTTCTGGATCGACCGACACGCGGCGACTCCCTGCGGTTTGACGCCTGAACGCGCGCTGCTGAAGCTGAACCTCCCTCTTCTCCGCTGGAACCTTGGGTGCTGGATTTCATCTTTTCCCGGCCGGATGTCGGGCGACGGGTCGATTTGATCGCGCGACCCGCCGGGGCGTTCCGGTCGAGAGAGCGCAGTGACCACCGGTTTTGAGTCACGGGTCGTCCTGACCGCGGCGCCCCGGGAGAGGGCGGCACCCGCCTCCCGGGGGGATTTCCCTGCGGTGGACCCGGGATCAAGGGGGCAGACGTGGACGGCGTTGCTCAGGACACCATACCCAGGCTCCTCCTCCAGAGGGCCCAGTCCCAACCCGGCAAGATCGCCATCCGAGAGAAAGACTACGGCATCTGGCTCTCTTACTCGTGGGAGGAGTATCTCAGACACGTGAAGCGGTTCGCCCTGGGGCTGGCCGCCCTCGGGTTCCAGCGGGGGGACAAGCTGAGCGTCATCGGCGACAACCGCCCCCAGGGCTACTGGGCCCAGATGGCCGCCCTGTGCCTGGGCGGCGTGCCTGTTCCCCTGTACCAGGACGCCATCGAGAAGGAGCTGGAGTACATCATCGAGCACTCCGGGGCGCGGTTCATCGTGGCCGAGGACCAGGAGCAGGTGGACAAGATGCTGGCCCTGAGGGAGAAGGTCCCCACCATGGAGACCATTGTGTACGACGACCCCCGGGGGCTTCGCAACTACAACCAGCCCTTCATTCAGAGCTTCGTGGAAGTGCAGGAGCGGGGAGACCGGTTCGAGGGCGAGAACCCGGGTTTCTTCGAAGCCGAGGTGGCCAAGGGGAGCGCCGACGACGTGGCCTTGATCCCGTACACCTCCGGCACCACGGGAAACCCCAAGGGCGTGGTGCTGACCCACGCCAATTTGCTGACCAACGTGAGGATGCTCATCCAGGCCGAGGCCTATTTCGACACGGACCAGCTCATGGCCTACCTTCCCATGGCCTGGATCGGCGATTCCATCTTCTCTCTGGCCATGCTGCTGGACGTGGGATTCACCGTCAACTGCCCCGAGGCATCCTCCACGGTCATGCGCGACATGCGGGAGATCGGGCCGACCATCATGTTCTGCCCTCCCCGCATCTGGGAGAACATCCTCACCACCATCCAGGTCAAGATGCAGGATGCTGCCTGGATCAAACGCCAGATGTTCCAATTCTTTATCCAGGCCGCCGAGCGGGTCTCGGGGCGCAGGATGAGGCGCGAGCGGGTGCCCTTGTGGGACCGGCTGCTCTATGGCCTGGGGGAGTTCCTGGTGTACGGGCCCCTGAGGGACAATATCGGCATGCGGCGGATCCGCTATGCTTACACGGCCGGGGCGGCCCTGGGACCCGAGGTGTTCCATTTCTACCGATCCATCGGGGTCAACCTCAAGCAGGTCTACGGGTTGACCGAATCCAGCGCCATGTGCACGTACCAGCCCGACGACGACGTGAAGCTCGATACCGTCGGGGTCCCGGCCCCCGGGGTGGAGATCCGCATCGGCCAGGGGGGCGAGGTGCTCATCCGCAGCCCGGGGATCTTTCAAGGGTACTACAAGAACCCGGAGGCCACCCGGGAGACCCTGGTGGACGGATGGCTGCACACCGGCGACGCCGGCATCATCGACAAGGACGGCCATCTGAAGATCATCGACCGCGCCAAGGACGTGAGCACCCTGGCCCAGGGGACCATCTTCGCCCCCCAGTACATCGAGAACAAGCTCAAGTTCAGCCCGTACATCAAGGAGGCCGTGACCATCGGCCAGGGCAGGCCGTACGTGGCGGCCATGATCAACATCGACATGGAGGCCGTGGGCAACTGGGCCGAGCGGCGGTCCATCGGCTACACCTCGTACACCGATCTCTCCCAGAAGCCCGAGGTCTACGACCTCATCTACGAGGAGGTCAGGAAGGTCAACGTCGGCCTCAACGCGGAGGAGCAGCTCCGGGATGCCCGCATCCGCCGGTTCCTGATCCTGCACAAGGAGCTGGACCCCGACGATGCGGAGATCACCCGCACGCGCAAGGTCAGACGCCGCTTTATTGCGGAGAAGTACGCGGATCTCATTGCGGCCCTGTACTCGGACCGGGACCGGGTGGACGTGGAGGCCAAGATCACGTACGAGGACGGCCGCACGGCCACCATCAAGGCCAGCCTGAAGATCCGCGATGTGGAGATGGTCAAGTAAGCGGGCGAGCCCGTTTCCCACAGGGGAGGAGCGCGAGGACATGGCCCCATCGGACGAGAGCCCCCTTCTGCAGGTGGACAACGTCCACGTCACCTTCGGCGTTCTCATGGCCCTTACGGGGGTGAGCATCCAGATCCGCAAGGGAGAGATCCTGGCCATTATCGGGCCCAACGGAGCGGGGAAGACCACCCTCATCAACGTCATCAGCGGGATCTATCACCCCAGGCCGGGCCGGATTCTCTTCGAGGGAAAGGACCGCACCACCATGGCCCCGGACCACGTGGCGGCCCTGGGGATCGCCCGCACGTTCCAGAATGTGGCACTGTTCAAGGGGATGTGCGTGCTGGACAACATCATGGCGGGGCGGCACCTGCACATGGGCTCCAGCTTTTTCGCCCAGGGGCTGTACTGGGGGTTGGGGCAAAAGGAGGAAATCCGGAATCGGGAGCGGGTGGAGTGGATCATCGACTGGCTGGAGATCGAGCATATCCGCAGGACCCCGGCGGGCATGCTCCCGTACGGGCTCCAGAAGCGGGTGGAGTTGGGGAGGGCGCTGGCCGCCGAGCCCAAGCTCCTGCTCTTGGACGAGCCCATGGCCGGCATGAACCTGGAGGAAAAGGAGGACATTGCCCGGTTCATCCTGGACGCCAACGAGGAACTGGGGACCACCATCTGTCTCATCGAGCACGACATGGGCGTGGTCATGGACATCTCCGACCGCGTGGTCGTCCTGGACTATGGGGTCAAGATCGCCGACGGGACCCCCGATGAGGTTCGACGCGACGAGAAGGTCATCAAGGCATATCTGGGCAGTGCCGCGCACTGACGGGGGAGGTCTCTTCCAACCCGATGGACAACGAGGGGAGTGGATTCCATGGCGTTCTTCTTTGAGGTCTTCATCAGCGGTCTCCTGGCCGGGGTCATGTACTCTCTGGTGGCCCTGGGCTTCGTCATGATCTACAAGGCCTCGGGGGTCTTCAACTTCGCCCAGGGGGCCCTGGTCCTCTTCGCGGCCCTGACCCTGGTGTGCCTCATGGAGCGGGGATTGCCCTTCGGGGTGGCCGCGCTGGTGGTCCTGGCGGCCATGACTCTCCTTGCCATGGGCATCGAGGGGATCGTGCTTCGCCCCCTGGTGGCCCGGCCCCCCATCATCCTGTTCATGGCCACCATCGGCCTGGCCTTCTTCCTGGAGGGCTTGGGCCAGGCCATCTGGGGCACGGACGTGCACGGCCTCAACATCGGGATCCCGGACAACCCGCTCCCGTGGCTCCTCAAGAGGGGACTCATGGTGAGCCAGTTCGATTTGATGGCGGCCCTCATCGCCGGCGTGTTGGTGGGAGCCCTGGTCCTTTTTTTCCAGAAGACCCGGACCGGGAGGGCCCTGAGGGCCGTCTCCGACGACCACGAGGCCGCCATGGCGGTGGGGATTCCCCTGACCTGGATCTGGGGGATCACCTGGGGGATCGCGGGCATGGTGGCCCTGGTGGCCGGCATCATGTGGGGGAGCCGCCTCGGGGTTCAATACAGCCTCTCCCTCATCGTGCTCAAGGCCCTCCCGGTGCTCATCCTGGGCGGGTTCGACAGCATCACCGGGGCCATCATCGGGGGGCTGATCATCGGATCGAGCGAGAAAGTGGCCGAGGTCTTTCTGGGTCCCTACGTGGGAGGCGGCATCGAGAATTTCTTTCCCTATCTCCTGGCCATGATCTTTCTATGGTTCCGCCCGTACGGGCTGTTCGGGAGGGAGATCATCGAGCGGGTGTGAGCAAGGGGAAATCGAGAATCATGATTTCCCAAGAAGTCGTCACCCCGCTGAGAACCGGAGTCCGGGAATCATTCAACGAACTGGAAGCACGGGATTCCGTCTTCCGACGCAATGACGAAAGACGGCATTTTCTGACTTCTTGCGAGAGCATCAGGAATCAGAATACAGAATGCAGGAGTTCAGACGTCCCTGGCCGGCGGCCTGAAACACGGGGGGATCCATGATCTATCGAGAATGCGGGGTGTTCAAGGCGACGTATCGGGAGGACATGGCCATTTTCCCCCTGCCCCTGGACCGTTGGGGAGTGGGCGTGGTGCTGCTCCTTGCCGTCGTGGTAATCCCCTGGGCCGCCAATGACTACTGGCTGGGCAGCATCCTGATTCCCTTCCTCATTTACTCCCTGGCCACCCTGGGGCTCAACCTGCTGACCGGATACGCCGGCCAGCTCTCCCTGGGCCACGCGGCCTTCATGGCCGTGGGGGCCTACACGGCCTTCAACCTGTCATCCCGGCTGGATCTTCCCATCCTTTTGTGCTTTCTGGGGGCCGGATTCGTGACCGCCCTGGTGGGCCTGGTGTTCGGCATTCCCTCGGTGCGGATCAAGGGGTTCTACCTGGCCGTGGCGACCCTGGCCGCCCAGTTCACCATCGAATGGGTGATCAGCCACGTGCCCTGGATCTGCGGGGGAAGCGTCCTGGGGACCATCGATACCCCGCCCATGAAGATCCTGGGCGTGGCGATCAACACGCCCATGACCAAGTACCTGCTCACGCTGGGCGTGGTGGCCGTGCTCGCCCTGTTTGCCAAGAACCTGGTGCGCAGCCAGGTGGGGCGAGCCTGGATGTCCATCCGGGACATGGACGTGGCCTCGGAAATCATCGGAGTCTCCCAGTTCCGATACAAGCTCCTGGCATTTGCCGTGAGTTCCTTTTACGCCGGCGTGGCCGGAGCGCTCATCGCCTTCTGCTATCTGGGCGCGGTTCAGGTCACGGAGTTCTCCCTGAACCTCTCATTCCACATCCTTGGGATGGTCATCATCGGGGGCATGGGGTCCATCCTGGGGTCGTTTCTTGGGGCGGGCTTCATCGTGCTTCTGCCCATCTTCATCAACCAGGTTGTGAGGCTGACCACGGGAATGCTGCCCACGGATCTGCTCTCCAATATCGAGCTGATGATCTTCGGCGCCCTGATCATCTTCTTTCTCATCGTGGAGCCGTACGGATTGGCCAGGCTCTGGCATACGATCAAGGACAAGCTCAGACTCTGGCCGTTCCCGTATTAGACGAAGGGGTGATGCTCTTCATTCCTCCAAACGGGCCCAAGGCCCAAGACGAAAGGAGAGAAGCCATGAAAAGAGCGGTCAAGGTATTGCTGTGCATTCTGGTGGTTGCGGCCTTCCTGGCCCCGGCCATTGCCGCCCTGGCCCAGGACAAGCCCAAGCAGTACATCCCGCTTCTCATCTACCGGACCGGGCCGTACCAGGCGGGAGGCAGCGGAAACGGCGGGGGGTGGGAGGACTACATGACCCTGGTCAACATGAAGGGGGGCCTCAACGGGGTCATGATCGAGTTCGAGGAATGCGAGACCGCGTACGACACGGCCCGCGGGGTGGAGTGCTATGAGCGGACCAAGAACAAGAAACCCGCGGTCCAGCATCCCTTGAGCACAGGGATCACCTACGCCCTCATCGATCGAGCCACCGCGGACAAGATCCCCCTGATCACCATCGGCTATGGAAGGGCCGATGCCTCGGACGGCACGGTCTTCCCGTATGTGTTTCCGGTTCCGACCAACTACTGGTCCCAGAACTCGGCCAAGATCCGGTACATCGCCCAGAAGGAAGGCGGACTCGACAAGCTCAAGGGGGTGAAGATCGCCAACCTGCACCTGGATGTGCCGTACGGCCAGGAGACCAAGCCCGTCCTGGATGCCCTGGCCAAGAAGTACGGATTCATCGTGGAGCACTTCCCGGTGACCGCCCCCGGCATCGATCAGAAATCCGTGTGGCTCAACATCCGCAGGTTCAATCCCAAGTGGGTCATCAACCGCAACTGGGGCGTCTCCTGTACCGTTCCCCTCAAGGAAGCCGCCAGGATCGGCTTTCCGGCCGATCATATCCTGGGTGTCTGGTGGTGTGGCTCGGAGGAAGATGTGCTCCCGGCGGAAGAGGCGGCCAAGGGATATCAGACCACCAATTTCCACGGCGTCGGGAAGAACTTTCCCTTGATCCAGGAGATCATCGAGAAGGTGTACGGGGCGGGCAAGGGGAACCTCTCCTTCACCCGCGTGGGAACGGTTTATTACAACCGGGGCGTGATCCACGGGATCATCACGCTGGAGGCGATCCTCACGGCCCAGAAGAAGTTCGGCAATCGGCCCATCACCGGCGAGGAGATGCAGTGGGGCCTGGACAACCTGAACATCACGGCCGAGCGCATCAAGGAGCTGGGGGCGGAAGGCCTCATGATGCCGATCAAGACCTCGTGCTCGGATCACGAGGGCGGAGGGATGGTCAAGATCCAGCAGTGGGATGGGCAGAAGTGGGTCTCGGTGAGCGACTGGATCGAGCCTTTCAAGGACGTGGTCCAACCCATGATCAAGGAATCCGCAGCCAAGTACGCCAAGGAGAAGAACATCACGCCTCGCACGTGCCAGTAGCCGGAGTGCATCCCTCGCCCTCCCCCCGGGGAGGGCGGGCAACGGGGACCGACATCGTCGATCATCGAACCGGGAGCCGCTGGGCATGCAATGATCTTCTGATGCCGTGGGTTTCTCGATTCGATGTGCGCTCGGCGTTTGGACGGACGAAAAGGCGCCACATTGGTGCTCGGGGGGGCCGGGTCTGGGGGGGATCATGAGCGAAGCGCCGCTGCTCAGCGTCAACAACATCGAGGTGATCTACGAGCACGTGATCCTGGTGCTCAAGGGGGTCTCGGTAGCGGTCCCCAGGGGGGGGATCATCTCCCTGCTGGGGGCCAACGGGGCCGGCAAGAGCACCACCCTCAAGGCCATCTCCAACCTCCTCAAGGCGGAGCGCGGGGAGGTCACCAAGGGGAGCGTGGAGTTCGACGGGGTGCGCATCGACCGGATGAACCCGGCCCAGGTTGTCAAGCGCGGGGTCATCCAGGTCATGGAGGGTCGCCGCCTCTTCGAGCACCTCACCGTGGAGGACGACCTGATGACCGGGGCGTATACCCGCGGTCGGGAAAGCCGGGAGGTTCGCAAGGATCTGGAGATGGTGTACGGTTACTTCCCGCGGCTCAAGGAGCGAAAGGCGGCCAAGACGGGGTACATCTCCGGGGGGGAGAAGCAGATGGTGGCCATCGGCCGCGCCCTCATGGCGCGTCCCAAGCTCATGCTCTTGGACGAACCCTCCATGGGACTGGCCCCCCTGCTGGTGCGGGAGATCTTCGACATCGTGGTGCGGCTCAACAAGGAGGAGGGCGTGGCCATCCTCCTGGCCGAGCAGAACGCCTCCATGGCGCTTCAGTTCGCCACGTACGGGTACGTGATGGAGAACGGCCGCGTGGTCCTGGACGGCGATTCCCACACCCTTCAGGACAACGAGGACGTGAGGGAGTTCTACCTGGGCCTCACGGAGATCGGGAAGAAGAGCTATCGGGACGTGAAGCACTACCGCAGGAGAAAGCGCTGGCTCGCGTGAAGGGGGCCGGCGCCGTTCTCTCCAGTTCACCTTACAGCACCGTGCTTTCCCTGCGCGGAGAACCGGCGGCGGGAAGGCTTGCGCTGGCGCCCGGGGCGGGGTAGGTTAGCTGGAATATCCAATCGAGGCGAGAAAGGAGGCGGTCATGGATTTCGCGTTTTCCGAGAGGGAACAGATGCTGAGAAAGGCGGTGCGGGAGTTCTCCGAGAGCGAGATCGAGCCCCGGACGGATGCCATGGAGGAGACCGGGGAGTTCCCGACGGAGCTGCTCCAGCCCATGGCCCGGCTGGGTCTGACGGGGCTCATCACCCCCCCCGAATACGGCGGCGTGGGGCTGGGCTGGTTGGCCCGCACCATCGCCTTGGAGGAGACCGGCCGGGTCTGCGCGGCCATCCCCATGGCCATGCAGGTCCACCACATGGCCTGCGCGGTGATCAACGACTTCGGCACCGAGCAGCAGAAGAAGAAGTACCTGCCGCCCCTGGCCAGGGGGGAGACCATGGGGGTCGTGGCGGTGACGGACCCTGCCGGGGGCTCGGATGTGGTGGGGATGCAGACCCATGCCGAGCGCCAGGGCGACAAATGGATCCTCACCGGCAGAAAGTGCTTCATCACCAACTCCCACACCTCGGACTTCTGGGTGATCATCGCCAAGACCGCGCCGGGGGCCAAGGGGCTGACGGCCTTCATCGTGGACAAGACGTTTCCAGGGGCCAAGGTGGGACGCAAGGAGCACAAGGTCGGGCTTCGGGGGGCCAACACAGGGGAGCTGGTCTTCGACCAGTGCGAGATCCCCCACGAGAACATGCTGGGCCAGGAGGGGGGCGGCCTGGCCATTGCCATGAAGACCGTCACCGAGACCGGCCGGCCCGGCATGGCCGCCACGGCCCTGGGAATCCTGGGGGCCACGCTGGAGGAAGCCGCCAAGTTCTCCACGGAGAGGATGCTCTACGGCAAGCCCATCAGCGAGCTGCAGGGGATCAAGTTCTACATGGCCGAGATGTACGCGGACCTGGAGATCTGCAGGCTCCTGTGCTACCGGGCGAGCTGGATGAAGGATCAAAACCTGCGATGCGACACGGAGATGGCCCTGGCCAAGTACTACACCTGCGAAGCGGCGGCCCGATGCGCCCGGAAGGCCATCGAGATCCATGGCTCTTACGGGATCCTCAAGGAGTACAAGGTCCAGCGGCTCCTTCGGGACGCCCTGGTGACCATCCCCGCCGGGGGCACTGCCGAGGTTTCCAAGATGGTCCTGTCCCGGGCGGCCCTGTCGGCGTATCAGAAAAAGTAGGCGACGTTCCCAAGGAACGCGGACGGCCGGATTCCAAGGCGGGGGCCCGGCGGCCCCTCGTGCCCAGGCCGTCCGCCTGGACCTTGAGGGGGGCAGTGAGGAAGTGAAGCGCGTCATCGTCTGCATGAAGCCGGTCCCAGACCCCAGGGCATGGGACCGCCTCCGCATGGACCCGGAGACCAAGACCCTGATCCGGGAGGGGATCCCCAGCGTCATCAACCCGCTGGACAAGAACGCCCTGGAGGCGGCCTTTCAGGTCAAGGAGGCCACGGGGGTCGAGGTGGTGGTGGTGAGCATGGCCCCTCCCCTGGGCGCACCCCTCATCAAGGAGGCCCTTGCCATGGGCGCCGACCGGGGGATCCTGGTCTCGGACCGGGCCTTCGCCGGATCGGACACCCTGGCCACGGCCCGGATCCTGGCTGCGGCCATCCGGAAGCTGGAAGGGGGGTCCCTGGTCCTGTGCGGCAACGCCTCCCTGGACGGCTCCACGGCACAGGTCCCTTCCCAGTTGGCCGAGTGCCTGGGCGTGCCCAATGTCATGCACGTGTGCCGCCTGGCGCTGGAGCCGGACGGGCGCATGCTCATCGATCAGAAGACGGAGACGGGGGTCGTGCGGCTGGAGGCATGGCCACCCCTGGTCCTGTCCTTCACCAAGGAGGTCAACAAGCCCCGGCTCATCTCGTTCATGGGGATCCTGGAGGCCGAAAGCAAGTCGACGGCCGTGTGGGACAACGGCGCGTTGGGGGTGGAACCGTCCCGGGTGGGGCTCGCGGGATCGCCCACCCAGATGGCCGACCTCCTGGTGCGGCAAAAGACGCGAAGCGCCCAGCGGCTGGAGGGGAAGCCCGAGGAGGTGGCCCGGGCCGTGGGAGAAAGGCTGTATCAACTGGGGATCCTGTGATGGAGACGGGGCGCGGGGAAGGGGACATCTGGGTATTTGCCGAGCAGCGGGAGGGGGCCCTGCACGAGGTGGGCCTCGAACTGCTGGGAAAGGCCCGGGAGCTCAACGAGGGAGGGCGAGCCCAAGTGGTCGCCGTCCTCCTGGGCCACGGGGTGGGCCACCTGGTCCCGGCGTTGCATGCCCACGGCGCGGACCGGGTCCTGTGGGGGGACGACCCGGAGCTGGCCCTCTATCGCTTGATGCCCTTCGCGTCGGCGCTGGAGATGGCGTGTCAGGAGGATTGCCCCCGGATCCTGCTGTTTGGCGCCACGGCCTTGGGCATGGAGCTGGCCCCCAGGCTGGCCGCCCGCCTGGGGACCGGCCTGTCCGCCCACTGCATCGACCTGCGGCTGGCCGAAGACGGGAACCTGCTGCAGGTGGTGCCGGGCTGGGGCGGCGGGGTGCTGGCCACCATCAAGTGCCCTGGCCATCGACCCCAGATGGCCACGGTCATGCCGGGGGCATTGAGGAGGCCGGAGCCTGTGGCGCGGGAAGGCGAGGTGAAGCGCCTGGACGTGGCGGGCAGGCTGGATCTTTCCGGGCCGAGGGTTTTGGAGGTCCGGAAAGAAGAGCGCACCGGCGTACCCCTGGAGGGCGCCGAGGTGGTGGTGGCCGGCGGATGGGGCATCGGGGGCCCGGAGGGGTGGCGCCTGCTGGAGGAACTTGCCCAGGAGCTGGGCGGGGCCGTGGGCGCAACCCGGCCGCCCGTGGACGAGGGGTGGGCCCGGGAGGAACAGATGATCGGCCAGAGCGGCAGGACCATCCGCCCCCGCCTTTACGTGGGCGTCGGGATCTCGGGCATGATGCACCACGTGGTGGGCATGGACGATTCCGGCCACGTCATCGCCATCAACACGGACCCCCGGGCCGCCCTTCTTGAGGCGGCGGACCTGGCCGTCGTGGGAGATTACCGGGAGATCGTGCCGGCCCTCATCGCCGAGATCCGACGGCGGCGAGCCGGTGGCAAAGAGGCCTGACGGGAAAGGCCGCCCGAAGACCGGGCAAAGGAGGAACAGCCATGGCCGTCAAGACGAGAGAGCAGTATCTGGCATCCCTGAGAAGGCTCAGGCCCAACGTGTTCAAGTTCGGCCAGCGGATCGACGACGTGACCACCCACCCCGCCACCCGCCGGGTCGTGGAGAGCCACGCCAGGGCCTATGACGCGGCCAACGAGCCGGCGACGGCCCCCCTGTTCACCACCACCTCCGCCCTGACCGGGGAGAAGATCCATCGGCACAACTCCATCATGGCGTCCATGGAGGACGTGATCGCCAACTCCCGGCTCAAGCGGGAGATGTATCACCTGACCGGGACCTGCACCGGCGCCCTGTGCGTGGGATGGAACGGCATGAACACCATGTGGGCCGTCACCCACGAGGTGGATGCCGCCCTGGGGACGGACTATCACGAACGGCTCAAGGGGTGGGCCCTCCAGGCCGAGCAGGAGGGGTGGACCGTGGCCGGGGCCCTCACGGACGCCAAGGGAAACCGCAGCCTCAAGCCCGCCGAGCAGCCGGACCCCGACGTCAACCTCCGGGTCACCGAGGTGCGCGAGGACGGCATCGTGCTTACCGGCGCCAAGCTGATGATCTGCGGCGTGGCCGCGGCCAATGAGCTCTTCCTGCTGCCGGGCACGGCGTACGGGGAGGCGGAGAGGGCGTTCGCCGTGGCCTGCGCCGTGCCCCGGGACATCAAGGGGCTGACCATCGTGGAGGCCCGGCGCCCCAGCGACACCCGGGAAGAGGAGGAGGGGTTCGATCTTCCCACCGAGACGGGGATCACCCAGGCGTATCTCCTGTTCGAGGACGTCTTCGTCCCCAAGGAGCGCGTCTTCCTCTGCGGGGAGGCCAAGTACACGGGCAAGGTCATCCAGTTTTTCACGGCCAACTACCGGGCCTGCATCGGGGCGTGCGTGGCGGGCCAGGGGGACGTGATGGTCGGGGCCGGGGTCCTCATGGCCCGGGCCAACGGGCTGTCCTCCCGCACGTTTTTCCCCAAGTTCATCGATATGAGCGTCAACAACGAGACGACCTTTGCCGTGGGCGTGGGGGCCATCGCCCTGGGGTCAAAGCACCCATCGGGGATCTGGATCCCCGACTCCCTCACGGCCCACACCAACAAGGTCCACGTGGCCACCCTGCCCTACGAGACCAAGCGGCTGTGCCAGGAGATCGGGGGGGGCATCGTGGAGACGGGCTGCTTTCCTTCGTACCGGGATTTCACCGACCCGAGCTACGGCGAACTCATCCAGAAGTACATCAAGGCCGGCCCGTGCACGCCCGAGTCCCGGGCGCGGGCCGCCCGCCTCACCGAGTGGCTGACCCTGGGGGCGGGCGTCCCCGGCTGCATGCACGGGGGAGGCTCTCCCGACGGGGCCAGGCTGGTGGTCCGATCGCTCACCCCCTTCGAGAAGTACGCGGACATGGCCCGCAAGCTGGCCGGGATCACCGAGGAGATGCCCGACCCGGGGGCCAAGTAAGGGAAGGGGTGCGTCCGGGGGAGAGGGGTGGGGCCATGGAGATGACCTCCGCGTGGGCCGGAGCCGGGTTGGGGGCCCACCAGGCCGCGGTCACGGCCCGCCACTGCATGAACTACGCGGCCGGGGTGGGGGACCTCAATCCGGCGTACCTGGACGATGCCCGGCCGGGGGGCATCGTGGCCCCGCCCATGCTGGCAGCGGCCCTCACCTGGCAGGTCACCCGGCGCTATCCCGACTTTCTGGAAGGAGACCCGTTCCCCAGGGCATGGCTGGGATACGGGGTGCACTACCGGGAGATCCTGGAGTGGCACCGGCCCATGGTGCCCGGGGACATCTTGACCATCCGGGGAAAGGTGGCGGCCGTTCTTCCCCATGGCAGCGGCACGTACCTGGGGATCCAATACCAAGCCGAGGACCTGCAGGGGGCTGCGGTCTTCTCCGAGCACTTCGGCTGGGTGTACCGGGGGATCGCCTGCGCGGACCGGGGCCGGGGGGGCCATGAACTGCCCCCCTCGCCCGACCCGCCCGCCCAAAGCTCGCCCCTCTGGACGGAGCGGATCGCCGTTTCCCCGGGCTTCGCCCACGTGTACGACGGCTGCGCGGACATCCACAACCCCATCCACACGTCCCGGGACTTCGCCCGAGCGGTGGGCCTCCCGGAGCCCATCCTCCACGGCACCGCCACCCTGGCCCTGGCCGTCCGGGAATTGGTGAACCGGGAGGCCGGGGGAGACCCCAGGAGGCTCAGGTCCCTGGACTGCCGATTCACGGCCATGGTGCTCCTGGGCGGGGCCGTGGAGGTGCAGCTCCTGGGCAGAAACGAGGCCCCCTCGGCCATTGCGCTCTTTTTTCAGGTGCTCAACTCCCGGGGGGAGAGGGCCATCAGCCGGGGGAGCGTCCTGCTGAGCGTCCAGTGAACGACTATTTCCCGGGTCTTCCCGCGGGAGTTCGACCTTCGAACTGGCCATGAATTGCCCATGATCCGCAGGCCCGAGACCATCTTGCCTTTTCTACCGATGCGTGCAGTCGCTGGATGAGTTCCCCGGCGAGGGCGCCTTTCGCGAGCCCCACTGGGAAGTGCCATGGGCCGTTGAGCGCAGGATCGGACGGCAAGCGAGCGTGGACGGCCCAGCGAGGAAGCGTCTCGCTTCCCCCATCTCCCCCTCTGCAAAGGGGGGATGGGGGGATTTGGCGCTGGTCGAGTTGGTCTCGAATATGCCCCAATGTCGTCCGCATCCCGGCCACCGGGCCCGTGAACGCGGCGCCAACTGGGCGGTCATTCGACTTCGCTTGGACCCCCTTCATCTGGTCCCCGATGAGGAGCAGGCCGACGAGAGGCAAGAGGACAAGACTCCAGATCGCTTTGGGATTCCCGCCCCCGGCATGGAATCCGGGGTATCCGGACGGCTCCCTGGGCGTTCTCCAAGGGAGACGCCCGCCAACGGGGGAATGCAAGGCCGTATTCGATGCGACAGCGCGGCTGCCGCTGTTGACAGGTCGCCGTCTTTTCCGTAAATTGGTCTGACCATTTTACCTCTCTCCAGGAGGCGCGGCGTTGTTTCAGCCCATCCGGCCCCGGCGGGTCACCGAGGAGATCGTCCGACAGATGGTGGACCGCATCGCCCAGGGGGCCGTCAAGGCCGGGGAGCGGTTCCCGCCCGAGCGGGAGATGGCCCAGCAGTTGGGTGTGAGCCGGCCCAGCCTGCGGGAGGCCATCCAGGTGCTGGAGCACCTGGGCATGGTCCGGTCCGTCCAGGGAGACGGCACGTACGCCCTGGATGTGGGCGCGGCCGCGCTCCAAGACCCGCTGCGCTGCCTCATCCTGGACTCCAGCCGCGGGGTCGTGGATCTGGCCGAGTTCCGCACGGCCATGGAGTCGTGGGCCGCGGGCGTGGCCGCCCGGCGCATGGAACCCGGCGACCTGAAGTCCCTGAGGGAGATCTTGGAGGAGATGGCCGAGGGACTGGCCTCGGGCAAGGGGATCCATCACCTGGACGCCGAGTTCCACCTGGCCCTGGCCCGGGCCACCCAGAACACCGTCTATTTCCATGTGGCCGGCACCATCTTCCACCTCTTCGCCGAGGTGACCCGTCTGTCCCACGAGCAGATCTTTCCGTCCCGGGGCGATCAGGAACGCCTCCTGCAGGAGCACCGGGGAATCCTGGATGCCATGGAACGGAAAGACGCGGAGGCGGCCAGGCGCCGCATGCGGCTGCACCTGGCCCGGACCGAGGAGTGGTTCAGGAGACACCTCCAAGGCGAGGCAGCGACAAGGAGCGCGCAGCATGGAGCGGAAAGGCCTGTTTGACCCCGAGCGCCTAGAGGAGGTCCGCCGGGCGAGGCAGCAATGGATCCGGGAGTGCCTCAAGTCCGAGGATGCCCTGGAGGGCGACATCTGTACCTATTCCGGCATCCCCGTCAAGATGCTCTACACCCCCGAGGACGTGGCCGACCTGGACTACTGCCGGGACCTGGGCTTCTCGGGCGCGCCCCCCTTCACGCGAGGGGTGTACCCCAACATGTACCGGGGCCGTCCCTTCACCATCCGCCAGATCGCCGGGTTCGGCTCTCCCGAGGACTGCAACCAGCGGCTCCGGTTCTTCCTGGACAAGGGAGGGACCGGCCTCAACATCGTCCTGGACCTTCCCACCATCCGGGGGTACGACTCCGACGCCCCCCAGGCCGAGGGCAACGTGGGGCAGTGCGGGGTGGCGCTGGACTCGGTGGAGGACGTCCACGCCCTGTTTCGGGACCTCCCCATCGACCGGGTGAGCGTCTCCCTGGTGACCCATCTGCCCAGCACCACCGTGGTCCTCCTGGCCATGTACATGGTCATGGCCGAGGAGCGTGGGATCCCATTCGAGAGGCTGGCCGGGACCACCCAGAACGACTTTCTCATGGAGACGGCCATCGGAAGCGCCCCGGAGATCCTCCCGCCGGGCCATTCCTTCCGCCTCCAGTGCGACGCCATCGAACACGCCGCCGCCGTGCTCCCCCGGTGGAACCCCGTGAGCTTCAACGGGTACAACCTACGGGAGGCCGGGACCGACGCCCCCACCGAGGTGGGCGTGGCCGTGGCCAACGCCCTGGAGACGGCACAGGAGCTGGTGCGGCGCGGGAACCCCGTGGACGGCTTCATCCAGCGTTTCTCCTTCTTTTGGGACCTGCACAACGACTTCTTCGAGGAGATTGCCAAATGTCGAGCCTCCCGGCGGGTCTGGTACCGGCTGGTCTCGGAGCGGCTGGAGGCCCGCTCCCCCCGCTCCTTGCTCATGCGCTTTCACGTGCAGACCGCGGGGATCACCCTGCCCTCTATCGAGCCGTTGAACAACATCGCCCGCTCGGCGCTCCAGGGCTTGGCCGCGGTCCTGGGCGGGGCCCAGTCGCTGCACGTGGACTCGTACGACGAGGCCTTCTCCGCCCCCACCGAGGCCTCGGCCCTCATCTCGCTTCGCACCCAGCAGATCCTTCAGACCGAAACCGGGGTGACCCGGGTGGTGGACCCGCTGGCGGGTTCCTATTTTGTGGAGTTTCTCACCAACGAGGTGGAGCGCCGGATCCTGGAGTTCGTGGACCGGGTGCAGGGGATGGGGGGGATCATCCGGGCCGTGGAGACGGGCTGGCTCCACCGGCTCATTGCCGATTTCGCGTACCAGCAGCAGCGGGCCATTGAGGCGGGCACGTTCCCGGTGGTGGGCGTGAATTACCAGCCGGGAAGCAGGGAGGGGATCCCCCTGGAGGTCTTCCGGTACCCCGAGACCGAGGGGCGCCAGCGGGAGAAGCTCCGCGCCCTTCGGGCGCAGCGGGACCCCCAACGCTGGAGGCAGGCCATGGACCGCGTCCGGCAAGCCTGTGGCAGGGGGGAGAACCTCATGCCCCCGGTCAAGGAGGCGGTGCGGGCCCGGGCCACCCTGGGGGAGGTGCAGTCGGTCTTCCGGGAGGAGTTCGGCCTCTGGCAGTTCCCCCTGCGATGAGGGACGAGGACCCTGTACCCACCCAGGGCCCAGGCGGGGGCCGGGTCGAGCCCCCGGGTCGGCGCCCGCCGGGCATGGAAGGAGGCGTTGTCGCAGCATGAGAGCGAGACCCATCAAGGTGCTTCTGGCCAAACTGGGGCTGGATATCCACTGGCGGGGGGTGGTGGCCATCTCCCGGCTGCTTCGCGACGCGGGGATGGAGGTGGTGTACCTGGGCAATCAGTTCCCCGAGGCCATCGCGGCGGCGGCGCTGCAGGAATCCCCGGATGTGGTGGGGTTGAGCACCCTGTCGGGCAACCACATGACCCTGGGCCCCAAGGTGGTGCGGCTCCTGCGGGAGAAGGGGTTGGAGGACGTGCTGGTGGTCATGGGCGGGGTGATCCCCCAGGACGACATCCCCGGCCTCAAGGCCCAGGGGGTCGCCGAGGTGTTCGGCCCGGACACCCCCATTGAACGCATCGTGGATTTCATTGAAGGTCGGGTGCGCGGCGGGAGGTGGGCGTGAGGAGGGGGCGGGGCATTTGAACGCTGGGACGGATCGGGCCGCCCACCTCTTCCTGGGGGCGGTGGTGCTGGCCTGGGGGGCCAATTTCGGCATTGTCAAGACGGCCCTCGAGGACCTGCATCCCCTGGTCTTCTCGGCGTTGCGGTTCACCGCGTGCAGCGCCCTCCTCCTGGGCGTGACCCTCTGGCGGGAGGGGGACGTTCGCATCGCACGCCGGCACTGGCCCCGGGTGGCTGCGGTGGGGGCCCTGGGCGTGGGCGGGTACCAGATGCTCTGGTCCCTGGGGCTCCACTGGACGTACGCCACCAACTCGGCCCTGCTTTTCGCCACCCAGCCCATATTCGGGGCCCTTTACATGGCCCTGTTCAAGGGGGAGGCCCTGGCCTGGCGGGAGGCCGCGGGCATGGCCCTGGCCCTGGGAGGGGCGGTGCTGGTGGTGCTGAGGCCCGACGCCCGACTCCAGCTGTCCCTGGGGACGCTCCCGGGGGACCTGGTGACGCTGGCGGGATGCATCTGCTTTCCCGTATTCTTCTCGGCCTGGGCCAGGCCCCTGCTGGCCGCGTACTCCCCGCTGCGCCTCACGGGCCAGTGCATGGTGGTGGGCTCCCTGGTGCTATGGGTCGGGGCCGGGCTCGCGGGGGGGGGCACGGCCTGGGGCGGGGTGCCGGGCGCCGCCTGGGGGGGCCTGCTCTACGCCGTGGTAATCTCCGGTGCCCTGGGGCACGTATTCTGGTACGAAGGCCTCGGGCGCATCGGGGTCACCCGAACCCTGGTCTACCAGTTCCTCGTCCCGGTCTGGGCCGTGATCTTCAACCACCTGGCGTTGGGGGAGCGGCTCTTTCCCCAGCAGCTCCTGGGCGGTGCCCTGATCCTGTGGGGCGTCCACCGGGTGCTCCGGGGATGACGTTCCAAGCTCATGAGGAGGAGATGCCATGATTCAGTGGCCGCCCGTGTACGACGAAGAGTACCTGCCCCACGGGGAAGACCCGTACTGGTTTCGGGACTTGGAGACCATGGAGCCCAGGGCGCGCGAGGGGCTCATCGTGGAAAAGCTCCGCGCCCAGATGGCCTGGGCCTACGAGCGATCGCCACTGTACAGAAGAAAATGGGACGAGGCGGGGGTGAAGCCCGAGCGCATCCGGAGCCTGGAGGACTACCAGCAGGTCCCGTTTCTGACCAAGGAGGAGCTCCGAAGGGACCAGGCCGAAAACCCCCCCTTCGGGAGCTATCTGTGCATCTCCCCGGGCGAGGTGGCCCGGATCCACGGCACCTCCGGGACCACGGGGCGGCCCACGGCATTCGCCATCGGGCGCGACGACTGGCGCCGCATCGGCAACAACCACGCCCGGATCATGTGGGGGGCGGGGCTTCGCCCCTCGGACGTCATCTTCATCGGCTCCTTCTTCAGCCTGTACATGGGCTCCTGGGGCACGCTGGTGGGGGGCGAGCGGCTGCGGGCCCGCTGCTTCCCGTTCGGCGCCGGGGTCCCGGGCCAGACCCTCATGGCCCTCAACTGGATGAAGGAGATCCGGCCCACGGCCTTCTATGGCACCCCATCCTACGCCCTGTACATGGCCGAGACGGCCCGGGACAACGGGTTCGATCCCGGGCGCGACTTCGCCTTCCGCATCATGTTCTTCTCCGGGGAGCCCGGGGCGGGGATCCCGTCCACCAAGCGGCTCATCGAGGAGACTTACGGATGCCTCTGCATCGACATGGGCTCAACGGCCGAGATGACCCCCTGGATGGCCAACGGGGAGTGCGCTTTTCGCCAGGGCATGCACCTGTGGAACGACATGGTGTACACGGAGCTGGTGGACCCCAAGACCCATCGGCCGGTCCCGTACGGCGCCGAGGGCGTCCCGGTGTACACGCATCTGGAGCGCACCTCCCAGCCCATGATCCGGTTCTGGTCGGGCGACCTGTCCCTCTGGACCGACGAGCCGTGCCCGTGCGGCCGGACCTATCCGAGGCTGCCCCGGGGCATCTACGGGCGGGTGGACGACATGCTGGTCATCCGGGGCGAAAACGTCTATCCTAGCGCCATCGAGGAGGTCCTTCGGGCCATGGACGGGTTCGGCGGGGAGTTCCGCATCATCGTCACCCGGGAGCGCGCCATGGACGACATCACGGTGCAGGCCGAGTACAACGCGGAGATCGCGCGGGCGGCCCAGGCCGACCCCGAGGCTCTCCCCAGGTTCCGCCGGGAGATGGAGCTCCGGATCAAGACCAAGATCGGCCTGCGACCCACCATCGAGCTGGCGGCCCCCGGGACCCTGGAGCGGACCCAGTTCAAGGCCCGCCGGGTCGTCGACCGGAGAGACCTGTTCAAGGAGAAGTGACCCCTGCGCCGTCATGCCGGCGGACTCGCCGTCTGCGCGGCCCATTTCCCAGGAGGTGCGGTCATGGCCTTGATGACACCCGAGGTGTTCGAGGAGGGCCTGAAGTCCCGCCGGCCCAAGGTCTACATGGACGGCAAACGGGTGGAGGACATCCTCACCCACCCGGTGACCCGCACGGTGGTCGAGGCCAACAAGGCGACGTACGCCTGGGCCCTGGACCCCCGGTACGCGGAGGTGATGAGCGTCGTCTCCCCGCTCATCGGCGAGCCCATCAACCGCTACACCCATGTGAGCGGGAGCATCGAGGACCTGGTGGCCAAGGCCAAGGCCGGGACCTTCACCTCCGAGCATCTGGGGACGTGCATCTACCGCTGCGTGGGGTACGACGCCTTTCACGCCCTGGCCAGCACCTGCTGGGAGATGGACCGGGACCTGGGGACGGACTACAACCAACGGTTTCTGGACTACTTGAGGAAGGTCCAGCGGGAGGACCTCTCGGTGGCGGGCGCCCTCACAGAGCCGCGGGGGGACAGGAAGAAGCGGACCCTGGAGTGGCCCGACCCGTACCTCTCCCTCAAGGCGGTGGAGAAGCGCTCGGACGGCATCGTGGTGCGCGGTGCCAAGATCAACATCAGCGGGGCGTACGCCAGCCATGAGCTGGTGGTCCTGCCTCAGTCGGCCAAGGGGCCGGGGGAGGAGGACTACGCCCTGGCCTTCGCCGTCCCCACCGATGCCCCGGGGATCACGTACATCTGCCAGTACTCCCCGTACTCGGCCGAACGGGAGCAGACGGAGGACATCTACGAGTTGGGCAATCCCCTGTTCGGCCAGCGGGAGACCGCCATGGTGGTCTTCGACGATGTCTTCGTCCCCTGGGAGCGGGTCTTTCACTGCGGGGAGGTGCGCTACTCGGGCAAGTTCGTCACCCGATTCGCCAGAACCCACCGCATGACCTGCGGGGGGACCTGCAAGGTGGGTTTCATGAACCTCATCGTGGGGGCCTGCAAGCTCATCCAGGAGTATAAGGGGCTGGAAAAGGCCACCCACATCAACGAGCAGCTCACGGAGATGGTGACCCTGCGCGAGACGGGCCGGGCCTGCGGGTTGGCTGCGGCCCAACTGGGGCAGGAGGAGCCCCCCGGCTCCGGGGTCTTTCTCCCCGATGAGCTAATGGGCAACGTGTCCAAGCTCAACATCTGCAACGCCTTCTGGCGGGTCATGGCCCTGGCGGGCGACATCGGGGGGGGGCTCGTGGTCACCCTGCCCTCCCTCAAGGAGCTGAAGAACCCCGAGACCCGGGCCTTCGTGGAGGAGTTCCTGAGCTTCGGGTCGGACGAGCCCACGGAGAACATCCTCAAGGTCCACAAGCTGCTCCAGCACTGGTGCGCGGGCCAGCACGGGGTGGCCACCTGGCATGGGGCCGGGCCGGTGATGGCCCAGAAGATCATGATCCAGCGGGTGGCGGACTTCGAGCACGAGAAGGCCCTGGTCAAAGAGGC
>CAZEPJ010000050.1:4396-10036 GCA_964514105.1 uncultured Desulfarculaceae bacterium | reverse complement strand
GAATGGTGGAGCGGGAGGGAGGGGTCCCGGGGAACGATGAGACGGGGGGCGGGGTATCTCTTCGCCCTCACTCCTGCAGGAACTTGGTGATGGCCTCCGAGGCCTGGGTGATGCCCGTGAGCCCCCCCAGATGGCCATTGGGGGTCTTGAGCTCCAGGTAGCTCACGTTTTTCCCCAGTTTCTTGAAGATCTCCGCGTTCTCCTTGATCTGCTGGGGCGGGAACAGGACATCGTTGTCCGCGGCGATCATCAGGACCTTGGCCTGGATGGTCTTGACGGCATCCTCGAAGGAGGGAAAGCCGTTTCCGATGTCGAAACGGGCGTTGGCCTCGTTCAGGTAGATCATGGAATTGGCGTCGGCGGTCTTGGCCCGGCCGGCCCCGGCCTTGAACAGGGCGTCTTCCACCAGGAAATCATTATCCAGGTGATCGAACGGGCTCTTGCCCTCCGCGGCCCACTTGCGGCCGAAGGCCTTCTCCGCCCACTCGAATCCCTGGGCGCTCAGGGTGATGAGCATGGCCGCGTACGTCACGCCGTCCATGGGCTCGTCCTTGCCGTAGTAATCCCCCTTGTTCCACTTGGGATCCAGCTTGATGGGATCGGCCCACAGCTTGGCCCATCCCACCAGCCAGGGATGGAGCCTGGGGGTGGCGATGACCGGGATGGCCCGCTCCACGAAATCGGGATAGGCCACGGCCCATTCGAAGGTCTGCAGCCCCCCCATGGAGGCACCCGTGACGGCCTTGAGTTTCTTGACACCCAACGACTTGAGGAGCTCGTATTGCAGGTTCACGAAGTCCCGGATGGTCACCAGGGGAAAGGACATGCCGTACGGTTTTCCCGTAGCCGGGTCAATGGACGCCGGGCCAGTGGTGATCACGGTGGGGAGCTTGGGGTTCATATTGCAGAGGGTGTCGGAACTGACGATGAAGTACTTGTCCGTGTCAAAGGGCTTTCCCGGCCCGATGATGACGTCCCAGTATCCCGGCGCCGGGTCGTCGGCCTTGTACTTGCCCGCAGCATGGGAGTTGCCCGAATAGAAGTGGCAGATGAGGATGACGTTGTCCTTGGTAGGGGCGAGGGTCCCGTAGGTCTCGTATCCGATCTTGACCGGGGATAGCTTCTTGCCGCTGACCAGGCTGAATTCCTTGAGCTCGAAGCTCTTCTTCTCCACGATGGCGTCCAGGGCCATGCTCTGGGATGCCAGGGCCAGAGATACGCCGATGATGAAGAGACACAGGTTGGACCGACTCCTCAAGGTGCACCTCCCTTCTCGATGGTTGTGGACGACACTTGAAACCCGCCTGCACCCGACCGAATCGGGCATCCCCCCTTTCCGACAAACGGTCTTGGCCTCCTGCGTCAACGTGCCCTGGAAGTCATCCCCGGGCGGGCAGGGTCTGCCGTCAATAGGTCAGCACCACCCCCCCGTCGAAGAGGAGATCTCCGCCCACCAGATACTTGGAGTAGCGGGAAAAGCCGAAGATGAACAAGTTCCCCACATCGATGGGGGCCATCATCTCCTTGACCCGGGACTTGCCCAACATCACGTCGCGGACGACCTCCTGTTCGGTGATCCCCCGCTGCCTGGCCTGATCGGGGACCTGCTTGAGGGCCAGGGGCGTCTGGACAAAGCCCGTGCTCACGGAGAAGGCTCGGATCTGCCCTCCCCCTTCGGCGGCGATGGACTGGGTCAGTCCGCGCAGGCCGAATTTCACCATGTTGTACACCGGCTTGTTGAGGGTGCAGATGTGGGCGTGGATGGAGGCCATGTTGCCCACGGCACCGGTGCCGCTCCGGGATCGCCGCATGTGGGGGATGGCGAGCTTGGAGAGCAGGAACGGGGCCCGCAGCATGAGCGCCTGCATGATGTCGTACTTCTCCATGGGGAAGTCCTCCACGGAGTCTATGTGCTGGATCCCTGCGATATTGGCGAGGAACTTGATCTCACCATGCCGGGCGGCCTCGGTCACGGCGGACCCCACCTCCTGGTCCCTCGTCAGATCGGTCCGGAGAAAGACCATCTGTCCGCCCAGCCCCTGGGCCATCTCCCGGGTCTCCTCGCCCCCCCGATCATCGATGTCCAGTCCGACTGCGAGCAGGCCGTTGGCCGCGGCCGCCAGCGCGGTGGCCCGGCCGATGCCGCTTCCCGCCCCGGTGACGAGGCAGACATGGCGGTGGTTGAAATCGGGGTCCCTCAGCACGAGGATCTCCTCTCGGCGGATCTCGGGCTCCTCGATGCGCATGGGAGATCTCCTTTAAAAGTAAGGAAGTGCCCGAACCGGGCCTGTCCGTGCCACGGCCCCATGCCCTTGGATCCGAACGGGGCCGACGACAACTATATAGTCGCGTCTTTGGCCCAACACAAGAGAAAAAACCGATTCAGGCTGCCCTGTACGTCTCCCCATCCTTGCGTTTTCCTATGGAAGGCGATAGCCTCTTTGCCTGCACGGGCCAAAGAGGCCCGGCGGCCGCCGGGGCCGCCGCATGACACGACGGATGAGACGAGGAGGGAAAGATGGTCGGGAGAGTGAGACGGGTGGCGGTGGTGGGAACGGGCACCCTGGGAAGCCAGATCGCCATGACCGTGGCCAGGGCGGGATACGAGGTGACCGTCTTCGACCCGCGGGAAGGGGCCTTTGAGGGGACCCTGGAGGGGATCCGGGCCCGGCTGGTGGGCAGGGCCGCGCCGCCTTTCATACCATGGGAGCGATGGGACGCCTGCAAGGACGCCATCCGGCAGGTGACGGACCTGGGCGAGGCCGTGGGAGGGGCGGACCTGGTCATCGAGGCCGTCCCGGAGAATCTGGAGCTCAAGCGGGAGGTGTGGACGGCCATGTCCCGGGAGGCGACGCCGCAGGCCATCCTGGCCACCAACAGCTCCTCCCTCCCGGTGTCTCGACTGGAGGATTGCAGCGGCAGGCCCGAGCGATGCCTGAACCTCCACTTCTACCAGCCCCTGCTGGGCATGAACCTGGTGGACGTGATGGGCGGGACCCGCACCCCTTCGGAGCTGGTGGAGCAGGCCGCGGCCTGGGTGCGCACGCTCCACTGCATCCCCCTCACGGTCAAGAAGGAGATCCTGGGATTCTGCTTCAACCGCGTCTGGCGGGCAATCAAACGGGAGGTCCTCCACATGTGGGCCGACGGCTTCGTGGACCTCCGAGACGTGGACCGGGCCTGGATGGTCTTCACGGGGATGAACATGGGGCCCTTCGGCCTCATGGACGCGGTGGGCCTGGACGTGGTTTACGACATCGAGATGGTCTACTACGAGGACTCAGGGGACCCGAAGGACAGACCGCCCGACCTTCTCAAGGCCATGGTGGATCGAGGCGAGCTGGGCGCCAAGAGTGGCAAGGGCTTTTACACGTATCCCAACCCCGAGTACGAGCGTCCGGACTTCCTCAAGTGAACAGGACGCGCAGCGTCGGCAATGGGGCGCTGGGTCGGCCGCACAGGATGGACACCACGGCATGCCTGGTGTATAAGGGGCTCATCGATTTGCCCACAGGCTGCCAATGAGCGGCCTCTCCGGGGAGGGTGCCATGGCGAAGCGAGCGCCGTTTTTTTGGGCATTGGTTCTGTCGGTTGTGCTGTGCGCGCGGGCGGGGTCAACCGCGGCCCAAGAAGCGGGTGCCGCCGTGGCCAGGGCCGACGCCCTTTGGGCGCAGCGGGCGGATCTGGGCAAGATCCGGGAGGCCATCCAGATCTACGAGGAGGTCTTGTCCCGGGACCCTGGCCACGTGGAGGCGCTCTGGAAGCTGACCCGGGCCCACTGGTGGCTTGGGGCCCGCAGCCCCGAGGACCAGAAGCTGGCCATTTTTGACAAGGGGGTAGAATACGGCCGAAAGGCGACACTCCTCAAGGACGACTGCGTGGAATGTCACTACTGGCTCGGGGTCTGCTACGGGGTGTATGGGGAGGCCAAGGGTGTGCTCAAGAGCCTGAGCCTCGTGGATCCCATCAAGGAGGAGATGAACAAGGTCATCAAGCTCGACCCCAAGTATCTGAACGGGGGCGCGTACCGGGTCCTGGGCCGCATGGCCTTCAAGCTTCCCTGGTTTGCCGGGGGGAGCAAGAAGGAATCCGCGGAATACCTGCAGAAGGCCAAGGAGTACGGCCCCAATAGTTTCATGACGCGGGTCTTTCTTGCAGAGACCTTGCTGGCCATGGACGAGAACGACCTGGCGAAGAAAGAGCTGGAATGGTGCCTCAACGCGCCCGAACCGGCGGATCCCGGGGACCGGGAGGATCGGGAGGCGGCGCGCAAGCTGTATGGCAAACACTTCAAGTGAGTCCCCTCGGGCGTTCCTCGAGTCGCCCGGGGCGCACAGGTGCCATGGGGATGAGGCGGGGACGGCCGGCAGGGGGAAAAAACGAGCGAGTTGGGGGGCAGCAGCGCCATGGACGACGTGAGGGAGATCCTGCAGGCGGCGCAGGCAAGGGGACAGAAGTCATTGTCGGAATACGACAGCAAGCGGGTGCTGGCGGCATACGGAATCCCCGTGACACGGGAGGACCTGGTCCGTGATCTGCGAGGGGCCGCGGAAGCGGCCGGACGCATCGGGTATCCGGTGGTCCTCAAGTTCTGCTCCCCCGAGGTCACCCACAAGACCGAGAAGGGTCTCATCGAGGTGGGGATCCGGGATGAGAAGGATCTGGCCCAAGCCTTCGCCGCGCTCCAGGAGAGGAGCCATGGCGCCGCGGGCGACTTCCTGGTCCAGGAGATGGTCAAAGGGGCCCGGGAGCTCGTCATCGGCATGATCCGGGACCCGCAGTTCGGGCCCTGCGTCATGTTCGGACTGGGGGGGATCTTCACCGAGATCCTCCGGGACGTCTCCTTCCGGGTGGCGCCCATCGAGAGGCGGGACGCCCTGGAGATGATGCAGGAGATCAAGGGGAAGAAGATCCTGGAAGCGGTCCGGGGGATGGACGCCGTGGACCTGGAGGTGATGAGCCGGAGCCTCATCGCCCTGGGGGACCTTGGCATGGCCCAGGACGCCATCCAGGAGGTGGACGTCAACCCTCTGATCATACGAGGAAACCAGCCTGTGGCCGTGGATGCCCTGGTGGTGCTGAGGACCGGGGAGCAAGGGGGCAAGGGGGAGGGCGGTTGATTTCAACCGCTGACGCCTGAGGCTGGCCGACTTCAACCATTTCCCGGGGGGCGTGCCCATCGGGCGACCCTCGCCTGTCATAACAAATTGAAATAATTAAGTTATTACCCCACTCTTTCTTCCGCCGCCTTCCTTCCTCTGGCATGAGGATTGCTTAATCTGTGCGGATGCCCCGCGGACAGCCACGGGCCCGGGTATTTCCCGTGGGCCTCTCCCTGGGTCCTGGGAGGACAGGGAGGCGATGCGGGGCGAAATCCGGGATTGCGACCCGCCGGGGACAAGTCCAGATCAGGGAGGCAGTCATGAAGACCCCATCCACCGGAGGCATCCAGTCGGCCGCGATATTGCTCATCCTCGCTTTCGTCGTCGGGTGCGCCACGCCGCCGGGCCAGCCCACCGCTTACGGGACCCACACCCAAGGGCCGTCCATGGCCCAGGCCCAGGCCGAACCTTACAACGGGCCAAAGGCCCGCGTCGCCGTGGGGGATTTCCAGGTCAAGGCGGCCGGTGCCACCCAGGT
>CAZEPJ010000050.1:0-4296 GCA_964514105.1 uncultured Desulfarculaceae bacterium | reverse complement strand
CCCCTGCAGTTCGGAGGCGGCGTCACCAACGCCCACATGGCCATCGACCTGCGGGTGGTGGAGACGGCCACGGGAAGGATCCTCCTGGCGACCCGGGTTGCCGGGCGGGCCTCGGACTACAACGCGGGGGTGGGGACGTGGATCGGGGGCGGCGGCTGGGCCATGCCGGTATCCCTGGGGGCGTATCAGAACACGCCCATGGAGAAGGCCATCCGGGTTTGCATCGACCAAGCCGTGGGCTACATCTGCACCCAGACGCCGGGGAACTTCTTTCACTACCGGTGATTGAGAGGGTTTGAGGTGGATCCGAGTCTCCCTTGCTCCAGGGTCGCGCTGGGCGGGTGGGTCTCCAAACGGACGCCCGTACGGCGCGAGGGAGGGTCATCTTGAGCATCCAGGGAGGAGTTGCCATGTTCGCAAGAGCCTTCGTCGAAGACGCGGTCCCAAAAACCCGCGGATTGCCGAGGGGTTTCTGGTCCGTCTTCTCCCTGCGGGTGGTGCTGGCCGCTCTCGCACTGTGCATGGCTGCACCGGCTCTTCAGGCCCAGGAGACCGTGGACCCGCAGACCGGGAGGCTCTTTCTGAAGGAAACAGACCTCCAGCTTCCCGCAGGTTCCATGATCCTGGAGGTGAAGCGCATTTTCGTGGGCAGGGACGTGAAGGGAGGGTTGCTAGGCAGCGGGTGGCGCATGAATTGGGAGAGCGGGCTTTCCAGGTCTGGTTCCGAGATGCGGATCGAGGAAGGCACCGGGACATTCGTTCTTTCGAAGGTCGATGGCAAGGAGGAGTTCAGGGGTCCCCTCGGGGAAAGGGCCCAACCGGACAAGGACGGGGGCGTTCTCCGGATGAAGCGGGATGGCACCACCGCCTCCTATGACAAAGAGGGACGGCTCGTCCAATTGCAGGACCAAAACGGAAACGTCTTGGTCCTGTCCTATGAGGGTCGCCGTCTCGTCGGCATACAGGGACCCAGGGGGGGGGGATTCAAGTTCACGTCCGATGACCAAGGTCGCGTGACGCACGTGGAGGCATCGACGGGCGTCAAGGTGAGCTACTGCTACAGCGGCGGCCGATTGTCCGAGGTGCAGGTCACGGGGGGCCCTCCAGTCCGTTACCATTACGGCCCGGGGGGTGCCCTGACGAGGATTGACCGGCCTGCGACGGGGCCGGTGACGCTCTCCTACGACGACGACGGTCGAGTGACCAAGCGCGGGTGGGCCGATGGTAGCGAGGAACTGTACGAACGACACGACACCACGGGCACAGTCCGCCACATCAATGTGTCCGGTGGGATAACGAGCATCGTGTCGCGCCACGACGGACGACGTCAGGAAATCACGGACCCCTTCGGCAACCAGACGGTCATGGAATGGAGTCCGGATGGGCAACGCCTTTCCACAACCGGGCCAACGGGAAACACTTCCACCATACAGTACGACGCCCAGGGGCGGCTGGTGGCGCTGGAGAGCTGCTGCGGTGGGGGGACGACGCGCGTCGAATACGTCGGGGATACGGACCTGATCGAGTCAATCACGTCGCCTGAAGGCGTGCGACAGACCATGGAATACGACCCCCACCGAAACCTGCGCCGTGTGAAGGCAGGAGACGAGATCCTTACAGAGATAGCCTATTATCCGGACGGACTGGTCAAGACCATCCGCGGCGCAAGCACCCCGGAGCGCACCCTGGCCTATTATCCAAACGGACGACTCAGGTCGGAGACCAACGCACTGGGAGAATCCGTCCAGTGGGAGTACGATCGGCGGGGAAATCCCATACGCCGGACGGATCCGTCGGGGGCTGTGACGCAGTGGGAGTTCGACGCCCAGGACCGCGTGGTGGGAGAGACGGACTCAGTGGGAGCGGTGTCGCGTTATTCCTACGATCCCGAGGGCCGCATGACCCGGCGAACGGACGCCGCCGGCGCCGTCACCCGCTACGATTACGACTCTCGGGGAAGGCTCGCGGCGGAGGTCGACCCGCTGGGGCGCGTCACGGCCTACGAATACAGCCCGCTTGGTCAACTGAGCAGGGTCATCGACCCTGCCGGGAACGTCCGACGTTTCGACTACGACGAGGCCGGCCGACTGGTCAGGGAGGTCAATCCCCTGGGGGGCCTGAGCGAGTACGCGTACGACGCCTTGGGGCGCCTGACGAGCAGGCGGGAACCTGCAGGAGGGGTCTGGAAGTATGAATACGATGCCGGTAACTGGCTCTCCACGATCACGGATCCTTCGGGCTTGACGGCCCACGTGAAGTACGACCCCCAGGCTCGCCAGGAGCGTGTGGCGGACGGCGCAGGCCGCGTGCTGACCAATCAATACGACGCTCACGGAAGGATGTTGAAAGAGGTGCTGCCGGGAGGGACGGCCCTGTCCTACGTCTATGACCGACAGGGGAACCTCTCGGCGGTCTCCGGAAGCACCGGGTCCATTCAGTACGAGTATGACCCTCTCAAGCGCCTGACGGGGATCAAGTACCCAAGCGGGCTGTACGTCCGCAGGCTGTACGATGCCGACGGAAACCTCGCCAAGGTCCTCGACAACCTGGGGAGCGCCTTCACCATGCGGTACAACGCCCAGGGGCTTCTCAGCCAGATCGTGGATCCCACAGGAGGCGTCACCCAGTACGGCTACGACCAACGCGGGAGGCTTTTGGAGGAAACCGGCCCCGCAGGAGACGAGAAGCGATTTTCTTACGATGCTGCAGGGCAGTTGATTGGTGTGGAGGACTCGTCCGGTGACAAGGCGCGTTTCGAGTACGACAAGGCAGGAAGGTTAGCGGCCATCCACCATCCCGGCGGCGGGGTCAGCCGCTTCGACCACGACGCCATGGGAAACATGGTGGCCTCCACCAATCCTCTGGGTGCCCGGGTGCGTCGCGCCTACGACAAGGCAGGCCGTCTCACTGAGGAGACCGACGCCCAGGGCCGGACCACCAGCTATGCCTACGACGCCATGGGGAGGCTCTTGGAGAGGCGGCTCCCCGGAGGAAAGGCTGTGGCCTACCGCTACGATGCGGCCGGCAATCTGGCCGGGGTTGACGACGGGGCTTTTCCCATACGGTACGCTTACGATCAGGCCGGGCGAATGACCCGCCTGGAATACCCCGCTCTCCGCAGGGCCCTGCAGTACCAGTACGATGAAGCCGGTTTGCTCAGGCAGTTCACGGACTCCGAGGGTCGAACCATTCGGTACCAATACGATGCCCACGGCAGGCTGAGCACCCTGTCGGTCCCCGGGGATGGGAGTATCGCCTTTGCGTACGACGCTAGCGATCGCCTGGTCTTCCTCGGTTATCCCAATGGGGTCAAAGGGAGCTGGAAATACGATCTCTTGAGCCGCCCCGTGCAGATCTCGTACTCGGATCGCCAAGGCCGGGAACTGATGGGATGGTCGTACTCCTATGACGCAGCGGGCAACCTCGTCAAAGCCGTGGATTCTTCGGGACAGGAAACCCTGTACCGCTACGGCCCGGGTGGACAGCTACTGGAGGAAAAGGGGCCATCGGGAACAAGGAGATACTCCTATCTCGCCGGGGGGAACCGCTCCAAGTTGGAGTCCAACGGCAAGACGGTCGCGTACGAGTACAACGCGGCGGACCAACTTCTCGAAGCCGGGGACGAAACCTTCCGCTACGACGCGGACGGCAACCTGGTTGAACGGACAAACCCGAGGGGAACCACGCGGTACACCTACGATGCGGAGCAGCGCCTGGTCAAGGTGGGGATGCCGGACGGGGAGGAGGTCTCCTTCGGCTACGCCCCCACCGGCCAGCGCATCTGGCGAAAAGACAAGGTCGGCCTCACGTGGTTTGTGACCGACGGGATGAACCTGCTGGCAGAACTGGACGATAAGCTCGAGCGTCGCGCCATCTATCTTCATGGTCCGGGAATCGACAACCCCCTGATGATGCGTCGCGCCGGGGAAGTGTACAACTACCATGCGGGACACCTCGGGAACGTCGCCGGACTCAGCGACAGCAACGGGAAAACGGTTGCATCCTATCTCATCGATGCCTTTGGAAACCTCGTCGAACGAAAGGGAAACCTCTCCAATCCCTTTCTATTTGCTTCCCGCTACTATGAGGAATCCCTCGGCCTGTATTACTACAGAGCACGATACTATGACTCGTTGCTGGGAAGGTTCGTCGCCAGAGATCCGTTGGCCGGGCGCATGGAGAACCCCCGCTCCCTCAATCGGTACCTATACGTGCTCAACAACCCGGTCAAAGCCCGCGACCCCCTGGGGTTGGATAGTGATTATACCTTTTGGCATTACACCGATGAAAAGGGTC
>CAZEPJ010000049.1:8820-34727 GCA_964514105.1 uncultured Desulfarculaceae bacterium | reverse complement strand
GTTCGTCATTCCGGCGGAAGCCGGAATCCAGAAGGACACGAGTGGACATGCAGTAGGCGGTGTACATTCTCGCAAGAAAGAGATGGAACCCTTTACATCGGCGTGACCTCAGATATCGCCAAGGGGATCTGGGGACACAAGAATAACGTGGTAGAAGGATTCACCAAGAGATACGGCGTACATCAGCTTGTTTGGTATAAAATGCATGAGGACATGGAATCAGCAATTGCAAGGGAGATGCGATTGAAAGAATGGGAACGGAAGTGGAAACTCCAGCTGATCGAAGGTATGAATCCGAACTGGCAGAACTCGTATCACACGATTGCTTGATTGGAGTAATGGAAGCAATTATGGGATTATACAGAAGAACTCTGGATCCCGGCTTTCGCCGGTATGACGTCCGGGGCCGTGGTCTCGAGTAGAAGTTCATGATTCGATATTCGGTATTCGGTTTTCCCACGGACAGCCAAGTGAAAGGGGAGTTCCTGTCATGATGATGAGCCCCTTCGACACCACGCTCACCCTCTTGGTTTTTGGAGGCGTCATCCTGGCCATCTCCCTCGGGCTGGTTGACATGGTGCTCGCGGCATTGCTTGGGGTGAGCGTGCTGATCGTGGCGGGGATCTTCCACATCCAGGATATCCTGAACATCACCCGAACGGCCGGGGGGCCCATCGCGCTTCTGTTCGGCGGCATGGTGGTGGCGCGCACCCTGGCGCCCACGGGGGTCTTCGATTACTTGGGGACGCGGTTCCTGCTGGCGACCAAGGGAAGCGGCAAACGGTTCCTGCTCGGGCTCATCATCATGGTCGCCCCCGTGTGCGCCGTGCTGCCCAATGCCACCACCGTGATCCTGCTGGCCCCCATCATCATCCGGGTGGCGGTAGCCCTGGAGCTCGATTTCGTGGGCCCCATGGTGCTGACGGCCATCGTCAGCAACTCGGCCGGCCTGCTCACCCTGGTGGGGGACCCGGCCACGTTTCTGGTGGGCAGCGCCATCGGGATGACGTTCACCCAGTACTTGCAGAAGGTGAGCCTGGGAGGCCTGCTCTCCGTGCTGGTGCTCGTCCCGTTGCTTCCCTGGGTGATGAAAGACGTATGGCGGGTGCGGCGGTCCCTGCCCCATGGTCTCCGCCCGGAGCCCCCCAGACGGCTCACCCTGTGTGTGCTGTCGCTCCTGGTCCTGGCGGTGATGGTATGGCTGTTCCTGTTCGGAGAGACCATGCCCCAAAAGATCGTGCCTCCGGCCGTGGCCATTGTTGGGGCCACCCTGGCCCTCCTGGTCACATACAGCATGCATGTGGAGCCCCTCGATAGGGTCCTGCAGGATGTAGACTGGCGCACCATCATCTTTCTCGTCTGCCTCTTCTGCCTGGTCGAGGCGTTTACCAAGACCGGCATTCTTCAAGGGGTATCGCACAATCTCCACACGTGGTTCGGCACCGACCTGTTCCTGATCTGCTTGATCCTCCTGGTCGGGGTGGCATTCGTGTCGGGCTTTCTCGCCAACATCCCGGTGATCGCCGCCGTGCTCCTCATGGTCAAGGGGTACCTGGTGACCGCGAAGCTGGTGCCCGAATTGGCCCTCGACCCGACCTTCGTGGATTGGCCCGCCGGACTCATTCCGGTCTTTGTGGCCATGATGTTCGCGGGGACCCTGGGGGGCAACGCCACCCTCATCGGCGCCTCGGCCAACGTGGTGAGCGTGGGCATTTGCGCCTCCCACGGCAAACCGGTGTCGTTCGTGTCGTTCGCAAGGTACGGCGTGCCGCTGACCCTTTTTCAACTGGCCGCGTCGGCCGTCTATGTGATCGGTCTCTTGTTGTGGGTAGGAAGGTAGCGCCATGCATGGGCTTCCGATGCGCCATGCCTTTGGCCCGCGGGTAAGAACCTGTATGGCCAGGCTTCTGATGGCGGGCTTGGGTGCGGGGATCATTCTGGGCACGGCGTTGCCGGGCTGGGGGCAGGAGGCCATCTATGGGGAGGAACCGACCCCATCGTCGGTCGACGACCTGGTCACGTCCATTGAGCGATCCTTCGTCAAGAGGATCCCCAGGCCTGGTCTGTTTCCTTGGCTCAAGGAGCAATTGAAGGACACGGGTCCCTTTCTTCGGGACACCGAACTGGTTCTCAGGTTCCGAACATATTATCTCAACCGCCACAGGTTCGACGACAGCCTCAGCGAGGCATGGGTCATGGGCGGCGCCCTGGAGTACCGATCCGGATGGCTCTGGGACCGCCTGGCCCTGGGGGGGGTGCTGTACACCTCCCAGCCCATCTGGGCGCCGGGGGATCGCGACGGGACCGATCTGCTCAAACCGGGCCAGGAGGGTTTCACGGTGCCGGGCCACCTCTACGGCCGGGTGAAGCTGTGGGAGGGCCACTTCGTCAATCTCTATCAGTACGAATATGAGACACCCTACATAAACAGAGACGACGGCCGCATGGCGCCCAAGACCTTCGAGGGGTACACCCTCACCGGGGTCTTGGGCGGCAAGGACGGGGCGCCTGGCCTTCGGTACGGCGGGGGCTACATCACCAGGATCAAGGAGAAGAGCGCGGACACCTGGGACTGGATGTCCGAGGACGCCGGCGCGGACGCCAAACGGGGAGTCGGCCTGGGCGGCGCCCTCTTCACATGGGGCGGGTTCTCTTTGGGAGGCATCAATTACCACTGCCACGATGTCATCAATATCGCGTACGCCGAGGCCAAGTACACCATCCCCGTGACGGACCGGCTCGGCGTCCTTTTCTCCGCCCAATTCACCGACCAGCGAAGCGTCGGCAGGGACCTGCTCGCGGGTGAATCCTTCTCGGCCCAGCAATTTGGCGTCAAGGCAAACCTGGGGTACAGGGGCGCCGTTCTGACCCTGGGCTACACCGCCAATGCCAGGTCGACCGACCTCAGGAACCCGTGGAGCGGCTATCCCGGGTATGCCAGCTCCCAGATCACGGACTTCAACCGGGCGGGGGAAAATGCCGTTGTGACGAAATTATCCTATGACTTCAACGGCGTGGGTCTCCCGGGGGTGACGGCCTACGCCCTGTACGCCCACGGGTGGGGCAGGGTCGATTCCACCACCAAGGCGTCCCTCCCCGACGTGAACGAGTTGAACTTGGACGTGCAGTGGCGGCCCCAGGGAGGGCTTTTCAACGGACTCTGGCTCAGGCTTCGGTATGGCTTGGCGGAGCAATACGGGGGCTCCAGTGACGCCCAGCATGACTTCCGGGTGATCGTGAATTACGACATCCCGCTGCTGTGACCCCAGCGCTGGGGGAAGGGGACGCGGCCGGCCGGGACGAGCCGACGACCGTTGAGGTCAGGTGGCCGGATGTCGATATAGAGGCTCATTGTTGATATATCGACATGTCCCAGGACGCGCCTTTCTTTCCGGTGAGCCACCTGCATGGGAAAGCCATTTCTTTACGGAGAGTTACCGGGACGAGGGGCGATGGAACGCTCCCGGCACGCCTTTCGCTTCATGACACGGCATCCGACGGGCGAACGTGTCAAGCCACCCGATCATGGTTTGGACGGGTGGTCGGGGAAACGAGGTCTCGCAGACGTCGGGGCTTGGAGTTGCGGATATGTGACCTCCTCCGTATGCGAGGTCAGAGGAAATCATCAAGGAGGATGACATGCGTTCGTGGATGGGCATTGTGGCGACGGGGATGATGGTCTTTCCGGGATGGCCGGGTGGGCTGGCGGCGGCGAGCTACGATCCGCCGTACGAGTATTATGAGAATCGACCCGTGGCCGATGTCCTGCCCAAAGACAAGATCACGGGCCCGCACTACAAGATCCGGGAGACGGTGTTTGCAGACGGGTATATGCACTCGTACCGGGTGGACACGGACTGGGGCGTGTTCGACGTGACGGGGGATTACGCCCTGCGGAAGCTCTTGAAGGAGCTGCCTGTGATCGCCAAGCTCAAGGAGATCAAGAAAGGGGAGGCCTACCTGAAGGCGCTGGCCCAGTCGGGAACGAGTCCCCTGACCTTCACCAAGGACGTGCTGACCCAACCGGTGGAGACCCTGACGAGCATCCCCAAGGGTGTGGCCAAGCTATTCAGCAACGCGGCCACTGGACTGACGTCCAAGCGCGACCCGAGCCAGGACTCGCGTCTGGCCGCGGCCTTGAGCATGTCGTCCCAAAAGCGGGAGTATGCGTACACCTTCGGGGTGGACCCGTATTCGAGCAACCGCGTCCTGCAGGAGGAGCTCAACAGCCTGGGCTGGGCGGGTGCGGCGGGGTCCTTGACCGTGTCGGCGGCGCTGGCCCCGTTCGGGGGGCCGGCGGCCATGGTGATCTCGTATACCCGGTTGGCCAAGACGTTCAATGACCTGCTCAAGGACAAGAACCCCGAGGAGCTGCGGCAGATCAACGCCAAGAAGCTCCAGGCCATGGGGGTGTCCCAGGAGCTGAGCAAGAAGTTCCTGGATCATCCCAACTTCACGCCGAGGCACGACACGATCATCGTCGGGTCCCTGGAGATGATGGGAGGGACCAAGGGCCGCAACCTGTTCATTCAATATGCGCTGAAGGCCACGGACGAGGAGAGCGCCAATTTCGTCCAGAACATGGCCGAGACGCTCAGGGGCTATCAGCAGGGCGTGGCGGCGATCACGGAGATCAAGATGATCTCGGGGTTCATCGTGGCCCAGGCGGCCAACCAGACGGTGGTGGCGCCGTTTCCTCTGGACTACGGGGTCTGGACCCCCAACTCCGAGGCGGTGTTGAAGGACGTCAAGGCCAAGGCTCAGCAGGCTGGGCTCAAGGGGAAGCTGGAACTCTGGGTGATGGGGACGGTGAGCCCCAAGGGAAAGAAACAATTGGCCGCACTGGGCATCGGACTGGTGGACCGGCTGGATCAACGCTTCGAGTACCAGTATTGAGGGAGGATGGGGCGTGGATCGAGACGCCGGCCAGGGTACGATGGGTGTCAGCCCCCAGGATGATGGGTCCATTGTGGTGCGCCTCGCCGGGGAGTGGAAGGCCACCCGGGGGCTTCCGTCGGCCGGGGAGGTGGGCCGGAAGCTGGCCGCGGCCCGGGGGGTGAGGCGGGTGGCCTTCGACGCCCAGGGGCTCAAGGCCTGGGACAGCGGGCTGCTGACGTTTCTTCTGAAGGTGAAGGCGCTTTGCGCCGATGCAAAGGTGGAGCTGGACGAGGGGGGACTGCCCGAGGGGGTGCGGGGTCTCCTGAAGCTGGCCACGGCGGTGCCCGAGCGAAAGGGGGCGAGGCGGGAGGTCAGGAGGGAGCCGTTTCTGTCGCGTGTGGGTTCGGCGACTGTGGAGTTTTGGCGGACGGCGCCTGAATTTCTGGCCTTCATCGGCGAGGCCACCTGGGCGTTGGTAAGGCTCCTTGGGGGCAAGGCGCAGTTTCAGCGTTCGGACCTGTGGGCCATCATGCAGGCGTGCGGGGCGCAGGCGCTTCCCATCGTGTCTTTGATATGTTTTCTGGTGGGGCTGATCCTGGCCTTCGTGGGGGCGGTGCAGCTTCAGATGTTCGGGGCGCAGATCTATGTGGCGGCGCTGGTGGGGATCGGGATGGTGCGGGTGCTCGGTGCGATCATGATGGGGATCATCATGTCGGGCCGGACCGGGGCGGCCTTCGCAGCGGAACTCGGGACCATGCAGGTCAACGAGGAGATCGATGCGCTCAGGACCATGGGGATCAACCCCATGGAGTTTCTGGTGCTGCCCCGGATGGTGGCCCTTGTGATCATGATGCCGCTTCTGTGCCTGTATGCGGACCTGATGGGGGTGCTGGGGGGGCTCTTTGTGGGGATCATGCTTCTGGATCTCAACGTGCACGAGTATATCAACATGACGCGGGAGTCGGTGAGCCTGGTGAACCTGTGGATCGGCCTTTTTCACGGGGCGGTCTTCGGGGTGATCGTGGCGCTGTCTGGGTGTTTGCGCGGGATGCAATGTGGAAGGAGCGCCTCTGCGGTGGGCCAGGCCACGACCTCAGCGGTGGTGACGAGCATCGTGAGCATCATCGTGGCCACGGCGGTGATCACCGTGATCTGCCAGGTGGTGGGGATATGAGGGGCGCACGCGGGAAGCAGGCAGAACCATGGGGGTCGTAGGGAGTTGTGGCAGTGGGCAAGACAAGAACTGAGGACTGAGGAAAGGCTGGCGGCGAGGCGCGGAGGCAACAGGCAACGGCGAAACCAAACAATGATCGCCGAAAACTGAACGCCGAAGGCCGGACGCCGAAGGGAAAACCCCAGGGGTGCGAGGGATGATTGAGGGTACAGAGGCCATCATCCAAGTGAAGGATCTGACCATGGCGTACGGGAGCTTCGTGGTGCAGCGGGACCTCACCTTCACGATCAACCGCAGGGACATCTTCATCATCATGGGAGGAAGCGGGTGCGGCAAGAGCACGCTTCTGAGGCACATGGTGGGCCTCAAGGCGCCGGCAACGGGGCAGGTGCTTTACGAGGGGGTGGACCTGTGGCGGGCCACGCCCGATGAGTGGGATCGGATCATGCGGCGCATCGGGATTCTGTATCAGAGCGGGGCGCTTTGGAGCTCCATGACCCTGGCCGAGAACGTGGCGCTGCCCCTGAAGGAGTATACGGATCTGGGTCCGGCAGAGATCGATGAGTTGGTCTCTTTGAAGATGGCCCTGGTGGGCCTTGCGGGCTTCGAGGAGTATTACCCCTCGGAGATCAGCGGTGGGATGAAGAAGCGGGCCGGGCTGGCGCGGGCCATAGCCCTGGACCCGGACATCTTGTTTTTCGACGAGCCCTCGGCGGGACTGGACCCCATCAGCGCCAAGCTCCTGGACGATTTGATCATAGAGCTTCGGGACAGCCTGGGGGCCACCATTGTCGTCGTGACCCACGAACTGGCGAGTATTTTTGCCATCGGGAACAACTCGGTGTTTCTTGACCCGGTGGCCAAGACCATGATCGCCCAGGGGGACCCCAGGGGGCTCAGGGATCGGAGCCCGGATGCGACGGTGCGGGAGTTCCTGAGCCGGGGTGAGTGGAAGGCGAAAGAGGGCATAGGGCATGGGGCGTAGGGCGTGGGGGAAAGTGGGGAAAGGGCGGACGCGGGGAGGGGGAGATTCCAATACTGATGGTTTCGCAAAGAGTCGTCACCGCAATGAGAACCGAGATCCAGGAGTGATTCAACGAACCACTGGTCACTGATCGCTGAGAGTGCACTTGGTTTTCAATCCACAATGGGGACCGGGCAGAGATGAGCAAACAGGCGAGCAAGACGACGATCGGGGCCTTCGTGGTGGGCGCCCTGGTCCTGGCGGTGGTGGGGGTTCTCATGTTCGGTTCGGGGAAGTTTCTACAGAAGAGGAACCCCGTTGTCATGTATTTCGAGGGGTCGGTGAGCGGGCTGAGTGTGGGCGCGCCGGTGGTGTTCAGGGGAGTGAAGATAGGTTCGGTGACGGACATTCGACTGCTTTACAACGCCCAGGACCAGACGTTCCGCATCCCTGTGTATGCCGAGTTGCAGCCTGAGCGCGCAACGCTCACCGCAGGAGAAAGGGACACGGAGAAGAACTACCGGGGGCTGATCGAGAAGGGGCTGCGGGCGCAGTTGATCTCCCAGAGCTTTGTGACCGGGCAGTTGATGGTCGCCCTGGATCTGCATCCGGAGAAACCGGCCGAGTTCCACGGGGACGGGAAGGTCCCCGAGATCCCCACGGTCCCGACCATGCTGCAGGAGCTGGCCAAGAAGCTCCAGGATCTGCCGCTGGAGCAACTGGTCAAGAGCATCGCCGGTGCCGCCGAGGGGGTGGATAAACTCGTGAACTCCCAGGAGATCAAGGACAGCCTCCTCTCTCTGAACGAGACCATGAGAGACATCAGGCATTTGGCCGGCAATCTCAACCAGGAGATCACGGGCGTTGTGAGAACCCTGGACACGACGCTGAAGGACTACGGGAAGCTGGCCAAGACGGCGGACGCCCAAGTTTCGGATGTAGGCGTTAGCGCCAAGGGGACGCTTCAGGATTTCGGGAAGGTGGCCCGGGGGGCGGATGAGAAGATCGCCCTGGTGGCCAACAGTGCCGATGCCGCGCTCAAGGAGTACGGGAAACTGGCCCGAGATGTGGACAAGACGCTCCAACCCGTGACCCTTTCTCTGGAGGCCACGCTGAAGTCAGCCCAGGCGGCCGCCAAGCAGGCGGAAAAGACGCTGACCAACACGCAGGCCATGACGGCGCCGGACTCGCCCGTGATGCACGAGGTCACCAAGGCGCTGCAGGAGTTGTCTTCGGCATCGCGGTCCATCCGGGTGCTGGCCGAGTACCTGGAGCGGCATCCCGAGGCGTTGATCCACGGCAAGGGCGGATCCAAGGGGAGATGAGCATGAGAGGCGGAGGACCAATGAAGAAGGGAGTCTTGATGGCGGCCCTGATGTTCCTTGGGGTCGTGGGGTGCGCCAGCACTGAGCCGGCCCGGTTCTACACCCTGAGCCCTCTGCCCGGGACCCAGGCCCCGGCGGCCAAGCCGTGCCTGACCCTTGGGCTGGGGCCTGTGAATCTTCCCCAGTATCTGGACCGGCCGCAGATCGTGACCCAGACGAGCGCCCACGAGATGAAGCTCGGGGACTTCGATCAGTGGGCCGAGCCGCTGGAGAAGACATTCGCGAGGACCCTTGGGGAGAACCTCTCGGCCTTTCTGTGCGTTGAAGCGGTGTTGGAGTATCCATGGAAGGGATCCGAGCGGGTGGACTATCAGGTGACGGTGACGGTGGGGCGCTTCCACGGCATGCCCGATAACTCGGCGCTGCTTCAGGCCCAGTGGACCGTGGCCAAAGGAGACAGCGAGAAGACGGTGGCCAAGAGGCAGTCCAGTATCCGGATCCCCGTTGACGGGAGCGGGTACGCGGCCCTGGTGGCGGCCCAGAGCCGGGCCCTGGAGAAACTCAGCGGGGAGATCGCCGCGGAGATCAAGGCGGGGAGATGAGGGGAGATCAGACTTGATGCCCAGTATCCAGCGTCTGGACGCATGGCTGATTCAGTACGGGACCGACCTGAATCTGGCACTGAGCATCGTCCTGGGGGGGGTGATCGGGGCGTGGTTGGTGGCCTGGTTGATCCAGAACCGCCTGCGCAGGGCCAAGGCCCCCGAGCAAAGAGTCGTTCTCACCAGTCGGACGATCTACGTCGGGTTCACGGTCCTGGGACTGCTGGTGGCCCTGCACACGCTGGGCCTGCAATGGGGCGCCATCCGGAGGATTCTGGGCTCGCTGGTTCTGATCGGGTGCCTGCTGGTCATCGTCCTTCGCCGGTACATCCCGCCCCTGCCCTTCAAGGCCGGGGACATGGTGGAGGTGGCGGGGCTTCTGGGGATCGTGGAGTCCATCTCGATAGTGAACACGCGGGTGAAGGCCTTTGACGGCCGGACCTTCTTCATCCCCAACAACGTGGTGATGAAGGACAAGATCATCAACTACCACTTCACGCCCAACCGGCGGGTGGACCTGACCTTCGGCATCGGGTACAAGGACGACGTCCTCAAGGCCAAGGCCCTTGTAGCGGAGATTCTGGCAGAGGACCCGAGGATCCTGGGCGATCCCGCCCCCCGGGTGTTCGTCATGGAACTCGCGGAGAACTCGGTCAACATCCGGATGTGGGCCTGGGCCAAGAACGCCGACTACTTCCGCACCCGGTGCGACCTGATCGAGAAGGTGAAGCTGCGCTTCGACTGCGAGGGAATCACCATCGCCTACCCGCAGGTGGATGTGCACCTTCACGGGGAGGTGACATAGGCCGCTGGCGGCCAGGGTTGTTGAATATGGGGTATAGAAAACCGAACCGCAGAATGTCGGATCTCGAACAAGGAACCGCAGAACGCCGAAGGAGAAAAGAGGGCTCCAGGGGGAAGGAACTTCATGATTCGATATCCCTTGTTCGGCACTCGATATTCGCCCTGATTCAAGGATACCGGAGGGGAAAGGCGAGATGAAGCTCAAGGAGGCGACCAAGGTCATCAAGGACGGCTGGGTGCGCAAGCGCAAGGGCTTCCGCATCCGGTTCGAGAAGCGGGTGGAGGACCACTGGGAGGAGGATTTCTTCCCGGACAAGGAGGAATCCGCCATCAAGTCCGAGGTGGCCGCCTGGGAGTACGCCCGGAGGTTCGCCCTGTCCACCAGGGCGGAGCGACCGGGGGGGACGGACGGGGCCATGGTGAACATCTGGGTTGTGGATGACACCGGGGCGCCCGTGAAGTTTTACGCCACCAACCAGGCGATGGTCCTGAACCCCTTGCCCCACCCGCAAGGGGAGACCACGAGGGGGTGACGGGACGGGCACGGGGGAGTGAATTGCAGCGGTATCCCAAGAGGAGGCTGGAGCTTGCGTGGGACTTTGCGCGGGTGCCCCCGGTGGGATGGCGTGATGAGACGAGGTCTCGGGCAAGAGAGGAGGCGTCATGAGAAACAAGAGATGGATGATTTCGGGCATGGCCGTGTCTGTGGCGGTCTTGCTCGTCCTGCCGCCGGCGATACGCGCGCAGGAGACCAAGAGCAACGAACAGCTGGAGGCCCTGGTGGCGCCGATCGCCCTGTATCCGGATTCCCTTCTGGTGCAGGTGCTCATGGCCTCCACGTATCCCCTGGAGGTGGTGCAGGCCGCCCGCTGGGCCAAGGCCAATCCCAAGCTCGAGGGCGATCAGCTCGATGCGGCGCTGGAGCAGCAGAACTGGGATCCCAGTGTGAAGTCGCTGGTGAATTTCCCCCAGGTCCTCACCATGATGAACGACAAACTGGACTGGACCCAGCAGTTGGGCGACGCCATGCTGAGCCAGCAGAAAGAGGTCATGGCCGCGGTCCAGGTCTTGCGCGCCAGGGCCAACGAGTCGGGGAATCTTCAGACCACCGAGCAGCAGAAGGTGGTAGTGCGGCAGGATACCATCGTCATCGAATCCGCCCAGCCCGATGTGGTGTATGTGCCCCAGTACAACCCTACGGTCGTGTACGGTTCCTGGCCCTACCCGGCGTACCCTCCGGCACCGGTGTATTATCCGGGGTATTACCCCGGCGCGGCCCTGGGCGCCGCGGCCGTGGGGTTTGCTTCAGGGGTCGCCATGACGGCGGCCTGGGGGTACGCCTGGGGGAGCTGCGACTGGCACGGCGGGGATGTGAACATCAATAACAGCCAGAATATCAACTACAACAAGAACGTCAACAACGCCAACCGCAAAGACGTTCAGAACACGAAGCAGGGCAATTGGCAGCACAACGCCGAGCACCGCAAGGGCGTCGCGTACCGGGATCAGAATACGGCGCAGCGCTACGGCAAGGGACAGAGCGGTTCCGCGCAGGGCCGACAGGATTTCAGGGGACGCGACCAGGACGCCGGGGCTGGTCAGCGGCCCAGCGCAGGCACCATGGACCGGCCAGGCTCAGGCCAGCGTCCCGGCGGTGGCGGCCAGACGGCCAGCATCGGGCAGCGCCCTGCTGGAGGGTCGGATAGGGCAGGTGCCGGTCAACGGCCGAGCGCAGGCACCATGGACAGGGGAGGTGCCGGTCAGCCGGGCAGCGGAGGGCCCAGCGCGTCCCAGATGGGGTCCAGGGGGGGAAGCTCGGGCGCCTTCGGGGGAATGGGCAGTGGCAGCCAGGTCAAGAGTGCCAGCAGCCGCGGGCAGCAGAGCCGTTCCAGCAGTTTCAGCGGCGGCGGTGGACGCAGCGGCGGCGGTGGACGCAGCGGTGGCGGCGGACGCAGTGGTGGCGGTGGACGCAGCGGTGGCGGCGGACGCAGCGGTGGCGGCAGGCGGTAGTCGAACCCGAGAGGGCGGCCGGTTTCCTCTGGCAGCAAGGTCCTCAACGACTGAGATCCGATCGGAGGGAGGAAAGATGCTTCCGAGAAAATGGGTTGGCGAGGCGTTTCGCATGGGGGCCGTCATGGCGACCCTGACTCTGGCTATGGTGTTCTGTATCCATGGGGCCTGGGCTGCGGAACCCAAGAAGAAGGCGCAGCAGATGGTCTTTGCCTCTCCGGAGGAGGCGGTCAAGGCCCTCGTCGAGGCCTGCAAGGCCGATGACAACGCGGCCCTCACCAAGATCTTCGGCCCCGAGGCCGCGGGGGTCGTGGGCTCGGGGGATCCCGTAGCGGACCGGGATAATCGACAGAAGTTTGCAGCGGCATACGGGGAGGCGCACGAGCTGGTGCCGGAGCCGGACGGCAAGGTGGTGCTTCAGGTCGGAAAGGAGGAGTGGCCCTTTCCCATCCCCATCGTGAAGCAGGGGGAGAAGTGGCGATTTGACACCATGGCGGGCAAACAGGAGATCCTGAACCGGAGGATCGGCAAGAACGAGCTCAGCGTGATCCAGGTGTGTCTGGCCTATGTGGATGCGCAACGGGAGTACGCAACCAAGGATCGGGACAAAGACGGCGTGCTGCAGTACGCCCAGAAGTTCGCCAGCTCTCCCGGGAAGAGGGACGGCCTGTTCTGGGAGACCCAGGAGGGCGAAAGTCCGAGTCCTCTGGGGCCACTGGTGGTTCAAGCCGTCAAGGCGGGTTACAGGAAGGCATCCGGGGGGGAGCGAATCCCCTACCACGGCTACTACTACAAGATCCTCACGGCCCAGGGGAAGAACGCGCCGGGGGGGGCCTACGAGTATGTCGTGAAGGGACGGATGATCGGCGGGTTCGCCATGGTGGCCTGGCCGGCGAGTTATGCCTCCTCGGGGATCATGACCTTTCTCGTGAACCACGACGGTGTGGTGTACGAGAAGGATCTGGGGCCGAACACCGCCGCAATCGCGTCGGCCATGACCAAGTTCGACCCGGATTCGAGCTGGAAGAAGATCGAGGAGAAATGAAAGCTCGCCTCGACGAGGAGGACAGGACGATCTCCCGCAGAACGACCAGACGTCGTTTCTGGGTGCAATTCTTCGCCGCCTTGGGATTGCTGACCGGGCCCGCGGTGGCCGTGTCTCAGACGCCGGGCATGATGCGACGAGGGGATCGGAGGCAGGACGCAGAGGAGCGTGTGGAGAAGCGGGGCGAGAACATGGCCGAGAGCCAGGATGATCCCCTGGGCGTCAGGGGGGGCGAACGGCGCCAGGATCGAAAGGAGATCCGGGGAAACCGGAGGTCCGACCGGCGCGAGCGCGTCTACTAGACTTCCAGATGCTTCCTGGAACGGGAAGGAGCGTGACCCGTGAGAAGATCGGCTGTGGGTACAGCCGTCGCAGCGCTCTGGGTCGTGGCCATGGCGGGGACAGTCCGGGCGGAGGGCAACTCGGTGGCCCGGACGGTGATCCTAACGGCCAAGCCTGGTATGAAGGCGCAATTGGAGGACGGCATCAAGAGATGGATTGGCGGCGCGACCAGAAGGACGAGTGGCGGTGGGTGGTCTGGGAGTACGTCAGCGGCGGGCAATGGGGTCGCTACGCCGTGGCGACCTTCGGCCACCGATGGGAGAGTTTTGACCATGCCAAGGTGACCCCCCGGGTGGAAGACGTGAACCAGGAGGCGTTGGCCGCCCTATGGGCGACGCCGCCGTTGGTGCAGTACTTTTATCACCCGGAGGGCGTCAGTGACGAGGGCGCGGCGGGGTCCCCCGCCGCATGGATCGAGCTGCTGAACTACCAATTCCACTTCGGGAAATCGGCCCAGTTCTTCGGTGCTCTTCGGAAGTTCCGCGAGGCCCTGGGCAAGGCCGAATGGCCCGTGCGGTACGAATGGCTGGAACGGCTCAACGAGGGCGAGATCCCCTCGTTCCTGTTGATGCTCCCTCGATCCAGTTGGGCGGCCTTCGAGATCCGGGAGGAGGTCTTCGAGGATCATCTGGAGCGTGCCCATGGCAAGACTGAGACCGTGGCGCTGCTCGAGCGGTTCAACTCGGCGGTGAAGAGCCAGCACCGTTTTACCGCTCGACTGCGACTGGACCTGTCTTACGTGCCTCCCCCGGCGGCGGGCCAGTAGCCGGGCGCGGGCGGGGAAGCGGCGAATTGCGCCGAGACCACTATGGGTGGAGTGGAGAAACCTTTTCGCATGCGATGGGAGATGACGTGATGTATGACTGTGGATCACGCTTGGGCCAGGCTCGCCGGCAGCGCGGCGGCGCAATTCGAAAGGGGGTTGCCATGGGCGCATTGGCCTTGCTCACCGCTTGCGCCGAGCCGTCGCCCATGCCGCCGCAGATGGTCCCGATCACGCCCCAGGCGACTGCGGCCCCTCCGGCCGGCTCCTCCTTCAATCCCGCGGAGTTCCCCTCCGGGGTGAGGTTGTCCGCGGACCAGCTGGAACGGCTCGTGGCCCCGGTGGCCCTGTACCCCGATGACCTTCTGGCCCAGGTCCTGCCGGCCTCCACGGTACCTCTGGACGTGGTGAAGGCGAGTCAGTACGTGGAGCAGAACCCCGGGGCTACGGAACCCCCGCCGCAGGGGGCCGGGTGGGACCCGGCCGTTCTGTCATTGCTTCGGTTTCCGGAGGCCCTGAAGCGGATGGCCAGAGACCTGGTTTGGACCGAGCGGCTGGGAGAGGCCGTGTTCGATCAGGAGAAGGAGGTCTATGACGCCGTCCAGCAGTATCGGCTGCGGGCCAAGACCGCGGGGCTTCTGGAATCCAACGACAAGATCGTGGTTGTCCAGGAGCGGGAGATCATCCAGATCGCCCCCGCCAGTCCGCAAGTGGTTTACATGCCCACGTACGACCCGTGGTGCCTCTACACCCCTCCGTACTGCGCCGGGTACCCTTTTTGGGGATGGGGGGCGGGTTTTGCCGTGGGGATGGGTTGGGCCTATTACGGCTTCGATTGGGATGACGACTGCATCCATGATCATCCTGATCACTCCGACAAACCGGACAAACCGGACAAACCGGACAAACCGGACAGACCCGATAGGCCGGACAGGCCGGGATCCCCCGGGGGGGACCGCCCGGGCGGCGGGCCGCCCGGCAAGTGGCGGCCCAAACCGAGCCAACTGCCCTCCAAGGCCCCCGGGGCCGGCGGAGGCCGTCCGGGGTTCAGCGGACAGCGACCTTCGACCCTTCCCTCCGGTCCTGGTGGAGGCATTGGAGCCACCCGTCCGGACACGCGGCCGGGAGGCTCTGCCGCGAGACCCGACAACAAGATGGGCCACTTCGGCGACTACAATCGAGCGTCAACAACCCGGCAGAACAGCGACCGCGGTTTTCAGAGCCGCAGCAGCTCCTCCGGGTTCTCGCGGGGAAGCGGAGGTGGAAGCAGCTTCGGGGGAGGCGGCAGCCGCGGCAGTTTCGGAGGCGGCGGCTTCCGAGGCGGGGGCGGCGGTAGAGGCGGGGGCGGCGGTAGAGGCGGGGGCCGCCGGTGACATGAGAATCCGGCGAGGGGAATGGAGGGACCGTTTCCTCGATAGATGGTCGATGATGACGGGCCGTTGGCGTGGCGAGGCGCCAGCAGGGCAATACAGGCACTGCGTGGAGGAGCAGGTCATGATGAAGACGGAAAGACGGGGGCGTTTGCTGGGGGGCGTGGTCCTGCTCCTGAGGCTGCTGATCATCGGGCAGACCGCCGAGGCCGCGGGACAGCGAACCTTCAACAGCCCCGAGGAGGCGTTCCAGGCCCTGGCCGATGCGGCGGGGAGGCAGGATGAGGGGGCGCTGGTGGATATGGTGGGGCAGGAGCATCGGGACCTCGTCGTCATGGAGGACAAGAGCCAGGCGCGAGAGGGGAGGGAGCGCTTCTATGAGCGGTACAAGGAGTATTCCCGAGTCATCCTCCAGGGAACGGATCGGGCCGTGCTGCAGATGGGGAAGTTGAAATGGCCGTTCCCCATCCCGGCAGTGAAGGAGGGTGGGGTCTGGCGCCTCGATACCGCGGCCGGCAAAGAGGAGATCCTGAACCGCCGCATTGGGGAGAACGAGTTGATGGCGATCCGGGTGTGCCGGGCGTATGTGGACGCCCAGCGGGCATATGCAAGCCAGGATCGCGACGGCGACGAGGTCCTGGAGTACGCCCAGCGCATCCCCAGCACGCCCGGGAGGCGGGATGGCCTGTACTGGGAGTCCGCCCCGGGCGAGGAGGTGAGCCCCTTCGGGCCCCTCATCGCCGAGCAGAAGGAATACTTGGAGGGAAGAAAGGCGGGAGACCCCTACTACGGCTACTATTACAAGATCCTGACCAAACAGGGTGGCAATGTGCCGGGAGGGCGATACAACTACGTGATCAACGGGAACATGATCGCAGGATTCGCCCTGGTGGCGTTTCCCGCCGAATACGGACGGTCCGGCGTGATGACCTTTGTGGTGAATCATCAGGGGAAGGTGTATCAGAAGGACCAGGGTCCTGTCTCCGAGGATCTGGGACGCGCCATGCGGGAGTACAACCCCGATTCCAGTTGGATATTGGTCGGGGAGGATGGGGGTTGAATCCCGCTGATTTCGGATGGACGAACCCCGTATGAGCTTCAATGATGGCCGGCTGGCGCCCTCGGAGTCGGGGCGGCGTGCACGGGCAACGGCCATGAGTCACAGCGCCGCAGGAGGAACCGATGATCCGACATGCGTGGTCCGGAAGGATCCGGCAGATCTGGGGTCCCTTCTTTTCAAGTCTCGGGGGGGTATGGCTCGCGTTTGTTGGCGCGGTCGGTTGCGCCTTTGTGGAACCGACGAGTCCGCCGCCAGAGTCGATGGCTCCACCTGCCGGCCCACCCGCCCTGCGGGTCGGCGTAACCCCCCAGGATCCTCCCATGATCTTCCGGTCCGGGGGAAGCCTGGCGGGCGTCGAGGCGGATTTCGCCCGATTGCTGGGAGAGGAACTCGGCAGGCCCGTGGAGTTCGTGGAACTGGACTGGGACAAACAGATCCCCACGCTACTGGACGGCCGGATCGACATCATCATGTCCGGCATGTCCGTCACGCCCACGAGGCAGGTTCGGATCGCGTTCGCGGAGCCCTACATGACGGTCGCCCTGGTGGCCGTCATGCGGGCCGAGGACAGGGGGAAGTACGTCACATGGGATGACCTCTCGGGGAGCCAGGACAACGTGGGCGTTATCCCCGGGACCACGGGGGATGCCTTTGTGCAAAAGCACATGTCTCACGCGGTCCGGGTGTCGATCCCGAGCCCCAAAGACGGGGCCATGCAGCTGACCCGACGGAGGATCGACCTGTTCGTCCACGATGGTCCGACGGGCATGTGGCTCGTCTCCGAGAACGAGGCGGCCTTGGCTGGATTCCCCGCGCCGCTGGAGGAGCAGCCGTTGGCCTGGGGGCTCCGGCGCGACGACCAAGGATTGCTGGCCGCGGTGAACAGCGCTCTCGCCCGATGGAGGCGGGAGGGGACCCTGGACCGCGTGGTGACTCGATGGCTTCCGTGGAGAAAGACCGCCCAGTAGACGGAGGAGGGGAGAGGAAGACCATGACGACAAGACATCCAGAGAACGGCCGGACGAAGTGCAAGGGGTGGCGGGCCACCATCGCCGCGGCCCTGCTGTCGCTGACCGCGGTTTGGACGGCCGGGGCTGCCGAGGAGAAGAAGCCTGCCCCGGCGGAGTCCCAGCCGCCCGCGGAGGTGGTGGTGGTCGAGGTGACCCAGCGGGACATCCCGGTGTATGCGGAATGGGTGGCGACCACGGACGGAACGGTGAATGCCACCATACGGGCACAGGTCCAGGGCTATCTGATCAAACAGAACTACCAGAACGGGGAGTTCGTGAAGAAGGACCAGGTCCTGTTCGAGATAGACCCCAGGCCATTCAAGGCCGTGCTGGACCAGACCAAGGGGCAGCTCGCTCAAAAGGAGGCCCGCTGGAGAACAGCCAAGGCCGCCCTCGACCGGATCCGGCCCCTGGCGGCTCAGAACGCCATCAGCCAGAAGGACCTGGACGACTCGATCGGGATGGAGCAGTCCACCCGGGCGGATGTGTTGTCGGCCAAGGCCTCGGTGGAGAGGGCGCAGTTGGAATTGGGATTCACCAAGATCATGTCTCCGATCGACGGTATCGCGGGCATCGCCAATGCGCAGATCGGGGACCTGGTGGGGACGCCGGGGAGTCCGGAGCTGACTACCGTCTCCGCGCTGGACCCCATTCGCGTGTATGTGGCTGTGAGCGAGCAGGAATACATGCAGCGCGCCCAGGACAAAGACGCAGGGAAAGAACCGTCGGCTGAACTCCAGCTGTTCTTGGCAGACGGCGCGCTTTACCCCCACAGGGGGACATTTGGATTCGCCGATCGGCAGGTGGACGTGAAGACAGGCACCATCCGGGTGGCCACGCTCTTCCCCAACCCGGGCAACGTCCTGCGACCGGGACAATATGCCAAGGTCAGGGCCGTCACCAAGTCGGGTGGCGCCCTGCTGGTGCCCCAGAGGGCAGTCACCGAATTGCAGGGCCGGTACCAGGTGGCGGTCGTGGGGCCGGACAACAAGGTGGAGTTGCGCCCCGTCAAGGTAGGGGACCGGGTCGAATCCCTGTGGATCATCCGGGAGGGTCTCAAGGCCGGCGAGCGGGTGGTGGCGGAGGGCGTGCAGAAGGTGAAAGACGGCATGGTGGTGAGCCCCAAACCCGTGTCGCCGGGCAAGAAGTAGACAATGGAATAGAAGGGAATTCGAAGTATGAAACGCCGGCCCGCGGGATGTCGAAAGAGAACAGAGGGCATGGGAGGAGAGACGCTGGTGATTGGGCAGCCCTTGTTCGACATTCGATATTCGCCTGGGGTTCAGGCCGAGACGACTCCTGACAGAAGGAGATGACCAACATGGCTAAGTTCTTCATCAACCGGCCCATCGTGGCGATCGTCATCTCCATCATCATGGTCATCGTAGGCGTGGTGGCCATGCTCGGCCTGCCCGTGGCCCAGTACCCCAACATCGTTCCTCCCGAGATAGTCATCAATACCACATACGTGGGCGCCGACGCGCAGACCGTGGAACAGTCGGTCGCGACCCCCATCGAACAGGAGATGAGCGGCGTCGACAACATGAACTACATGTACTCGCTCAACGCCAACAACGGCGAGCTGAAGCTGTACGTCAACTTCGATGTCAAGACGGACCCGAACATCGATCAGGTGCTCGCCCAGATGCGCCAGAGCCAGGCCGCGGCCAAACTGCCCAGGGATGTGACCAACTACGGGGTCACGGTGAAGAAGTCCACGGCGTCCCCCCTGATGTTGGTGTCGCTGTATTCGCCCAAAGGGACCTACGATGCCATCTTCCTGGCCAACTACGCGTACATCAATTTGAATGACCAGGTCACCCGCGTGCCGGGAATCGCCAGCGTCACGGTTTTCGGCGCGGGCCAGTACGCCATGCGCATCTGGGTGGAGCCGGACCACCTGTCCAAACTCAACATCACCGTCCCGGAGATCGTGAGCGCCATCCAGACGCAGAACACGGTCAACCCCGCGGGCCAGGTGGGGGCCGAGCCCGCCCCCGCGGGCCAGGAGTTCACTTACGCCATCAAGGCTCAGGGGCGGCTCGAGACCCCCGAGGAGTTCGAGCAGATCGTGGTTCGGGCCAACCCGGACGGATCCTTCGTGCGAGTGAGGGATGTGGGCCGGGTGGAGCTCGGCGCCCAGACGTATTCCATGATGGGCCGCCTCAACGGGAAGCCCTCTGCTGTGCTCGCCATCTACCAGCTCCCGGGGACCAACGCCATCGCGGCAGTGGACGGCGTCAAGAAGCTCATGGAGACGGCGAAACAGGCCTTTCCCGAGGATCTGGAGTACGTGATCTCCCTGGACACCACCCAGGCCGTTCGCGAGGGGATCAAGGAGATCCTGCACACGCTTTTCGAGGCGTTGGTGCTGGTCATCATCGTGGTCTTCGTGTTCCTCCAGGGTTTCAGGGCCACGCTCATCCCGGCGCTGGCCGTGCCGGTCTCCCTCATCGGGACCTTCGCGTTCTTCCCGCTTTTGGGTTTCTCCATCAACACCATCGCCCTCATGGGTCTCGTGCTGGCCATTGGGCTGGTGGTGGACGACGCCATTGTGGTGGTGGAGGCCGTGGAGCACCACATCGAGCATGGACTGTCGCCCAAGGAGGCGACGGCCAAGGCCATGGACGAGGTCTCGGGCCCGGTCGTGGCCATCGCCCTGGTCCTCTCCGCCGTCTTCCTCCCCACGATCTTCATCCCGGGGATCACGGGAAGGCTCTACCAGCAGTTCGCCGTGACCATCGCCATATCGGTCCTCATCTCGGCCTTCAATGCCCTCACCCTGAGCCCGGCGCTTTCCTCCCTGATCCTCAAGCACAAGAAACCGGCCAGGGGACCGCTGGGCGTTTTCTACCGCGGGTTCAACAACATTTTCGGCCGGGCCACCAATGGTTACGTGGGCATGTGCGGCGCGGCCATTCGAAAGGTGGTCATGAGCCTGCTGTTCCTGGTGCTCGTTACCGCGGCCACAGGACTGTTGGGCGGGAGGCTTCCGGGTGGCTTCCTGCCCGAGGAGGACCAGGGCTACATGTTCGCGGGCGTCCAGCTCCCGGACGCCTCGTCCCTCCAGCGCACGGACAATGCCTGCAAGGAGATCGAGAAGGTCCTGATGAAGACGCCGGGCGTCGAGTACGTCACCACCGTGGCGGGTTACAGCATGTTGAGCGGCGTCACCAATACGTACAGCGGCTTCTTCTTCGTGACCCTCAAGCCGTGGCACCACAGGAAGGCGCCCGAGGAGAAGTACGAGGCCATCATGGCCCACATCAATCGCGAACTGGCCCGGCTGCCCCAGGGGGTGGCCTTCGCCTTTTCGCCGCCGGCCATTCCCGGCATCGGCACGGCTGGGGGCGTCACCATGGTGCTGGAGGATCGTGCCGGGAAGGACATCGCCTTTCTGTGGGAGAACACCCAGAAGTTCCTGGCCGAGGCCAGAAAGCGCCCGGAACTCGCCCGGGTGACCACCACCTTCCTCCCCACCGTGCCCCAGATCTTCGTGGAGGTGGAGCGGGACAAGGTGTTGAAACAGGGGGTGGATCTCTCCGACGTGTACCAGTGCCTTCAGACCTTCATGGGCGGCTACTTCGTCAACTATTTCAACCGATTCGGCCGCCAGTGGCAGGTCTATGTCCAGGCGGAGGGGGAGTATCGAACCCAGGCCGAACAGCTGGGGCAGTTCCACGTGCGAAACGCCGCGGGGCAATCCGTGCCCCTCGCCACGCTCACCCGACTCGAGCAGCGGGCCGGTCCTGAGTTCACCATGCGCTACAACCTGTATCGGGGCGCTCAGATCAATGCCGCGTCGGCCCCGGGGATCAGTTCGTCCCAGGCCATGAAGGCCTTGGAGGAGGTCTTCGCGGCGACCATGCCCCGGGAGATGGGCTTCGATTACCTGGCCATGTCGTACCAGGAGAAGAAGGCGAGCGAGGGGGTGTCGATCTCCGTCATCTTCGGGTTGTCGCTTCTCTTCGTGTTTCTGATCCTGGCGGCCCAGTACGAGAGCTGGTCCCTGCCCTTCAGCGTGCTCCTGGGGACGCCCATCGCGGTGTGCGGGGCCTTCGCGGCCATCCTCCTGGGGCGCCTGGAGTTCAACCTGTACGCCCAGATCGGGCTCATCATGCTCATCGGCCTTTCAGCCAAGAACGCCATTCTGATCGTGGAGTTCGCCAAGGTGGAGTATGAGAAGGGAAGGGACATCGTGGATGCGGCCTTGGAGGGGGCGCGGTTGCGCCTGAGGCCCATCCTCATGACGTCGTTCGCGTTCATTCTGGGCTGCGTGCCGCTGGCCCTGGCCTCGGGCTCGGGGGCCATCGCCAGACAGGTGATGGGGTACGCGGTGATCGGAGGGATGCTGGCCGCGTCCTTCATCGCTATCTTCATCATCCCGGTGACGTTTTACGTCGTCGAGAAGCTCTCTCACGGGAAAAAGGGGGACGCCCATGGCGGGAAACGGCCCGGGCAAGGCCCCGCTTCGGCCGGCGGGGATGACAAAGGGGAGGGGCACCATGCGTGAAGTGGCGCTCGTTTCGGTCCTCATGTGGGCGTTGGCCGGTTGCATGGTCGGCCCCAATTACAAGAGGCCTGCAGTGGAGTCGCCCCAGTCGTGGCGGTTCGAGGACAGGGAGGCCAGGGACCTGGCCAACACGGCTTGGTGGGAGCAGTTCAACGACCCGGTGCTCAACGACCTGATCCGCACGGCCTTGGAGGAGAACAAGGACGTGAAGATCGCGGCGGGCCGCATCGAGGAGTTCGCGGGCCAATACATGAGCACACGGGCGGGTCTCTACCCGCAGATCGGCTACGGCGCCAGCGGCGCCGCGGAGCGCTTCACGCGTCGGGGTCCCGCGCCGGCGATGAACCCCACCCACGATTTCTACCAGATCTTCCTCAACGCCACATGGGAGATTGACGTGTGGGGGAAGATCCGACGGGCCACCGAGGCCGCACGCGCCGATCTCCTCAGCACCGAGGAGGGGCGCCGCACGGTGATCCTGAGCCTGGTCTCGGCGGTGGCCAACGCTTACGTAAACCTGCGGAATCTGGACAAGCAGCTGGAGATCGCCAAGCAGACGGCCGAGAGCCGCAAGGAGTCATACCGGATCTTTCAGCTTCGCTTCCATGGCGGGGTGGTCTCCGCCTTGGAGCTGAATCAGGTCAAGTCGGAGTACGAATTGGCCCTGGCCGCCATACCCCAGATCCAGAAGACCATCGCCCTTCAGGAGCACGCCATCAGCGTGCTCCTGGGCCGAAACCCGGGGCCCATCCCCCGAGGCCGCAGCATCGATGAGCTGAGATCGCCGGCGGTGCCCGCGGGCCTACCGTCGGATCTCCTGGCCCGGCGGCCGGACATTCGCCAGGCTGAGGAGGACCTCGTGGCGGCCAACGCCCGGATCGGCGTGGCCAAGGCTGCGTACTACCCCACCATCTCCCTGACCGGTATGCTGGGCGTGGCCAGCTCGGACCTCAATCACCTGTTCGCGGGTCCCGCCAAGATCTGGAGCTTTGCCGGCTCCATCCTGGGGCCCATCTTCACGGCCGGGGCCATCAAGGGACAGGTCAAGGCCGCGGAGGCGGTGCAGCAGCAGACCCTGGTTCGATACCAGCAGGTGATCCAGACTGCGTTTCGGGAGGTGGAGGACTCCCTGGCGGACAGGATCCACACCGCAGACCAGTTGAGGGCCCTCGGGCAGCAGGTGGCATCGCTGCGGGAGTATGTGAGGATGGCGCGGCTGCGCTACGATGAGGGGTATGTGAGCTTTATCGAGGTGCTGGATGCTGAGCGAAGCCTCTTCAACGCAGAGATCGAATACACCCGGACCCAGGCCGTCCTTTTCCAAGCGCTGGTCAACCTGTACAAGGCCATGGGAGGTGGATGGGTGGTACAGGCAGAGGGGATGACGGGGAGCGCCTCCTGAGTCCTTTGCGATCTTCTGATGAGGTGAGAGGAGACATCATGCCAGTGGCCGACTACGAGACGTACTGCAGGATGCTCGATCGCGCGAGGGAGGGACACTTCGCCTACCCGGCGATCAACGTAACATCTCTCACCACCGCCAACGGGGTGCTGAGGGGCCTCGCGGAGAGCAAGAGCGACGGGATCATACAAGTCTCCACCGGAGGCGCCGCGTTTGCCTCGGGGAACTCGGTGAAGGACATGTTCCTGGGGGCCGTCTCCATCGCCGAGCACGTGCACCGGGTGGCGGAGCGCTATCCAATCTATGTGGCCCTCCATACCGATCACTGCCAGGCCAAGGTCCTGGACAGGTACGTGATCCCCCTGATCCAGGAGACGGAGAGGCGCCAAGCCGCGGGTCTTCCCAATCTCTTCAACAGCCACATGTTCGATGGAAGCGACCTGCCCCTGAAAGAGAACCTGGAAATCGCGGCCGGGCTTCTGGACCGGTGCCGCAGGAGCCAGCTCATCCTGGAAATCGAGGCCGGCGTCGTGGGCGGGGAGGAGGACGGCATCCAGGGGGAGATGTCGGAGAAGCTCTACACGACCCCGGAGGACACCCTGGAGGTGGCCCGGCGGCTGGGAACCGGGGAGAAAGGCCGCTACCTGCTGGCCGCCACGTTCGGCAACGTCCACGGCGTGTACAAGCCCGGCCAGGTGAAGCTGCGGCCGGCCGTGCTCAAGGAATGCCAGGAGGCCGTTGAGCGGGAATATGGAAAAGCGGCCCGGTTCGACCTGGTGTTCCACGGTGGGTCCGGTTCGCGCCTCGAAGAGATCCACGAGGCAGTGGACTACGGTGTCGTCAAGATGAACATCGATACCGACACCCAGTACGCCTTCACCCGGGCCATCGCCGATCACATGTTCAAGAACTACGACGGGGTCTTGAGGGTGGACGGGGAGGTGGGGAACAAGAAGAACTATGACCCGCGCGCCTATCTGGCCAGGGCCGAGGACGCCCTGGCCGGGAGGGTGAAACAGGCGGTGCGGGAACTGCGGGGCGTGGGGACCAGCCTCTGTCAGGCCTAGTATTGCTTTTCGTACTGACGATCAAGTATTCAACACAGAGGGACACTCAGGACACGGAGAAAAAGATCGCTGTCTTTCATTGCCCGGGGGAAGCTGGCAAATGAAAGACCTGCTTCCGCCGAAGGCGGGGCAGGGCTTGTTGCCCGTCGCGGCCTCCCGATGGGCAGGAAGAGGACTCCGTTGCGGACCCCGTGCCTCTGGGGTGAGGAGGTATCATTGGGGCCGCGTGCCGTACTTGTGAAACAGCGTGCGTAGGGGGGGGCGATGGGAGAGGGAGATCTGGATTTCACGATATCCAGGTTGGGAGAGTGCCGGATTCCGTCTCCCATGCGGCATGGGGCCTTTGTGGGTGACACGGAGCGCCTTGTCTACCAGACCGACCTGGACGAGATTCGTCGGCAGGTGGTCCAGGGGAAGACCCTCCCGGCACTGGAGGTGGCGGGCCCCAGGGAGAGGATATTCTTTGACCCTGCAACGCTTCGGTGCGGCATCGTCACCTGCGGGGGCCTGTGCCCCGGCCTCAACGACGTGATCCGGGCCATAGTCCTGAGCCTGCACCACCACTACGGTGTGCGGGCGATCTACGGGTTTCGATACGGGTATGAGGGGCTCGCGAGGGGGTACGGCCACGTCCCCCTGGAGCTGACCCCCGCGGCAGTGGACCGAATCCATGGAATGGGCGGCACCATGCTCGGTTCCTCGCGGGGCCCTCAGGATCCGTCGGACATGACGGATACCCTGCAACGGTTGGGCATCTCCGTGTTGTTCACCATCGGCGGGGACGGCACGCTCAGGGGCGCCCACGCCCTCAGCGAGGAGATCCGCAAGAGGGGACTGGATATTGCGGTGGTGGGCGTTCCCAAGACCATCGACAACGACATATCCTGCATCCAGAGGTCATTCGGTTTCGAGACAGCGGTGAGCGAGGCGACCCGGGCCACTCAGTCGGCACACACGGAGGCCGTGAGCGCCCGCAACGGGGTGGGACTCGTCCGGCTCATGGGTCGCGATTCGGGGTTCATCGCGGCCTTCACGACCTTGGCGGATAACGACGTGAATTTCTGCCTGATCCCGGAGGTTCCATTCGGCCTGCAGGCCCTTCTCGAGGTTCTCCGGACCAGGTTGGAGGCTCGAGGGCATGCCGTGATCGTGGTGGCCGAAGGGGCCGGCCAGGAGCTTCTGGGGCGGACCGGGGAGCGGGATGCGTCCGGCAACATTCGCCAGGGGGATATCGGCCTCTTTCTCCGGGACCGCATCCGATCCCACTTCCGCGAACTGGGCGTCCGTATCGACCTGAAGTACATTGATCCCAGCTACGTCATCAGAAGCGTTCGGGCGAATGCCCACGATGCGGTTTTCTGCCTTCTCCTGGGGCACAACGCGGTTCACGCGGCCATGAGCGGGCGAACGGACATGGTCGTGGGCGACTGGAAGCACACCTTCACCCACGTCCCCATACCCGCGGCTGTCTCGGCCCGCAAGAAGGTCGATCCCAAAGGGCCGCTGTGGAGGAGCGTGCTGGCCGCTACCGGGCAGCCGGCGGATTTGAGATAGGACCGGGTCTGGGGGCGCGGCTCC
>CAZEPJ010000049.1:0-8720 GCA_964514105.1 uncultured Desulfarculaceae bacterium | reverse complement strand
AATGAGGAAACTCGTTCTTTTGAGGCACGGAGAGAGTGCGTGGAACCGGGAGAACCGGTTCACGGGCTGGACGGATGTGTCACTGTCCGAGAGGGGGATCCAGGAGGCCAGAGAGGCGGGTCGGCTGTTGCGCGAAGGCGGGTATTGCTTTGATGTGGCCTTCACCTCCGTGTTGAAGAGGGCCATCAAGACCCTCTGGATCGTCCTGGAGGAGATGGACCTCATGTGGATCCCGGTGGTCCAAAGCTGGCGTTTGAACGAACGCCACTACGGGGCGCTCCAGGGGCTCAACAAGGCCGAGGCGGCGCGGGAGCGCGGCGAGGAGATGGTCAGGGTCTGGCGGCGCAGCTTCGACGTTCGCCCCCCCGCCCTCACCCTGGACGACCCCCGCCACCCCCGCCACGATCCGAGGTACTCCGGTTTCCGCCCCGAGGATCTTCCCGCCGCGGAGAGCCTCAAGGACACCATCGATCGATTCTTGCCGTACGCCCAGGAGAATATCGGGACTGCCGTGAGGGCGGGCAGGCGCGTGCTCATCGCGGCCCATGGGAACACGTTGAGGGCCCTGATCAAGTACGCGGAGAAGCTCTCGGACGAACAGATCGCCTCGGTGAACGTTCCCACGGGCGTGCCGTTGGTCTACGAGCTGGAGGACGATCTGAAACCGAGGCGGAGCTACTACCTGGGGGATCCCGATGCCGTGAGAAAGGCGGCCCAGGCCGTGGCCGACCAATCCAGAGCCAAGGGTGGAAAGGAGCAACCATGAGCAGGATCGCGAGGGTGGTGGGGAGGGAGATTCTGGATTCCCGGGGGAATCCGACGGTGGAAGCAGACGTGTATCTGGAGGACGGAAGCATGGGCCGGGCGGCGGTCCCATCGGGAGCTTCCACCGGGGAGCACGAGGCCATTGAGCTTCGCGACGGCGATAGGAAGCGTTACTTGGGCAAGGGGACGCGCAAGGCCGTGGGGCACGTGAACCGGGAGATCGCCAAGGCCCTTTCGGGGATGGAGGCCGCCTGCCAGGAGGAGATCGACCGGCGGATGATCGACTTGGATGGGACTCCCAACAAGGCCAAACTGGGCGCCAACGGGATCCTGGCGGTCTCCATGGCCGTGGCGCGGGCGGCTTCGGCCTCACAGGGCATCCCGTTGTACCGTTACCTGGGGGGCGTGGGGGCGTCGGTGCTGCCGGTGCCCATGATGAACATCCTCAACGGCGGCGTCCATGCGGACAACTCCGTGGATCCGCAGGAATTCATGGTCGCACCGTACGGGGCATCGAGTTTTGCCGAGGCCCTCCGCATGGGCGCCGAGGTCTTTCACACCCTCAAGGCCGTCCTCAAGAGGAAGGGCTACTCCACGTCGGTAGGTGACGAGGGAGGGTTCGCCCCCAACCTCAAGTCCAACGAGGAGGCGCTGGAGGTGATCCTGGAGGCCATCGGACAGGCGGGATACAAGGCGGGTCAGGAGATCGGGATCGCCTTGGACCCCGCGGCGAGCGAGTTTTACGACGCCTCCAAGGGGCAGTATGTGTTCAAGAAGTCGGACAAGAGCCGCAGGAACTCGAAGCAGATGGTGGAATTCTGGTCGGCCTGGGTCAAACAGTATCCCATCGTCTTGATCGAGGACGGGATGGCGGAGGACGACTGGAAGGGTTGGAAACTTCTGACCGACACCCTTGGGGGAAGGATCCAGCTTGTGGGCGATGACCTCTTCGTGACGAACACGGAGCGGCTGGCTCGGGGGATCAAGGAAGGGGTGGCCAACTCCATCCTGATCAAGGTGAATCAGATCGGGACCCTGACCGAGACCCTCGAGACCATGAGGATGGCCAATGCGGCCGGCTACGCGGCCATGGTGTCCCACCGCTCCGGCGAGACGGAGGATACCTTTATCGCGGATCTCGTGGTGGCCACGGGGGTGGGCCAGATCAAGACGGGTTCTGCTAGCCGGACGGATCGCGTCGCCAAGTACAACCAGTTGCTCCGCATCGAGGAGGATCTGGGGCGCGCGGCCAAGTTCGCAGGCAAGATGGCGTTTCACCGCAGGACGTAAGACTGAGGCTGAAGATAAGCCAACGGCAGAAGGGGGGGGCATGAGCATCCGGACAGTGGATCAATTGGACCTGAAGGGCAAGCGGGTATTCATTCGGGTGGACTTCAACGTGCCCCAGGGGGATGAGGGCGTCGTGACGGATGACACGCGAATTCGGCTCTGCCTGCCGACGATTCAGTGGGTCATGAAGGCAGGGGGGAAGGCCGTTCTGGCCTCCCATCTCGGGCGGCCCAAAGGGAAACGGGATCCCAAGTACACGCTGGCGCCCGTGGCGGAGAGGCTCTCCCGGTTGCTGGGAACCCACGTGGCCCTGGCCCCGGACTGCATCGGGGAAGAGGTCCAGGGGCAGGTCGGGAGAATGAAGGAGGGAGAGGTCCTCCTCCTGGAGAACCTTCGGTTTCACCCGGAGGAGGAAAACAACGAGGATGGGTTCGCCAGGGGCCTGGCGTCATTGTGCGACGTGTTCGTGAACGATGCCTTTGGCGCCGCCCATCGTGCGCATGCCTCCACGGAAGGCATGACCCGTTTTGTCCAGACCGTTGGGGCGGGCTTCCTCATGATGAAGGAGGTCGAGAGCCTGCAAAGGGCCCTGCTGAACCCCGAGAAGCCCTATGTCGCCATCATGGGTGGGGCAAAGGTCTCGGACAAGATCGGGGTCATTCAAAACCTGATGGACAAGGTCACCGCCCTTCTGATCGGCGGGGGAATGGCTTACACGTTCCTGAAAGCGCAGGGGTTTCAAGTCGGGATGTCCCTTGTCGAGGACAACCAGTTGGACTTGGCCCGCCAGCTTCTGGAAAAGGCCCGGGAAGGGATTGAGCTGATTCTGCCCGGCGATCACGTGGCAGCGGAGCGCATGGATGCCCAAGCGCCGACGCGGATTGTGAAGAGCGGCGAGATCCCCGAGGGGTGGGTCTGCGTGGACATCGGTCCCGAGAGCATCGAATCCTTTGCCGCCCAGGTCCGATCCGCCCGGACAATCGTCTGGAATGGACCTATGGGGGTGTTCGAGATGAAGCCCTTCAGCCACGGCACATTCGCCATGGCCAGGGCCGTCGCCCAATCCCCTGCGTTCAGCATCGTGGGCGGCGGGGATTCCGTGGCGGCCGTGAATCGGGCGGGCGTCGCGGAGCGGATCAGCCACATCTCTTCGGGGGGGGGCGCCTCCCTCGAATTCCTGGAGGGCAGGAAGCTGCCGGGAATTGAGGCGCTGAAAAGAGGCCAAGGCTGAGCAACGGAAAGGCTGAGGCGAAGGCGAGGGGTAGAGCAGAACTGAAGACCGAGTGCTGCGGACACAGAGAGCGACATGGCTGGTCTCGCAAGGAGCCGTGACCCCGTTGAAAACCGGGATCCAGGATCATTCAAGCAACTGAAGACACTGGATTCGGTCTTCCTCGGAAGAGGGAAACTTTGTCCGCTCCGTAGGAGGAAGAGAGCCTCTGGATTCCGGCTTTCGCCGGGATGACCATCTGGGCAGCGGTGCGCCCATTTCATCCCTTCGCGGGTGCCGTGCCCCATGGCGCGGCATGATGATTTCGACGCAATGGCGAAAGACGGCGTTTCCTGGCGTCTTGGGAGATCATCAGCATTGATCCTGTGGGAGTTGCGATGCCACAGCGTGACCCGCTGATCCTTGGGATCGATCTCGGAGGGACAAAGATCCTCACCTCTGTAGTCACCCCCCAAGGGGAGATGCTCTCGAGGGACCATGCCATCACGCCCTCCGCCAAGGGACCGGCGGGGGTCGTTGGCGCCATCCTGGAATCCGCCCAACGGGCCCTGGATGGGGCGTCCATCACCAAGCATCAACTCTCGGCAATCGGCGTGGGTGCCCCGGGTCTGAGCGATCCAGCCACTGGCGTCCTTTTCACGTCTCCCAATCTGCCGGGATGGGAGGACGTCCCTCTGCGGGACTTGATTCAGGACGCCTTGGGCAAGAGCGTGTTCCTGATCAACGATGGAAACGCCGCGGCCCTCGGCGAGGGCTACTACGGTGCGGCCAAGGGGATCTCCGATTTCGCGTACGTTACGATCAGCACGGGCATCGGTGGAGGGCTCGTCATCGATGGAAGGATCTGCAACGGCTTCAAGGGGATGGCAGGGGAGATCGGCCACATGACCATCCGGGATGAAGGGCCCCTCTGCCATTGCGGAAATCGGGGATGCTGGGAGGCGTTGGCCTCCGGGACCGCCCTGGCCAAGGAGGCCAGGAAGCGGATCGCGCTGGGAGCGGACACAGCGATCTTGCGCATGGCCCGGGGGGAGATCGAGAACGTCACGGCGCTGACCGTCCACGCCGCCGCCGAGCAGGGCGATCCCCTTGCGAACCAACTCATTGTCCGAACGGCGCACTATTTCGGGGTGGGCCTGGCCAATCTCATCAACATCCTCAACCCCGAGATGATCGTGATCGGGGGGGGGCTCTCCAACATGGGCGACCGATTGCTCAAGCCGGCCATGGAAGAGGCGGAGCGGCGCGCCTTCAGACGGGCCTACCAGTCGGTTCGTTTCGTCCGGGCGGCCCTGGGACGCAACTCGGGGGTCCTGGGGGCGGCCGCCTTCGCATATGACGAGATGACGAGGGGGGAGGCGTTATGAAGACCCGTCCATTGCCCTTTGCTTGGGTTTCCTGGGCCGTGGGGCTCATGAGGTGGGGCCCGAGCGACTCGAGCAACCGGGTCCTCAAACGGGCTCACCGAGTACTCGATCCGTGAGGGAATTCAAATGGCAAAGGGGATTTACGTCCTGAGCAGCGAGGCGCGAAGCGGCAAGTCCCTCGTCGTCCTGGGCCTGATGGAGGCGCTGACCGGCTGGGCCCGGCGGGTGGGATTCTTCAAGCCCCTGACCCGGGTATCTGCGGACCAGGACCCACTCGTGCACCTTGTTGCAGCCCGATACAGCCTCGGTTTCCCCACCGAGGCCATGTACGGGTGCACGGTGGAGGAGGTGAGGTCCTTTCTCGACGCCGGGTCGTACGATGAGATCGTCAAGCGCGTGCTGGAGCGGTACAAGGTCCTGGAGGCTCAGTGCGACGTGATCGTCTGCTCGGGCACGGATCACGCCGCCGGCCTGTCCACGCTGGAGTTCGATTTCGACGTGGATCTGGCCAACAACCTGGGCTGCCTGGTGATGCCGGTCGCCAACGGGCTCAATCGCAGCGTCCGGGAAACGGTCGGGGTGGCCTGGTCTCTCCTCGCCTCCCTCAAGGAGAGGAGGTGCGATCTGCTTGCGGCGGCCGTGAACAGGGTGTCACCGCCCCTGGTCCGGGAGGTGGCCGGAGAGCTTCGGCGTGTGATGGGCGATGATCCGATTGTCTACGTCGTACCGGAAATCGAGTTTCTCAGCAAACCCACGGTGGCCGAGATCGCCCGGGCTCTCAACGCAGATCTTCTTCACGGCGAGGTCGAGAGCCTCCTCCAGGAGGTTGGGCATCTCAAGGTGGGGGCCATGGAGCTCCGCCACTTCCTGGACCGCATCGAGCCGGGAAGCCTCATCATCACCCCGGGGGATCGATCCGAAATCATCCTGGGCAGCCTGCTGTCCCATGTATCCTCGGAATACCCTCACATCTCCGGGATCCTCCTCACCGGGGATTTGAGGCCCGCCCCCCAGATCCAGCGACTGCTTGCGGGTCTTCCCAAGGCAGCCGTCCCCATCCTCGGCGTGGCCACCGACACCTTCGAGACCACCGTGCGGGCGACGACCGTGGAGGGAAAGCTGGATCCCGAGAACCCCAGGAAGGTGGCCGCGGCCCTGGGCGCCGTGGAGGCGGCAATGGACTCGGGGGATCTCCGCCGGCGCCTTTCCCTGGTCAGGCCGACCCGCCTCACACCCTTCATGTTCGAGCACGAGCTCATCCAGCGAGCCAAGAAGGACAGGCGGCACATCGTGCTGCCCGAGGGCGCCGACGATCGGATCCTTCGGGCCGTTCAGGTGCTCCTGCTTCGGGACATTGTGGAGCTGACCCTCCTGGGGGATCGGGAGGAAGTCACGAGCAAGATGAAGGGATTGGGCGTCTCCGGGGACCGGGTCGCCATCGTGGACCCCGGGCACTCGGAGCTCCGGCAGGCCTTTGCCGAGACCTATTACGGCCTTCGAAAGCAAAAGGGGATCACCCTGGAGCAGGCCCACGACGTCATGGGCGACGTGAGCTACTTCGGCACCATGATGGTACATCAGGGTCTGGCCCACGGGATGGTGTCCGGGGCCGTGCACACCACCCAGCACACCATCCGCCCCGCCCTGGAGTTCATCCGGACGCGGCCCGGTTGCTCCATCGTCTCCAGCGTCTTCTTCATGTGCCTGCCCGAGCGGGTCCTTGTCTTCGGCGACTGTGCTGTGAACCCGGATCCCAACGCCGCGCAGTTGGCCGATATCGCCCTCAGCTCAGCGGAGACCGCTCGAGCCTTCGGCATCGAGCCGCTGGTGGCCATGCTCTCGTACTCCACTGGGGAATCGGGCAAGGGAGCGGACGTGGACAAGGTGCGGGAGGCCACCCGCATCGCCCGCTCCCTGCGGCCGGATCTCAAGATCGACGGGCCCATCCAGTACGATGCGGCGGTGGATGAACAGGTCGCCAGGGCCAAACTGCCCGGGAGCGAGGTGGCCGGCCATGCCACGGTGCTCATCTTCCCGGACCTCAATGCCGGCAACAACACGTACAAGGCGGTGCAGCGCTCCGCCGATGCCCTGGCCGTGGGTCCCGTTTTGCAGGGGCTCAACAAACCCGTCAATGACCTCAGTCGGGGGTGTACGGTGGCGGACATCGTCAACACTGTGGCCATCACGGCCATCCAGGCGCAAAGTGCGTAGGCAACAGGCAATAGGCAGGAGCCGCCGTTTTCGCGGAACGGAGCTCCTCGACGGAGGGGCGCCTGTTCCCCCCAGGCATTGCAAACAGAGGATCGCTCATGGTTCGTGAACGGATATGGCGGGGAAGGAAGAGGCCCACATGAAGGTGACGGTCATCAACTGCGGGAGCTCCTCCATCAAGTACGAGGTCTTCGAGGCCGAGGGTGGGCTTCTTCTGGCAACGGGCCTGATCGAGCGGATCGGGGGGGCCCAGGCCCATCTTCGACAGCGGACAAGGAAAGACGACGGGGACTTCGAAGAGATCCGGATGACGGAGCCCGTTGGGGACCACCGGGCGGGATTCGATCTGCTCATGAGGGTCAACGCGGAGGATCGGCTCGTACAGGATGAGTCGGATCTCCTGGGGATCGGGCATCGGGTGGTGCACGGCGGGGAGCGTTTTCGGGAGCCCACGCTCATCGACGAGGAGGTGGTCGAGGCCATCCGGGCCCTCGTGCCCCTGGCCCCCCTGCACAACCCCGCCAATCTCCTGGGGATCGAGGTGGCTCGGGAGCGGTTCCCCCGTGTCCCGCAGGTCGCCGTCTTCGATACGGCGTTTCACCAGACCCTACCTCCAGAGGCCTATCACTATGCGGTTCCCTACGATTGGTACGCCCAACACGGCGTGCGCAAGTACGGCTTTCACGGCAGTTCCCATCTCTATGTGTCCAGGGAGGCGGCCCGCCACTTGGGGAAAGCACCCGAGGACGTGAACCTCATCACCCTCCATCTGGGAAACGGCGCCAGCGCCGCAGCGATCCAGGGCGGAAGGAGCGTGGACACCACCATGGGCCTAACACCCTTGGAGGGGCTGGTGATGGGGACGAGATCCGGCGATATCGACCCTGCGCTCCATTTTTATCTCATGCGGCAGACGGGGATCTCGGCCCAAGACCTGGAGGCCGCCCTCAATTCCCGAAGCGGCCTCAAGGGAATCTGCGGCCTCAACGACATGCGGGAGATCCAGGAGAGGGCGGGCCAGGGGAACGAGCGCGCCAGGCTCGCCCTGGGCATGTTCTGTCGCCGGATCAAGAAGGTGGTGGGGGCGTATTGGGCGGTTCTCGGCCGGGTCGACGCGCTGGTCTTCACCGGAGGCATCGGCGAGAACTCGGCCCCTGTGCGCAGCCAGGTATGCAGCGGCCTGGAGTCCCTGGGCATATGCGTGGATGCGGGAAAGAACGCGGGGGCTTCGGGAGAGATCTGGGAGATCCAGGAGGACCGTTCCCCCGTGACGCTGCTGGTGATCCGGACCGATGAGGAACGGGAGATCGCGCGGCAGACCATTGGTGTGATCGCGCGGGGCAGATCGCACGCTCCGGCCTGAGCCTTGGGCGGGCCGTGTCGCCGAGACCTCGCCCGTCGCTTGGCCCGAGCCCTCCGGAGGGGACTGAGGAGGCGTCGCCCCGGGGTCCGCCCCGTCCAGTGATGGAATAGAGACACTTTGTCGAAATCCAAACAGGCGGGAGGCAGTGCCCCCCTGCCTTCCGGCGTGAGCCTTCCCCACCAAGCCTTCATTTCCAACAGGTTACCCCCTCGGGGCCCGGCTGCCACTGCCTGGCACGCCTTTTGATTTGCCAGGTACGGAATGGGGGCCCCTCGAGAAGCGGAAACCCCCGCCTCGCGGCCCACCAGGTCCAGGGTGGGGCGAGGCCTCATGACAAGGTCATGTTTCCCGGATCCGAGCGGCCGTCCGGCCGCCCGCTCCAAAGGAAGGGGGTGACATGCATCCACTCCATTTGATGGCCTTCCTCGTCCTATTCCCGTTGTTGCTCGCCCTGGGCAGCCTGACGATCCGTCCCTTTGCGGCCAGGCGC
>CAZEPJ010000048.1:0-36318 GCA_964514105.1 uncultured Desulfarculaceae bacterium | reverse complement strand
TGGACGAACCGCTCGACGAAGCAGACATCGACCGGACCACGGAGGAATAGAGGATGGATGGCACATCTGAAAGCATAGAGAAGGTGCTATGGGCAGGCCGTGTCGCGGCCGTCCAGCCGCGCATCCGGCTCACGCGTTCCTTTGATGAGCGGTCCCACAGCTATCTGGGGTACGTGCTTCGCATCGATGGAGCCTGCGGCGGGGAGGCTGGCGAGTTTCTGATTGCGGTCGGTGAAGCTGCACACGAAAAACACCGGTTTCAGGTGGGCATGCAACTGAGCGGCTGCTCCGTGCCGGTCGAAGACCCGCGCAAGGAGACCGCGGCATTCTACAAGACGAGCGGGCTCAAAGTCACAAAGGATGCCCAGGGCGAAACCCTTGCCGGGCCGCCTTTCCTTGGAGTGCCTCCGAACCTGGCAACCTACCGCAGCCGCGGTCACCGACGTCTGGACGCGGGGACCTACGAGGCCAAATGCAAGAGCTGCATCTGGGGCTGCCGGATGCCGGTGGAGATGATCATCGACCAGTGGAATCCGTCAAAGAAACAGTACCGGTTCGAAACCTTCTGCTACGGCCCGAAAAGCTGCCCATTTTACCGGCCCGGGCCCGCACGGAAAGTTCCGGGTCGAAAGGGCATGTCCTACACCGAGGAGGACTGGGTCGACGAGGACGCCACCGCCCACCGGGGGCCGGATGATTGACGTTCCTCGTCCTGCTTCGCTCCCCGAGGCCGCCTTGCCCGGCGTCGGGCAGCCCAGCCGCTCAGCCGCCGGACGAGGGCCTCATCGGAGGGTCCACCCCCCCGGGGTTCTGCGGGCGCAGAAGGTGCGGGCCAGGTCCACGGGGCGCCTCGTCCCGGCCAGATCCAGCTCCACCGTGAAGCAGTGATCGCTCCGGTGAAACCGATACCCGCCCCTGGGGAAGTCGATGCGGTTGGCCCCCGGGCGCACAGCTATCCCGCCGGTCTCGGCGATGAGTTCATCCCGATCCATGAGGAATATCCGCACCGTTGCCGAGTGGTGGGAGCGGTTGAGGAGGGTGAGCATGAATCGCGGCCTTTCGCCGCCCACGATGGGATCCGGCGCCATGTCCAGGTCCGTCACCCGGAGGTCGGCGAAGACGAGCCCCGGCGGGGGGCCGGGACGCGGTCCCGGGGGAGGGGCGGGCTCAGGCGGCGGCGCCGTGTACACCGTGCAGCCCGCCAGCCCTGCCATGACAAGAAAGACACATCCGAGGCGACCAGCCCGACCCAGTTTTCGCATGGCGTGACCTCCCAAAGGTCTTCTCCGGCACGTCCGATGCGCTCGAACGCCGCGGGGTTTGGCGACTCCCCCCCCTCAGAGGCATCATACGGGGGAAGGGCGACGGCGTCCATCCTTTTCGCCCTCTGGTATAATGACCACTCCCACGGCCGGTTTGGGGAGGGCGACGGTGCATGGCGGGGCCTCATGATCGAGATCCTTCCCTCTGAGATTTCCCGAGCCATTCAATGGGTGGGCCTGGACCTGGTGAAGGGAGAAGTGCGTCCCGCATGCGCCCTGCTGGCCATCCGGCGAGGCGAGAGCGGCGGGGCTCGCCGCCTGCACGGGATCTGGGCCGGTCCGGGGAAAGATGTGGCCCTGGTGGGGCCGGCGCTGGCGGACCTGGTCATGGACGGTGCCGGGGGGAGTCGGCCGGTCGACGGCAAAGGGGCGGGCCCCAGGCGCTGCGCGGTGTGCGGCGGCGAGGCCTCCTCCCGCCTCCTCCTGTCGGGCGTCGATGCGGCCTGCGCCGAGCATATGGCGGACGTGTGGACCCGGCGGCTGGCCCCCCATGCGGGCAAAGCCGCTGCCCCCTGCCCGGAGTGCGGCGAGTCGTGGCCCGTCCTCTGGCACGAGGGCGGGCGGGACCGCTGTCCGCGGTGCCTCGCGGCGGCCCTCCTCCAAGGCCATCCCCTCAGGCGTTGGGCGCTCCTCGGCGGGCCCCCAGGCCCTCCGGAGTCCCTGGCCGATCTGCGCCTGTTCGGGGAGGTGTGGAAACGGATCTTTATGTGCGAGCGGTGTGGATCACGGGGGATTCGGCTGCGCAAGATATGGGCCGAGTTCCCCAGATCCTCGGGTCCGATCTATCCCCTGTGGGCGTCCGGCCGGTGGGACGCCGCCCCCGAGGCCGAGGCGCATCGGAGGCAGCAGCTTTTGGCCTACACCCAGGGCCTGGTTCGCGTGATCTTGGAATGCCCGCAGTGCGGCTACCTGGAGCGGGAGCTCCCGGGGTGGGCTCCATGAACGGGGGAACGCCACGGCCTGACGGGTCGCCTACCGGGACCCCTCCATCAGGGCGTCCAGGGCGGCGCGAAGCCTGCCCGGGTCATGCCGGAGGGTGTCCCGCTTGTGGAGTTTTCTGGGGATGGATCGAGGCAGCTCGGCCACATCCGCCAGGACGGGGCGGACCCCCATGTTCAAGATCTCCCGCACCTCCTCGGGCGGGGGGGCCAGGGGTATGACCCCCATGGCCCGGTAGGCCCCAAGGGCCGAGGCGTCCATGTCTCCTCGATGCAGGACCACGGCGTCCAGCCCGCGCCCCCCGAGGGCCCCCAGCACCGCCTCCACGTGCCGGGCCGCCGTGAATCCGTCGGTCTGGCCCGGGGTCGTGGTGGTGTTGCAGATGTAGACGCGCAGCCCCCGGGAGGCCCGGACGGCCTCGGCCACCCCCTCCACCAGCAGGCACGGCAGGACGCTGGTATACAGGCAACCCGGCCCCATGACGATGAGCCGGGCGCGGGCCAGGGCCTCCAGCACCCCGCGGCCGGGCCGCGGCGGATGGCCGGACCAGCCCAATCGCTCTATGGAAGGCTTGTTCAGCGCCCGCACCTCGGCTTCCCCGATCCTGGAGGAGCCGTCCGCCAGGGTGGCCCGGATCTGGACCGGATCGGCGGTGGCGGGGAGCAGGCGTCCCCGGATTCCCACCAGGCGGCAGGCCCGGGCCACGGCCTCCTCGAAATCGAGGTCTTCCTCGAAGAGCGCCGCGAGGACCAGGTTCCCCAGGGCCATGCCGTCCAGATCCCGGGATCCCGGGGCACGGAATCGATGAGCCAGGAGGCGGGCCCATGCCCCCCGACCCGAGAGCTCCGCCAGCACGCCCAGGGTCGCCCGAAGATCCCCGGGGCCGGGCATCCGGAAGAGACGCCGGCAGGTGCCCGTGGAACTCCCGGTATCCGTGGTGCACACCACGGCCGTGATCCCCTGGAGGTGATCGGCGAAGGCGCGGGCCACGAGGGAGGGGCCCGAACCGCCGCCCAGGGCGACGATGCGCAGGTGTCGGCCCATGGCCTCTTTCCGCTCCGGAAGAGTCGCTTCCCGGTCCTGGGAGGCCATTCTAGCACAGGCGCCGGCCCTGCCGCCTTCTTACGGCGGCCCGGGGCGTCGTTGACAGTCGGATCGGCCCTCTGCTAGAAGGAGTGAGAAGCGCCTCTGTGCGCGGGCGCCGCTCCGGTGCGATCTCTCCACAGGGGGAACGGACGTTGGCGGGCCCCACCGAAAAGGCCGAGTCCGGCCTCGCCGCGGGAACGGAGAACCGAGAGGAGATCCTGCTCTTCCTCTCCCGGGTGCCCCTGTTCCAGACCCTGCCCAAGTCGTCCCTGGAGGAGATCGTCCGTGCGGTGGAGGTGGAGGCCTTCCCCAGGGGGACCCGGCTCATCCGGCAGGGCGAATCGGGCGATTCGTTCTACATCCTTCGGTCGGGCGAGGCCCGGGTCACGACCATGAGCGAGGACGGCCTGGAGAGCTTCCTCGCCACCCTGCGGGCCGGCGACTGCCTGGGCGAGATGGCGCTTCTGACCGGGGAGCCCAGGGCGGCCAACGTCACCCTCAGCCAGGACTCGGTCCTCTACGTCCTGTACAAGGACGAGTTCGACGGGATCCTCCATCGCAACCCGACCCTGTACCGCCATTTCACAAGCCTGCTGGTTCAGCGGCTCAAGGGGAGCAATCTGCTCATCGAGCAAGAGCGGGAGCGTGAGGCGGCCCTGAGCCGCTTCCTGCACCTGGACCCATCGGCCCGCCCCCCCGAACTCGTCGGCCACTCCAGGGCCATGGCCGAGGTCAGGGAACGCATCCGGGCCCTGGCGCCCCTGAGCGTCCCGGTCGTCGTGCGCGGCGAGCGGGGGGCGGGCCGGGAGCTGGCGGCGCGCATGATCCACCAGATGGGTTCCCTGGCCCAGGGCCCCTTTGTGGTGGCCAATTGCCTGGCGGAGCGCCGCAGGCGGCGGTTGCCCGTCCCCAGGGAGCGGAGGCATCGGGACCAGATGGCGTGCAACCTCCTGGGGCACGAACGGGGGGCCTTCCCGGGGGCCGTCAGCCGGCAGATCGGTCTGCTGGAGCTGGCCCACGAGGGGACGCTCCTGGTCCGCAACGCCGAACACCTGCCTTACCCCCTCCTGGAGGCCCTGGCCCGGGCCAGCCTGAAGGGGGAAGTCCACCGGCTGGGGGGCGGCCGGGCCGTGCCCGTCAGGGTCAGGGTCATCCTCACCTGGACCGATGGGCAGCCGCCGGAGAAAGAGGCGGTGCTGGAGAAGTTCTCCCGGCAGGTGGGCGCCCAGACCCTTCGCGTGCCGCCGCTGCGGGAGCGGCGGAGGGACATCCCGCTGCTGGTGGAGCATTTCATGGGCCAATCGGTCCGGCGTTCGGAGGAAGAGGGCGGGCTCCGCCTGTCCCGAGAGGCGCTCAACCGCCTCATGCACTACGACTTCCCCGGCAATGTGGCGGAGCTGGAGTCGGTCATCCGGCGCGGGGTGCTGCTGGCCCGGGGGGCGGAGATCTTCCCCGAGGAGATCCATCTGGGGGTGCCCAAGGTGGAGGGCCGGGCCAAGTTCAACCTCCTTCGCATCCCCTGGGTCCACCGGCTCCTGGGGCCCATGGACGCGGTGGGAATGGTCCGAAAGGGGGTGGCCCTGGGACTCCTGGCCATGATCCCCGTGGCCCTGTGGGGCGTGGACGTCCAGGTGGCCGGGGAGCCCCTGGTCCTCCTCCTGACGTGGAAGGTCTGGTGGCCCCTGCTCCTGGTGAGCCTCTTCCTGGCGGGACGGATCTGGTGCGGGATCTGTCCGGTGTACACCATCGCAGGGGTTACCCAGCGCTGGCGCAAGAACATCCCCATACCCGGGGTCGTTGCCCGGTGGGGCCGATGGATGGCCGTGGGCGGGTTCTTCGTCCTGGCGTGGGTGGAGAGCTACCTGGGCCTGGTGGGCCGACCCAGGGAAACAGGCATCGTACTGGCCGGGGTCGTCCTGGGGGCCATCGTGGTGGGTCTTCTCTTCCAGCGAAACGCCTGGTGCCGCTATCTGTGCCCGCTGGGGACCATGGCGAGCGTGTACGCCGTGGCGTCCGTCACCGAGGTGCGCGCCAACCGGTCCCTGTGCCTCTCAACCTGCACGGAACACGCATGCTACAAGGGAACGGCCGATCGGCCCGGCTGCCCCATGTACCAGCACCCCCTCTTCTTCCAGAACAACATGAACTGCCGGTTCTGCTTCCAGTGCGTGAACAACTGCCCCCACGGCGCCGTTCAGCTCAACCTGCGGCTCCCGGCCGAGGAGGCATGGACCATGGAGGAACGCCCCGCGTGGTCCTCGCTGTTCGCCAGAATGCTGTCCGGCTTTGTGCTCTTCCAGGCCCTGAACGGCCGCAGCCCGTTGGTCCATGGGATGGGATGGGGCCTTCCCGATGCCCTGGCCTTCACCCTCGTCCTCCTGTTGCCCGTGGCGGCGGTGCTGGGGATCCACGCCCTGGCGGACGGCCTGTCGGCCTTCACCCGGACCCTGTCCTTCGGGCGGGCCATGGAGATCTACGGCTTTGCCGGGGTGCCGCTGGCCCTCATGGGCCACCTGGCGGTGAAGGTGGGCGAGTCCCTGGGGCCCATTCCAGCGACCATGATCCTGTTCGAGCGCCACTTCCTCCACTGGGACGTGACCCGGGCGCTGCAAGGCGCGGGCATCCTGCTGGGCCTGGTCCTCTCCGGTCATCTCCTGTTGAGGCTGAGGAGCGTGGCGGGCCGGGAAGTGCGGGGCGCGGCGCCCTGGGTCACCGGGATTCAGGCCGCGCCCATCGCGGCCATCGCCTTATCCCTCTGGGGGCTCCTGGGGATGCCCTGAGCCCGACAGCCGCAAGAAATCCAGGACGGTCATCTCCCCCAGGGCCGCATCCACCCCTCCCTGGGCCTTCTCCAGGACCGCCCGCAGCGGTGCGGGCTCCAACGGCTCCTCCAGTTCCTCGGGCCAACCGAGGATGGCGCGCAACGGCATGAACTCGGGCGGCCGCTGAAACACGACCATCTCCCCGTCCTCCCGGGGGGAGATCCAGCCCAGCCTCTCCAGCCGAGCCAGGCACGGCCCCAAATGCGAGAGATCCGCCTGAAGCGCCCCGGCCAGCTCAGAGGCACGGAAGGGCCTCCGGCCGGACAGGAACCGCTCGCCCACGGACTGCAGGATCCCCAAGGTGAGGGCGGTCCGGGTCGGGACTTTGGCGGCGGCCATGGCCCGCTGGGCCGTATAGTGGTAAAGGTTCTGGTGGGCAAAGGCCAGCTCGGCGCCCAACAGGACGATGACCCAGCTCAGGTAGATCCACACCAGGAGGATGGGCAGCTGGGAGAGGGCGCCATAGATGGCGTTGTACTTCCCCACCCCGATCTGGTAATGGACGTACCCCCATTGGGCCAGCTGCCACAGGGTCCCGGCCACAACGCCGCCCAGCGCTGCCGCCGGGATCTTCACCCGGGTGTTGGGCATGATGAGGTAGCAGGCCGTGAAGGCGATCCAGAGCACCACGCAGGGGCTCAGCCTGATGATGAACCGGTAAAACCCGCCCACGATCCAGATGGACTCCATCCGCTCCACCATGGACGGGCCGCTGAAATACGTGGTGAGGCTCAGGGCCACCAGGAAGCAAAAGGGCGCGATGACCAGGAGGCTCACGTAGTCGCTCACCGTCCTGAGCCAGCTTCGCCCCTGCTGCACCTTCCAGATCCAGTTGAAAGATCCCTCCATGTTCTTGAGGGTCATGAGGGCGGTGACGAGCAGGAAGACCACCCCAAGGACGCCCAGGGAGGTCACGTTGGTGCGATCCACGTACTCCAGGATGCTGGCGACCACGTCCTGGGACGCCGGGGTGAACTGCTCCAGGAGCAGCGGTTCCAGGCGCCGCTGGACCCCCAGTCCTTTGAGGACCGAGAACATGAGAGCCAGAAAGGGAACCAGGGAAAGGAGGGAGGTGTAAGTCAGGGCCGAGGCCCGCAAGAGGCACTGATCCTCCAGGAAGCCCGAGACGGCGTGGGAGAGGAAGCGCGTCGTCTGGTACAGAAGGGCCCGGACCCGGGAGATCTCCCTGAGGTCCGCGCTCCAGACCCCGTGATGGAGAAACCGCTGTAGGCGCTCGTAACCGTCCAGGAAGAAGCGGTGCATCCAACGCCCTCCCCTGCATCCAGGCCCAACATAGACAAGGCGGGGCTCCATGTCAATCGGCGCTCCGCCACGGCCTCCCGCTATTGCGTTTCCGTTGGATTTTCGCTAAATTAGAACCATGAGACTTGAAGCGGAGCGGAGATGACGGAGACCCGGTCCCGGGCGACCAGGAAGCGCCCATCCATTCTCAAGCGCATCCGGGCATGGCTGCTGCCGGATTCCGAGCAGAAGGGCCCCCAAGAGCAGATCCCCCAGGCAGGGGCGGCGGAGGCGGACGCCGAGGCCTCTCCGGAGGTCGCGCCGGTTCGGCAATCGGTCTCGTCCCCCACGGGACGGCGGTTCGAGGAGTTCGAACTGCCCGAACCCATCCTCCGGGGCATCCGGGACGCGGGCTTCGAGCGCTGTACCCCTATCCAGGATCAGTGCCTCCCCCTGGGCCTCCAGGGACGGGACGTGGCGGGCCAGGCCCAGACGGGAACCGGAAAGACGGCCGTCTTCCTCATCACCCTCCTGGACCGCCTCCTTCGGATGGAAGGCCGGGATCCGGCCTTTCCCTCGGCCCTGGTCGTCGCCCCGACCAGGGAACTGGCCCTCCAGATCTTTGACGACGCCCGGGTCCTGGGCGCCCACACGGGCCTTCGCATGGGCGTGGCCTTCGGCGGGGTGGACTGGGAGAAGCAGGCCCGGCAGTTGAGGGAGGGCCTGGACATCGTCATCGGCACCCCGGGGCGCATCATCGACTACATGAAACAGGGGGTCCTGGTGACCAGGCGGGTGCGGGTCCTGGTCATCGACGAGGCCGACCGCATGTTCGACATGGGGTTCATCCGGGACCTTCGCTACATCCTCCGGCGGCTGCCGCCGTACGATCGGCGCCAGTCCATGCTCTTTTCGGCCACCCTGAGCTATCGCGTCCTGGAGCTGGCCTACGAGCACATGAACCAGCCCCAGGAGGTGTATATAGAGCCCCAGGAGCGAACGGTGGACACCGTGGAGCAGTGCGTGTACCACGTGGGCATGGACGAGAAGCTCGGGCTGCTCCTGGGGCTTCTCAAGCGCGAGCCGTGGGAGCGGATCCTGATCTTCTGCAACACCAAGGCCGGGGTCGAGTTCGTGGCCGCCAAGCTCGTCGGCAACGGGTACCCGGCCGAGGGGATCACCGGCGATCTGCCCCAGAGGAAGCGGCTCCAGCTCATGGAGCAGTTCAAGTCGGGAACCCTCAAGATCCTGGTGGCCACGGACGTGGCCTCGCGGGGGATCCACGTGGAGGACATCAGCCACGTCATCAACTACGACGTGCCCCAGGACCGGGAGGACTACGTCCATCGAATCGGCCGCACGGCCAGGGCCGGGAAGAAGGGCAACGCCATCACCCTGGCCGACGAGAGATGGGCCTGGCACCTGGAGGCCATCGAGGGGTTCATGGGGAAGAAGATCCCCATGGCGTGGTTCGATGCGGACTGGCTGGAGGCGGATCTGGCCCCGCGGGTGTCCAGGCGCCGGACCTTCCGGGAGCGCCCCGAGGGTGGACGGAGGGAGCGGCGCCCGTCCTCCCGCGGGCAGGGCCCCAGGCCGAGGGGGCGGCAGGCGGCCCCAAGGCCCCGTCCCGAGGCGCCGCCGCAGCCGAAGGAGCCGACCGCAGCCCAGAAGCCCAGACGCCGGAGGAGCCGGGGACGGCGGGAAAAACCCGGTGAGGCCGCCCAGGGCGCGTCTCCGGCAGCGCCCCCGCCCGGCACCCACGAGTGAGGCGAGGGATCATCCGCCCGACCGGGGCCCATCAGGCCCCCGATGCAGGATCTCGGTGGACGAAGCGCGGCCGGGCGGCGCCCCTCGCCGGACATTATAGCCGACCCCATGCCCATGGAAAAGCCGACCCGTTCGGCCCTTGGCGGCGGGCCGGCAGGCCGGCGATGCCGGGATGACCGGCACCGGGCGAGGACCGGCCTCAGGCCTCATGCGCCCGGATGGGTCCGAGTCGCCCCTTCCTCCATCACGGCCGCCAGTCGCCCTTCCACCGTGCGTCGGATCTCCGCCATGGCCTCCTCATCCCGGGCCTCGAAGCGCAGGACCAGGACGGGTTGGGTGTTGGAGGCCCGGACCAGGCCCCAACCCTGGGGAAAGAGGACCCGGACCCCGTCGATGTCCACCACCGGGTGGTCGGCGCGAAAGGCCGCCGCCAGCCTGTCAACCACTTGGAACTTGCGATCGTCCGCACAGGGCATGCGGATCTCCGGGGTGTTGACCCGGGGGGGAAGATGGGCCAGCATGGCGGCCAGCGTCCCCGCCCGGCGCGTCAGTATCTCCAGGAGCCGGGCGCCGGCGTAGATGGCGTCGTCGTACCCGAAGTAGCGGTCCTTGAAGAACATGTGGCCGCTCATCTCCCCGGCCAGCAGGGCGCCCGTCTCGCGCATCTTGGCCTTGATCAGGGAGTGGCCCGCCTTCCACATGACGGGATTGCCCCCGCAGCGGGCGATCTCGTCGAATAGGAGCTGGGAGCACTTCACCTCCCCGATGATTGTTGCCCCCGGATGCTCCCGCAGGATCTCCCCGGAAAAGAGCGTGAGCAGCCGGTCTCCCCACAGGATGCGCCCCTCGTGATCCACGACCCCGATGCGGTCGGCGTCTCCGTCAAAGGCGATGCCCAAGTCGGCCCCCTGTGCCCGGACGCTCCGGATCAGCTCCCGGAGGTTCTCGGGCACCGTGGGGTCGGGGTGGTGGTGGGGAAAGCGGCCGTCGGGCTCGCTGTACAGCTCCGTGACGTGGACGCCCATGGCCCTGTACAAGGGCGGGGCCACGGGGCCCGCCGTGCCGCTACCCGAGTCAACCACCACCTTGCGGGGGATCGGCCCGGGTTGCAGGGCGGCCAGGACGTGGGCGTGGTAGGCCTCGAGCACGGAGCGCGCCTCCCGGCGGCCGCTTCCCTGTGCCCATCGGCCGGACTCCATGAGGGCGCGGATCCGCTGGATCTCGGGCCCGAACAGGGTGCTTTGCCCCAGGCAGATCTTGAAGCCGTTTTCGCCGGGTGGGTTGTGGCTCCCGGTGATCTGGACCGCGCCCTGAACGTCCAGGGTGAAGGCGGCGAAGTAGACCATGGGCGTGGGCACCACGCCCAGGTCCACGACATGGCGGCCGGTCTCCGCGAGCCCCCTCACCAGGGCGTCCCTGAACCCGGGCGAGCTCAGGCGGCAGTCGCGGCCCACGGCGATGCCATGGGCGCCCTGATGGTGGAAATAGGTGCCCAGGGCCCTGCCCAGGTCCAGGACCAGTTCCGGGGTGAGGTCCCGCCCGGCCACGCCCCGGATGTCGTACTCGCGGAAGATGTGGGGGTTCAGTTCCGTCAACGCGCACCTCGCTGGGGGGTTCGGTCGAGGGACCCAGGATGGCCCTCCAGGGGGTGATGTGTCAAGGCCCGGCCTCCCGGCCCGGGGCGACCTCGTAGCGGCGGGCCTTGTCCGCGTCGTGCGCCGGAGGGTCCGGGGGCACGAGGTCCATGAGCCTCAGTCCGCGCTCCCGGACGCCATGGCCCGGCGCTATGTGGTGGCGGAGCATCCCAGACTGGAGGTCATCTGCAGGTCCCATGTCCCCGTGCGATTCGCGGCCGAGGATCCCACCCCGGACCCCTTCGACGTGCTCATCGCCGCAGAGGGAGGCGCCGTGGCGCGGTTCCACGCCTGCCTGGGCCGTCCGCTGTCCGGAGACGGGTCGTACGTGGACCTGGAGGATGCCTCCCATGCCTTCGACCCGCCCCTGTGGAGCGGAGAGGCGGCGGTCGTGGCCGATCCCCGAGCCGTATGCACGGCCAAGGGCAAGAAGCACACCTCCGCCGTGCTCATCCCCCACGCGGTGCGGGCCGTGGCCGGGCTTTACCGCCTCTTCTGGATGGAGACCCACCCCGAGGGACCGTAGCAAGGGCACGCAGCCGGCCCGCGGGGCACCGGGCCCTCAGGGTGCGATCAGGCCGCGCAGGTAGGCGGCCAGCCGTTCCCGGCGCTGGAACTCCTCCACAACCACGCGGCTCAACGAAGCCACTTCCTCTTTGAAATTGTCGATGACCACGGGGTTGGTGGTGGTGAAGCCGCTGAGTCGGCCGGAGCGCTTGCCCCAGATCTGGTGACGGGGCCAGAAGACCAGGAAGATCTGGTCTCCGTTGGGGGCTGTGTCGGGGGCGAACTTGAGGGTGAAGGACGCGGTGGGGCAGAACTGGACCACGTGGAGAAAGAAGTTGGGCTGCTCTCCCAGGTAGCGGATCACGTTGGCGATGTGCTTGCGCCGCCACTGCAGGTCTGCGGGATCGTCCTCGCCCCGGGTGTAAAGCTCAAGGCACTCCCGGCAGATGAACTGCTCGACCCGGTGCCGGGCCAGGTTTTGGTCCAGCACCCGCCTCCGCTCCCGGGAGATGGCCTCCACCAGCTCCCCGTAAATGGGATGGTCGTCCAGGTTCCGCCGTTCGATGTGGCGCCGATGGCCCTCCTCGAAGAGGGAAAAAGGAGGCTGGGGGTTCACCACGACCTGGGGGCCTGGGCGTCGCTCCGCCGAGAGCAGGGCCAGCTCCAAGGGGAAGCCGTCGCGGAGCGGAAGGAGGGCCCCAGAGGCTCGCTGGCCGGCGGCCGTTTCCAGAAACGTGGGGATGTCGTCCGCCGTCAGGGGCGTGCGGTCGAAGATCTCCAGGAGCCTGTCGGTCTCCTGAAGATTGATGTTTACGGCCACAGCCAGGGCGATGAGCTTCTCGCGCCGCACGCTGGCGTAGTTTCCGGCCTCGAGGTCTCGGATGTACGTGTTGGAAAGGCCCGAGAAGGCCGCGATCTGGTTTCGCGGCATGGGGCTTCTCTTGAGGATCGTCTTGACGTGTCTCGCGCACAGTTTCCTGCGATCCGGCATCCCTCGTCCCCGCCCTGGCACTGAACCGGGGCCAGTCTACATTAAACACTGATGTCTGTCCAATTAAATGCACTTAATCTCTTTATTCAATACATGGAACATATCTCGTTGACACGATAGAAGTGGTCGCGGTAGAATCGGCGCCATCGCCCATGGGGGCAGATTCGGTGTCTTGGGGCGGGCCCTCCGGGCCCGGGGAGCAAACCCACGGGAAGACAGACGAAAAGGGGGAGCCAATGAACAGAAGAGGCATGGTGGCGGCGGCATTGAGCGCGGCGCTGTTCCTGGCCGCGCCCGCGTGGGCCCAGGAGAAGCTCGAGCCGGTGCCGGAGATCGATTTCCTCACCTGGGTCCCGGCCAAGTTCATGGCCTACTACGAGACGAGCAACTACATCGCCCAGGAGTGGAGAAAGCTGGGGCTCAAGGTGAACCTCAACCAGCAGAACATGCCCAACCCGCTGCTGACGCTGTGGTTCAAGGAGCACAAGTTCGACGCCGTGGTCTCGGTGCTCTCGGGTCTGCCCTACCGGATGGAGCCCGATTTCTTCACCAACTCCCAGTTCAACTCCAAGCGGACGGCCCCGGGAGACTGGAACGTGGGGGAGTTCTCCTCGGCCGAGTTCGACGAGGTGGGGGAGAAACAACTCGCTTTCTACGACCCCGACAGACGAAAGCCCCTCATCTTCCGCCTGCAGGAGATCCTGCAGGCGGAGCAGCCTGAAACCGTGGTCTATTACGAGGTCCAGAACATGGGCATCAACACCACCCGCTGCGACTTGGACTACGTGGAGGCCCCCGACGGGCTTCGCTCTGTCTGGAATCTGACCCGGATCGTGCCCAAGGGTGAGACCAAGGTGATCAAGATCGGCCGCATCTCGGACCAGCAGACCTGGAACCCGGTGGCGGCCATCCAGTCGGACGATTTCGAGATGCTCACCTTGGTTTACGACAAGCTCGTCCAGATTGGCCCCAAGGGGGAGGTCAGGATGTGGGCGGCGGAAAAGGTGGAGACCGTCGACGACACCACGGTGGACGTGACCCTCAAGAAGGGGCTCAAGTTCTCTGACGGACAGCCGTTGACGGTGGAAGACGTGAAGTTCACCTACGACTTCATGAAGGAATCCAAGTCCGCCTATTTCCTGAAATACCTGGAACCCATAAAGGAGGTTCAGGTGGTCGACGGGCAGAAGCTGCGCTTTCTTCTGGAGAAGCCCTTCGCCCCGTTCATCATGAACACCCTGGGGCAGGTCTTCCTCCTGCCCAAACACGTCTGGAAGGACGTGGTCCAGAAGCAGAGCCTGACCAAGCCCCAGGACTTCAAGAACATCCCCGTGGTGGGAAGCGGCCCCTTCGTCATGGAGTACTGGAAGGAGGCCGCCGAGTTCCTGCTCAAGGCCAACCGTGCCCATTTCGCAGCCCCCAAGGCCGATTTGCTGTTCGTGGTCTTCGGCTCGCGGGAACTAGCCAACGCCGCCCTGAAGAACAACACCATCGACATCAACATCCAGAACTTGCCCCCCGAGGCGGTGAAGGACTTCTCTGCGGACAAGAACATCCGCATCGTCAAGGTGCCATCCAACGGATACACGTCCGTCCGGTACAACTGCAGCAGGCCTATCTTCAAGCACAAGGCGCTGCGGCAGGCCTGCTCGCACGCCATCCCGCACCAGAAGATCATCGAGGAGATCCTGGGTGGCTTCGCCGGCACCAGCGCCACGCCCATCACTCCGGTCAACTCCCTGTGGCACCACAAGGACCTGAGGCTCAGGGAGTACAACCTGGACAAGGCCAAACAGATCCTGATGGACGCGGGATTCCGCTGGAACCAGGAAGGAAGGCTCTGCTTTCCGCCCCAGAAATAGAGCAGACCCCTGGGGCCTGGGAGGCCCCAGGGGCGGCCGGTACGTTGCCAGGGCGGGGGAATGGGCATCGTCCTGCTCGGGGGGGTGGCCCTGCTGTGATCGCTGTCGTCGGTCTCAAGAAGTACTTCCCGGTGGTCTCGGGCGTCCGGTCTCTCTTCTCCCCCTCCCGGGGCCAGTTTGTCAAGGCCGTGGACGACATCAGCTTCGAGATCCCCCCCCGGGGGGTCCTGGGGCTGGTGGGGGAAAGCGGCTGCGGCAAGACGACCACCGGGAGGGTCTTGGTGGGGCTCGAGCCTCCCACCTCCGGCGATGTGCTCATCGACGAGGAGAGTTGCCAGGGGCTCCGCAGGAGGGACCCCAAGGCCTTCTATCGCCGGGTCCAGATGGTCTTCCAGGACCCGTACGGCTCCATCAACCCCCGGCACGATGTGTCCCAGGTCCTCTCCCGGCCCTTTCAGTACCAGAGGCTGGGGGACCGGCGGACCGCCCGCCGGCGGGCCGCGGAGACCCTGGAACTCGTGGGCCTGAGCCCCCCCGAGCAGTTCCTGGATAAGTTCCCCCACGAGCTCAGCGGCGGCCAGCGACAGAGGCTCTGCATCGGGAGGGCCATCATCCTGAATCCCCAGTTCCTGGTGGCCGACGAGCCCATCTCCATGCTGGACGTGTCCATCAAGTCGGGGATCATCGCCCTTCTCAAGGTCCTGATCCGGGAAAAGAGCCTCTCCCTCCTGTACATCACCCACGATCTGGCAACGGTGGGGCACATCTGCCATGCCATCGCCATCATGTACCTGGGGCGTATCGTGGAGATGGGCCCCACGGCGGCGGTCCTGGACGGGCCGCTCCACCCCTACTCCCGGGCCCTCATGGCAGCCATCCCCATCCCGGACCCCCACGTCCGGCGCGAGGCCCTCGAGATCAGCGGCGCGGTCCCGGACTCCATCCACCTCCCGCCGGGGTGCCGCTTTGCTCCCCGTTGCCCCATGGTGGTGGACGCCTGCCGCGGGCGCGAGCCGGATCTCCTGCCGAATCCGGCGGACCCGAGCCATCGGGTCGCCTGCATGGGGGTCCATGGACGATGGGCGGGAAGTGGCAGGGAGGATGGGCGTCCATGACCCGGTACATCGTCAACCGCCTCCTCCTCATGGCCGTCACCTTGTTCGTGCTGGCAACCCTCATGTTCTTCATGTTCCGCATGCTGCCCGGCGACCCCACCATGACGGTGGTCAGCTCCGCCCTCAACCCCCAGGCCCAGGAGGAGATGAAGCGCCAGTTCGGCCTGGACAGGCCCCTCATGGAGCAGTACACGGCCTACCTGCGGAACATCGCCACGCTGGATTTCGGTTACTCCTTTCAGCACTCCCGCAAGGTGGCAGAGTGGATCTCGGGACGGATGTTCAACAGTCTGCTGCTCATCCTGCCGGCCATGATCGCGGCCTATGTCCTGGGGGTTCTGGCAGGGGCCGCCATCGCATGGAAGCGGGGGGGAAGGGCCGAGGTGGCGGTGGTGCTGGCGAGCACGGCCCTGCAGTCCGCCCCCGTCTTCTGGCTGGGCATGCTGGCCATCTTCGTCTTCTCCGTCCATCTCAACCTGTTCCCTCTGGGCCACATCGTCACCCCCGGGATGCACTTCGGCAAGAGCGAGTGGCAGATCTACCTCAGCCTCGATTTCCTTCACCATCTGGCCCTCCCGTTTCTGGTCACCACCCTCTACAACGTCTGCTTTCCCCTGCTGCTCATGCGCAGCAGCATGCTCGAGACGTTCGGGGAGGACTTCATCGAGCTTTGCAGACTGAAAGGGCTGCGCGAGAGGCGGATCCTCTACAGGCACGCCATGCGCAACTCCCTGCTCCCCGTCGCCACCACCATCCCCCTCATCCTGGGGTGGGCAGTGGCGGGATCGGTGGTCATCGAGACCGTGTTCTCCTGGCCGGGTCTGGGGCTGCTCATGGTGGAGTCGATTCAGCGGAGCGACTACCCGGTGGTGCAGGCCTGCTTTCTCCTCATTGCGGTGCTCACCGTCGCGGGCAACTTCGCGGCGGATCTCCTGTACGGGGTCCTGGATCCCAGGATCGTGTACCGGTGAGAGGGGCGGGGAAATGGGGGGAGATCGCCGTGCTGCTTGAGTTCATCCGGCTGGTCGTCCGGTCCAAGGCCGGCCTGGCCGGCCTGGTCCTGTTCTCCTGCTTCGTGGCCGTGGCGCTTCTGGCCCCCGTCCTGGCCCCGTACGACCCCATGGCTCAGCACTACGACGCCTCGGGCAGGCTCCTGAAACTCAATCCCCCTTCGAGGGATCATTGGCTGGGCACGACGATTCTGGGGCGGGACGTACTGAGCCAGATCATCTGGGGGACCCGCCCGGCCCTGATCGTCGGCTTGGCCACGGCCATCGGGGTGATCCTCATCGGTGTCAACATCGGGCTCCTCGCCGGGTACTACGGCGGGTGGGTGGACAACCTCCTCATGCGGATCACCGACATCTTCATGGGCCTCCCTTTTCTGCCGTTCCTGGTCGTGATCCTGTCGCTCACCCGCAAGAGCCTCTGGACCATCATCCTGGCCATGGCCGTGATCATGTGGCGCTCCACGGCCCGGGTCATCCGCGCCCAGGTCCTGAGCCTGCGGGAGCGCCCCTTCGTGGACGCCGCTAGGATCTCCGGGGCCGGCAGCCTCAGGATCCTCTACTGGGAGATCGCACCGAACATCTTGCCCATCGCGCTGGTGAACGTGGTGTTCGCCCTGGCGTGGGCCATCATCACCGAGGCCAGCATCGGGTTTCTTGGCTTCGGGGACCCCAGCGTGCTGAGCTGGGGCTCCATCATCTATCAAGCCTTCGCCTCGGAGATGTCGTACAAGGCGTGGTGGTGGGTCATCCCGCCGGGGGCGGCCATTATGGTCCTGGTGACCGCCGTTTATCTGGTGGGTCGGGCGTACGAGGAGATGATCAACCCAAGGCTCCGGCAGGGGGGATGGTAGGCAAAGAGATGGAAGGGGGCAGGACACTGCTGACCGTCAAGGACCTGACGGTGACCTATACCGCCTCGCAGGGGAAGATCCGGGCCGTCGACGGCGTCTCCTTCTCCGTGGGCCGGGGGCGCAACTTCGGCCTGGTGGGCGAGTCGGGGTGCGGCAAGTCCACGGTGCTCAAGGCCATCCTGAGGGTCCTTCCCCGCAACGCCCGCGTGGCCGGGGGGCACGTGCTCCTGGAGGGGGAGGACATGGGTGGACTGGACGAGGAGGCCATGCGGCAGGTCCGCTGGAGGCGGATCTCCATGATCACCCAGAGCGCCATGAACGCCCTGGACCCCGTGTACCCGGTGGGCGAACAGATCATGGAGGCCCTGCGGGCCCACGAGAGAGTGGATCTGGCGACGGCCCGGGGCAGGGTGGAGGAGATGCTCGCGCTGGTGGGGATCGACAGGGAGCGGTTCTCCGAGTACCCCCACCAGTTCAGCGGGGGCATGCGTCAGCGGGCCATCATCGCCATGAGCCTCATCCTGTCGCCGTCCCTGGTCATCGCCGATGAGCCCACCACCTCCCTGGACGTCATCGTGCAGGATCAGATCTTCAGGAACATCCGGGGCCTCCAGCAGCGACTGGGTTTCTCCATGCTCCTGGTGACCCACGACATGGCACTGGTCATCGAGAACTGCGCCGAGATCGGGGTGATGTACGGCGGCAAGATCCTGGAGACCGGGCCCATGAGGGAGGTCATCACCCGCCCGCACCATCCGTACACCATGGGCCTCAAGAACGCCTTCCCCAACATCCTGGATCGGGGCTCGGAATTGATCGCCCTTCCCGGCACCCCGCCCGTCCTCATGGGGGCGCTCCGTGGGTGTCGGTTCGCTTCGCGGTGTCCATTCTCTACGGAGCGCTGCGCGCAGGTCGAGCCGCCCCTGGCCCTGGTGGGGCCCGGCCACCAAGCCGCCTGTCACTACACGGCCCAGGCCGACGCCATGCGGCAGCGGGCGGCCCTGGCCCGGACCTGGCTCCAATCCGCCGACCCCGATTGCAAGGGCGCGGGGCCGGCGGACCAGGGAAATCAAGGCGAATCCGTGAGGCCCAAACCGAGAGGGAGGATGATGACGTGAACGACGCGACGCGCGCAGGGAAAGACGCCGTCTACTTCGCCTACGGGACTCTGTTGGATCTCCATCACATGCGGGAATTCTGCCCCTCCGCCGAGCCCTTGGGGGTGATGCGGCTCCGGGGATACCGGCTCGGCTTCGCCCGCTGCGGCCCCGATCCCTCCGTGGGGGGCTGCACCCTGGTGGCGGAGGCGGGAAACACGCTGTACGGTCTGCTTTACAGGGTCGCGCCCCAGGACCTCGCCGCCCTGGACCGTGCCTCGGGGACGGACCGAGGGCTCTGGGCCTCCCTGGCCGTGACCCTCTTGGACGACGCGGACCGGGAGGTCCCGGCCCTCACCTACGTCATCCCAGATCCCGCGGGGGAGTACACCCCCCCTGCCGCCTACACCCGGAGAATTCTCGACGGGGCCAGGGCGTGGCCTCTCCCCGGGCAGTACGTGAGACAGCTCGAACGGATCATCCAGGCGGCCGGGTAGTCCTGAGCACCCCCGGCCGTTGCGGGCAAAGAGGCCAGCGATCCGGGATCAACGCCCGGCCACGGACCTGAGCTCCTCGTCCAGGATGCCCAGGCCCCGGTCCAGCTGCTCGCGGGTGATGCTCAACGGCATGAGGGTCCGGATGACGTTGCCGTGGCTGCCACAGGCCAGGATGATGAGGCCCCTGTCGCAGCAGCGCCTCACCAGATCCTTGGCCTCGGACTCGGCGGGCTCCTTGGTGTGCCGGTCCCGCACCAGCTCCATCCCCATCATGGGGCCCAGGCCCCGGACGTCGCCGATGATCTCGTGGCGTTCCTGAAGCGCCAGGAATCGGGACCGGACGGTCTCCCCCAACCGGGTGGCCCGGGGCAGAAGGTCGCCCATCATCAGATCCAGCACGGCCAGGGCCGCCTTGCACGCCACGGGGTTGCCGCCGTACGTGCCGCCCAGCCCCCCCACGTGGGGGGCGTCCATGATCTCCGCGTGGCCGGTGACTGCGGCCAGGGGGAGGCCGGCGGCGATGGACTTGGCCGTGAGGGTCAGATCCCCGGCCACGCCGAAGTGCTCCGAGGCGTACAGCTTGCCCGTCCTGCCCATGCCCGACTGCACCTCGTCCATGACGAGCAGGATGCCGTGCTTCCGGCAGATCGCCTGGAGCTTCTGGAAATAGCCGGCGGGGGGTACCACGAAGCCGCCCTCTCCCTGGACGGGCTCCGCCATGACCGCGGCCACGGCATCCGGGGCCACGTTGCCGATGAAGAACTCCTCCAGGTAATCGGCACACGAGATCTCGCACGACGGGTAGGCCATGCCGAAGGGGCAACGGTAGCAGTACGCGAAGGGGATGCGGTAGACCTCGGCCGCGAAGGGGCCGAAGCCCCACTTGTACGGCTTGACCTTGCTCGTGAGGCTCATGGCCATGTGGGTGCGGCCGTGAAAGGCGTTCTCGAAGGCGATGACGGCGTGCCGCCGGGTGGCGTACCGGGCCACCTTGATGCCGTTCTCCACGGCCTCGGCCCCGCTGTTGACCAGCAGGGTCTTCTTGGGGAAGGCCCCGGGGGTGAGCTCGTTGAGTCGCCTGGCCAGCTCCACGTATGCCTCGTACGGGGTCACGTGAAAGCAGACGTGGATGAACTCCCGGGCCTGCTCCACGATGGCCTGGACCACCTCCCGGGGGCAGTGGCCCGCGTTGACCACGCCGATGCCGCCTGCAAAGTCGATGTACTCGTTGCCGTCCACGTCCTCGATCACCGCCCCTCGGGCCCTCTGGACAAAGACGGGGGTGGTATTGAACGCCGCCTTGGGCACGTGCTGCTCCCGCAGGGCCATGAGGGCCTCGCTCCGCTTCCTCTCCATCACAGGGCTCCTTCCCGCGTCGTCATTGCCACGGCGGCCCTCGGCCCAGGGGCCCAGCCGTCCATGGGGCAGGTCCGATCCTAGGGCATTTCCGCGGGTTGTGCAACCCCGCCCGGGGCCTCCGCCCACCCCGGCCCTCTGTCCAGGAACCGCACCAGGGGCACCGAGCCCCCCTCCTCGCCCCGGGCCGCGCGGGGCTTCAGGCCCCGGACGTGAAACGAGACGCCATCGATGAGCTCGCCCCGGGGCCCCATCAGAGATACGGCATGCCTGCCGGGCACCGGCAGCCAGGGCACGGCCCGTCCGGTCTGCCCCAAGGCTTGCCCGTTCAGCACCCACCCATGACCCCGGGTGTCGCCCTGGGCCACGAAGAGGACTCGTTGCTGCTCCGGCGGGATGTCCGGGTCCAGGGCGATGACGGCCCCGTGGGGGGGGTACACGATGCGGGAGATGGTGGATGCAGGCCCCCGGGGGGGAGGGCAGACCAGAGGCTCGGTGCCCGCCATGAACCATTCGTGGGTGGGCGCGTAGGGGCCGGAAGTCTGCTCCACCTGCCGGCGAACGATCCCCGGCGGAGGGGCTTGCCAGGGCGGCGACCCCTCCCGATGCAGAAAGTTCATCACCTCCAGCCACAGGGGCGCTGCCCCGCTGACGCCGCTTACATCCCACATGGGCTCCCCGGAGAAGTTCCCCACCCAGACGCCCGCGGTGTACCTCGGGGAGTAGCCGATGCACCAGTTGTCCCGCATGTCCTTGCTCGTCCCGGTCTTGACGGCGGCGGGGAATCGCGTGGCCAGGGGGTTCTCCAGCCCGAAGGTGAGGCTCCGCGCCTCCCGGTCGGCCAGGATACTGGTCACCAGGAAGGCGGCCTCCGGGGAGAATACGCGCCGGGCCTCGAGGACGCCGACCCGCTCCGGGGCGAGCTGCAGCCCGTCCCACAGCCCGCCGTTGGCCAGGGCCCGGTACGCGGCCACCAGCTCCCAGAGGCTCAGGTCCGCGCTGCCCAGGGCCAGGGATGGGCCGTAGAAGTCCGCCGGCTCGCCGAGCCCCTCGATGCCCAGGTCCCGCAGTGTGCGCAGGAACGGCTCGGCGCCCACCAGGGACAGGAGCCGCACCGCCGGGACGTTGAGGGAGGAGCCCAAGGCCTTTCGCACCGTGACGGGCCCACGGAACAGGGCGTCGTAGTTGCGGGGCTGGTAGATGCCGCCCGGGACGGCCACGTCCAGGGGGCCATCGTCCAGGCGGGAGGCGGGGGTCACGATGCGTCGATCCAGGGCCAGGGCGTACAGGAACGGCTTCAGGGTGGAGCCGGCCTGGCGTCTGGCCCGGACGCCGTCCACGTACCGGACGTGGGCCGGCTCCGTGGTGTGGCTGGCGTAGAGCAGCACATGGCCGGTGTCGTTCTCCACGGCCAGGACGGCGCCTTCCCCCACGTTCTGCGTTGCCAGAGAAAGCAGATGGTGGACCAGGCGCTCCACGGCGAACCGCTGGGCCTCGGCGTCCACGGTGCAGGAGACGGCGGCCCCCGCCGGCTGTCCCCGCAGGAGCTGCCTGGCCACGTGGGGGGCCAGGTCGGCCCGGGGATGCATGGGGCCGGCCCCCAGGAACACGTGCCTGACCTTGTCCCGGATCTCCCCATCCGCCACCGGCCAGCCAAGGGAGGCCCCGATCCCAAGGGCGCGGCGCAGGACCGTCTCGGCCGGGGCATTGGGCGACGGGATCAGGGCCGCCAGGACCAGGGACTCGGCGCGATCCAGGCCGTGGGGATCCTTCTGGAAGAGCCCCCTGGCCGCTGCGGCGATCCCTTGGAACTCGCCCCGGAAGGACAGGAGGTTGAGGTAGGCCTCCAGGATCTCGTCCTTGGACCAACGGGCCTCCAGTTCCCTGGCAGCCGCCATCTGCCGCCACTTCTGGGTCAGGGAGCGGCGGCCGGCGGCGGCCCGCAGATCCTTTTCGATGAGGGCCGCCGTCTGCATGCTGATAGTGCTCGCCCCCCGGCGGCCCTGGCCGATCAGCCCCTGAAGGAGGGCCGCGGCCGCGGCCCCGTAGTCCACACCGCCGTGCCGGAAGAAGCGCTTGTCCTCGGCGTGCACCACGGCCTCCCGCAGGGCGGGAGACACCTCGGGCAGCGCGGTCCAGTCCAACCGCCTCCGGCTCCGGTCCACGCGAAGCTCGTTGAGGATCTCCCCGCGGCGGTCCAGAAGGACGGAGTCGGACTTGCGGTGCGCGGCGCGCACGTCCTGGTACGCGGGCAGGGCGTGGGCGGGAAGAGGGGCGAAGGCCGGGGCCAGGGCGAGGGCTGAGGCCAAGGCCCAGGCTGACGCAGGGGACTGGGTCAAGGGGCCCATCCGGCCGAGGGCCGGGGGAGATGAAGGACGCCTGGCACGGGTCACGGCAGGATCTCCATGGGCGGGTTGGGCATCTCGCCCATCATCTCCGGGACGTACAGGGCCTCCACCCGGGTGGGGGGGGTCTGGAGGGTCCCGGGCTGGTTGAGGCGCATGGTGTACTCCACGGTGAAGCTCCCCTTGGGCACGTACTCGTAGTATGCCCGAAAGGCCTCGAAGGCCCGCTCCTCGAAGGCGGGCCAGACCCGCCCCTTGCGCTCCTCCCCCCGGGTCAGGAGGCGGGAGTCCCGCCCCAGCCCGCCGCCCAGGACAACGGCCCCTGCCGGGATGGGGTCGCTCACCACCACCCAGGTCTGGTCGGCCTGGGCGTCGATTTCCAGCCGGACGCGGAGCACATCGCCCCGGCTCCACTGTTCCGGCCTCCTGCGCTCCAGGGCGGTTGCACCCTTGTGGATCCGGTATCCGCTGAACAGGGGCTCCTTGAGCGGCACGGCGGCCAGGCTCTGCACGACGGCCCACGGCCTGCCGCTGCCCTCATGGACCAGGGTCAGATGGGTCTGCCCCGAGGGCCAGGGAAGGATCATGGCGTCCCCCAGGGGGGCGGCCCGCCAATCCAGGAGGCGGGCCTGGTCTCCCAGGGCGGCCCTCGTCGATCCCGTGACCTCCTGGTCCTCGAACGCCCGGGAGAACCCGTCCATGGCCAGGACCCCCCAGGCATTGGCCAGGGTGAGGTCCCAGTGGCCGCCTCGCTGCCTGGCCAGGGCCCCCCGCATCAGCCGGGGAATCTCCTCCCGCCACCCTTCCAGGCGAAGGGCCGTGAGAACCGTGCGAACGGCGTTGAGGTCCTGGGAGACCATGAGCCACCCGAGGCCGTCGGTGGCCTCGGTGGAGAACCCCATGACCGTCCCCCGGAACTGGAGGCGGGCCCGGAGGATCTGCTCGGCCTCGGCCAGACGCGCCCGGCGTTGGGGGACCCGCTCCACGTTCAGGAGGAAATTGATCCAGTCGATGAGGGCCGAGGTGGGCCACAGGTTGGGCTCCACCGAGAGGGACCCCAGGAGCTTGGGGTCCCCCTGCCCGATCCTGGAGAGGGCCTCCAGGGCGGCCAGCTTGCGCACGGAGAGATCGGCTGCCGGAAGGGGCGAGTGCCGGATGACGCTCCCCTCCACGAACTTCCGGAGCCCCGCGGCCATGCGTTCCAGGGGCTCCGCCGGGACCTCCCACCGGGCCTCGTGGCCGATGGAGACCACATAGGCCGTGAGCACGGGGCTCCCCCAGACCATGCCGGGGAAATACTTGAGCAGGCCGTCGCCATCCAGGTGGGACGGGAGCTGGGCCATGAGCCGATCCCAGGACGGCCTGTCCCTCAGGGCCACGGCCATGGAGACCCGCTGCTCCATGCAGCCATACGGGTACTGGCGCATGTACCGCTCCACGCCGTCGAGCCCGTCTCCCAGGCGGGGCCGGATGGAGACGCCCACGCCGCCGCCGGCAAGGGCGTCCACAGGCCGCTCCACCGGGAGGGTCGCCTGCCCCACGAGCTGGGCAACGGTGGCCTGGAACACGCGGACGGGCGCGGCCGGGGCCACCCGTTGGGTGACCCGGAGGCGATCCTGGGCCCCGCCCTCCCGGGCCTTGACCCACACCTCCCAGGGGAGGCTGGCGACCCCGTGGGGCGCCGTCACATCCCAGGCCAGCTCCCGGGCCTCTCCGGGCGCCAGGGCAGCGGCCAGGGGCCCCGGATCCGGGGACATCCCCTGGGCCCGGGCCCCCATCTCCACCGTCAGCGGCCGGTCCGTGGCGTTTCGCACGGTGAAGCCTGCCCGGAATCGGTCTCCCTCCCGCACCAGGGGCGGAAGGCCCGACAGGACCATGAGGTCCTGGGTGGCCTGGATGGTGGCCGCCCCGAAACCGAACCGGCCGGTCCCGCCCGTGGCCACGGCCGCGATGCGGAATCCGGTGATGACGTCGTTGAGGGGGATCTCGACCGAGGCCTCGCCGCGGTCGTCCAGCGCAAGCCGAGCCCGCCACAAAAGGAGGGTGTCGAACAACTCCCGGGTGGCCTGCCGGCCCCCTCCGCCCCCCTGGGGAAGGGCCTTGAGGCCGAAGTGGCGCTTGCCGACCACGTGCATCTGGGCCGTGGCCGTGCGGACCTCGTATCCCCGCCGCCCCATCATGGGAGGCAACAGATCCCAGCTCGGGTTGGGCATGAGCTCCAGGAGTCCCTCGTCCACGGCAGCCAGGGCCACCTCGCTGCCCGGCGGTGGCGCCTTGCCGTCGCCGGTGGTCACTTTCACCCGGACCCGGGCCGTTTCCCGCACCTTGTAGAGCGTCCGGTCCGTGGTCACGGCGACCTTGAGCTCGTGGGCCCGCCACCCCACGTTGATCTCGGCCACACCCATCTTGAAAGCCGGCTTTCCCAGGTCGGCCAGGGCCGTGGGCGGCACCCCCGCCACGCGCCCCCGGACCGCCAGGATCGAGACGAACACGTTGGGCGCGTAATTGTCCCGAACCGGCAGCTCCACCACGGGCATGCGGCCGGACAGGCGGTGAACCCGTGCCTCCAGGACCCCCTCGCGCTCCACGGCCACCAGGGCCGTGGCCTCCCGGAAGGGCATGCGGACCTGGAAACGGGCCGTCTCGCCGGGCTCGTACCGCTTCCTCTCGGGGAGCACATCCATGCGGTCGTGGTCCCCGGCCTCGAACCACCACTGCCCGTCGCCGGCCACCCAGACGCTCTGGTTGGCCCGGGTCGCATTGCCAGCCTCATCGCGGCTCTCCGCCGCCAGGATCAGCTCCCCGGACACCGGGCAGTCGGCCTCGCACAGGAGCAACCCCCGGTCGTCGGTGTCCCCCTGGCACAGGGTCTTGACCCGGCGGGTCTCCACCGCATGGTCGTACGCGTAGAACCCGCCCACCAGCCGTTTGCGGTGGGACAGGGTCCTGCGGGAGAGCAGGTCCACCTTGACCGGGGCCCGGGCCACGGGCCGGCCCTGCAGATCGACCACGGCCACCTGGGCCCTCACCTGGTCCCTGGAGGCGGCCCAGTCGTCGGGCCTGATGCCCACCAGCCGCCGAGCCCCCCACAGCGGGATCCTGGCCGAGACGGTCTGGACCTCTCCATTGGGGTCCTGAAACTCCATCTCCGCAACCAGCTCCCGCGGCCGCTCCCCCTTGGGTAGGCCCGAGAGGGTTGCCCGACCCGAGCCGGCCCGATCCAGGACCAGCTCCTGGGTGGCCAGGGCCGGGGGTCTTGGGCCCGCCCCCTCCTCCTCGCCCGGGGCCCCCTCCGGGTCCTCTTCCGTCTCTTCCTCCAGGGCCTGCCCCCGGCGGGCGAGCCCCTCCTTCACCCCGCCGTTGGCGAAGCGGAATCCCTCGAACCCCTCGAAGCTCGGAAGGGGCTTGAGGGCGATGCCGCCTCGAAGGCGCACGGGGAGCTGGGACGCGGCGCCGCCGGCCAGGAACCGGACGCCGAGATCCAGGGTGACCTCCGAGGCGTTGACCAGCGGCTCCCGGGGGGGCACGATGGTCCCCTTGAGGAGGGGGACACGGAACTCCTCCACGCGGAACCGGCCGCTGATCCACGAGCCGGGCCCGCCCATGCCGGGGCGATCCCCGTCATGGAAGGCCTCTTCGTCTTGCTCCCCTTCGTCCCCGCCCGATCCCTCTTCCTGTCCGCCCCGCGAGAGCACGATCTCGTACCCGCCCAGCTTGGCTTCCCGGGGGATGGCCCAGGTCGTCTCGGCCGCTCCGTCTGCGTCCCACGCCAGGGGGAGATCGTAGGTCTGATCGCTTCCCACGTGCTGGATCACCACCCTGTCGGGCCGCTGGGCCGGGGGGACCGTGGAGAAGCCCGCCATGGTGTGCCGGCGCAGGATATGCTTCATGTGCACGGACTCCCCCGCCCTGAGCAGGGTCCTGTCCAAGATGGTGTGGGCGATCACCGGACCGCCGTGGGGCTCGGTGGGCAGCTTGAACCGCCAGCGCTCGATCCCCTCCGTCCAACTGGAGTGGACGAAGCTCATGTCGTCGCCCGTCTGGGCGAGGACGAGGAGGCCTCCCCCCAGGGCGCGCAGGGCGCCCATCTGGGATGCATCCGGGTCGTCCCGACTGTACGGGCAGCGGGGGAGCTGGTCGGCCGCAGGGAGGGGGGCCTCGATGCGCGCCACGCCCTCGGAGTCGGTCATCCCCCGCCAGAGGGTCCCGCCGCGGCAGTCCTTCACGGTGACCACGGCGTTGCGCACCGGGTCGCCCTTGTCCAGGCTGGTCACCCACACCAGGGAGGACTCCCGCCCCTGCTTGAAGTGAACGGAGAGATTGGTCACCAGGGCCGCCGTGGGAACGAACATGGGCTTGGGCGGCTCCAGGAGCGCCTCCCCGAGGATGCTGCTCTCCAGTTCCACCACGTACAGGCCGGGCTTGTCCAGCGGGATGCCCACCACCTCGAAGGCCTTGGCCCCGTGTGGCTTGGGCACGGTGAACTCGCGGGTCCTCGCCTCCCCGCCCAGCATGGACGCCTCGCGGGAGGCCCCGGCCACCCGGCGAAGCCAGGGCTGCACGTCCTCCAACCGCTCGGGGGGGATGTTGAAGAGCTTGCCCACCACCTGGCCCGTGATGCCCCTCGGGTCCTGGCCGAGGGCCACCATGCGGGCCTTGACCTGGGGTTCCAGGTCCCGGAGGGTCACGGGAAGCACGGCCCCGGCGCGGCGCTCCAGGATTCCGAAGCGCGCCGAGAACTTGGCCAGGGGAGGATACGCCGACGAGCGGACAGACAGGGGGAACTGGTCAGCGTTGGTGAGGGGGCGGCCGGCGTCGTCCCGGATGTCCGGCGGGAGCTCCAGCCGGAAGTCGGCGCCCGGCGGGAAGGGTCCCGGAAAGGAAACCCAGCTCTGGCCCGAGCTCAAGGCCGCACGCCAGGCCTTCCCCCCAGGCCCGGTGAGCACGGCTTCCCCCTTCTGGTCCGGGGCCAAAGGCGCCGAGAAGGAGAGACTCATGGGGAGCATGGGCAGGCAGCCGGCCCGGGGGTGCTCCCGCTCGCACCGGAAAGCCACGGAAAAGGCCTCCCGGGTCTCGAAGTGGAGCAGTTGATCCCGCTCCGTGGGGATCCCCGAGCGGGACCTCACCCCCTCCCCCCAGACCAGGCTCACCTTGGCCCCGGAGGGGAGTCGCTGCCTGCACTGAATCAGGATGATGTGCCGGCCGCCGGCCGCCGGCCGCGGGTACATGGAGGCGCGGAGCCGCACCAGGGCATCCCGCTCCTCGCCGGAGACGATCCGCACGCCCACCCGATCCTCGATGCCGGGGATGGAGAAACCCGCGTTCTCGATCACCGAGGCCTCGTCGGGCTCGGCATCCAGCGACAGGATGAAGATCTGGTCCTCCGCGATGCCCCGATGGCCGTCGTACGGGGTGGCGCCCACCACGGCCGGCCCGCCGGTGGAGAACTCGAAGCGCCGCTGCCCCGTCACAAAACGGCCCTCCAGGGATGCCAGATCGGGCCGGGCCGTGAAGGCGCAGCGCACCCCCCCGGGCACGTCGGCGTGGAAGTCGTAGATCCAGTTTTTCTGATCGGCCCACCGGCCCGTCCCCTTCTCCGGGCAGTCCACATGGAAGGGGTCCACCCCGGTGCGGGGGTCGCCCAGGGGGACCATGGGCTCGGAGAAGGCCGCCCGCACCTGGCGCACCTTCTTGACCGTGCCCTGGGGGGAGAAGGCGCGAACGCGCGCCCCCTCGTCCGCCATGGCGGTCGAGGTCGGGGCGACGAACAGGAGCCCGCAAAGGACGAGGCATTTCCCTTTCATCCATCTCCCTCCTTCGTCTTCGACCGATCGAGGCCGCGGGGTGCGCGGCGCCGGGTTCCCCTGCCACGGGGCGCGGCTGACGGGAGGCTAGCGCGCCCGGCCCGCCCCGGCCTCTTCCAGGCGAAAGCGCCACCGGCAGAACATGTCGGGGGGGTGGGGGTCTGGCGGGGCGAAGAGGCATTCCACCTGGATGCGCTCGTCGATGACCCTGGCGAAGCTCGTGAACTCCCCCCGGTGCATCTCCTTGCACACGAACTCACCCAGCCCCCGCCTGAGGCGCGCCTCCTGGGTGGGGCAGGAGGGGACCGAGATGAGGACCTCGTGGGGGGACTCCTCGATCTGGTAGCCCACCAGGGCGGCCCATGGGAAATAGCGCAGGGCCCGCACAAATCCCTGGAGGCCCGTCTCGCCGATGCCGAAGCGGGAGAGCAAATCCCGGGCCGCCATGGCCGGCACCCGGCCCCAGACTTCCTCGTTGATCCGCTCGGCCGTCGGCTGATCATAGCGCTCGGCCACGCGGATGAACCAGAAGGCGTCCACCACCCGATAGTGCCACAGGAGGAACTCGATGTAGCTTCGCAGGGCCGGTGCGTCCATCTCCTGGAACACTCGCATGTCCATGGGCCCTCCTTACGGGTCAGCCACCCTGCTGCACGAAGCGGACGAAGCGCTCCATGGCGGGCTCCAGCACCGAGCGGTCCGCGGCGCAGCAGATCCGCACGTATCCCTCTCCCCCGTTGCCGAAAGCCACACCCGGGGCCACCGACACCCGGGTCTCCCTGAGCAGTCGGAGGCAGAAGGCGAAGGAGTCCTCCATCCCGGCGATCCTGGGAAACAGGTAGAACGCCCCCTCGGGCTCCGGGAGCCAGACGGCGTCCAGCCCCGCGAGGGCCTCGCGGCAGAAGCGCACGCGCTGGGCGTATGCGCTCACCATCTCCCGGAGGCCCGGCTCGCCCTGGGCGAGGGCCGCCTCGCCGGCCCGCTGCACCATGGACGGGGCATGGGAGACGATGAACTCGTTGAGCTGGGCGGCCTTCCTACCCAGGTCCGCCCGGGAGACGAGCCACCCCAGGCGCCACCCCGTCATGCAGTAGCTCTTGGAGAAGGACCCCACCACCGTGACGGCGTCCTGCCCATGGCAGAGCCGGAGGATGGACGGGGCCACGGGCCCGCCGTAATAGATGCGCTCGTAGACCTCGTCAGCCACGAGCCACAGTCCGTGCCTCCGACAGAAGGCCAGGAGCCGCTCCTGGTCCGAGGGGGAGGCGACCCACCCCAGGGGATTGGAGGGGGAGGTGTAGACCAGGAGCCGGGTCCGGGGCGAGAGGGCGGCCTCCAGGGCCGGGAAGTCGATCTCGAAGCGCTCCTTGCCCCGGGTGTAGGGGACCTCCCGAGCCACCCCTCCGTACAGGGCCACGTCGCCCGATGCATTGGGCCAGTTGGGGGTGAGGATCAACGCCTCGTCTCCGGGGTCGATGGCGCACCGGATGGCCAGGTTGAGGGCCTGCACGCCCGAGGCGGTGACCACGATCTGCGAGTCGGGGTCCAGTTCGACCCCGTGGAGATCGGCGTACTTGCCGGCCAGGGCGCTCCGGAGGCCTGGGATGCCGGCGTTCTCGGTGTAGAAGGTGTGCCCTTCGGCCAGGGCCCGGCACGCGGCCTCCACGATGAAGGGCGGGGTGGGCAAATTGGACTCCCCGAAGTGAAGCCGCAGGACGTTGTCCATGGTGAAGGCCACGTTGGCCAGCTCCCGGATGAGGGACGGCGAGACCCGGGAGAGGCTGGGCGCCAAAGGAATGGGGTTCATGGTCGCTCTCCGTCGGACGGACTCCTGCGTCGGGACTCCTGGCCAACGATTATGGGGGATGCCGTGTCCCGGGGCAACCCTCGGCATCGCGGGGTGCGGGCGGGTCCGGGGCGCCCCCCATGAGCTTCGCCATGAGGCCCAGCAGCCGCTGAAACGTTCGGGGATCCCTGGCCCGCAGGTCGGTCAGGGCGTTGTGGGATGCTTCAGGGGCCACGAAGAGGAGCCGATCCCGGGCTTGGACGGCGGCGTCATGGACGCGGCGGATGACGCCCCACGGGATGACGGTGTCCCTCTGTCCGGCCACCACCAGGAGCCGACCGGTGTAGCGCCCCAGGATGGCCCAGGCGTCCGAATCCTCCCAGCTCCCGGGCCGCCGGATGATCTCGGTGAAGCCGCCGTTGAAGGGGACTGCGTATGCCTTTGCCGCGTACATGGCCGGCATGAGCAGGATGAGTCGATCGACGGCGTAGCGTTCCAGCAGCCTCACGGCGGTGTACCCGCTCATGCTGGCGGCCATGATGGCGAGGGGGCGGCCAAGGGGCAGGGCCTCGATGACGCGGCAGGCCTGCTCGGTGCGGGCCATGAGGCTGGAAGCGCGCAGGTCCCCGCCCGTCTCCCCGTGGCCCACGAAGTCGAATGCGGCGGATCCGATCCCCCGATCCAGCAGTTCCAGGCGGATCTGGCGGAAGCGGCCCCGGTGGGATTGGCCCGCCCCGTGCAGCACAAGCAGATGGAGGCCGCCTTCCCCGTACAGGAGATCGCCCAGCAGGCTCCTGCCATGGAAGGGCACGCGGAAGACGCGGTGGGCGCTGGTCACGGCGCGTCCCTGCCCGGACCCCGCCTCCCGCCGAGGCCGGTCATAGGGCCCCGGTACACGCCCGGCTCCGAGCCCTCGATGACCGTGGCCCCCACCGTCCTGGCATAGAACGCCTGGGGGCCCGCCCACCCGATGACCGCGTACGCGAATCCCTCTGCCCGCATGGCGTCCAGGCAGGCCGCGAGCAGCGCCCTTCCCACGCCCCGGCCCCGGTGATCCGCGTGCACCCCCTCGGGGCCGAACATTCCCCTGGCCGCCGCGTGGTAGCAGGCAAACCCCAGCACGGCCTCCGGCGGGGGCCCGTGCGGGTCCGCCGCAGACCCCCCTGGCCGCTCCCCGCCTACGGCCACGAAGCACGCCACCGGCCGCTCCCCGAAGGACGCCTCGCACTCCCGGGCCCAGCCCTCGTGGAAATGGCGGCCCACCCAGTCCACGACCCGGGCCCTCTCCAAGGGCGCGGCCCGTCGCACGGAGACCCCCCGGGCGTCGAGCGCCGCCAGCAGGGGGGCGGGGTCGGGCAGGTCGTAAAGCTTCACCAACATGTCGGCCATGGGTCTCTCCCGGTCGGGGCCTTTTCGCTGGGCCACGGTCAGGGTCGCACCACTGGACGGCCGTGGGCAGGGGCCTCGCGGTGCTTGGCGATGGCCTCCAGGAGCCCGGAACGGTCGAAGTAGACCTCGTTTCTCCGGATCTTCCCCAGCTCGTCGAGCTGGACCAGGCACACCCCGACGATCTCCAGGGCGCTGGGGCCGACGGGGATCCGGGCACGCCACTTGTTCAGGAACCCGTCCTCCAGGGGGATTCCCTCCATCTGGGTCCAGACCCAGTGGGGGTTGTACGACAGGAGCTTCCTGAAGTAGGCCAACAGGGCGGGTTTCCCGCGGATGCCCTGGGGGATGGCGGGATCGAGGTAGACGGCGTCCTCGGCGTAGAAGGAGGCGAGGCGCTCCGGGTCGTTCCCGGACCAGGCCGGGAGCCATTGTTCGGCGAAGCGCCTCGCCTCACGGCGGGTCAGATGTCTCATCATCCCTCCTTGCAGGGGCCACGGGACGCGATGCCTGCGTCGTCTCATGCCATGGCAGCGCCCTTCTCCATGAGCAGCGCGCCAAGCACCGAGCGGTGGCAGCGTGCCTCGTCCTCGCAATAGCAGCCCACGGAGAAGTCCGCGCCATGGGACAGGGCGGCCAGCAGCTCCAGGACGTGGCTGTTTTCCGGCTTCGCCATCTCGGCGCGGTATCTCCTCACGAATGCGGCCCACTGGGCCGGGGTCTCGGCGCCCTGCCCCAGCTTCATGGTCTCGAGGCTGGGCGCCAGGTTGGGGAACCATACATCGTACCAGTTGCCCGAGGAAAACTGCGCCTTGGGGACCCCTCGCGGCGGGCGGCGGACGGTCCCGATGCGAAGGCCCTCTCCCGCGAGCCTGGCGGTTCCCAGCCTGACGACGCGAACGGCCATCTCCCCCTCCCTGTATCGTCATGTCTCACGGCGCGGTCGGCGCCGTCCGTCCTGCCCGTGCCCGCCCATCGGGCCCGCACCCGGGGCGAGTCGCCGCGTCATCATGACCCTGGGCACGACCTTGAAACCCCGCCTCTCGTACAGGGCGGGGGCCCCGGTGTTTTCCGGTCGGACCATGAGGCGCACGACGCCGGCGCACGACGCCTCCAGTCTGTGCAGCATCGCCTCCAGCAGGGCGCCACCCACCCCAAGGCGCCGAGAGGCCGGCGCCACGAACAGCCCGGTGATGAACGAGTCGCGGCCTCTGTCTCAAGGTTCAAACCCATGGGCAAAGGCACGATGGCGTTGCCGGAGACCCCGCCGCCAGGGCCCGGAGACGTGGAGCGGTTCCATGCCGGACTCACTCCTGCGCGTGGGACGCATCGGACGGGGTATGCCCCTGGCGCCTGACGGCGGGGGCCCGGATCGTTTGCTCCCAGGTGTCCATCTCCCGGAAGGAGACGATGCGCCTTTGCCGGTAGCGGGCGTACTCGTCCATGAATGCGCCCACACTGGCATAGGGTCCGGCCATGTGGCCGGGACGCTCGGAGTCCGCCAAGAAGAAGCGCCGCCCATCCCGTTCGAAGGATGCGAGCCAGTGGCGGCGCAATGTGTTTCCGGCCACGACAACGGGGTCGAATTGGATCATGACGTACTTGGGGTTGAGTCCGGGGGCGACGGCGCGCAGGGTCTCGACGGCGAAACGGGTGAGATCCACACAGGTGCCTCGCGGCGCGCGGAAGAACTCCTCAGGCGGGAGAACGGGGGGGCGCCCCAGCCGCGCGCGTTGGGTCTCGGACAGCTCCAGGGCCCGCTCCATGTCATAGTGAAACCTGACCCCGATCCAAGCGTTCAGCTCCCGGGGATCGCGCCACATGCCGAGCGCCTCGGCGTAGGACGCGGGATCCCCACGCGGCCCCGCAGGAGCCAGCCCTCCCGGGCGTTCTTCCGCGGCGAAATCTGCGTCCCGGGGCGCTGCGTCAGATGCGGCCAGCGCAGCGCACAGAAGGACTGCGGCCATGGTGCCCGCGGCCACGGCGCCGGGCGCCCTGCAGCCCCGGCGCGGGATGCCACCGCCGATGGCGAGCCCGGGCCCGAGGGCCGCCTCGAGGCCGGTTCGCTCCCCGCCGCTCTGGCCATTTGAAACAACCGGTTTCACCACGGCCGCTCCGCTGTCGCAAGTTGGCGCCTGGGCCCAAGGTAGCGCAACTGGACCGCGTTTGCAAAGCCCCGGCAGAAGACCGCGGCCTGAGGCCCGCGGTCTTCTGCCTGCGAGGAAGACCGAATGAAGATCTTCTGGTAAACTGGTGCGGGGGGGGAAAAGGAAAGGACACGAGAAAGGAGTCGCGGGGCCGGGGACCGGAAACCGGAGCCATCCCCCGGGGTCGATGAAGCGGCGGCAACGGCGCGAGAGGGGATCCATGGAGTTCACATACGGCACACGAAGGAAATGGCGGGGGGCGGCCCAGCGCTCGGTGGCCGTGGGGACCCGCGGCATGGTGGCTTCGAGCCAGCATCTGGCCAGCGTGGCGGGCTACAACGTGCTTCGGCGCGGCGGCAATGCCACGGATGCGGCCGTGGCCATGCTGGCCACCCTGGCCGTGATCGAGCCGCAATCGGTGGGCATCGGCGGAGACGCCTTCGCCATCCTGTATCAAGCCAAGGAGCGGAGGTTTCTGGGCCTCAACGGGAGCGGACGGGCGCCCCGCCGGGCCGAGATGGGCTGGTTTCACTCCCGGGGTCTCAAGGAGATCCCCGAGCGGGGGATCCTGTCCGTCACGGTGCCGGGGGCCCTTCATGCCTGGGACGCGGCTCTGGAGCGATGCGGCACTCTGAGCCTGGGGGAACTGCTCCAGGAGGCCATCCACCACGCCGAAGCCGGTTTTCCCGTGGCCGAGATCACGGCGGCTGAGTGGGCGCGCATGACCGGACGCCTGCGAAATCGGGAGGGATGGGCCCGCACGTTTCTGCCCGACGGGCGGTCCCCGCGTCCTGGACAGCTATTCGCCAACCCCGATCTGGCCCGGACCCTGAAGGCCATCGCCCGGGAAGGCGTGGGCGTCCTGTACGGCGGACCCGTGGGCGAGGCGGTGGTGCGTTGCTCGGACCGGCTGGGAGGCCTGCTCTCCCTGGAGGATCTGCGGGACCATGCCTCCAGTTGGGTGGCGCCCATCTCCACCACGTATCGAGGCCGTTTGGTGTGGGAGCTTCCGCCCAACGGCCAGGGGCTCGTGGCCCTGGAGATGCTCAACATCCTGGAGGGGTACGACATGGCCGGCGTGGCCCACAATGGCCCCGACCACCTTCACCTGCTGGTGGAGGCCAAGAAGGCGGCCTTCCGGGACCGGGAACGATACGTGGCGGATCCTCAGTTCCGCGACGTGCCGGTGGCCCGGCTCACCTCCAAGGCATATGCCGAGGAGGTGCGGGGGCGGATCGATCTCCAGCGGGCCCAGCAGGCCTCGGAACTCGCCCGGCCCGACTCCCCGTCGGACACGGTGTACGTGGCCGCCGTGGACGGTGAAGGAAACGCGGCCTCGTTCATCAGCAGCATCTTCCATCACTTCGGATCGGGGGTGATCGCCGATGGAACGGGCATCTTGCTGCAGAACCGGGGCCGCTCCTTCTGCCTGGAACCCGGCCACGCCAACTGCCTGGAGCCCGGAAAGCGGCCCATGCACACCATCATTCCGGCCATGCTCTTCGAGGGTGATGCGTTTCTTATGGCCTTCGGGGTGGTGGGGGCCGACATGCAGCCCCAGGGGCATGTGCAGTTCCTCATGAACCTCGTGGATTTCCACATGAACCTCCAGGAGGCCATGGACGCCCCCCGCGTGCGCCACCTGCACGGCAGGACGGTGTACCTGGAGGACGGCATCCCCCGGGAGACGGCCGCAGCCCTGCGCAGGCGGGGGCATGAGGTGGCCTCCAGGCAGCCGCGGACCAACGAGGCGGGGGGGGGGCAGGCCATCTACCGGGACCCGCGGGATGGGGTGCTTCTGGGGGCTTCGGACCGACGCAAGGACGGATGCGCCATCGGGTTTTGACCCCGCCGGGTTGACAGGGTCCATGACAGACGGTAGCTTTTCATCCCAAGTCGCCGGGACACCCGGTCGCCGGGTTCTCGTCGGGGGGTGCCCCCCCGACCGGTGTTGTCGGGCGACAGGGCCGAGATGGCGGGCCGGGCCCGGGTTGAAACGGCGGACCCGACCCGCGGGGTTCGCGCGCGGGTGATCACCAAGACCATCACACGGTTCAAGCGGCTCGTCGTGGCCGCGGTGGGATTCACGGTGCTGGCCATCGGCATCGCCATGATGGTCCTTCCCGGGCCCGCAACCCTGGTCATTCCCGCCGGGCTCGCCATCCTGGCTACGGAATTCGTCTGGGCCAGAAGGGTCCTCAGGCGGCTGGAAGACCAATGGAGGAAACAGAAGGAAAGACTGATCCAGAAGCGAAAGGAGAGTCAGGATGGAATGGAAGCCCAGTGACCAGGAGGAGGAGTACTTCGCCAAGCAGGAGTTCGAGAAGAAGAAGAAGCTCGAGGAGGAGAAGCAGCGGAAGCTGGCCGAGGCAGAGAAGGAGCGACGCAAAGAGCTGCACTTCATGAAATGCCCCAAGTGCGGCATGGACCTGATCGAGATCGACTACAAGCAGATCAAGGTGGACAAATGCTCGGCATGCGAGGGGGTGTGGTTGGACGCCGGGGAGCTGGAGAGCGTGGCCAAGCTGGAAAAAGGCGCCCTGGACAGGCTGTTTAGCGTCTTCTCGCGCTGATGGGCTGGCGCCATGCCCCGGCCTGGGGGAGGCGGCCGAACCAAAACGAGGGGGGCGCTTGGGGGCGCCCCCCTCCTGACTTGCCACGGGGCCTTCCCGTTTCCGGGGAGGCCCCGCCACGGGACTACTTGATGATCTTGAGTTCGACGCGGCGGTTCTTGGCGCGGCCGTCGGCCGTC